>JBGTDX010000001.1:0-8100 GCA_041748075.1 Thermoanaerobaculia bacterium
AGAGGATCGCGATGTCTTCGAGCATTGCCTTGCGGCGATCGCCGAAGCCGGGCGCCTTGACGGCGACCACGCTCAGTGTTCCGCGAAGCTTGTTGACCACGAGCGTTGCGAGCGCTTCGCCTTCGACGTCTTCAGCGATGATGAGAAGCGGCTTGCCCTGCTTGGCAACCTGCTCGAGCACCGGGAGGAGGTCCTTCATCGAAGAGATCTTCTTCTCGAAGAGGAGAATCCGCGGGCTCTCGAGCACTGCTTCCATCCGCTCCGGATCAGAGACGAAGTACGGTGAGAGATAGCCGCGGTCGAACTGCATGCCTTCGACGACTTCGAGAGTCGTCTCGAGGCCCTTGGCCTCTTCAACGGTGATGACGCCGTCCTTGCCGACCTTGTCCATCGCCTCGGCGATGATGCCGCCGATCTCTTCATCGTTGTTCGCCGAGATGGTTCCGATGTGGGCGATGTCCTTGCCCTCGACCGGCTTTGCCATCTTGTCGATCGCTTCGACGGCAGCGCGGACAGCCTTCTCGATTCCCTTCTTGAGGTCCATCGGGTTTGCGCCGGCTGTGACGTTCTTGATGCCTTCGCGGTAGATCGCCTGAGCGAGCACGGTCGCCGTGGTGGTTCCGTCGCCCGCGGTGTCGGAAGTCTTGGATGCGACTTCGCGAACCATCTGCGCGCCGGCGTTTTCCAGTTCGTCCTTCAGTTCGATCTCCTTGGCGACGGTCACGCCGTCCTTGGTGATCGTGGGGGAACCGAACTTCTTCTCGATGACCACGTTCCGGCCCTTCGGACCGAGAGTGACCTTGACTGCGTCGGCGAGCTTGTTGACGCCTTTGAGAATCGCCTGACGCGCTTCATCTCCGTATGTAATCTGCTTGGCCATGTGACTTCTCCTGTTTTCTCATCAGCGGGCAGAGAGCCCGCTGGTCTTGAATGGTGGTGCGCTTACTCGACGATGGCGAGTACTTCATCCTCGCGGAGGATGGTGTACTCGACGTTGTCGAGTTTGATCTCACTTCCGGAGTACTTGCCGATCAGAACCTTGTCGCCTTTTTTGACGTCGAGTTTGATGCGCTTTCCGTCTTCGTTGTACTTACCCTCGCCGACGGCGATGACTTCGGCTTCCTGGGGCTTTTCCTTAGCGGTGTCCGGCAGGACGATTCCGCCACGGATCTGCTCGCCAGCTTCGATGCGTTTGACGAGAATCCGGTCATGTAGAGGACGAACATTGATGGACATTACGATCTCCTTTTACCTCATCTGATTGAAGTTATCCGCGGGCAGGAGCCTTCGGACACGCTGGAGTTGTTAGCACTCAACTGCAACGAGTGCTAACAATATAGGTTTGGTGGTCCGGCTGTCAAGAGGGGGGTGGTGTGAGTAGGCGGTTGGGACGAGGGACGAGGGGGCGAGAGGCATACGCGCTAACTTTGACACTGGGAGCCGGGCGGGAGACCGAATGTTGAATGTTGAAATGTGAATGTTGAATGTTGAATTTGGACCCGGTCTTCATTCAACATTCAATTCAACATTGGCTTCTTCTGAGCCGACTACGATCTTAAGTTAGCGCGTATGGGGGCGAGGGGCGAGGGCATATGCAAGAACTTTGACACTCGAAGCCGGGCTTCTAGCCTCTAGCCCCTCGCCCCCCCGCTCCTCGCCCCTGACCTCTGTCTACTAACCACTTCGCTCAGCGGCACGAACGGCCGGCCCTGGGACTCGCTGACGGGCTTGCACGTGATATTGCCGTCGTAGACGTTGACGCCTTCGGCGAATCCGGAGTTCGATGTGATCGCTGCCTCGAAGCCCTGGTTCGCGATCAGCCGGATGTAGGGAAGAGTCGCATTCGTGAGTGCGATCGTGGACGTCCGCGGCACGGCACCCGGCATGTTGGCAACGCAGTAGTGAATCACGCCATCGACCTCGTAAACGGGATCCGAGTGCGTCGTAGCGTGAGCAGTCTCCACGCATCCACCCTGGTCGATCGCAACGTCGACGATCACCGCGCCCTTCTTCATCTCGCGGACCATCTGGCGTGTTACGAGCTTCGGTGCGGAAGCGCCCGGGATCAGGACACCACCGATGAGCAGGTCTGCGCGCCGGCAGGCCTCTTCGAGATGCGCGCGATTGGATGCGAGCGTCGAGAGGTGGCCGGCGAAGATGTCGTCAAGGTAACGCAGCCGGTCGATGTTCGTGTCGAGGATGGTGACGCGCGCGCCGAGTCCCAGCGCCATCTTCGCCGCGTTGATGCCGACGATGCCGCCGCCTATGATGACCACGTCGGCGGGTAGCACGCCCGGCACGCCGCCGAGAAGAACGCCTCGGCCGCCGTTCGGCTTCTGCAGATAGAACGCTCCCACCTGAACGGACATGCGTCCCGCAACCTCGGACATCGGAGAGAGCAGCGGAAGCGAGCCGCCCCGGCCCGTGATCGTCTCGTAAGCGATTCCGGTGACTTTCTTGTCGAGCAGAACCTTCGTCAGGTCGGGGACCGGAGCGAGGTGGAGGTAGGTGAACAGGAGCTGGCGATCCCGGATGCGGTGATACTCGTCCGGTATCGGCTCCTTCACCTTGACGATCATTTCCGCTTCCGCGTAAACCGAGTCGGCGTCGGGAAGGATCCGGGCGCCGGCAGCTGCATATTCCGCATCCGAAAAGCCGCTTCCTTCGCCTGCCTTGCGCTCGACGAGCACGTCGTGGCCGTCGGCAGTGAGGTCCTTGACGGCGGACGGCACCAGGCCGACGCGGTATTCATTGTTCTTGATCTCGGCGGGCACACCGATGCGCATTGAGAGCTCCTGATATGTGGTTCGGCGCCTCTGATTCGGGGCACCGTGCTTCGGGGGGGCATTCTAGCTTACATCTCCGAAGAGTGAAGAGTGAAGGGTGAAGGGTGAAAGGTGAGCAATTTCACTCTTCACCCTTCACTCTTCACCCTTCAGCGCTGATTCAGCGGCGGGTGCGGATCTTTTTCTGAGTGGATGGGAACTTTTCCGGAGCAAGCAACCTTGCAGCTTCGAGGGCGTCGACCCTTCCATGTCCGAAGACCGGATCGATTCCAGGATCGCCCAGGTCCGTCGCGGTGAACAGGATCGCATTGCGGACCTGCTCGGCGGTCGCATCGGGGGCGATCGACCAGATCAGCGCGGCGAGCCCGGAGACGTGCGGTGTCGCCATCGACGTTCCGTTGTTCTCCGTATAGTCGTCGGGCCGGATGCTGGCGGTGATCGGCCCACGCGCCTGACTGCGCAGCGAATCCCCTTCTTCCTTTGAAATTCCGACGGTCAGGGGGAAGGCAAAGGTCGTGTCATCGAGATTCGTGCACTGTCCCTGAGGATTGGACTCGCGGCAGAGTGTGCCGAGAATCGGTCCGCCATTCGGGTCTGATGCCGGGAGGTTGTTGAAGATGACGACGGCTGTTGCACCGGCGGCTTTGGCGTTGCGGGCTTTGTCGCCGAAGGTGAGGATACCGCGTTCGATCAGCGCGATCCTGCCCTGAACGGCGGAGGTGAAGTCCTCGGCGCGTCCCAGACCGACGAAGACGTAGTCGCCGGTCACATCGCCCTGCGGCGAGAATGTGAAACCCTGTCCCTGTACGACGGTCGAGTCGGAAAGCAGGAGATCGGAAATCGAAGATCGTCCGCTTCGCGCGGCGGAAAGAACTCCCACGCCGGGAGCCACGACCGCAAGGTTCGGGCCGCGTTGCGAGAAGCTGGCTTTCATCGACTGGCTGTTGATCGCTCCCACCGCGATGACCGAACTGTAGCCGGCCGGGAAATCGACGATGCCGGGACGACCGGTTGGACTGCTGTCACATCTGGTATGGCAGTTCCCCGAAGCGGCGAAGGCGAGAATTCCTGCATCTGCGGCCCTCTGGAACGCACGTTCCTCCATCAGGGACGAGCCCTCGGATCCAAGCGAGAGCGAAATGATATCCAGCTCGTTTGCAATCGCCCAGTCCACCGCCCTGATGACATTGGTTGTCGTTCCGCCGCCGTCGGAGCCGAGCACCTTCAAGGCGAAGATATCGACGTCGGGCGCCACGCCGACGACTCCGAAGTCATTGTTCAGCGCCGCGACCGTGCCTGCGACGTGCGTTCCGTGACCGTTATCGTCATTAGGATCATCATCGTTGTTGACGAAATCGCGTCCACCTTTGTAATTGCCAATCAGGTCCGGATGATTCGTGTCGATTCCCGAGTCGATCACGCCCACCCTGATGGTTTTGCCGGTTCCCACGGACCATATCTGTCGCGCACGCAGCAGATCGATTCCGTAGGGAATCGTCTGCCCCGTCCGGCTCCGTGCCTGCGCCATCGGAGCCATGGCTCCGTCGGCAGTCACCTGAAGGGCACGCTTGGGATGATCCACTTCGATGAAGCGCACAGCGGGAGAACGTCGAAGTTGTTCCACCTCGGCCGCGGTGAGCTCGGCCGAGAATCCCTGAACGGATTCGAACGCATCAATCGCTCTTTCCTCGCCGACCACATCCGCGATCTGCGCCCGGATCATGCCGACGGCGGGACCCCGCGTGGCGACCAGATAGCGCTGCTTCACCACTTCCTCAGCAAGGAGAGACGAGCTCATCAGAACTGCGAATGTGAATATAAGGAATCGCTTCATCGTTGGATCAACCTCGCTGACTTTGGAGTATGGACTTTGGGTTATGGACAATAAAATAGTGCGAGCCGTTTTGAAATTCCAGTTTGACCATGAGTAGACAGTAGACAGTAGATAGAAAACAGTAGCAGGAACTCCCGGCTCCGTCGTGATGCAGGTCACGAAACGGGCCCGAAAAATACAGCGGGGAAGAAGATCCGGTGTCATCCTGAGCAACCTAACGGCGCAGGGCGCCGGTGAAGGGGTGATGAACCACCGTGTCATGCTGAGCGAGGCCACGTCATCCTGAGCGAAGCGAAGGATCTCGTCTTGCGGTGCTCGATCCTCTTCAGCAGATCCTTCGCTTCGCTCAGGATGACGTGTTTCTACATCCCTCCCCGTCGGAGAGGTTCATTAGAAGCATGGCGGCTTCCTTGCTAATCTCATCGACTATGGAAAACTGGAAAGCCAACCTCATCGAGACCGCATCGGGAATCCAAGAAATGCTCGCTGCTACGCGCACGATTGCGGTTCTCGGGATCAAGCCGGAGTCGCGCGGCGGGCAACCTGCCCACTACGTTCCGGCCTGGATGGCGCGACATGGCTACGAGATCATTCCTGTGCCTGTGTACTACCCGCAAGTTACCGAAATCCTGGGCCTTCCGGTCCATCGAAAACTTGCAGATGTTGGACGGGAGATCGATATGGTGAATGTCTTCCGGCGGCCCAATGACATACCTCCCCACGTCGACGACATCATCGCCGCGAAACCGAAGTTCGTCTGGTTTCAACTGGGAATCCGGAATGACGCCGCTGCGCAGCGCCTTGCCGAAGCAGGAATCAAGGTCGTACAGGACCGATGTCTGATGGTGGAGGCAGGATGAAGGGTGAAGGGTGAAGGGTGAAGAGTGAAGGGTGAAGAGTGAAAGGAGCACCCTTCACCCTTCACCCTTCACTCTTCACCCTTCACTCTTCACCCTTCACTCTTCCCCACGCCGTGCTGACGATCGCGTTCGGGTTCGAGTAATTGATTGCGTGCGCGCCGGGGACGCGGCGGACGCGGCCGGGGGCGATCTTTTCGACGTGCTCCCAGTCGATCAGCGGATCGGAAGCGCCTGCGATGACGAGATCTTCGGGGCCAATCGATGGAAGTGACGACGATTCGCGCAGGTCGCACAGAAACGTACGGAACCAGCGCAGCGCGCCAGTCCGCCAGTAGTCCCGCGCCACGTGCGGTACGAGTCCCAATGGCTCGCGTGGAATATCCTCGAGAAGGGCGGTGGCGAGGCTCAACAGCGGCCGTTTCCGTTCGGTCCACACAGGCGAGAGGTAGATCGCGCTTCGCACCGCCTCTGGATTCTGAAGCCGGACATGGTTGACGATGTGCGAGCCCGTCGAGTGGCCGATCCAGACGGCGCGTGGGACGCCCACTTCGGACGCCCACCGCAGCAGAGTCGCGGCATGGTCCTGGGGGGATGCCGCGGGAGCGTCGGGACTCGCGCCGAAGCCTGGAAGGTCCGGCGCGATGACTGCGATGCCGCCTGAGTGAAGCGCGGCAGCCAGCGGGCTGAAGTACGAGCTCGAGACGCCGAGGCCGTGAACCAGAACGACGGAAGGGTTGCGTCCCGATCGCCGGAAGCAGATCCCTTCACTGCAGCCGGCGATGCCCCAGCCGAATCGTCCGCCGGGGGAGGCGGAGAGTCCCGGCGATTCATTGCTCTCCACGCTCTTTAGAAATTCCAGGAGCTCCCGGTTGAAGTCTTCGGCGTTGTCCCACATCGGCACATGACCTGCCCGCGGAATGATGACGAGAGAAGAGCCGCGAATCTCTTCCTGCATCCGTCTTCCGTACGACTCCGGCACGAAGGGATCGCGGTCGCCCCACACCAGGAGAGTCGGCACGCGAACGTGATGCATTGCATCGCGCGCGTCGTCGGTGAGGATTCGCGCGGTGGCAAGGGCGACCGAGGAGGGTCCTGCGCGGAAAAAGTCCCAGGCGAGCACGGGGCTGAAGCTGAACGCCTGTCTTGGCGGGTGAGGTATGCGCCGGAGATGGGCGGCCGGGTTGAGAGCAAACGGAATCCCGGTCGAGCCGACAAGGACGAGCGAGCGCACCAGATCGGGCCGTGTCGCCGCGACGTGAATCGCAAGATGTCCGCCCATCGAGTGTCCCACCAGATGCACCGGCTCGCTGAAGCCGGCCTCGAGCCACCGGGAAACCAGCGCGACGAGATCTTCGAACGAAGGCGGCAGGGCCGACGAGCGAAACGAGCGGCTCTTTCCGAAGCCCGTCAGGTCGATGGCTGCGACCTCATGGCGTTCCCCGAGGGCTCCGATGTTGCGCCGCCACCAGGTGCTCGATCCGGAAAGTCCGTGTATCAGCACGACCGGTGTACCCGCACCCGCGCGGGACACCCAGAGCGTCCAGGGATACAACTCGATGTGCTGATCCTGCGGGTCCATGACGAGACGGTGCCGATTCTCTCATCCCGGCAGCAGGGCTATCCTCCGGAGGCGGGGGGAGGGCATTTCTCCGCTCGGTGGGTGAATACCGCTGGATCGATCGGGAGACGCCTCTGCCGCGAACTTCTGACGTTCGATCAGCCAGCCGGCTGCCGCAGGCGTGATCCCTCCCATGCTATCGTTCGCTGAATGACGGCTCACTCGTCGGACACCGAGACATTTCGCGGGACGGGCAAGCGGGAAAGAATCCTGCGAGCCGCGGTCGAGGTATTTGCCCGCCGTGGTTACTTCAATGCGAAGGTCGCCGAGATTGCCCGCGTCGCCGGGGTCGCGGACGGCACGATCTATCTGTACTTCCTGGGGAAAGAAGATCTGCTGATCACCATTTTCCGGGAGCACATGAAAGATTACCTCAAACGACTCGAGACCAACCTCGAGGGGGAGAGGACGGCAGTCGAGCAGATTCGCCGGATCATTGCGTTTCACCTCGACGCGCTCGGGCGTGATCGCTCCCTCGCGGTGGTGTTCCAGGTCGAGCTTCGCCAGAGCGTGAAGTTCATGAGCGAGTTGTCTCATGAAGGAGTCACCGAATACCTGGTCATTCTCAAGCATGTGGTGGAGCGGGGCCAGGCCGCAGGAGAGTTCCGCGCAGATCTGCAACCACAGCTGATCGCAAATTCGATTTTCGGAGTTCTCGACGAGATGGTCACGCGCTGGATCCTGTCTGAAAAGGAGTACGCGCTCAGCGATCATTCCGAAGGGATTTCGGATTTCATATTGCGGGGTTTGGCGGGGAGGCCGGGCGCGGCGGGTTGAAGGCGCCCTGTTGGTTGACGCCTCAACAATAGTGCGGAGATCTTCAGGATTTGTCATCCCGAGCTACCTAACGGCGCGGGGCGGCGGTGAAGGGGTGATGAACCACCGTGTCATGCTGAGCGAGGCCACGTCATCCTGAGCGAAGCGAAGGATCTCTGCTTGCGATGCTCGATCCTCTTCAGGAGATCCTTCGCTTCGCTCAGGATGACGTGTTTCTACATCCCT
>JBGTDX010000002.1:0-18796 GCA_041748075.1 Thermoanaerobaculia bacterium
ATAGGGCTGATGGAGGTTGCCACGCAATCTCTGCGTCACTCGTCGTCGACGATGCCACCGCATCGCCTCCTCCTCGTTCCTTGATCTTGCATGGCAAGCTCCATCAGCGCCGCTAGCGATTTCACCGTTACAGGACACTAGTGCGCATCGTTCTCAGGGGATTTATCATCCCGAGCGAGAGAACTCCCCCCGGCATAACCGTAAGCTCTCTCACGTTGTCTCCGCTTGTGAAAAGTTTCTCTTAACACTAAGATCCAGACTCCTGCCTTTTCGGCATTTGAATCGCAACCTCACGAGAGAATTCATGAGCACTGAAAAAATCGACTCGCCCGGCTCGATCATCGACCGCAAAGCGAACCAGTTACCCGGACAGGCCGCCGAAAAGGGCTCGATCACTCTGCCCGGAGAGTCGTTCCGCAAGCTGCCCGGCGAGGAGAGCGACAGCTTCATCACGACGACCGTCGATACTGTCGTCAACTGGGCTCGAAGCAACTCCCTCTGGCCGCTCCCGTTCGGAACGGCGTGCTGCGCAATCGAGTTCATGTCGATGGTCTCTGCCCACTACGACATCTCGAGGTTCGGCGCGGAAGTCGTTCGTTTCTCACCACGCCAGTCGGATCTCCTCATCGTCGCTGGAACCATCGTCGACAAGATCGCACCCGTCCTCAAGAAGGTGTACGAACAGATGCCGGAGCCCAAGTACGTCATCTCCATGGGTGCCTGCGCCAGTTCCGGCGGCTTCTATCGCGCCTATCACGTCGTCCAGGGCATCGACGAGATCATTCCCGTCGATATCTGGGTTCCGGGTTGCCCCCCGACGCCAGATGGTCTGCTTTACGGAATCCTCAAGCTGAAGGAAAAGATCGAACGGGGTGAGATCGCGCGATGAGTACTCTGACGAGACAGAGCCCGACTCCCTGGACCGGGCCCGCGCCCACCAACAGGGCCCCCTACATCCCGGTACATCTCGAAAGCATCGAGGCGAGAGCAGCCGAACTGGCGACGACGGTTTCCTCTCCGTACCTCACTCACAAGCCGGGTGAGGACCTTCCGACGTTTCTCGTCGAGCGGGAAAAGATCGTGGAAGTCCTTGCTGCCTTCAAGGAGCATCCCGACCTTCAGTTCACCCTTCCGCTCGACTGCTTCGGTGTCGACTATCCGGATCGAAAGGACGAAGGCCGATTCGACGTCATCTACCAGCTCTATTCGCTCAAGAACAACGAGCGCATCCGTCTGATCGTCCGGACCGACGAAGATCACGCGGTGCCCTCTTCCTTTCCGGTCTTCAAAGGGCTGGACTGGTTCGAGCGCGAGGTCTTCGACATGTTCGGCGTTCGATTCGAGGGGCACCCGAACCTCCGTCGGATTCTCTGCCACGAAGCGTTCCGGGGGCACGCGCTCCGGAAGGACTACGATCCGGCTCTCCGGTGGCTTCTGACTGAGAAAGACATCGCCGTCCTCGAGCCGAAAGTCACCGTCGACACCGATCATTCCGAGTACGAACAGGTCACGCTCAACCTCGGGCCGTCCCACCCCGCAACCCACGGGACGCTCCGGATCGCGGTGACACTCGACGGCGAAACCATCGTTGGCGCCGACACGGAGATCGGCTACCTGCACCGTTGCTTCGAGAAGATGTGCGAGACCCACACATGGAACCAGGCGATTCCCTACACCGACCGCCTCAACTACATGTCGGCGATCATCAACAACGTCGGCTATTGCATGACCGTCGAGAAATTGCTGGGCGTGCAGGCACCCCCGCGGGCCAAGCACATCCTGCTGATCCTGTCGGAGTTGATGCGGATTGCCGACCACCTCGTCTGTGTCGGTACGAACCTGGTCGACCTGGGCGCACTCACGAACTTCTTCTATCTTTACCAGCCGCGAGAGGAGATCTACGGGCTGGTCGAGGCGTGCTGTGGCGCCCGATTACTTCCCACGTATACGCGCATCGGTGGGCTCGCCGTCGACGCTCCTCCGGACTTTCTCCAGAAGGCTCAGCGACTCGTAGACATGATCCCGAAGTATCTCGACGACGTGGACAAGCTCGTCGGTCGCAACCGGATCTTCATGGATCGCACCATGGGGATCGGACAGATCAGCGCAAAGGATGCGATCGACTACGGATTCACGGGGCCTACCCTCCGCGCCACGGGCATCCCATACGACGTTCGAAAAGCATCCCCATACCTCGGGTATGACACTTACGACTTCGATGTTCCGATCGCCGATGCCGGCGACACATACGCCCGCTACATGGTCCGGATGGAGGAGATGCGGCAGTCGCTGCGCATCCTCCGCCAGGCAATCAAGCGAGGCATGCCTGATGGCCCGGTGATCGTCGACGATCCCTATATCGCCCTTCCCCACAAGGAGAAGGTCTACAACGAGATGGAGTCACTCATTTACCACTTCAAGCTCATCATGCACGGCATTCAGCCGCCGGTGGGCTCGACCTATTTTCAGGTGGAAGGAGGCAACGGGGAGCTCGGCTTCTACGTGGTCTCCGACGGCACGGGCAAGCCTTACAGAGTTCGGGTCCGACCGCCCTGTTTCGCGATCTATCAGGCGTTCGCTCCGATCGTCACGGGTCAGACCATTGCGGACGCCATTGCGACGCTCGGCTCGCTGAACATCATCGCGGGAGAGCTGGACCATTAGACGAATGACGAATGACGAGTGACGAATGACGAATAGAGACCGCGTGCAGTTGGGGACCTGCGAAGAAAATTCTGGCACTGCAACGCTGGCGATGAAGTTGAGCGGCCGTCTCCATTCGTCATTCGTCATTCGTCATTCGTCATTCGGCTCATTCGTCATTCGTCACTCGTCATTCGTCACTCTGGAGACCTCATGGGAGTAGTCAAAGTTTCACCGCCGAAAATGACGCTGTCGGAGCGGCTCTATCTGCCCAAAGTTCTTGCAGGCATGATGGTCACGTTACGCCACTTCGTGACGAACCTGTTCAACATGAAGGGGCTGCCGATCATCTCCTATCCTGAAATCAAGCGAGTCTACTCGGAGCGCTTCCGTGGCCGCCACATTCTCACCTCGCGCGAGGATGGCACCACGCGGTGCGTGGCCTGCTACATGTGCTCGACCGCGTGTCCAGCCGAATGCATCACGATCGAAGCTGGAGAAGACGAACGAACCCGGGAGAAGTTCCCGCAGCGTTACGACATCGACCTGCTCCGCTGCATCTTCTGTGGATACTGCGTGGACGCCTGCCCCGAGGATGCGATCTACATGACGCGGGACTACGAAATGGCGATCGATACGCGGGCTCGGGCCACTGTAGGGCTGCGCGATCTGGTCGTCCCGCCGAACTTCCCGCAGCAACCGATGGGCTGGCGCCCGTACTACGGGACGATGCGGAAGCAGGGAAGCGCGGGCGGAACGGGCCACGGTCAGGCGATCCGCAAGGCCCCGTTCGATGACGAGGCCCCGCCGAACCCCGATCTCTTCCGGGGAAACTGAGCTTCCTGCCTGCCCCGGAGGCCCCAGGGGCCTCGACGGCGTAGACTTGCCGTATTGCCTCGAGGGGCGGGGTGACTCCGCTCGCTCAGAGGCTGTACATGTCATCCCGAGCGTCGCTTCTAATGAACCTCTCCGAACCGGGAGAGATGTAGAAACACGTCATCCTGAGCGAAGCGAAGGATCTCCTGAAGAGGATCGAGCATCGCAAACGAGATCCTTCGCTTCGCTCAGGATGACGTGGCCTCGCTCAGCATGACACGCTGGTTCATCACCCCTTCACCGGCGCCCAGCGCCGTTAGGTAGCTCGAGATGTCACTCCGGCCCAATGAATTCACAGCCTCTCAGGATGACACTCCGGTCACGCCGGGGTGCCGGGCCTCCGGCATTTCGTGTCTTCGCTCACATTTGACAGGCATGCTTCGTGATAGTTTTTAAGGCGAATGAAACCGCTCAAAACGACGATCGAGGAAGTGCTTCGAAAGGCGATTCAGGAAGAGATAGACAGCCGGGAACTCTATCTGCGCCTGGCGCTAGCTACCACGTCGGTAGCCGCGAAGGCCCGGCTTCAGGGTCTCGCCGAGGCTCAGATCCTCCATCGGGTGAAGCTCGAGAGAAAGTATCGTGACATGGTCGGCACCGAGCCGCCGGAACCGCTACCTCCCGAGGTCGACCTTCCTCCGGACGCCGAAAACATCGATCTCGCCCGTGCGCTCAAGATCGCGCTCGAGCACGAGAGAGAATCGGAGAGCAATTACCGTTTTCTCGCCGAACGCGTACCCGAGACCGAGCTCGGCGCACTTTTTCTCGAGCTCGCCGAATGGGAGTGGGATCACAAGGTCGAGATCCAGGGGGAGTACGACATGCTGGAGCCGGAACGGTTTCTGATGGATATCTGAGGGGGAGTCGCCTGCAGCCTCCTCCGGTATACTTGGGATGAAGCAGCATTGTTCAAAAAATCATCCCTCACCGCTTCATCCCGGCTCAAACATGATCAACTGCATAACGTCCTCGCCCCGATGATCTATCTCGACAACAACGCCACGACTCGCGTCGCCGACGAAGTCATCGAAGCGATGCAGCCGTACTACCGGGAGCTCTACGGAAACCCGCATTCACCTCACGCCCTGGGGCGCAGGTCGTTCGACGCGATGGAGAATGCCCGCGGGCAGGTCGCTGCGCTGCTCTCAGCCGGCGAGGACGAGATCTACTTCACCAGCTGCGGGACCGAATCCAATGCGGTGGTGATCCGCGGAAGCCTTCAGGGCCAGACACGGCGCCGGATCGTCAGCTCAGCGGTGGAGCATCCTTCGATCCTCGCGCTGCTGCGGAACCTCGAAGAGCTCGGCATGATCGAGCTTTCACTCATTCCAGTGCACCGTTCAGGCGAGCTCGATCTCGAAGCGGCAGAGCGGCTCATCGACGATCAGACCGCTCTGGTGACGCTGATGCTCGCGCAGAACGAGACGGGCGTCATCCATCCGGTAGCCGAGGTGGCCCGCATGGCGCACGCTCGGGGGGCGAAACTTCATGTGGATGCCGTGCAGGCAGCGGGAAAGATTCCGCTTCACGTTGGCGAGCTCGAAGCCGATTTTGCTTCGATTTCGGGACACAAGTTTCACGCGCCCAAGGGCATCGGCGCTCTGTTCGTGCGGCGAGGCACGAAGCTCGCCCCGCTCTGGCACGGCGGAGGCCAGGAGTATGGCATGCGCTCAGGAACGGAAGCCGTGCCTTCCATCGTCGGGCTGGGAGTCGCCAGTGAGCTCGCGGCGGCGGCGTTTCCGGTCCAGGATCGCGTTCGCTCCCTGCGAGACCGATTCGAGAGCGCTGTGCAGCAATCCGGCACTGCCGTCTCGGTCAATGGCACCGGAACACGGCTGCCCAACACCTCGAATCTCTGCTTTCGGGGGTTGCGCTCGGGACAGATCGTCGCGATGCTCGACGACAAGGGCATCTGCGCATCGGGCGGCTCCGCATGTCAGTCCGCAAAGCCCGATCCGAGCTATGTCATGACAGCGATGGGACTGTCGCACGAAGAGGCGATGGGTGCGGTCCGTTTTTCGCTATCCCGATACACGTCCGAAGCCGAGATCGACGAGGCGATCGCGTCGACGCTCGCTGTCGTCAATCAGCTTGCATCCACTTCCCATGTCGTGGAGGCCTGAGCTCCATGTCGATCCTCAAAGTAGCGCGCCTCGGTCATCCCGTACTCCGCCAGAAGGCTACCGATCTCGAGATTGCCGACATCAGAGCGGGACGCTTTGAGAGCCTGATACAGGATATGTTCGAGACCATGGACGCTTATGAGGGAGTCGGTCTCGCAGGCCCGCAGGTTCATCTCCCCCACCGTATCTTCGTTTACGCGCTCAACCAGTCCGTCGCGAAACGGCGCGACGTGGCGCCGGTGGAACCGGGCGTCATGTTCAACGCCACCTACGAGATCCTCGGAACCGCACGCATCATCGACTGGGAGGGATGTCTGAGCGTGCCCTTCCTCGGCGGTGAGACGCCGCGCGCAACCAAAATTCGCGTGCGCGGCATCAGACGGGACGGCGAGCCGCAGGATCTCCAGATCAGCGGCTATACCGCGCGCATTTTCCAGCACGAGATCGACCACACCGACGGCTACGTTTACCTCGACCGCATGCCCGACCTGACGACTCTGGCTTATACCGTCGTGCTGTAGTTCCTACGTCGCCTTGACGTCGCCGTCGAACCTAACCTCTAACCTCTCTCCTCCACCCGCGGATACGACATCGCCAGCGCGGCCGCAACGACGGCCAGGAGCGCGCTGGCATAGAACGCGGCCGGCGATCCCCCCGCGTCGTACAGAATGCCCCCGGCGACCGGTCCGATCATTCGTGAAAGCGAGCCCACCGATGAAGAGATGCCCAGAATGCTTCCGAGATCCCGCGCCGGGGTGACCCGGGTGACGAGCGAAGTCAGGGAGGGATAGGACAAACCCTGTCCGACGGCGACGAAGAACGCGATGCCGTAGAGGAAACGTGCGTCGTACACCGAGGGAACGAGCGCGAATCCGATTGCGAGAGAGACTGCTCCGGCGACGACGAGCTTCTTCTCACCGAACGCCCGGCTCAGCGGTCCGATGAGCCCGCCCTGAATGAGCGCGACGATCACGCCCATCGTTCCGAAAAAGAAACCGAGATCGCGCGCAGTGAACTGGAAGCGGTCGCGTCCGTGCAGCGTGACCGTTGTCTCCATTGCCGCGAACGTCAGAATGATCAGAAAAAGCGTCGTGAGAATCGAGACCAGTGCGCGGCGTTCCCCGATCAGCGACCAGATCTGAGGATCGAACTGGGGCGGCAGGCCGCTCCGCGGAACCAGATTGGGAGGTTTGGACTCGCCCAGCGCAAAAAAGCCGACCGTGACTGCGATGATCGAAAGCGAGAACGCCGCAACTCCCGGAAACAGGTTGCCGTGGTAGCCGAGCGAGGTACCCCATGCGGACAGCAGCCCGCCGATCGGAGGCCCGAAAATGAATCCCAGCCCGAACGCAGCGCCGATCATCCCCATCCCCTTCGCACGGTTTTCCGGCGAGGTCGAATCAGCGATGTACGCCTGCGCCGTGCCGATGTTCGCAGCCGCGATCCCCGAGACGACGCGGGCGATGAACAGCAGCGTCAGACTCTGCGAAAACGCGAAGATCAGGTAGCCGATGGCGCTTCCCGTGAGGCTGATCAGGAGCACCGGGCGGCGGCCGATCCGATCGGACAGCCGTCCCCACACCGGCGAAAAGAAGAACTGCATCAGCGAGTAGACGCCGACCACCATTCCGACGACCAACCCGCTTGCCCCGTACTCACGTGCGTAGTACGGCAACAGCGGCAGCACGATACCGAAGCCGAGGAGATCGATGAAGACTGTGAGGAACAGCACCAGGAGTGAGGAGCGCTTCATGCGGCGGGGAGTGTACCAGTCCGCCGCCCGCCCGGTTGTCCCCCTCCCGACCGGTTGTGGGTTCTGAGTTGTGAGTTCCCGCCCTCTCCCTCTCCCGCCCGGTTCAGAGTTCCCGCCCTCTCCCTCTCCCGCCCGGTTCTGAGTTCTGAGTTCTGAGTTGTGAGTTCCCGCCCGCCCTTCTCCTTCCGCCCTACCGGTTGTGAGTTGTGAGTTCTGAATTGTGATCCCGACCGCCCGTCTTCACCGGCGGGCCCCATGAGAGTTGGGCCACAACAAAAGCTTGTCTTGCAGAGGGGCGGGCGGGGAACTCAGAACTCAGAACTCACAACCGGTCGGGAGGGGGTGGGGAACTCACAACTCAGAACTCACAACTCACAACTGGTCGGGAGGGGGTTGCCTGTCATGCTTGAATGTCCGGGATGACCGCGCAGAAACTCGTTCTATTCGACATTGACGGCACCCTCGTTCTCGATGACGGAATCGCCCGCGAGGCGTTCCGGATCGCTCTCGAGGACGTCTACGACTACACGGGCGGGCTCGACGGTTACGATTTTTCCGGCCGCACCGACCCCCAAATCTCCCACATGGTTCTCGGCGACACCGGCCTCGAATCGGAGCGGATCGCCGAGTTGCTGCCGCGGCTCTGGGACCGGTATCTCGCCGAATTGTCCGCACGTGCAGATCGACAGTCGATCCGCGTGCTCAGGGGAGTCCGCGATCTGCTGGAAGCGCTGCAGTCTGATCGGAACGTGACGCTCGGCCTTCTCACCGGAAACATCGAACCGGGAGCGCGAACGAAGCTCGCTCCTCATCAGCTGAACGAATACTTCCCGTTCGGCGCCTTCGGAAGCGACTCGATGCATCGGGAGGAGCTCCCTCCGATTGCGATAAGGCGCGCAGGGCTGCACTGCGGACGCAGCTTCTCGGGACGCGATGTCGTCATCATCGGCGATTCGATCTACGACGTGCGCTGCGGAGTGCCCCACGGCGCAACGACGATCGCCGTCGCTTCCGGCCGCACCACCGCCATGGACCTCGAGGCCGAGAAGCCGGATCTTCTGATCGACAGCCTTGAAGAGAGTGACGCGATCTTCGAAGCAATCGGACTGAGATGACGCTATTCCGGCCGGCACGGGATGAACGCTCCAGGCAGGGCCGTGTGGCAGGGCCCTTCGAGGCCCTGCCTTTTCCGAATTGTGAAGATGTACGACAATTGGAGCGACGACTCAGGGTGAATGCTCCGGGTGTCATACCTCCTTACATAGCCGCCCTTTTACATAGCCGCCCTTTCATCTGCCTCGGAGGCAGGGCCTCGGAGGGCCCTGCCACATGCAGGCAATGCAGAGAGGCACGATTTTCGCCAGAACGGACGCAATGAAACCAACGCACAACCGGGCGGGCGGGAACTCACAACTCACAACTCAGAACTCAGAACCGGGTGTGTGGCGGAACTGCCGATGAGCTCAGATAAGATCGTCATAACAGGCGTCGGGGTACTCAGCCCGTCCGGCGCCGATCGAGAAAGCTACTTCGAGGGCCTCCGGAAGGGCCGCTCGGGAATCAGGCGGATCAGCTTCTTCGATCCGTCCGACCTCTCTTCGAAAATCGCGGGAGAACTGGTCGGGTTCGATCCCACTCTCTGGGTCGATTCGAAAAACCTCAAGCATGTCTCGCGAGTCGTTCCGATGGCGATCGCCGCGACCGACGAAGCGCTTCGCGACGCGAAACTCGATCCTCGAGGTCTCGATCTGGAACAGAAACGCCAGATCGGCGTGATGCTCGGATCGGGCGGAGGCGCGGTGGAGTTCAGCGAGCGGATGTATGAGCTCTGGTACGCCGACCGCGAAAAGCAGGCCTCGATTTACTCGATCCCCTCCGGGACGATCGGAACCATCGCTTCGGAAATCTCGATGTCCTACGACCTTCACGGCTTCTCCCATCTGATCTCGACCGGCTGCACATCGTCGACCGATGCGATCGGCTACGCATATCGAAATCTCAAGCTCGGCGTGATCGACTACGTGGTCGCAGGCGGCGCCGACGCGACGATCACCGAAGGCGTCATGACGGGGTTCTGCATGATGCGTATCGTCTCGACGTCGTTCAACGCGGCACCCGAAAAAGCTTCCCGGCCGTTTTCAAAGAGTCGCGAGGGATTCGTCCTGTCGGAAGGCGCCTGGATGTTCGTGATGGAGCGTGAGGAGACGGCGCGCGCCCGCGGCGCGTCGATTTACGCCGAGGTGGCTGGCTACGGGTCGACATGCGATGCGCATCATCGTGTGCGGATGGATGAGTCGGGCGAGGAACCTGCCCGCGCAATGACACTCGCGATGCGCGACGCTGGAGTCGCACCCGACGAGGTCGGCTACATCAACTACCACGGTACGTCGACCGACCTGAACGATCGCATCGAAACGCGCGCCGTGAAGATCGCGTTCGGAGATCACGCGCGCCGCCTCCCCGGCTCCGCAACGAAATCGATGATCGGACACCCACAGGGAGCATGCGGGTCTGCCGGCGTTGCAGCTACGCTCATGGCCATGCGGGATGGCATCTTCCCTCCCACGATCAATCTGGACGATCCCGATCCGGAGTGTGATCTCGACTACATCCCCGACGTGGGACGCCCGGCCGCCGTAGACATCGCCGTCTGCAACACGATCGCATTCGGATCGAAGAACTCCGCTCTGGTACTCAAGCGGGTCGAGCCGTGAGTCTCCTCGTTCCTTCCAGGGTCGACCAGGAGGAGCATCTCGACGAACGCGATGCCCCGCGCGACGCGATGGAACGCTCCCTCCGTGATCTGCGCCGCTTCAACCTCTACTTTGGCGGCCGGCGCATCTACAGGAAGCTCCTGCGGATGGCCGGCGACGAAACAGCGTCCCTGCTCGACATCGGCACCGGCACGTCCGATCTTCTCATGTCCTGCGGAGACGCTCCTCGTCTGAGAGTCGGGCTCGAC
Source organism: Thermoanaerobaculia bacterium (assembly GCA_041748075.1). Taxonomy (GTDB): domain Bacteria; phylum Acidobacteriota; class Thermoanaerobaculia; order Gp7-AA8; family Gp7-AA8; genus JBGSYJ01. The sequence continues at coordinate 10,358 of JBGTDX010000002.1, forward strand.
TTCAAGATCCAGCACCTCCTTTACGGCCGCGTGCTGGATGGAATCACGCATTCCCCCGATCCGATCTCGAGAGTGGTCGGCGACGGATTCGCATTGCCGTTCAGCACGGGATCGATCGATGTCGTGAGTTCCGCGCATGTCTTCCACCACTTCTCACCCGATGAGAATGTGAGAATGCTCCGAGAATGTCTGCGCGTAGCGGCGCGTGCAGTGATGGTCAATGACACGCGACGGAACATCGTTCCACTGATGACCGTACGCGCGCTCTCCGCCCTTCGGCTGGTCGGCTCGATCACACGCTTCGATGCACCCGCCTCGGTGCTGCGGGGATATACGATGGCCGAGGCGCGAGACATTGCTGGGCAGGTGGGCGCAAGAAGGTTCGAGGTCATGCGCCTGATGCCCTTCCGGCTCGGGATCGTGTTGTGGAAGTGAAAGGGAGAATCACGGCGGACGTGATGATCGTCGGCGCGGGTCCGGCCGGTTCGACACTCGCGGCACTGCTGGCCCATGCCGGCGTGGACGTCGTCATCGCCGACAAGTCCGCATTTCCCCGCGACAAAGTTTGCGGAGAATTTCTCTCCTACGATGCGATGCCGCTACTGGACTGGCTCGATGTGACGCGACAGCTGGATCACGCAGGAGCGACTCGAATCGCGCGCTGTCGCATCATCGGAAGCTCGCGCACGTACAGGTTCGACCTCCCCCACCCTGCGAGGGGTATCTCGCGTCTGCTGCTCGACGATCTGCTGTTGCGACGCGCGGGTGAGCTCGGCGCCCGAACCCTGCCCGGATGGGACGTGACTGCACTGAAGCTCGCGCGTGGGGGCGCGGAGGTGACGCTCCACACCGAGGGTCGCGAAGTGATCGTCGATTCGCGCATCGTCGTGGGAGCGTGGGGACGATGGGGGCGCTTCGACCGGCAACTCGAACGGAAGTTCACCCGCGACAGGCGGCATCGCCACTTCGGCTTCAAGAGACATTACCGGCCGCTCGATCGGAAGACGCAGGAGACCATCGATCTTCACGCGTTCCGCGAGGGCTACCTCGGCGTCTCGGGGATCGAAGGCGGACTGACCAACATCTGCGGGCTCGTCCACCACAGCCGCATCCCGAAACTGAAGGGTGGATGGGAGACATTCATTCAGACGCTCCGGAACGAGCGGCCATCCCTCGAGGAGCTGTTCGGGGCTCACGAACCGGCGCAGGCAGAGTTCCTGTCATCGGAACCGGTGATCTTCCGGGCGCGCTCGCCGGTCGAGCGGGGGGTCTTCATGGCCGGCGACGCGGCGGGAATCATCGACCCGCTCACAGGCAACGGCATGGCGATGGCAATTCAGAGCGCGCTCATCACTGCGCCCGCAATCCTCCGCCGCCTGCGCACGCGCGAACCGGCGGCGATCGTGGAGCGGGAGTACCGTACGGCGTTCTCCCGCATGTTCGCGTCGCGCCTCTGGTAGAGCCGGCGCGTTGCATTTCTGCTCAGTCGCCCCGAACTGCTGGAAGCGTCGATGCGCGTGACCTCGGCGTCTGCGCCCGGCCGGTTTTTACTCGAAAGAACCCGCGCCTCGCACGAGCAGGTGCTGGGGCTTGTGGAGGCGTGGAATGCGAGGAAGTAGAGAGTAGAGCACCCTGACGAACGACAGGAAGCTATAGCCGTGGCTCGGGACGTGGCCTCTCTACTGTGTACTCACTTCCTGCTCACTTCCGGGTACGAAACTAGCAAGCCCTCAGCCAATGGCCGACACCAGAAAGCTTTTGATCGTCGATGACGATGTACACATCCGCAAACTGCTGAAGATCCAGTTGCGCCAGTCGGCGTTCGAAGTCCACGAGGCGGGCACCGGCGAGGAAGCCACCTCGCTGCTCGAGAAGCATGAGTTCGAAGTGGTGCTGCTCGACCTGATCCTTCCGTATTACGGCGGCTTCCGCCTCTGCCAGAAGTTCCGAAGCAGCTCCGGTCACCAGCCATTCATCATCATCATCACGGGTGATGATTCTCCGGAGACCAGGGCAACCGCGGAAGAGTGCGGGTCGGACGCGTTCCTCGCGAAGCCGTTCACGCAGGACGAGCTGATGGAGGTGATCGGTTCGGTTCCGGCTGCGAGGTAACCCACCGGAAAAGGGACGTCAGTTCCGGCTCGGATCGCCGTCACGGCGGTAGGGCGCAAGAAATTCGAGACCCTCGATCCTCTTCTGCAGCTCTTCCCCCACCCGCTCGCACCGTGCGGTTACCTCGTCGAGCTCCAGCAACACCTGCTTTTCGCCGGGACTCAGATCGAGAGACATGATCAGCGCGTTGGCCAGTGCGTCCAGCCGGACGCTCTGAAGCTCCGGGACCTCCATCCGTCCCGGGAGCGATTCGAGGTACCGCTGGGAAAGCTCTGTCAACCATTGCCTCTGTGCGTACGCCTCCATCGATTCCGGCTGGCGCTCCGGCACCGCAATGACCCGCGCGGTCCGGTACGGCTCATCTGCGATCGACTCGAGCACGCGGTACCGGACCACGCCGTTGAGAACGATGTTGAATCGCCCGTCCGGAAGCGCCACGGAGTGCTCGATGGTTCCAACCGTACCGACCTCGTACACGGGCGGCGCCCCGTAGTAGCTGAGCTCCCAGCCCGGCTTCAGCAGAATCATTCCGATCCGTCCGGATCCCTCGATCGCGTCCTGCACCATCTGCCTGTACCGCGGTTCGAAGATGTGAAGCGGCAGCCTGGTCTCGGGGAAGAAAACCAGGCTGGGCAGCGGAAAGATCGGCAGGAGAAACTCTCCCTCGGGAACCATGATGTCAATGTACAGGGGAACGCATTCGGGAGCCAGTAGTGACGTGGAGGGTCGTCCGGAAGCACTCTCGCGCTACGCTATGCCGGCTCCTTTCTTGACTCTCTCCCTCTGCTGTGCGAAAGAGTCCCAGCCATGAACGTGACCCTTCTGTTTCCAGAGATACGACACCCTGCAATCGAGGAACGCTATGCCGGCTGGCAGAACGAGCTTCTCATCCGCCGGAGCGCCCGAGGTGCTCCCGCTCTTCACTATGACGCCAGCCGGACTTGCCGTGAGCTGCTTGCCGGAGTTACGTCCGAGTTCGTGCTCGTCGTGACCGAAACGCTCATCGTCCCGTCTCCGGATCTGGTCTCGCGCCTCGTCGCGGCGATCGAGCGGGAATCCGGCATTGCCGCCGCTGTCCCCCTGATGAACGAGAGTACCCACCCGAGCCAGCAACACACGCCGCCACAACCGTACCTCACGCTCCGCCAGTTCGAGGATACTTCCGACGCCGTTGCCGGCCTGAACACACCGCCGGTCCGGGCAGTCTGGGACGAGAGCGACCCGGGGATCTACCTGGCAAAGACCGCAAAACTCGCCGGGAAGGAGGCACGGCCGCGGACCGTGCTTTCCGGGCTCGAGGTTGCCGTTGCCACCGACGTTTACTGCCATCGCTACTCCTCGCACCGCGGCCAGTTGCGGGAGGATTTGCTCGACCGAATTCCCCCGGAGGCGCGAACCATCCTCGAATTCGGCTGTGGTGAGGCGGCGCTGGGCCATGCGCTCAAACAGAGACAGGACTGCCGGGTCGTGGGCATCGAGCTCGATCCCGATGCTGCGGCAGTCGCAGCGCGCCGGCTCGACGCCGTGCACTCGGGCGACGTCCGCAATCTGGTTGACATCATCGGCGAGCGGTTCGACTGGATCGTCGGGGGAGACATCCTCGAGCACCTCGACGAGCCATGGACATTCCTTTCCGATCTCCGCAAGCTCGCGGCGCCGGGCGGCCAGCTTCTGCTGAGCGTTCCCAACGTTGGAAGCTGGCCGATCGTGGCCGATCTCCTGCGCGGCAGGTTCGATTACGTCTACATGGGCATCACCTGCGCCGGTCACCTGCGCTTCTTCACCCGGCGCACGATCGAGGAGATGCTGGAGATTTCGGGCTGGTCTGTCGTATCGATCGAGCCGCAGGAGTCATTCATCACGCCCGAGTACGAGGAGCTCGAAGGGAAACTCACGGCAGCCGGAATCACGCACTCGAGAGAAGACCTGCTGACACCGGGGTTCTATGTGACGGCGAGAAACGACGGCTGAAACAGGAAAGACGGAAAGCGAGAGTGCGGGTCTCTCCTCGGTCGGCGATAATGTCGTTGTCCAATCATGCTCATTCGCCCTGAACGAAATTTTCTGCTGCTGGCCGGAAGCGTCCTTCTCATCGCGGGCACGATGATCGTCGTCATGTTTTGGCAGGCGGAACGCGAGGCGTCCGTATCACCTCCGGTCGCGAAATCGTTGCGCTGTCCGATTGAGGGAGGTGTGACCGGCGGGGTCATCCACGTCCCTCCGATTGATGACCCTCGATGGGATGTCCCCTCGCCGGCGTTCAGACGATCTCTCCGGCGAATCGAGCCGCGTTTCACCGCCGAAGCCTGGGAGGCGTGCGTTTCGGGCGTCGTCGAGGTCGAACTCCTCCTCGACGCGCAAGGAAAAGTGCAGGACGGGCGAGTTCTGCTGGTTTTACCGTACGGCCTCGATCATCAGGCCGCCGAAGCGGTCATTCACGAGGTCTTCGAGCCCGCGCGCATCGGCCGGGAAGCGGTTCCTTCGCGCCTCATGGTCTCCATTCGATTCAACCCGAATAATGAGAGACAACGCCCGGAGTAAGCGGGGCCCGAGTCAATGGCCATGGCTTAACGCGAACGAACCCGTGTCATCCTGAGCGAAGCGAAGGATCCCCTGAAGACTTGCGTATGCGTCTCGAGGAAGGGGATCCTTCGCTTCGCTCAGGATGACAAGTCGCGAAGCACGCCGATCACGTGTGCGCTTTGGCGCGCTCTTCCATCTCTTCCGCGGTGAGGTCTTCCTTGTGGGTGGAGAGCCACCACTCGTAGCCGAACGGATCGACGACACTGCCGCCGCGGTCACCGTAGAACTGATCCGCGAGCGGACGCTTTGCCGTCGCACCGGCCTTCACCGCGCGGTCGAACCATGCGTCGCAGTCGTCGACGTAGAGGTGCAGCATGATCGGCGATCCGCCGAGCGTCTTCGGTCCGAAGAACTCGAGATCGGGATGCTCGTCGGCCATCATGACGTGCGAGTCGCCGATCATCAGCTCCGCGTGCCCGATCCCCTTGCCGTCCTTGCCGGGATAGCGCATCAGTTCGGTCGCGTTGAACGCCTTCCTGTAGAACTCGATCGCCGCGTTGCCGTCGTGCACCGCGAGATACGGAGTAATGGTGTGATAGCCCTCGGGAACCGGTTTCACGTCTGCCATCGCTGGCTCCTTTCGTTGTGGTGGTAAACATATCGCGGCCCGGCGGTGGAGCCGAAATTTTCTACATCATGTGGATCGCCAAAAAGAGCGAGTCAACTGACGAGGTGGGATGTGGGGCGGCGCTCCGATTCTGGATCCCACCCCGCGTAGACGGAAGTTCCAGATTACGCTCCCTCGGAACGCGAATTCTCCAACCCAGGTAGAAGAATTGTCCTCCTCCGTGCACCGAGGGACACTCGGACGCAAGGAGGATGTATGAACAGGAAGATGCGAAGGTTCATCCGGGATCTCGAAAAGACAGGTGCCTCGGTATTCATCTCGAAGGATGCGCCTGACGAGGTCACTGCGGCATTCGTCGAGAAGCTGATGGAGTGCCCTGACTGTCAGGAGGAGATCGAGAGGGCCAGGCGGCGCACGAAGACCCTCGAACACTGACGCGAAGTGCTGATGAGCCGCGCACCGGAGGTGCGCTGAGAGGGTAGCCGGTGGCAAGCGAAGCGCAGCCACCGGATAGAGAGTCCCCTCTTGTACATGCACCCCGGCAGGGGTGCCAGAACCGACGTTGGTCTGCCGCCCCGCCGGGGCGGGAGAGCTTGCGCTCACCTCAACCGGTGGCTGCGCTGCGATTGCCACCGGCTACCCTCTGTCGCGCCTCCGGCGCAGGCAAACACTCGATCTTCGTGCCAGAAGTTCATTCGACTCTCTCCAGTGACGAATCCACTATGTACTATCGCCGGAGTTCCCTCGCCCCTCCCGCCCGCACGACCGAGCTCGGGATGACAAGTCCTGAAGATCGCCGCGCGATCGGTGACGTTGCGCGCTCTTCATCCTTCATCCTTCATCCTTCATCCTTCTCCAGGGCGGGCGTGAACTCACAACTCACAACCCACAACTCACAACCGGGCGGGCGGCTTGACTTACGCCTCATTACCGCCTATGTTGACTCCGGGCGGGGCGAGGGTTTTCATGTCGAGCGCATACTCATTCACCTATCAGTTTCCCCTCCCGCGAGAGGAGAGGGCACAGCCGGTTGCCGTCCCGCAACCTCTTGTCCGTGAAGAAGTTGCGCGCCTGCGAGAAAGCCTCGCAGCGGTCGCGCTCCAGGTCACGAGCGGCTCGGAGCTTCTCCGCGCACTGGAGAAAAAGCAACGCGACGAGCAGATCCAGACGACCGTCGCAGGCCTCGACGCCCTGCTTCGCGGCGGGCTTGCCCGAGGAAAGCTGATCGAACTGACGGGGCGTCGCTCGAGCGGGCGGTTTTCGACGGTGCTCGCGACCCTCGCCTCGGTGACAGGCTGTGGAGAAGCGGCGGCGCTGATCGATCTCGGCGATCACTTCGATCCTCAGGCAGCAGAGACGGCGGGCGTCGAGCTGCCGCGCCTTCTCTGGGTGCGTCCGGAGAAATTGAAGGATGCCGTCTTCTCCGCCGAGATGGCAATCAGCACAGGATTTCAGCTCGTCATCGTCGACCTCGGGATGCATCCGGTGCGGGGACGTCGCGTGCCCGAAGCAGCGTGGGTACGTCTCGCCCGCGCGGCGGAGGCGCATGGAAATGCCGTGCTGGTGTCGAGTCCGTATGCCGTGAGCAGGACGGCTTCCGATGCGGTGATCGCCGCAATGAACGCCCGCCCGATTTGGCAAGGCACGAGGCTGACACCACGGCTACTCGCAGGAACATCTGCGCGCATCACGCTCGAAAAGCATCGGCACATCCGTCCGGGAAGCGTAGAGACGATGAGGTTTTCAGTGGCGGAGAAAGTCAGGTGAGGCGAGTGACGAATGACGAGTGACGAATGACGAATGACGAATGACGAATAGAGAACGAGTTGTCGCCGGGACGCAAGTGTCATCCTGAGCGCAGCGAAGGATCCCCTCAATGACGGCCATGCCGCAGTGGTCAGGGGATCCTTCGCTTCGCTCAGGATGACACTCGCCTTGTCGTGCTGCCCGGACGTGTCCACCGTTCCTTATTCGTCACTCGTCATTCGTCATTCGTCATTTGGCTCATTCGTCATTACACATCATGGCCCGCATCGCATGTTTCATCGTTCCTCTCTTTCCTCTCGCGGCGCGGCTGCGGAGCGAACCGGAACTGCTCACTGAAGCGGTGGTGATCACTGAGGGGAACGGGACTGCTGCGCGTGTAATCGCGGCGACGCGGAGGGCGCGGAAAGAGGCGATCCGTCCGGGCCTGACGCTGCCGCAGGCGCGCGCACTGCTGCCGAAGCTGATCGCGCGCGGACGCGACAGCGAGTGCGAGCGCTCGGCGCAGGAGGCGCTCGTCGACGTGGCCGAGAGCTTTTCGCCGCGCGTCGAAGACTGTGGCGAGGGAATGGTCTTCATCGACATCGAGGGGATGGAGCGTCACTACTCCGACTCGAACGGCACTTCCTATGAACACAACCTCGGGCAGGCGGCGATCCGCGCCGTGGACGCGGTCGGAATGCCGGTGCGCGTCGGAATCGCGGGAAGCAAGCTTGCCGCGCGCGTCGCGGCGGAACTGCCGAAAGGTCCCACGATCGTTCCGGCAGGAGAAGAGCCGGCGTTCCTGGCTCCCCTGCCGCTCGCGCGTCTGACTCCCGAGCTCGAGACCGCGGCGACGCTGACAAAGTGGGGCATCGAGTCGATTGGCCAGCTCGCGAAGTTGCCGGAAGGCGAAGTGGCGAGCCGCCTGGGCGAGATCGGGCGTGATCTCCACTGGGCTGCGCGGGGAATCGACCCGAAGCCGCTCATGCCGCGGCAGCTCCCCCCCGAGTTCCGGGAAGCGATGGACCTCGAGTGGCCGCTCGTCTCGATGGAACCTTTCCTCTTCGTCGCGAATGCCGCGCTCGACCGCCTCGCGAAGCGCCTCGAGATGCAGGGACTCGCCTGCACAAAACTCGAACTGAACCTTCGTCTCGAGCCCGACGGATTTCACAGCCGTTCGATCGACTTGCCTGCACCGACGCGCGAAGTGAAAACGCTGCTGACGCTGATGAAGCTCGACCTCGAAGCGAATCCGCCGTCCGCTCCGATCGCAGGGTTCACGTTCGTGGCGCATCCCGACAAGCCACGCCGCGCGCAGCTCTCACTCTTCGGCCCGCCCGCCCTCTCGCCCGACAAACTCGCAACGACGGTCGCGCGGCTCGTTGCGCTCGTCGGACCCGAGCGCGTCGGGATGGCGTACGCGGTGAACG
>JBGTDX010000003.1:0-3694 GCA_041748075.1 Thermoanaerobaculia bacterium
TTTGCCAAATAGGCGCGACCGTGAGGTCCCGTACGGCATGAAAGGTGGTGAGCACAATGGCGACAGCGAAAAAGCCAGCTGCGAAGTCGAAAGCAAAGTCCACCAGCAAAGCGAAAGCGAAGAAGAAGAAATAGTGTCGTAGGCTTTTAACCAAAATGGGGAGTCGTACCTGGAGGGGCCGTATGGCCCCTCTTTTTCTTTTTTACGTACGCTCCTCGACTGCTCAACGACAGCCGGGAAACGGCCCGATGCGGAACCCTTCCGGCACGGCTCTCGTATAAGCTGTAATAGGGAGGGGAGGTCAACATGTATAAGTTCATCATTCTGGCGCTTACCGCGGGATTGATTCCCACAACGCTCAGCGCCCAGCAGGAAGCAGTCCATCCGTTCCGTACTTCGATGGCCACGGGCACCGCCCTGCGACTCGTCGTCGACGTTCCGCAGTCGAATCTGCTCATTCAGACTGGCGAAGCGGGCCGGATCGAAGCTTCGGGCACCGTGACCCGTGAATACAAGAAAGACCGGGACGCCGCCCGCGCTCAGGAAATCGCCAACGCTTCTTCGGTTCACATCGAGATCCGCGGGACGCGTGCTCATGTCACCCGTGCGTTCGGAGCCGGTGCCGAGGGGCGGAAGGCCCAGAACTCGAACACCAGATTCGATCTCATCGTGAAGATTCCGGAAGGTATGCACGTCGAAGTCGTCCAGAACACCGGGGCGGTCAGGCTGGACGGCTCATTCGGAAACGTTCAGGTCGACATGCGCGCCGGAGAGATCGGACTCAAAGTACCTAAGGCCAGCGTGCGCGAGTTGACCGCCAGAGCAACGGTAGGAGACGTCACGACGAATCTCGGAGACCGCACGATCTCGAAACAGGGTGTCTTTGCAGGGAAGACTCACTACATCAACGATTCAGGGCACTCGTTCATCAGTCTCCGGTTGCTCGCCGGCGATATCGATGTCCAGCTGCAGTAGGCTTCCCACCCCCCATCCGGTCGTGAGTTCTGAGTTCTGAGTTGTGCGCCCCACCCGCCCGGTGATCTCCCGAGCGTGTGGGAGACCCACAACTCACAACCGGGTATTTGGGCGGACCACCCAGCGTTCTGCATCCTCCCGCGTGACCAGATCCCCGCGAATCTGGGCTTCGACCATTTCCCGTTTGAGTCGCCCGAGCTCCGGACCAGGCGGAATCCCGGCCAGCTCGCAGATCTCCTCACCCCCGAGGAGTGGCTGCAGCGCGAAGATCCTCTCGCCGTGTTCCCTCAACATCCTCTGCAACAGCTCGGATCCCTGCTGTTCGCCGATGCCCTGCAGATAGGCAACTCCACGCTTCGAGGCCTCACTTCCGAAATCGTAAAGCGCGATGAGGACGGAACCAGGATCCCGCTGCAACTGCTTCGCGAGCCGGCGCAGGCCCAGAATCGATTGCATCGAAGCAGAACTCAGCTTCCATCGACTGCCGAACTCCTTGACCTCGGGCTCTTCCCGATCCGACAGGAGAATCGCGAGCACGACGTCAGGATTGCCGGACGCCGCTCTCTCGACGCGCTCGACATCGTCGGACGTCAACCTCCGTCCGAAAATGATCTGATCGATTCCACTCGTCGAAAGAAGGTCGGCACCCCTGGCCGGATTGGGGCCTTCAAGAATGGCGCGAAGCTCATACGTCACCCGCTCAACGGCGACATCCGACACCCTGGCGGCATTCCGCCGCATGGCATCGAGAGTCTCGTGCTCAATGTCGAAGCCGAACTTCACGGCCATGCGCACCGCTTTTACGATCCGGAGCGGATCGTCCCTGAGATTCTGTTCAGAGACCATCCGTACGAGCCTTTGCTCTATGTCGGATGCACCCTCGAGAGGATCAATCAACCGATGCGCTCCGATCTCTACGGCCAGCGCGTTCATCGTGAAGTCGCGCCGAAGAAGGTCTCCCTCGATGGACGAGCCGGTCATCTCGACGAAGTCATAGATGCGCCCGGAGACCACGACGCGCTGGACCTTCATCGGATCCCTTCCCAGTTCTACGACATGCGTTTCGTGGTGGGACGCAAATCCGCGGGCAATCCCGTCCACGGAGCGCGCAGTCAGATCGGCATCGAGCGGCTCGATTCCGAGCAGAGCATCACGCACGACGCCGCCTACCGCATAGACGCCCGTGGGGAGTGCCGTAAGGTCGGGAAACCACTCCCCGATCTGCTGCAGTACCGCACGAATGTTCGACGTCATGGAGGTATTGTCATCGCAAAGGCGGCAGGTAATGCATTTTCCTGTGAAGCCCCCTCAGAAGCAATGGACCGAGCTTGAAGGTCGGCGGAAGGCGTGGCACCCCGAACTCGAGGCTACAGCAGCTGACCAGTGACGACCGTATTCGTCAACGTTCCGATCCCCTCGATCTCGACTTCTACCTGATCACCGGGAGCCAGAGGACCTACGCCGGCAGGCGTACCGGTGAGGATTACATCGCCCGGCTCGAGCGTCATCACCGACGTAATGAACGCGACGATGAACGCGGGCGCGAAGATCATCTGTGACGTCTTGCCATCCTGTCGAACCTCACCGTTCACACGCGTGCGGAGCGACAGGTTCGAAGGGTCGAGCTCGGTCTCGATGCAAGGCCCGAGCGGGAGAAACGTATCGAAGCTCTTTCCCCGCGTGAACTGCACGTCCCGCTTCTGGATGTCGCGCGCAGTGACGTCGTTCGCGCAGGTGAAACCGAGGACGTAGTCGCGCCACTCGCTTTCGGGAACATGACGCGCGCGGCGGCCGATGACCATGGCCAGTTCCCCTTCGAAGTCGACCCGCTCGGATTGCCGAGGAATCTCGATGGAGCCTCCGGGCGGGAGGAGCGCGGACGGCGGTTTGAGGAAGATGATCGGTTCGGCCGGCGCTTCGTTGCCGAGCTCTTTCGCATGGTCCGCGTAATTCCTTCCCACGGCGACGACCTTTCCAGGACTCACGGGAGCCAGAAGCTGAAGCGCAGACAGCTCGAGCTCCTCCCCCGCTTCATCCTCGGCATGGATGATCCGATCCAGATCGTGATGGCCGCTCGGCCGGAGCCCATTTCCCCGATCGACGGCGAACCATGCCTGATCGTCGTCCTGGTAGCGATAGATCTTCACTTCATCGCCCGAAGATCGGCAAGAACGTCCTCACCATGTTTCGCGGTGTCGACTTTCTTGTACACCTTCCGGACGCGACCATCAGGACCGATGAGGAAAGTCCTGCGCGCGACGCCCCACGTACGGCGGCCGTACAGATTCTTTTCCTTCCAGACGCCATACATCTTCGCAACGTCCGCCGACTCATCCGACAGCAGCGGAAAGTCGAGCTTATGCTTGCCGCGGAACTTTTCGTGACTCTCGAGGGAATCGATCGAGATTCCCAGAACGGCCGCCCCTTCTTTCTTCAGCGCTTCGTGCTGATCGCGGAATGAGCATGCCTCGGCCGTGCAGCCGGGAGTGTCGTCCTTCGGGTAGAAGAAGAGCACCACGCTCTTGTCCTTGAAGTCCTTCAGCGACAGATCTTTTCCCTCGGTCGAGGGAAGGCGGAACTCGGGCGCCCGGTCGCCGACTTTTGGTTCGTAGAAATCCTGCATTCGAATGTCCCCCTGAGACGTAAAAATTGGCATCCTGATAAGAAATCGATGCATTGTGTCATCCCGAGCGTCGTGGGGGGGGGGGGGGGGGGGGGG
>JBGTDX010000004.1:0-2917 GCA_041748075.1 Thermoanaerobaculia bacterium
ATCTGCGGCGCGCGACTACGGACTTCTCGTGATCGAGATTGCAGGCACTCCCGCAAGCGTCGGAACCTACCGCCCGCTCGGCGACGAGCAGCTCGTCGATGTCATCTGGATCCCGGCAGGCGCGACATCGGTGCGCACGATTCCGCGTACGAGCCTGGCGACCGTCGTCGACGGCGAAGGCCGTGTTCTCCTCGTGGACCTCGGACGCATCGACGAACGTTTCGATTCGTCCGGAGTTCCGATCGATGAGCTCTCGCTGTTTCACACAGCGCGAACCGCGATCGAGACCGGCACGGATGACCCGCGCATCGTCTGGAAGTCCGAGCCGGGACTCGTCACGGGAACGCTCGCGCCGATCATCGATCCTGATACCGGCATCCTCTACGCGGGCAACCTGCAGGGGAAGAAGACCTCCGTCGTCTCCGTCTCCGATCCGCGTATTCAGATGAAAGTGAACCTCGGCGCGGCGGGTGGTCTCAGCGAAGTCAGCGGCGTCGTTCCGCTGGGCATCGCACCGCCTCCGTCGGTTGCTCTCAACGGTCCGGATGCATCGCTCGCCGCATTCCGTCTCGAGCTGACGCTCCCGGGCGGCATCACCGACGCATTCGAGTCTGCCGGCGGCACGGTGCAGCTCGCCATTGAGAGCGAGAGGGTCGTCGGAGCCGCAACCGAACAGACGATCGTTCCCTGGCCGCGGTCTCATCTCCGGCGCGAAAGGCGCGACGGCACCGCCGATCCACGCGCATCAACGACGTTCACGCTGCAGCGGATCATTCCAGACGATCCGGAGCTCGCAAGAGCGCTGCGGCATCAGAAAGGCTTCAACAAATTCGTCTCGCCGTGGATCGTCGCCATCGCCGACCCCCGCGCGGCGTCCCAATACAACTGGGGCACCGCCGATCTCGCAGCGAAGGAAGCGGCCGGCTGCTATGCATGCAACCGCCCGCAGCATCTCGTCGGCAGAACCGAAGCAGACGGCGTCTACGAGCTCTACACGAACGGCCGTGTGATCGCCGTCCGCCCCGAGCTCTGCACCACCGAAGGCTGCTCGCCCGCATCCGACGCTTTCGCCGGCACAAAGTACGCGTACCTCGGCACATCCGACCGCCTCGTCGGCCGCTTCGCAACGGTGATGGCCGACACGATCCGTCCGCCCGAGGTCCTCGTCGCCGCACAGAACCCGCCGGTTGCGGATGGATTGATGCAATCGACTGTGTACCTCCATTCGGGAGAGCTGGAAATTGTCGACGAGGACCTTCGCGTCACGGGGCGGGCCGGATTGGATGTCTTCGCGCAGCGAACTTATCGCTCGCGTACTCTTGGTGGCACGGCTTTGGGGATGGGATGGGATGGCAGCTTCCTCCAACGACTGCGAGTGTTGCCGAATGGAAGTGTTGAATACCGGGATGGATGGGGAGAGATCTATCGATTCGACATCGATGCAGGAACAGGCGCGTACCAATCTCCTCCGGGACTATTCCTCACCCTGGTGAGCAACGGCCGGGGCTGGACACTGATTGACCAGCAAAAGCAACTCACGACTTTCGACGAGCTCGGCAGAGTCTCTTCACAGTCCGATGTCTTCCATCGCCCCGGTCAGCCTGACACCGGAAACCTCATCCATTTTCTTTACGACGTCCAGGGACGGCTTGCGCAGATGGTCGATCCGGTTGGGCGTACTACGCAATTCACGTACTTCTCCAGTGATGCCCCAACGAGCGCAGGACTGCTTCGTGAGATAAATGCCTCATGGAGGGGCCGAAGCGTTTCCTACAGCTACGATGACCAGAATCGTCTGGCTGAAGTAAGCCTTCCTGAGGTATCCGTGGCCGACGGTGTGCCTGCCACCTACGCTTACGCCGACGACCGAAGGCCGAGAGTTCAGTACGGCTACGGTGCTTCGAGCGGCTCGACATTCAACGATCGGATCGAGCTAGCGCCAAACCTCCTTACTGTAACGCGTCCCGATCAATTGCTTCCTGGCGCGGGCGGCGCGGCTCACTTGACGTTGAAGTACGGAGCACCTGGAAACATCGCTGAGCGCGATCGGGTAATTGAGGAGACATGGCCAACTGGAGAACAGTCGACGCTGACGTGGCTTTCATCTGAGCGAGTCACTACTCGGGACCCGCTGGGACAAGCGCGCAACTATGAGCTGGCGAAGTTCGGGGACGCGCGGTGGCATATTCAGAGCACGACGCTCACCCTCGTTCCTGTGGTGGAACGTGCCGCGACAGAACTTCCATCCGCCATCACAGCGAATGAAACGTTCGAACTGAGGGACCTCACCACGACGTACGAATACGACGGCGATGGTCTTCTACTCACAGCAAGCATGCCGCGCGAGACCGGAATCGAAAACACATACAAAACGGTTGCCGGCGTACCGGGCAAGGTTTTGTCAAGATCCCGGCAGACTTCCGGAGTAGCCGCTCTCGACACACATATCGAATACGAGACGGAGGCGGAGGCCGCCGGAGCTCCTGTGCGGATTGGGCGCTCCGATGGAGCGTCACCTCCGATCTATCGTGATTCTCAATCCCCAGGTCGGGCTCGTCCGAGAGTTGAGACTGTTGATCAGCAGCTCGAACAGAAAAGGGTGAGTGCGTTCAACCAGAAGGGTCAGGTCGAGGCGTCTCTCTCATCGGACCTGGCGGAGAATCCTGCGAACACGATCGAAGAAAGAATCACGTACTTCGGCGAAACGTCGGGTGGGCTCATTGAGCGCGGGCAGCCGTTCCTGATGTTGCGAGGAGATGCCAATCGTCAGCAGTTGACTTATCAGTTGGTCCCGAGCGGAGGAGAGCGTGTGACCGTGCGGGACCTCATACGAGGAACCGAGACTATTCACGAAACCGACTCGCGAGACCTTACGACGAAGATGCTGACGACCGGCTCCGGCGGCGAGATACTCACA
>JBGTDX010000005.1:0-2468 GCA_041748075.1 Thermoanaerobaculia bacterium
ATAGTTTCGGCAACGGCAACGGCAACGGCAACGGCAACGGCGACGGCGACGGCGACGGCGACGGCGACGGCAACGGCGACGGCGACGGCGACGGCCTTAGC
The DNA here is from genome assembly GCA_041748075.1 of Thermoanaerobaculia bacterium. Classification (GTDB taxonomy): domain Bacteria; phylum Acidobacteriota; class Thermoanaerobaculia; order Gp7-AA8; family Gp7-AA8; genus JBGSYJ01. Next base: position 102 of record JBGTDX010000005.1, read on the forward strand.
TCCCTCACCCCGGACCCCTCTCCCGCGGGGAGAGGGGAAGTGTCTCAACCGTTGGATACTCGGATCACGAAGTCGGCGCCGGGAGAGGTGGCTTTCAACAGCTCATCGAGCTTCTCGACGGTCGGAACCGCGTCTCCGCGTTCATACCGGGCATAGGCGTTCCGGGATGTTGATCCGAGGCCGGTGGCGATGTCGCGGAGAGACTTGCCGCTGGCGGCGCGGCGCCTGCGAAGGAGCAACGCCGTCATGGCAGCTGCGTCGCTGCCGGCGATCTCGAATTCGTTTCCTTGATGCATGAAGACTGTAGCCTCGAAGTCCTTTCTGTCGACCATCGTCTCGAGCCAGTCCGCGATCATTTCGAGTGCTTCTTTTCTGGTTCTGCCCTGGGTCATCGCGTCGAGGAGCGGGATCTCCGCCAGCCACCATCGTCCATCGCGAAATACTTTGCCTTCGAATCTCATCATCTCTCCCTCGAGACGCGGCGCAGGATAGCGCGCGCGAGCTGTTCGTTGATTTCGCGATGTCGGTTAACCGGCTCTCGAGATCGCGCCGCTTCATTCACATAAAGTGTACACCGAAATGTGTTCAGGCATTCCGTTAAGCTGATCAGGCTCTCGGGGGCCGATGCCGACATGGTGGGGCTTTCCCCTCTCCCGAGGGAGAGGGGTGGCGAGCGCCAGCGAGCCGGGGTGAGGGCTCATGTGGCTTTGCGGGAGTGGATCTCTCTGATCGCTCTGTCGAGCCGAATCGCGGCTTGGTTTAGATCGTCCAGCTCTTCGTTCCGAATTCGCAAAACCGTCAGCCCACGTGATTCGAGGAATCGCGTGCGCTCGGTGTCGTGCGCGACGTTCTTTTCTCCGAGGTGCTGCACTCCGTCGAGCTCGATGACGAGGTTCAGCTCTTCGCAGAAGAAGTCGAGATAGTAGCGACCGAAGGGACGCTGTCGGCGGAATTTGAGGTTGAGGAAGCGGCGGTTACGGAGAATCTGCCAGAGGAGGGCTTCGTGCGAGGTCTGGGTCTGGCGGAGCTCTCGGGCGCGAGGGGTGCGGGGGAGCATGACGCTATTGTACTGAGCCCTCACCCCGGCTCGCTGGCGCTCGCCACCCCTCTCCCTCGGGAGAGGGGAAGATGGTTTTGCGATCCGCGCTACGGGGGAAAAAACGCCGCCTCGCCCTCTCTCCGGAGGGCGAGGGGTGCTGAGCGAAGCGAAGCGGGGTGAGGACGCGGTAGGATTAGCTGAACAATGCCCCTTCCTCGCGGCACCGTCGTCGGTCCTTATGAGGTTCTCTCGCTCATCGGGAGCGGGGGGATGGGAGAGGTGTATCGCGCGCGGGACAGGCGGCTCCACCGCGATGTTGCGATCAAGGTGCTGTCCGAGCGCGCGGTGGCGCACGCGGATGCGCTTCCGCGGTTCGAGCGCGAGGCGAAGGCGGCGTCGGCGCTCAATCATCCCCACATCCTCCACGTCTACGACATCGGCAACACCGGGGGCATCCACTACATCGCGATGGAACTGGTCAAGGGCGAGACGCTGCGGCGGGCGATGCGTCGCGGCACCGAAAGCGGCGAGCTCCTTCAGTGGATGACGCAGGTCGCCGAAGCTGTGGCGAAGGCGCATGGGGCGGGGATCGTCCATCGCGACCTCAAGCCGGAGAACATCATGATCACCGAAGACGGGTACGCGAAGGTTCTCGACTTCGGCCTGGCCAAGCTGCTGCATGTCTCGGCCGAATCTGACGAGGACGACAGCACCGCAATCCTCCCCATGCAGTCCTCTCCCGGCATGATCATGGGCACGCTCGGTTACATGGCGCCGGAGCAGCAGATGGGCCTCGAGGTCGATCACCGCGCCGACATCTACTCGTACGGCTGCATTCTTCATGAAGCATTCGGCGACAGCGCGGAGATGCGTGAGATCAGCAGTCGCTGCCTCGAGCGCGAACGCGAACGGCGGTACCAGTCGTTCCGCGATGTTCTCGTCGATCTGAAGCGTAGCCCCGGGGCTCCTTCTCCCCCGACTGAATCGGCACCCCCGACGGATCGCTCCATCGCTGTCCTTCCCTTCGACGATCTCAGCCCTTCCCACGACAGCGACTACCTCGGCGACGGAGTGGCCGAGGAGATCATCACGGACCTGTCGCGAATCGAGGCGCTGCGTGTGGTGGCGCGGTCCTCCGCGGATTATCTGAAGAAGAGCGGCCAGCCGGTGCCCGCGATCGCAGCGGCACTGAACGTCCGCTACGTCGTCACCGGAAGCGTCCGTCGCGCCGGCGAGCGCTTGCGCATCACCGCGCAGCTCATCGATGTTTCGCGCGACGCCGCCATCTGGGCAGAAAAGTTCGACGGCACGATGGAGGACATCTTCGA
>JBGTDX010000006.1:0-22823 GCA_041748075.1 Thermoanaerobaculia bacterium
CCGCTGATTCATCCGTGGCAGGGGCCCCCGCCCAGATCCCTCGCTCGACGCTCGGGATGACACCCTTCTCACTGCTGGCCAGACCCGCGATCTTGCTCGACGCCACAGGCACTTCGATCTGCACTTCCGCGCCGGCGAGGGGGCGGCCGGTGGTGGCGTCGAAGACTTCGCCGGAGACGAAGCCGGAGCCGCCGGCGGGCGGCGGGGTCACGGTGCCGAACGGGAAGAAGCGGCTGAATGGTGCGGCGAGCGCGTTGCCACCGCGGTCTCGGACGGCGGTCGTGATGCGCAGGGTGACGCTCGATTCCGACAGGTCGGAGGCGGGCGTGAAGCGGAAGGTTCGACTGTCGAGACTCGTGATCGTTCCAGCGACGGGCGTTCCGTCCTGCAACTCGACGAGCATCGATGTGTTCGTGACCGTCGACGCATCGATCGGCTCCGAGAAGGTGACCGACAGCAAATTCGACACGCGATCGAACGCAGCCGCCAGCACCGCCGGACCGCTGCAGTCTGCTCTCAGCTCAGCCTCGGCGGCAGCAGAAAGCGATCCGTCGACGCCGAGAATGCGCACGCGTACGACGCGGAAGAAAGGGTCGCCGGAGAGCGGAACCGTGAAGCTGAAACGGCCGTCGCTGTCGGCGGTCGTTTCGAGGACGAGCGATCCGATCGTGAGACGAATTCTCGAGAAGGAAGGAGCCGTGCCCGTCACATTTACCGAAGGAGCGCATCCAGCCTGCACGATTGGATCGAGGGCGGGCGGCGCGCCCGGTGCGCCGGCCGCAACTGTGAACGAGCTGACGTGCTCCGACTCGAGCGGAGTGCCCGCGAGATCCGTTGCGGTTGTAGACACGCGCATGGTGTAGATGCGGCCGCCGTCGAGGAGCGCGGACGGCGCGAAGCTCAGCACGTCACCGTTCACTTCCAGCACGCCGGTGACAGCCGCTCCGGAATCATCCGTCATCGAGAAGGGGCCCGACGCGAGCGGAGCCGGCTCCATCGGCGCAGAGAAGACGATGCGAATCACGACTCCCGGATCGACGGCGGTCGCACCGGCCGACGGGAATGCGTCGAGGACCCGGGGTGCGCCGGAAAGCCTGGTGACGAGAGTGAAACTCGTCGTTGAGAAGCCGTCGGGCTGGGTGACGCGCGCGATGATGGGGAATGGTCCGGACTGCGACGCGATGGTCGCGATCGCGCTGAACTGGTCGCCGCTGACGGCCGCCGGCTCGCCGTTCACTTCGATGGTCGAGCCGGGTGCGGCAATGAACCTGCCAGAGACGGCAATCTCTGTAGTCGATGCGGCGACGAATGTGTTGTCGAGCGGCGCGACGATTTCGATCGACGGAAGGCCCGTTGTCCTCGTCACGCTGATCGAGGCGTCAGCCGAGCGACCCAGGCGGTCGACTCCGGACGCGCGGATCGTCTGCGTGCCTTCGATGAGAGGGACGCTGCGCGCGCGGAAAGCGCCGCGTGTATCGCCCTCGCGCCGGATGTCGACGACTACGGATGACGGCGAAGCGAGATTCGTCAGGGTGATCGTCGAGGGGTCTAGATGGGCGAAGGTTCCGGAGATGTCGAGCGTGTTGGCGCCGGTAGTCAGGGGATCCTTCGCTGCGCTCAGGATGACACCTGGTCCGGTGATGGCGATCGAGGGCTCCGTTGCGAGATGGGTGATCCGTCGCGATGCGCGCGCGATGCGATTCGCATCGTTCCTCGCCTCCGCCACGATCACATTGAGTCCGCCGGAGAGCCGTACGCCGTTCGCCGTGTACGTGCCGTTCGAAAGATTCGCCGGTGCACCGTTGACGCGCACCGAGGTGACGTCGGCGCTCACGGTGCCCGTCACGGTGATCGCTGCATCTGCAGTCGCCGATCCTTCGTCGGGCGAGGTGATCGTCACGCTCGGATCTCCCGTCAGTCTGCGGAGCGTGAGCGTCAATGGATCACTCGTCGCCCCGTCGCTGCCCGTGCAGACGATCGCAATGCGATTCTCACCTTCCACCGGCAGCTCGATGCGCGCCGCGAAGGAACCGTCGGCCGTCGGTGCAGGGGCGCCATTCACGGTGACCGACGACGCTCCTGCCGCGCGTCCCGCGATCGTCGTTGCGGTCCCGAAGACGACAGTTCCGTCGACGGGATCGAGGTCGGAGAGGATGCAGGGTCCCGCGACGGCGCTCTCGCCCACGAAGAACGTCCGCTCGACACGCGACTCGTTGCCCGCTGCATCTCTCGCGAACGCTTCGGCGATGTGACCGCCGGCAGTCGTGACTTCGAACGGGAACGAGGTGACCGGTACGCCGTCGACCGTCAGGCTGGATGTGAACGCTCCTGCATCTTCCACGCGCAGCGAGAGCGCCGCGCTTTCGGCGAAGCGCGGGCCTTCTTCGAGAGGCTGCCCTGACTCCAGAATCTCGAGGAGCGGCGGTGTCGTGTCGACGCGCACGCGGACTGATGCCGTACGGATGTTCGCGCCGCTTCCGGTTGTTGCGTCGATGCGGGTCTCCCCTTCCGAGAGTGTGAAGCTGTCGATGCCGAAGCCACCAGCAGCATCGGTCAGCAATTCCGAAGTGCCGATGCGGACGGATTGACCTGCGCCGCCGGAGAGCACGCGGCCACGCACGGCGACGGTGCTCCGGTTCGTCGAGAAGAGGTCAGGGGGAAAGGTGATGATGATGCCGGGGCTTTCGAGCTCACGGGTGACGACGACTTCGTCGCGCGCCACGTTGCCTGCACGGTCGGTTGCAGTCACGACGATGAGGTTGTCGCCAGGCTCGAGCCCAAGGCCGGAGAACACGAACGTCCCGTCGCCGCCGACGGAAACGAGCGCCCCGTTGACGCGCACCGAGATTGCGTCGGTCGCAGTTCCGCGCACATCGACAATTGGTGACAACGCGGCGCCGGCAACAGGCGACGTGATCTTCACGGCCGGCGGCGTTCGATCGATCTCGAATGACGCCGTAGCAATGCCGCTGTTGCCGAGCGGATCGGTGGCCGTTGCTTCGATGGCGTAGTTTCCATCGAGCGTCAGGGTCGTGCCGCTCGTGAATGTTCCGCCGTTCATCGTTGCGCTCACCGTCGCAGCGGGATCTCCGCTCCGCACGACGGGGCTCACTGGCCGATTGAATATGGCCGCTGCAGGGATCGGGGCGTCGCGTTCGAGAATCTCCACTGCCGGAGCCGAGGAGTTGAGGCGGAAACTGTAGTCGAGTTGCGCCACGTTTCCGGCGCGATCGACTGCTTCGAGAAGGAAGTTGTTCGTGCCTTCGCGAATCGTGAGGCCCTCGAGCGAGAACGTTCCCTGCTCGGGAGTTGTGGCGATGGACGAGCCGACGATGCGTATCGAGGCGACGTCGGCGTCGGTGGCACCGCGGATGGAGGATGGCTTCTCGCGGACGCTCGAGCCGGATGGCGGAACGAGCTCGCGCAGCGAGGGCGGCGTGCGATCGATCTCGAACGCGACGGTTCGCTCGGTCCGATGGCCCGCGCAGTCGACTGCGGCGACGCGCAGATCGTACGTTCCTTCGGCGTCGATCGCCCTGCCGGAAATGAACGGGTTGCCGTTCAGCGTGATCGACGGGCTGATGGATGCGCCTGCGTCCGTCGCGAGGATCAGAAGCGAGACTCCGCGATTCAGGATCGTACCGGTGAACGGCAGGCCGTTCTCGGTGATCGCGATCGCAGGAGGCGTGCGGTCGATGGTGAGGAGGTGACTGGCGGATGTTCTGTGCCCGAATGAGTCTGCGGCCTCGACGAGGAACTGTTTCACTCCCTCGGCGGCATTCACGGTCGCGCTCCACGTCGTGCCGGAGACGGTAGCCGCTGTCGAGACGCCATCGAGTGTCACGACGACGGCGCTCAGATGCGGATCGCTTGCGGTTCCGGAGAGCGTGACGGCGTCGACGTTCAGACAGCTTCCTGCGGCAGGTGCTGCGATCGCGAGGGCAGGCGGGAGCGAGTCGACGAGGACGTTGAGACGTTTCTGCAGTTGTTCGCCGGAGGGAGTGCGTCCTGTCACCTCGATGACTGCCGGACCGTCGGCGAGATCGATCTCAGCCGTGAAGGCGCCTGAGCCGTCTGCGGTCGCAGCGACCCCGTTGACCTGAATCTGCGAGACGTTGTTAGAAGTTCCTCGAACCTTCTGTCTCCGGACGTTGAGACGATCGGCCTCCTGATGAGAAATGATCGTGATCGACGACTCCGACGGAACGCTCTTGTCGATTGCAAACTGTGCCGATTTCTCGCTGCTGTTCCCGAACGCATCCGTCGCGGTTGCAACGAGTGTGTAAGCACCGTTGGCTGTGATCGGAGCTCCGGAAGTGTAGGGGCTCCCGTTCAACAGCGCATTCGAGGCGAACGTAGACTCGTCGGTGATGCGGATCTCGATGGCGACATCGCGGTTGAACGTGCTGCCACTGACGAGCGGCTGGCCCGACTCGAAGAAGTCGATCGCGGGTGGGAAGGCATCCTGCGGTGGCTCGATGACGGCGTCCGGATCGGTGCTGATCTCGAGATCATCGAACATCGTGTCCGGCCGTTCCGCCGTCTGCACGCCTCGAACGCGCGAGACGCGCGCAGCCCAGAGTGCAACGCGGCCAGAGGAAGGTCGGAGCGTGCTCGCGTCGACTGCATTGATGGAGAACGTCTCGGGCTCCCGCTCGCCGTCCGGCCAGACGCGCGCGCGGATGAATGTGCCGCGATCGGTGCTCTCACTGATGATGTAGAAGCGGTACCAGATTCCTGTCTCCAGAGTCTGCCGGCTGTCGGTGATGCCTGCCAGCGTTCCGTCGCCGTGCGTGAAGAGACGCACCGTCGGACGCTGCGGTCCGGTCGCGGACCAGAGCGCGAGGAGGTATGCGTGCCCGGACTCCGGATGGCCGGAGAGGAAGGCAACGCCGATACGCGATTCATCGGAGGTGCGCATCATCCGGCCGCGGAGCTCGATGCGGCCGCGCGCGGGCATGACTGGGTTCATCAGCGACGACAGCGTTCCTGCTCGCGGCGTCGGAGTGATGAGATCCCCTGGTGCGTTCCGTACGCCGTAGACCTGGTTTTCCGGGTCGCGCGGATCGGCGGCGATGCGGAAGCGATCGGTTTCGGTCTGCGGGTCGCCGAGGATGCTGTCGGTCCAGCCGGGAACGCGGGCGTTCAGCGGGTACGAGTCGAAGTTCTCGGTGATGGTGGTCTGCGTCTGCGCTTCCGCGGTCGTGGTGATCAGGATGAGCAGAAAGGCGACGAGCATTGTGATGACTGCTCTCCCTCGCCCCGCGTGAGCGGGGAGAGGGTGGCGCGCGGGGGTGGCGGAGGCGTCACAATTTGCAGCACAGCAGCGCGCCGGGTGAGGGGCGTTGCGCACTAGGCTGGAGTGGAGTTGCGACTCACACCCCTCACCCCTGCCCCTCTCCCCGTTCACACGGGGAGAGGGGTTCTTGCCATAGCCGCATTTGCTGTTCAATCGATTCCTCATGGTCGTGTGATGGCGTGGAGCTGCCCCTCGGTGGCGACGTAGATCGTCTTGCCGGAGACGACGAGGTCGACGGCGTTGCCGGGCGTTCTCTGGCTGCCGAGAATGATGGGATTGCTCTTGTCGGAGACGTCGATGAACGTCACGCCTGAAGTGCTGTCCGCCACGGCGATCTCATCCGGCCCGGAGATTGCGATTCCCGTGGCGAAGCCTGGCGTGTCGACGAACGAGAGCACGCGCAGATTCTCGAGATCGCTCAGGTCGACGATTGCAAAGCCGTCACGCGCGTAGTAATCGCCCGTGACGTAGAGAGTCGTCCCGTCGACGATTCCATCGAGGGCATCGAAGCCGGAGATGTCGAGAGTCTTCAGGACTTGCAGTTGATTGATGTTCGATCGGTCGATGACAATTACGTCGAAGCCGATTCCCCCCGAGTCACGGTTTGTGAATGCGATCAGGCGATCGTCACCGAACGTCGTCAGTCCCCTGAAAGAGATACCCTCGATGAGAATTTGATCGCCGAGGTGAATCGGAACCGCGGGATTATTGATGTCGTAGACTCGGATTCCGGCGCCACCCGACTGCACGGTAGTGAACGCGTACGGAGATGAAATCGCCAGCGCTTCCTGGTAGTTCGAGGGCGCCGTTCCGAACACCGCAACCGGTTCCGGCTGCGTGAGATCGACGGCTGCAAAGCGGTTCGAAGTCGCGAAGGCCCAACCGTTGTGCACCTCGAGATCGGAGATCCAATTGTCGCCGGCAACCACCGCGGTCCTGTACGTTGCGGCGGGCGTTTCGGAAGAAGGTGCCGAGTACACGAGGATCCTGTCCGAGCCTCGGTTCGCGAGATAGGTCCATCCGCCGGACGCCACCAGATGTTCGCCGTCAACCGCGACTTTGCGCGAAACGTAGTCCGGATCATCCAGCGCCTCGTCCGCGCCCGTGACGTACGTCGCCGTCTCGTTTCCGAACGGCACGGTGCCTACGGATCGGCGCGATTCGCGACTATTGCCATCGATCACCCTCAGCTCGATCGTTTCACCGGGAAGCGCCGGAACGCTTCCAGAGAAACCTCCGGATGCGTCGATGACGACTGCGGCCGTGCCGCCATTCGCGGCATGCAGTGACGCGGTGAGAGGCAGAGTGCCGCGCACGGCACCCGATGCGCCTGCGACGAGCGCATTGCTACCTGAGGTCTGCAGCGTCACGCGTGACGCATCGATCATCGGTGGCAGCGCCGGATCGGCGAACGCCAGCAGCGAGGTCTCATTCGCGACGTACATCGCTCCGCGGTGGAGCGCGACGTCCCAGCCGGCGGAGACGGCAGTCGACAACGTGGACTGCGAAGGTACGGTCGACGTATCGACATATTCGATGGCGGTGCCGGCCGCAACTACCGCGACATCACCCGCGAGATCGATTCCACGTGCTGAGTCAACCGTGATGAATACCGGTGAGACAACGGGGTTGAACACATCTGTGAAGTCGATGATGGCGTAGCGACCGTCCTCACCGGCGATGTGGAGTTTCCTTCCAACCAACGCTCCGCGATAAGCAGACAGACCGGGGATGTCGACTCGCAGGATTCGGTAGGCGTAATTCGGTTCGCGGATATCGATCAATCCGACGTCATGCCCTCCGATGGCGGTGACGTTCGGACTCAGAGCGACGAGGAAGCCGTCGTCGAGGCTGAGCAGATCAGTAACGCGGACATTTCCCTCACCGAAGTCGGATACGCGGCCCTCGCCGATAACTCGCGGCGCGGTGCGATCGGTGACATCGTGTACGAGCATTCGGACTCGATCGCTCGACCCATGGCTGTGCGTCGTAAAGGCAAGCGTGCCGTGAATAGCAACCGCGGTCGCCGGCACGTCCTCAGACGCATCCGAGAAGAAGACCTGCGTCGGATCTCCGAGGTTTACGAGCGCGAGCTGATCAGATGCGACGAACGCCCATCCGTCCGCCGTTTCGACGTCGTTGATCGCTCCCCTGCCTGCAACGACGGTCGTCTGGTGAACCGGCGCGGCAGGATTCGCGATGTCGAAGATGACGAGCTTGTCCGACTCGCCAGTTCCGCCGTCGGGTGTACTCGCGACGACGAGTTTCGTTCCATCGACGGCGAGCGTCCGCGCGCGGAAGCCGGCGTCGGTCATCGCCGCCGTGATCGCGGTGCTGACGGGCGGATCGAGTGGCAGCCGCCCGAGGGTGAATGGGCCTGCAGAACCGGAAGCGTCGGTGGCAGACAGGGTGATCGACTCACCGGGTGAGGCTGCGACGAAGGCTTCGAAGCTGCCGTCCTCTGCTACGGTTGCGGCTGCCCCTGACGTCGAACGGTCGACGTTCGCGAGCACGACGCTGACGGGCATTGTCCCGGTGACGGCTCCTGCGGTGCCGGTCACACGGGCATCCGTTCCCACCTTGCCGAGCGTGATGCGATCGAGCCGAACGGTCAGATCCTGAACGAAGAGCGGCACGGTCCCGATCACGACGAGACCTGACGTGAGAGACGCCGGATCGGTCGCGGTCGCGGCAAGCGTCTGTCCTGCAATGCCGCTGATCGTCGCCTCGAAGCTTCCATCCGCTGCCACAGGAACGACCACGGCTGCTGAAGTGACAGTATTCGAGATCTCGATCTGCAACGGCTTGCGCCCCGCGACGCTTTCTGCGGTGCCGCTCACCCTCGCCAGCGAGGCGGAGAGCGCTTCGATGCTGATTCGTGCAGCAGTGACGATCGGGGGGAGCTGCAGAGTGCGGAGAGCTTTTCCGTCGACGACGAATGCGCTGCCCGGAGTCGTCGCGATGTCCCAGACGAATTCGGCGACTGGCTCGTTGCCCGTTACCTGCGGAGCGTCGGGGTTCGAGATGTCGACGGTGATGACGCCGCCGAACCCACCCGCGAGCCGCGCTGTCGTTCCATCGACGACAATGCGCCGGCTGCTGAACGGAAGCGTGGTGCGTCCGCGAATCACCGGGGCTATGGGATTCACGAGATCGACGATGATGAGCTCCGGCCCGGCGTCGTTGATCAGGTAAAGAAGCGATCCTTCGACGGCACCGCGCGGATTCACGAGATGTCCAGCGGCCAGCGTCGCGGTGACGACGATTGCATTCGGATCTCTCCTGTCGAGAATGACGACGCGATCGGACTGATTCACGAAGAAGAGCTGCCGCGTGAATGCGAGGAGATAGTCGGTCCCCAGCGGCTCGAGCTGCGTGATGTATCGCCCGAGAAGTTGACCGATCGCTCCGTAGCTCCTCACGAGTGTGGGCTGCGACGGATCGGCTACGTTCCACACTCGGAGCTCGCCGTCCTGGTTTCCTGTGAAGGCTATGTTCCCGGCGACAGCAACGGCGCTTTCGGGACGAGGTCCGGCCGGCACCGAGAATACGGGAGCGCCTGCGCCCACGTTCACCGTGCTCAGACCGCGGTCGGCAACGAACGCCCACCCGCCGGAAAGTGCCATTCCCGCGATCGGCCCGTTGGCGACGGCCACAGTACGCGCGTACGAGGGATCATTCGCAGAAGCGTTGAACACGAGTAGCTTGTCGGAGCCCGGTGAAAAGGGGAAGTTCGCGTCAGAGATGACGAGGGTTTCCCCTTCGCGCGCAACCGCACGAGATCCGAACCCGGCATCACTCATCGCGGAGCTTACCTCGATCGCACTGGCGCCAAGGAATCGTCCGAGGGCTAACGGTCCAGTTGTTCTTCCCGCGACATCAGTCACCTGAAGCGAGAGCTGATCTCCCGGCGTCGCAGGCATATCCGCGACGAACGAGCCATTCGCCGCTGCGACTCCGGCGACGACATTACCCGTCGTGATATTCCTCAGCTGAAGTGACAACGCTCCTGTCCCGGTGAGCGCTCCCCGCGCACCGGTGACACGGGCGTCCGCAGTCCCTGAAATCCGAACGAGACCTGCATGAATCTCAGGACGGAGGGGAATGTCGCTCACCGCCGTCACTCCGAATTCGTGCGCGACGAAAAGCGTGTTCCCATTCGAGACAATGTCCCAGGCCGCGCCACGAAGAGCCTGAGTGCCGATCACAACAGGTACCGCGGGATCAGCGAGGCTCAGCCTCGTCAGACCTGCGACATCATCGGCAACCCAGAGATCGCCGCCCTGAGCGACGACCGCATGGGGCTTCGCGCCCGGAGTATCAACGAGACCGCGGAAAGCTGGCGCAGAAGGATCGGAAAACTCGACGACGGCGAGTTTTCCCTCAATTCCGGCGAGATAGAGATACGTTCCCTGCACGGCCCCGCGGAGAGGGCTGGCGCCGGCGATAGACAGCTGCGAGAGCTTCCGGAGATTCGCCGGATCGCGCGCGTCGAAGATCACGATATCGACATTCCCAGTCCATTCTTCGGGGGTAAGCCCGATGAGGAGATTCCCGGCAGCCGGAATGAAGTGCGAGAACACGCCATTGGTGAATCCCGTCTGATCCTTCACGAAACGTGGTGACACAGGATTCGAGATGTCATACAGCCGCACACGGCCGTCGAAGAAATCGAGCGCCGACGTCAGCATAAAATTGCCGATGAAAGCGAAGGCCGCTTCCGTCCCGAGGTCGCTTTTCGGTGTGAGCAGCGAGGCGTTCGGGTCGCGGAGATCGAGCGTCGACAGAGGCAACTCTCCGAGGTACGCATGTCCGTTTCTGATCGCCGTCGAGTAGATGCCGTTCAGCGCTTCGATTGAACGTTCGAGCAAGGGTTGGGCAGGATCGGGAAGGTTGAAATGAAGAATCGTCTCTGACCGGTTCCCAAGGAGGGGCCAAACGGTATCTGACACAAGGAGGTCGTGACCTTCGATCGCCAGAGCCCGCGCACGGTGGTTCGGCACTGCCAGCGACACCGTGTCGAGCGTCACAGTGCGACCGAACGGAACTCTCCCCACGATCACCGGACCTGCCGACTTGCCGCCGCCGTCGATCACCTCGAGTATAATTTCGTCTCCTGACTCTGCCTGGATCAGCGTGGAGAATGAACCATCGCCTGCGATGGAAACTCCGTTCACGACCAGCGAGCGCGTCGTGTTCCGGATCGTGCCTGTGATCGGACCGAGCCCAATGACGGAGCGCTCGCGTCCATCGACCGTCGCATTCGCTCCATCCCTGTTCACTTCAATGCGCGCGCGATCGATAAGGGGAGCCGTCCGCGCGGGAACAATGGCGATGCCGATTTCCGTTGCGACGTACGCGTGGGTTGGAGCAATCACAACATCGACTGCGCTGCCGGACAGGCTCGTATAGCCGCGCACCGTGGGCACGGAGGCATCGGTCAGGTCAACGGTTGCCAGGCCGCTCGTCGTATCGGCAACGAAGCCGTCCTCCTCGATCGATGCGATGCCACCGGCGGGCGATTGCAACGGCTCCCGGCCGATGATCGCCGGCGCCGCGGGGTTCGCGAGATCGAGGGCCACGATTTCCGCCGCGGTGTCGCTGACCAAGTACAGAGTGGAGCCCGAGAGGCTGGCGTCGATTGCATCGAAGTCGGGAATGTCGAGCGTGGTGACGAGAGTGATCACATCGCCCGCCGACCAGTCGAGCACGACCACGTCTTCCCTCACAGTTCCCGACTTGAGAGGATTGATTGCTATCAGGTAACGGTCATCGACGGGAATCAGCGCGGTAATCTGACCGCCGGCTCCGAGGTTGGTTCCAGCCCGAATCCGCTGCGGTGACTGAGGAGCTCTCACGTCGAATGCATGAACCGTTCGGCCATAGGCGACGAACAGCGTGTCCTCGAACAGCGCGAGAGCGTTCGCGTGGCCGTTGAAGGCGCCGAACGCTTCGGTCATGATGCCGTCGTCAATCCTCATTCCGGCGAGCGAATTGTTGAATGAGTTCACTTCGTGCCCGAACCAGACCCAGTCTCCACCAATCGCCACTGAGCGCACCGGCCGCGGGAACTGGTGCGTGCGCAGAAGCGACGGCTGCACCGGATTCGTCAAGTCGAGCAGGACGACCGTACCGCTCGCGCCATCTGTCGAAGACACCGGATAGCTGGTGACGGCGAGCGCGTGCCCGTTCGTGGTAACCCGGCGCGCTTTGAAATTGGGATCACTCGTCCACTCTGTGGAGTTGATCTCAACCGCTCCCGGATCTGTGAGAGCTCCTATGACCAGACGTGCAGACTCGGCAGGGAAGAGATGGGAGTCGCGTGCGACGAGTGAGATCGCGTCGCCTGGCTCACCCACGACACCGATGACGAAGGAACCGTCTGCCCCGGCGGTTGTGCTCCATGTTGCAAGCGTCCTGTCGTTTCTCGCCGTGACTACGATCGGAGTGTCCGGATCTGAAACGGCTCCCGGCGCGCCGACCACGGGTGAACCGTTCAGGGTGATGCGCGCCGGATCGAGAACCGGCGCACCGCCATTGAAGGCGATCGATCCTACTGCCACGAATTCCGTTTCACGCGGCAGGGTGTGCGAGTCCCTCGCCTTCAGCACCATGACATCACCGGCCTCACCATTCACGGCGAGCAGGAATGATCCATCGGCATTCGCGGTCGTTGCCCACCCAGCTCCCGTTCTGCTGTTTCTCACCGTCACATGAACCGGCTGATCGGGATCCGAGACTGCTCCCGGACTTCCGACGACCGTGACTCCCGATGGCATCGTCCGCACTTCGATCAGTTCGAGAGCAACCACCGGAGCAGAAAGGTTGCTTTCGATGACGCCGACGTCGACGAAAGCCGTCTCACGTGCGAGGGGATGGGTATCTCTGGCCCGTAGCGAGATGACGTCGCCGCCTTCTCCCTGAATTGCGCGACTGAATGCTCCATCGGGACCCGCGACGGTACTCCAGGTCGCGCCGCCGCGGTTGTTCCTTACGGTGATTTGAACGGGCTGGTCAGGGTCGCTGACCGCACCTGCCGCACCGGTCACGGTGATGGCGCCTCCACCCGTCGTGACGACGATCGCATCGAGGTCGATGGATGGCTCACCGAGATTCGCGCCGAAGATTGCAGAGAAGTCATCCTTGTCGACTTCGGTATCGAGCTGAAGGTGGTCGCTAACCACGGCCTGCGCGTTGCGAAGTTTCAGTCCTGAGAAACGATAGAGTCCGCGGAACGTATCGCCGATCTCCGCGGTGAGAGGCGCGGACGAAACATCGACCGTGATCGTGTCGGCATCGTTCTCGAGAACCGGCCAGGTGACGTCGAGGTCGCCATTGATCGCGACAAGCATTCCTCTGAGGTGATCGGGTCCGCTGAAGTCCGCTCCGGTGCTGGTGATCGAATCGACAGATCTTGCATCGACGACGCGCTCTCCGATCATCGGAAGCGGGGTCGCATTCGGCGACTGGAAGTCATTCGCGACAATGAGCGCTCCGAGGGTCTCGGAGTTTCGTTTCAAATAGACCGTGCCTGGTGCTCCGACTCTCCAGTCATGGTTGTAGCCGCTGCCTCCGCTCGCGCTGATGTTGCCGGGTGGAAGCGTAACGGCATCGTAGTAGATGGCAATGCGCCCACCACCGCCCCCCGCTCCTTCAAAATTCGATCCGGAGGCTCTCCAGCCGGTGCCGCCGCGAGCCGCGAGCTCGCCCGGTCCACGCAGTTCGCCAACAACGAGCAGAATGCTTCCACCTGCGCCCGCGCCTCGGTCGCTGTCGCGACCGTTCGCGAGAAGGTCACCGTCCAGCAGCATGTTCTCCGCTTCGATCGAGATCACCCCGCCGCCCTGATAGCAGCTCGCGCAGTCGGCCGTGTGGCCTCCCGCGGCGCCGGGAGTATCGGGGAAGAAGATCGAGCCGTATGTTCTGCTCGTCGACGCGCCTCCGGTCCCTCCATGACTTCCGCCGGCACCCGCCACACTTCCTCCGTCGAATACCCCCGGCCACGTCATCGCTCGGCCATTCGACGTGACTCCATATCCCTTGCCGCTCGCATCGAGCGCTGCGTTACAGGCGACATAGACGCTTCCTGTCGTAAGCTCCAGCCGGTACATTTCCGTCGCGGTGATCTGCGCATGCGTGACCGACCCGCCGAGCACGACCAGCCGCTCGAATGTGTGCGGACCGATCACCGTCAGCACGCCGCTCTGCACGATCACCGTTTCGTTCTCGTAGCCGGTGTCGTCGGGGAAAATGATCGTGTCGCCGACGATGACGCGGCCTTCGACGATCGTCACGTCCGAGGTCGCCGTGCGGCTCTCGCCGGAGACATTCGTCACGACGACGCGCACGGAGACGATCGATCCATCCGGCAGCGACGGCATCGGGACGAGGGCTTCGTACTCATCGGCCATGCCGGGAACGGCAATCGGAATGATTGGCGTTTCAGCATCGCCAACGAAGATCTCGAGCTTGTCGATTCCGTTGGCAGGGTTGCCTCCCGCGTTTCCGATGGCATGGAAGCGGATGCGCGCGTTCCATCCGGCGGGGTACATCGCACCGCTCGTCGAGCACGTCATCCGCACGACCGGAGCGTTCGGATCATTCAGCGCCTGCACGAGAACAGTGACCGACGCATCGCTCTCGTTGCCGGCATGATCGGAGGCGGAGATGGTGAAGGTTCGGTCGACCGGCTCAGTGCCTTCCAGGCTGCCGATCGGAACATCTGCTGAATAGACTCCACCCGCGAGTGTCATCGGCACGGGTGCGCCGCCATCGACACGCAGCGTCACGATGTTCACCCCGACGCCGGCATCGGTGACCGTCGCGCGCACCGGAATCGTCGCCCCCGTTCCTTCGGTGAACAACTGTCCCGCTTCGGGAGACGTGATCGTAATCTGCGGCGCTTCGATATCATTCAGCAGCTCGATGCTTCCTGTTGCAGTCGCCTGCTGGCCGAGCGAATCGGTGACGGTGGCTGTGAACGCAACGGTGGATCCCCCCTTCAGGGTCGCAGGCAGAACGATCGGAAGCGAAGCCGGAGGCCACGGCTGGTCGACGCCCGACCGCTCCCGCTCCAACGCCACCGACGCTTCGTACGGCGCATCGTTCGCGAACAGACCTTCGGCTGCGAGCTGCACGGAGACGACGAGACCTTCATCCTCGAAGGTCACGGCGCCTGTCACCATCGTGCCCCCGAATACCAGCCCCGCCGGTGACAGCGCGAGCGCGACGTTCTCCGGCGGATCGTTCGGCTGCACGGCCAGCGCGATCTCCGCCGGCGCGCTCTGGTTCGTGGAGAGGTCGAGTGCGACCGCGCGAATCGAGAGCGTCGTGCCGCCCTCCGGAGCTTCCGGCGCAGTGAACCGGTACGAGAAGGGCACTGCATCCGCCGTGAACTGGTGAACCGCGCTCGCACCTTCGACCCGAAAGTAGTCGACCCTCGCGATATCGACCGCCGCCGTGCCGTCCGCGCCACCATTCCTCAGGTCCGGCACGAGCACGTACTCGACTCCTGAGATCAGCGGGAAGCCATCGGGCAGCGGCGAAGAAAGAATCACGAACGGCGGCGTGTCGTCGCGCGAGAAGAAGTGAAACGTCTGCTGAGCGAGAGCGTTGCCCTGCAGATCCCGAATTCCCGAGAAGACAATGCGATAGAACGACTCGCTCTCGAGCAATTCCAGCGGTCCGTGCACGAGAACGGTGTTCCCCTGATCGAGGCTCGCATTCCCCGGAATTTCACGCGCGATCTCACCCTCGGCTCCGAATGCCGTGAGCTTGTAGAGGTGAATCGCACCGCTTCCCCCCGGCTGCCACGGCGCCGGATCGACCGGCTCGCTGAAGTGGAACCGGAACGTGGTGGAAGGCTGCAGCGGAAGTGTCGGAGAGGGAATCACCTGCACCACACGCGGCTCGATGTAATCCGAGGTGGTGAACGCCGAACCGAATGGGGAAGGAAGAGGATGGCCGGAACGATCGGTGATTGAGCCCGAGACGATGACGCGATAGAGCAGATGGCTCTTCAGCGGGAACTGCTGGCCCGCCGGCGGCGCCGGGGGCGTCATCGTGATCGCGTGCGTGCCGTTTGCGAGAATCGAATCGGTGAAGATCGGAAGAACCTGGGGCGAACCGTCGGACGGTATGAGCTGAATGTGGCTGTTCGCTATGTGCTCAGCGCGAATCGGCTCGCTGAAGACCAGCGTGATTGAGCTGTCGGGGGGAACGTCCGTCGCCCCGTCAGCCGGTGAAACGCTCAGAAGACGCGGCGGAGTCGAATCGAGCTTCACAGCCGGAACCTCGACGACTGCGGTCCCGCTCGCGGCAGGAATCGTCACGCGCTGGCTGCCGCCGCTCGTCGTGTCATCGGGACCGATGTAGAGCAGATCGACGACCGTGCCTGCAGGCGGAACCGGGATCCCGTTGAAGGTGTAGCGGCCGGACGAATCGGTGCGGCTCTCGAGCGTGACGCCCGTGAAGCTCGCAATCACACGCGTACCGATGGACGGGCCGCCCGCCTCCGCTTCCACGAGCCCGGTGATTCCTGCGTACGAGCCGAGTGCGAGCGTCAGCGTTGCGGGCGTGCTCTGCGAGACGAGTGATGCCGATGCTGACGCCGAGAGCAAGCCGTCGAGTGAAACAGCCTGCACCGAGATGCTGCCTAGCGGGATCCCCTCGGCCACTGCAACGCCTGACGGCGCGGTAAAGACGACGGCCGTTCTGCCGCCGCCGCTGATCGTGACGCGCGCGTTCGCGAGCGGAGTGCCGTTCTGCGTGAGGAGGACTTCCACTCTGCCGAATGCCGGAAGCACCAGGCGAACGGGACTGATCGACGCGCCGACAGGGAAGCGTCCGATGAACGCCACGCGCCGCCGCTCGCCGCCGATCTCCTCCACTTCGATGTGGTAGTCCTCTCGCTCGAGCACGCCGTCGAAGGCGAGAGGATTCCCCTCCGCGTTTCGCTCCTGCAGGCAACCGGCGCAGAACTGGCGGACGGTGGCGCGGACAGGCGGAGTGAGCACGCCCGACATCGCGCCGCTGTCGTTGGGGAGGTAGACCTCGAGGTGCAGCCGCTCAGTCGGCTCGAGCTGGAGTGGCACGAAGGGGCGAGGTGTGGCAGCTGTGACGCTCCCTACTCCAGTTGCGCGGCGTCCTGTCTGTGGCTGGACGACCGACAGCGTGAACGGGCCTTCGCGAATGCCGTCGAATGTGAACGCGCCATCAGGACCGGTCGTCGTTCGCGTGACGAAGTTCGGCGCGGTGAGCGTCACCTGCGTCGCGGGAACTCCTGCATCACCCTTCTCGGGATCGGTGAGCATCCCGTCGACGCCGCCGCTCAGTTCCAGCGGGATCGTGACATTGGTCTCAGTCAGAGCGGAGACAATGATTCCGCCTGCACTTCCCGAACGCCCGAGCAGTTGCGCGTACGCCGAGGCTGCGTAGTCACCGGCGGGAACGTCGGCGAAGCGTGCGACACCCGAGGCGTCGCTCGTCGTGAGATCGAAGATCTTCCCGTCGCGATAGAGCGTGACGTCGGCGAGTGGGACGGGTGCGCCGGCATCGTTGGGATCGGTGACTGTCGCAGCGATCGATCCGATGCCGCCGGTGCCGATCGCGATGATGACGATGGCCTCTTCACCTTCGACAGAAATTGCCGAGAGAACGTTGCCACGCAGTTCCGGATCGGAAGGATCGAAGGCGGAGACGCGGAACGGACCTTCGAAGACGTTGCTCACCGAGAAGCGTCCCGCTGCATCGGCGCCGCGCGTTTCCGTCACAGTTCCAAACGAACGGGACGGGAAGTCGAGCTCTTTGAGATAGAAGCGGGCCAGCGGAACGGGCGCGTTGTCGGCGAGATTGTCGGGCGTGTCGTCGGGAATGAACTGACCGGGATTCGCAGGGTCGGATTTCAGTCCCAGATAGACGACGCGCCCCTCGACACGTCCCTGCCTCCGCAGCACGACTGCAACGCCGGCGATCGCCGCGCCGCCTTCCGGCGTCACTCCGCCCGCGATTCCGGTCCGGAAGACGGTGCCCTGAGTTACCTCAGCGATGACGCGGTACGGCGTATTCGCGGGAACATTGAAGAACTCGAAACTGCCGTCAAGCGTCGTCAGCGTCGCACCCTGATCCTGCCGTCCGTCTTCGAGTCTCACCGATGCTCCCGGAATGGGCGTCACGCCGTCGATTCCGTAGACGACACCCCGTATCGACGAGAGCCGGTCGAGCTGCAACGTGATTTCGGCAAGGTCACCCTGGTAGGCGAGTTTTCCGCTGCGCGCTGAGTGACCGTGAAGCGGATGCGAGCTCGACACCGTGAAATCGCCCAGCGCTGGCACCGCATCGAACGTCGCGAATCCTGCGATGCCACCTTCGGACGTCGATCGCACAATCTCGCGGGATCCGATCTGCTGTTCTGCTTCGTCCCATACCGCGTAGCGCATTGTCACGTCGCCGATGAGATCGATGTCGGAGCGAAGCTTCACGCGAACGGTTCCCTGTCCCGGCAACCGCAACGTCAGCGCAGCAATCTGTCCCGCGAAGTCGACCCTCACATTTCCACTTGCGAACTGATCGCCGTAAGCACCGGGCGATGCAGGAACTGCACGGATCTCAAGTGAACGTCCGACTGCGATGCCGGTGAGCTCGTAGGTGCCCGGCGCGGTCTCTGCGAGCTCGATCGGTGGGAATCCGGGCTCGATCACGCGATAGCCCGAGACCGGAACACCGGTGGCGCTGAGAAGCCGGACGCGCACCTGACCCGTTCCGTACGTGCCGCGAATCACGATTGGCAAGTGATTTGCGGCGGAAGGATTCAGCGCGGGAACGACGCCGCCGCCGGCGCGCTGTGAAGAAGGATCGAGCGCCGTGACCTGTCTTCCGCTGAACGTCACCGGAATCGAGGGAAATGCGAATCTTCCGTCGGCGTCGGCGACCGCGCTCTCGCCCCCCTGAATGGAGACGATCGCGCCGGAAGCATTCCGGTACTTCGAGACATCTCCGGGGAAGAGTGCATCTTCGATGAACACCTGCCCCTCGAGCGCTGCACTCGGTGCGGCGGGATCGACGTTCAGCGTCAGCGTCACTTCGCGCGTCTGATCGGCCCCGAGGTCGAAGTTGATGATGGAGCTCTCGCGGGAGAGATTCCATTCGGCGGCCTGCACAGTGACAAAGCCCGCTGGCACGAGAGGAAAGTCGAACCGGCCGTCGCCTGCAGTGAACGTCTCGCCGACTGCATGCCCGCTGTTGAAGACGCCGACGCGTGCGCCGGCAACCGGAGCGCCGGTGTCGGAGCGCCTCACCGTTCCGCGCACCGAGCCTGCGCGCGCGAAGCCGTTTCGCTGGATCGTCAGGTCCTGGCGGATGAGTGCACCGGCCGTCTTCAACTCTGCGGAAGCGAAGACTGCGTTGCCCGCTGCATCGATCGCGCTGAAGGTGAGTGGACCGACAGGAAGATCATCGACGACGTACGCGCCTGAAGACTCGGCAACCGTCTGCCGGACGAGGCTGAACGTCGTGCTCCCGACGATCACCCGCGCACCGGACACCGCCGTTCCGTCCTGATAGCGCACCACGCCCTCGGCGCGCCCACGCCCGAGGAAAAGGAGATCGACACGATGCACCCGGCCGGGAAGTCGCACTGCGCCGGTGACGCTCGTTCTCTTTCCGTTCGCGAAGGCCTCGAGCGTGTAGGCGCCGGACATTCCGGCATCGGGATCGCGCGGGACCGATTCGAAGAAGAAGACGCCATCCGCGTTCGTCACGTCGAACTGCGTTCCACCGCTCGTGAGTCTCACATCGGCGCCAGGAACCGGCGCGCTCGTTCCTTCGAGGACGCGGCCGAACAGAATGCCCGCCGGCGCGTCGTTCTCGATGCCTGGGGTCACGGGCGCTGGAAAACTGACCGGCGCCGTCGTCAAGGGATCGACGAGCGGTCCCGATCGCAGCAGATACTGCCCGCCCGAGTCAGGAACGTTTTTCGACAGCGAATGTGCGAAGGTGACGTTGGTCACGCGCCCCTCATCCTGCAAACGCGATCCGAAGATCGGGCGCGGTCCCTGATAGCTGATCCCGTCGTGATCGAACGTTACTTCGGCGTCGTACGACAGTCCGCCGGCGCCGGCTGTTGCGGGACGGTTGTAGAGCACCGAGACGATGCGACCACCGGGATCGAGGAAAAGGTCCTGGCGGGCGGCCACGATCTGCAGCGGCTGCGGATCGACGACCGTTGCGGTCGCGGTCGCAACAGCGACGCCACTTTCCGCGGTGAGCTGCAGCAGCTCGCCGCCGCGTGTCAGCGTGAGCTGGTACGTCTCGCCGGCTGTCGCAGTGAACTCGAGATGCGCGCGAAGCAGCGTGCCGTCTGTTTCGGTCGGATAGATTACGTCGAGCGACAACGGACCACCCACCGTCGCCGTTATGCGCAGCAGGACATCCTCGGTCCATCTTCCGACGAGTGCGAGCTCTCCCTGACGCGAGCTCTCCTCCTCGACGAACCGTGAGAGGTCGGCGAACGGCAACTGCCTGACCCATCCTCCGGCAGCTTCATTCGGTACATCGAGCAGGCGATTGCTTGTGACGCCTCGCAGCGAGAGCGCGTAGGGTCGAGCCTCCGCGGAAGCAGGACCGTGCAGGGCGACAGCGATGAAGGGAGTGCGATGTGCAGTGCCGGCGGCGAACCGCGTGAAGAAATTCTCGACCGCACTCTCTGCGAGCCCTGCGGCGATGAACTGCTCCATGACCGCAGCGCCGGCGCGGCGTCCGCTCGCCTCTTCACGCCTGAGCTGGTCGAACTCGCGCAGCTCGGTTGCGTTGCCGAGGAAGTCGAGCGCCAGGCCGCCGTACGTGTCGAGTGGATCTTTGGAGATGAAGAGCCGCTGTCCCGCGAGGGCAACATCCTGCCCGCGGCGGAAGACCTCGGCGCGCGTCACCCGGGGAAACTGCGCCGTCGTCTGGTTGAGCGGCGCAGTTGCCGCGCTCCATGCGAGACCGAGCATCTCGAGCTTCGCGGAGACGAGAGCGTCGTCGAGAAAGCCTGCATAGAAAGGAAGGACGAGCGTTGCGGGAGAGAGCGGGACGCCGGTGGCGCTCACTCCCATGTGCAGCGCGACAGCGGCGGAGATCTCGCTACCGTCGACCGATCCCGCCGTTGCGAAGACGCTCCCGGTTGTACCGGCGCGCAGTCTGTACTCGATCGTTCGCATTCCGCCGGACGGAATCGTCAGCTCGTGCGTTGGCGGCGCGCCGTCGACGAGGCAGACGTTTGCAGAGGGGGACGTCGCGCATGAGGGAACGCCGGAGCTCACATTGATTGTCTGCGCGACAGGAGTCAGGTTCGTGATGAATGAAAACGTCGAGTACTCGATTCCGCTTCTGACCGTCGCAGGATGGGAGAACGAGATATTGAATCTCGGATCGTGAACCTGAACCGCGGCGCGCGCGATGCCGCGAAGCGGAACGTCAGCCTGACCGGGCGAACGGAGCGTCGCCGTGATCTCGATCTCGATCGCGTGCGTTCCGGCGCGGAGACCCTCGAGCGTCCACTCCGCATCACCCTGCCGTTGCGGATCGAGAACCGCGGAACCGTTCTCCGAATCGAGAATCGACAGCGGACGGCCCGAGCTCGACGCAGGGGTCGAGCTGACGATCCTGAGATCGGCCGGTGTCCTGAGCGTCGCTTCGAGATTGTGCAGCCGCACCCCGCTGCCCGCAGGTGCGCTGTTCGTCAAGAGCAGCTCGACCGAGAAGAACTGATGCAGGACGGCGAATTCATTCGGGATGACAATCGCTGCCGGAATCGATCTGATCGGGCGCGCGGAACCGGGCGGCTCGCCGGCCGGAGTGGGAATGGGTGGCCCCGCTTCATACAGCTCCACTGCGATCACACGCGGGGGAGTCCACCTCGGGGGCGACGGGGTATTCAGCGGCGGAAGGATGAAGGGCGTCTCGCGTACAACTGGGAACGGCTCCCGGTTGCTCAGATCGACTATGACGGGAAATGGGATCTCCACGAGCTGGCCGTCGACCAGGAACGAGAATGTGTATTCGTAGACCGCGTAATTGTCGCCATCGAGCACGATCCCGCGCGCGCGAACCTCTTCGAGTGTCAGCTGCCGAATGCGGACGCTCGTGCCGAGGACGTTCGTGACGGCGATCGTTGCAAATGATGGAGTCGCGGCCTGCAAAAACTCGTTGTCGCGCATCATCCGCACGTTCTGGAGGAAGTAGAGGCCTTCGGTTGGTAGCGGTGGAACCTGAAACGCGTGACCGGGGAGCGTCTGCAATTGAATGGGATTCGTGAGTGACGGTCCGCTGAGGTCTCCAACCGCGACGATGCCTTCGAGCAGCGGCGCTCCGTCGTTCCGCTTTCCGGCGAACTCGGTCTGGATCGACACCGGAATGTCGACGCCGGTGGTCACCGCTGTGTCGACAACGCGAAGCGAGACGCCCTGGATCTCCAGGTCCGCTGCGGCGATGCTGTTCGCGCGCGCACTGCCGGAACAGAGCAGCATCGACGCGACCAGGATGGCCGTCGTGAGGAAACCGAGGGATTGGACTCTACGCGCTGTCGAGTCCATCGGGTGGCGAGATCATGGCTGCACCGATCCGGGGATCGAAAGTGAGTCGAGCTCCCGCAGCATCTGCGCACGCATCGATCCGACATCCTCGACACGCCGCGCACCCGCGGGGATGGCCACCAGGTCCGATGGAACCAGCTCACTCCCGACACGCACCACCCGATTGCTGAATACCAGCGATTCGCCGCCTGCCGCGTACGTCGTCCTCTGCTCGATCGGCAGTGGACGTCGAACGCTGTTGCCTGTCATGTTTGATTTCGCCTGCACGCTTCCCGTTCCGAGGACTGCGTCGATGATCTCGAGCGCAGGCGCGGAGGGGCTCGGCCAGGATGAGCCGAGGAGGGCTTCGAGGCCCGCTTCGGTGAGGCGCACCTGCCGGTCGAGAGCGAGCTCGATCTGCACGATTTCGCGATCTCCATCGCGCGTCGCGAGGAACCGGTCAGTGACGCGCCCGCCTTCCGTTGTACCCGGCGAGACCGGCGTAACGCTCCACGGCGTCCGCAATTTCGCGGACTGCTCAGGAAGCGTCTTCGCGCGCGCCTCGAACGACTCGATGCTGTAAGTCCCTCGGCTGCGGTCGATCGTCGTGATCTCGCCCCGCTCGTAGTCGACGACAGTCGTTCGGGCACCATGGACGGCAGCGATGCGGTTGCCGTGGCAGTACTCCTCTACAACGACGCTCGTGCCTGCGATAGGATCGGAGATCTCGCGGGTCAGATGCAGCGGCTCGGGAAACAGCACATCCGCGGACGCGGAAGACGTCGAAGCGAGGATGGCAAAGAGCGCAAGAACGGAGCTGACGCGAACCGTCGAAAAGAGACAGCTGTCCGACATCGCGTTCCTGAGCGTTGCGCGCATAGACCGGTTGTGTACTTAAAGGAGTGATTCTGGAAGGCAAAACCCTACCCCTACCCATGAAAAAAGACAACCTTTTAAGATATTGTGAGGAATGA
>JBGTDX010000007.1:0-1655 GCA_041748075.1 Thermoanaerobaculia bacterium
CGATCGCCCTTGTTCGAGGACGCTTCTGGCCGGACCCGCGCGCGCGCGACGGACGCCAGGCTCCGCGCGAGCTCAAGCCGCGCTGAACGGCGGTTTTCGGCCGATTCGGATATCAAGTTGCCTCTGCACGTGGAGTCAGGATTCCTGGGTCTGTCTATGAAAATATATGTTTTGGCTGTTGAGATTGCCAACTACTGCTCCGGCCCCTGACGAAAGTTGGAAAAGTTGGGGCCACCCATTGGGTACCTGAGGGTCGGCATTGTCAATATGGGCGGGCGAACCCCATGCGGGGTTTAGCTGCTGCTAATCGATGGGTCTCCTGTGTGACGGGAAGTAGGGGCCGGGTCCGTAATTTCTACTTTGCGGTGGAGGCGAAAGTAGATTTCATCCGCCCCGGCGGTTCCACCGCACCGCGGGCACACTCTTCGCTCTTGTTCCGTTCGAGAGCGGCGTGTACAGTGAGACTGAACACTGTCCAACGTTCACCGCGGGAACCGAAACAGCGAAGGCCGTCGCAGTCCAGACCCCAGCCCCATCCGCTGGTGTTTCGGCAGCCTGGAGCCACTACCTTGAACGAATCGGTCATCACAGAGTCGACGATCGGAGAGACACTCCAACGCATCAGGCGAGAGCAAGAGCTCTCGTTGCGAACTCTTGCATCGATGACCGATAGCGACGTTCGAGTCACCTGAGGGTCGGAAGCGTTTTTCTGACGAGTTTTTCCAGGTGACTTATTTGCTCGCGGAGCCGAGCCAGCAGGCTTGCGAAAGACTTGTCATACGCCGCGCGCTTCACGGCCGCGGCGGAAGACGCGCTCGGCGACGAGGTCCCACGCTCTCGTCCGAATGAAGAAGAAACGGCCTCGATTCAGCCATCCGTCCTGCGATGATCCGGGCGACGGCGCGCTGGAAGGCGAGAACCCTACGACCGTTTCGTCACAATGGGATAGGGGATCGGAACCGGATCCGGCGACCTCGGATCTACACCGCCTTTGAGGTTGTCCAGTTTCTCATCCCGCTCCGACGGAAGCTGCAGGTCTTCGACTTTCGGGGACTTCCTGTTTTTCTTCATGCTCTCAAAGATAGGTCCGTTTTGCTCCTTTCCCATGTCTGAGTTTGCGGAACATCCGTAATTCGGGTCACCTGAGGGTCAGACGCGTCTGACCCGACGTCTGACCGCAACGTCTGACCCGGAACGTCGCATCGCCCGTCCTCGCCGCCATGAGCACCATCGATCATTCTGCGCGCAGTGCGTCGACCGGTTCCATGCGTGCAGCGTGACGTGCCGGCAACACTCCCGCGACCAGACCGACCGTCACAGCCATCCCTTCGGCGAGAAAGGCGAACCACCACGGCGTGCTGACCGGCAGCGCGGGGACGACGATCGTCAGTAGTTGCGCCAGCGCGACGCCGAGTGCCAACCCGGCAGCACCACCGATGGCCGCCAGCATGGCCGCTTCACCAAGGAAGATTCGGAGAATCTGACCCTGACCGGCACCGAGCGCGCGAAGCAGGCCGATCTCGGAGGTTCGCTCCGACACGGCGATGGTCATGATCGTCAGAATCCCGACGCCACCGACGAGCAGAGAAATGCTCCCGAGCGCACCAACGGCGAACGTGAGAACACCGAGCACTGCTCCGAGGACCCGGACCATC
>JBGTDX010000008.1:0-15945 GCA_041748075.1 Thermoanaerobaculia bacterium
CGATCTGCTCGGCTACCGGAGCGTGAGCCTCAGCGCCGACGGATCGAAGCTCGTCACGGTCGCCGCGCATCCGAAGGCGTCGATGTGGCGCGTTCCGCTCCGTACGGCGGAGGCTCCGGTGAGGCTGACGCAGGTCGACAATGACGGGCTCCTCGGTGTGGCGCCCGCTCCCGACGGCGCGATCGTCTTCGCGCGGTATGAAGGGGGACGATCGAATCTCTTCCACACCGACGCGAGCGGCCGCACGCGCCGCGTCGCGCTCCCCGAGGAGATGTGGGCGGCGCTGCCGACCGTCTCGCGCGATGGCCGTCTGGCGTTCCTTGCAAATCGCCGCGAGATCTACACGGCGCGGCTCGACGGCTCGGATCTCCGTAGACTGACGCGCGGCTCCGGGGCGGCATTCACGCCGGACTCACGCTCGATTCTCTTTCACCGACTGAGCGGCGGCGTGCCTGCCATCTTCAGCATCCCCGCGAACGGCGGGGCGGAAACGAAGCTGACCGCGTATTCGGCGCAGAAACCGGTCGTGGCGCCGGACGGCAGGCACCACGCCGGGTTCTGCTCGTACGAGGGGGATGTCGCACAGCTCTGCATCATCCCGATCGCCGGCGGCCCGCCGTCCGCGCGCGTTCCATACCGCATCTCCGACAAGACCGTGATGGAGTGGGAGGCAGGGGGGGACGCTCTCTTCGTGAGCGGCAGGCCGGATGGCGGCGATTGGGCAAACATCTACCGCGTCCCTCTCGACGGATCGCCGCCGGCCCGAGTGACCGACCTCGAAGGAACGGGATGGTCGAGGTTCGTCGTGACGGAGGGTGGGGAGTCGCTCGTCGTCATTCGCCTCGATCTCTCGCGCGACGCGATGCTGATCACCGGCTTCTGGGAGCCAGCCGATCGAGGGGACCGATGAAGGCGGTCGGGAGTGACGCTCGATTCGCCGGTCCGCTCGAGCGAAGAAGTATCGTCGACGGGCACCCTGATGTTGATGTCGCGAAACCCGCTCCGCGCCGGTCAGGAGATGAGATTGTCTGTCCGGGGGCGAAGTCGTCGCCGGTCTGACCCCAAGCCATAACCCCCCGGAAAGACCGCGCGACCGCCAGCTTGAAACTCTGAAACTTTTTCATTTTTCGGGTCTGAACATCCCTGTCGGATTTGCAACAGCTTTTTAGCTCTTATGCAGGTAGTCTCGCTCCTGTCGAAGCATCGACCAGATGACGCGGATCAGGTGACGGCCGAACGCTCGAACGGCCTGGTTGTGTGACTTCCCTTCGGCGCGTTTCTTGTCGTAGTAGATTCTTGACTCGGGCGTGTAGTCGATATGGCGTCCAGCAGCGGTCATCATCGCGGACCTTGCATGTGTGTTGACCTGCCGCGTGTTTTTCGTACCGATCTGTTTGCCTGAGCTGTTGTCGAGGCGCGTCATTCCGACATACAAGGCGAGGCTCGCTTCCTTCTCGAAGCGATCGAGGTTGCCGATCTCCGCGGCCAGTGTCGCTGAGCAGACCGGCCCGAAGCCGGTGATGGTCCGCAACCTGGTTGCGATCACCGAGCTCGCAGCAGTCGCTTCGATCTTCGCATCGAGCGCATGGATCTGCCGGATCAACTCGAGCATCCGCCTCGCATCAGAGACGATCATCTCGCCGACCCACTCAGTCTCATCCGCGAACGTGGCATCTTTCTGCCATAGCTCGATCTTCGCGGCGTAGGCCTTGCCGACGCCGTCGATCCTGAGCAGACTCGATCGCTTCATCCCGGCGAGTTTGCTCAGATCTTCGCGTGCGCTCAGCAAGTTCAGGAACCAGATGTTGTCCAGATCGCCCGTGATCTCGAGAAGCCCTGGCGAGATCGCCTGGAGATCCGATCCCAGTCGGTTGCTCAGACGATTCTTGTCTTCGATCATCTGCCGCCGGCGCCGCGTGTAGCGCTTGAGCTGCTCGTTCTCGACCGGAGTGACCCCTACGCGATGCAGGATTCGCTTGGAGAGCGGCAGCATCTCGCGCATATGCATCAGCTCGAGGATCTTCCGGGTGTCGATCTTGTCGGTCTTCGCCGGGCTGGCAAAGATCTCTTTGAAGCGAGCAAGCTTGACGTTGTTCACATTCAGTAGCTCGTAGCCGCGCTGCTGGATCATCCGGTCGAGTGGCCTTGCCCACCCGCCCAGCCCCTCCATGGCGACCACCACGGGAAGCTTCAGTCGCTTCTCGAAGACAGCCACGCGCCCGAAGAACCTCGCGAAGCCTTCCTTGTCATGCGTGATGTCGAACTCGTCGAGCACACGTCCCCCAGCACTTCCGATCCCAACGCGATGCTTTTTCGATCCGATATCCAGGGCAACACGCAGCTCCGCCATGCTCATAGATGGGCCTCCGCCTTTCGGTGTCTTACTGCGCGAGAGAGAATCGCCGAGTCCCTGTCATGTCTACTGGCAGAGCTACCTGCAGCGCGCGTGCACCGCAGAGCACCATCCCGGCTGACGTTCCGGACCGGCAAAAAAGAAGATGGGGGCGGCATTTCAGAGCCGAGCAGGTCGACAAGCGACTGCGGACCCCATGAGCCACACCCCCATCTTCACCATCCTACTCCTGCAAAACGAGAACCGCCCTATGGGAAAGTGGAAAACGCAGAATGCGCGTTTCCCACTTTCCCACAGGGCCTGCCAGCGACGAGAAAAGAGTTGAACCGCGAACGGATCTATTCATCGAAATCTCCTCAAAATCCGATGGTAGACCCTCAGTTGCCCCTCAGTTGCCCTCTCAGTTGCCCTTTGAGCGAAGCGAAGGATCATCTTGCAACGCTCGATCCCGCAAGAAGATCCTTCGCTTCGCTCAGGATGACACCTTCGCCGCTTAACGTAAGGCCATTGCGTCTGACGCAGGTCTGACCCGCCGGTGACCCGCCGGTGACCCTCCGGTGACCCCTGGGTCGGAACCGACTGACTGAAGGGGTGAGAGTGTGCAGCAGAGGACGCGTGATTTGCCCCGAATCGCTCCGCCTGCTTCCGCATGAGATGCATCAGCTCCGGCCCGAGATTTGAAGGGCGAGGGTATATAATTTTCGTCCCGCCGCTGCGATTATGCGGCGGTCCAGAGAGCTCGATCTCAGGGGGTGCCCCATGATCAGCAGCGTGTGCGAGCCACCGGCCGCTAGTCTGTCCCCGAAACCAGCGCCCTGCGAACGGATGCGTCCCCACAATCTCGGCGGCGTTCTCCTTCTTTCTCTCTTCGTTTTGTGTACGGCCCAACCGCTGCGCGCTGCGCGCGTCCTGATCATCCTCGATGCCTCCGGCTCGATGCGGGCCTCCGCGGGGTCGATGAATAAGATGGAAGCGGCAAAGCAGGCCGTTCGAACTACGGTCGAGGCGATCGATCAGGGCAGCCAGGTCGGCCTGCGGCTCTACGGTCATCGCCTGCCCTCCGAGCCGAAAGCGCCCAGCTGCGCGGACACCGAGCTCGTCATCCCGTTCGCCACCCTCGACCGGCCCCGCTTCGTGGCGGCTGTGGAAGCAGCCAGGCCTCTCGGGCAGACGCCGCTTGCACACTCACTCGAGCAGGCTGTTGCGGATTTCGGCGAACTTGGAGACGAATCAGCCGTAATCATCCTGGTCTCAGATGGCGAAGAAAGCTGCGGCGGCGACCCTGCCAAGGTGGCCTGCGCCCTTGCCGCCCGCGGTCTCGAGCTCACGATCCATTCAGTCGGTTTCGACGTCGATGCGGTCGCCCGTCAGCAGCTGCAGGCGGTTGCTCGCTGTACTGGCGGCGAATACCGCGATGCGAAAGACGCAAATCAGCTTGCCGATTCGCTCCAGAAGCTGACCCAGGCCGGCCTGCTCGTCGCCAAACAGTCCGCCTACGGCCGGGAGGTTCGCGGAGGCGACACCTACGACCAGGCGGTGACCGTGGAGCCGGGCGTTGAGTTCCGTCTCGATCACCATCAGCGGAAGAATGAGTACGATTTCTTCAAGATCGCGGTCCGCGGTGGCCAAAAGCTGGTGGCCACGATCCAGACCGTCGAGAAGGGTGTGCGTATCGAGGGAGCGACCTTTCGGGAGAACGACAACCCGTACGCAGGCATCGAGGTGCACGGCCCCCAACGCCAGAAGATCGGCAGCCCGGCGATCATCATCGGGAAGCAGAATGCCATCGAGAAAATCGAAGTGCCCACCTCACACGAGAGCGAGGGAACGTACTACGTCCTGGTAGGCAACCGATACGATCACCAGAACAAGGACAGCCGATTCAAGGTCGAGCTCGTCGATCAGTATGATGCGGGTTCGGGCAGGGATGCCCCGGCCAGCGACGATGGTGCTGTCGAGATCCGCCCGGGAGCGCTCTCGGGTTGGTTGCACGCCAACGACCAGCTCGATCATTACAGCTTCGAAGCCGATCCGGCCGGCACCTATGGGCTGCGCGCCAGGCCTCAGAAAGCGAAGCTCCTTCGCCTCTCGGTTTTCGATGCCGATGGAGTGCAGATTGCGAAGGGAGACGCGCCCAACCCCGGGGCGGCGGTACGTCTGGACGGAGTGAAACTCCCCAGGGCCGGGAAGGCCTTTGTTCGGGTCGAGTCCCTTTACTCCAACCGGTCACTGGAGTCGACCTATGATCTGGAGCTCACCGCGGAAGGCGTCCCTGCCGGATCGGCGGAGGAGGCCGAGTCCAGCGGTGATTCCGAAGCAGTGGCCACTGAGAGCGCATTCAATTGGCGCACAGGATGCCTGGCCGCCGTGGTACTGGCGCTTCTCGCTTTCTTCGCAGTCGTGATTGTCGTCGTAATTCTTTTCCGGCGCCGGCGGCGCGTGGCCAAGTGAGCGCGGCTGACGGGGATGCGCCGCCTGGCGAGCTTCAATCGACGCCGCTGACCGCAGGCTCCTCGCTCGGTCGCTTTCGGATCATCCGTCGGCTCGGAGCCGGAGCTATGGGCGAAGTGTTTCTTGCCGAAGATCCGCGGATCGATCGCCGTGTCGCGATCAAGACTGTTCGTCTCCTCGACGGGCCCGGCATGTCAAGGGACGACCTGCGTGCGCGGCTGGATCGAGAAGCGAAAGCGGCAGGCCGCGTGCTCCATCCGAACGTCGTAACACTTTTCGAAGCCAGCGAGGCAGATGGCATCTTCTTTCTGGTCTTCGAATATGTCGAGGGACAGGACCTCGCGGAACGCCTGTGCTCCGATCCGCCGCTGACGCTGGCCGAGATATTGCGGATCGGTCGTGAGGCTGCCGCTGGCCTAGGTGCGGCCCATCGCCAGGGAATCGTCCACCGCGACATCAAACCTTCGAACCTGCTTCTCATTGAGCGGGACGGCTCTCTCAAAATCAGTGACTTCGGGATCGCCAAACTCGGCGGTCAGACGGCGGAGCTGACCCTCTCCGGCCATGTGCTGGGAACTCCTCATTACCTCTCGCCGGAGCAGGTGGATGCTGCAACCGTCCTCGATGGCCGGAGCGACTTGTTTTCGTTGGGTGTGGTGCTGTACCAGCTGCTGTCCGGCCATCGCCCTTTTGAATCTGAGTCGCTGGCCGGATTGATCTATCAGGTCGTGAGCCGCGAGCCCGAGCCTCTCGACACGATCCGCCCCGACCTGCCGCCGCGGCTCTGTTCCGCCGTGATGCGCTTGCTCGCGAAGGATCCTGAGGAACGCTTCCCTAGCGGCGAGGCCCTTGCCGACGAGTTGCGTATCATCGAGGACGATCTCGCGGCTGGCGTACCGAGTGTGTCTGGGATCAGTCACCCAGCCGCAAGGTCTTCGCTTCGCGAGCCTGTGGCTGCCGGACCGGAAACTGATGATACCCGCAAGACTCCAGCCCCTTCCCTTGTCACTCCCGGTGCGAAACACAGCCGCCGCGGGCTCTGGCTCCTCGGAGCCATTTTCGCGCCGGCATTGCTGGCCCTTCTGCTGATTCTGTTCTGGGGAAGCTGGTTCGACGGCGGGTCAACCTTACCCGATGACTTGACCACGACAGGGCAGGCTGCTGGACAAAAAGCCGCCGAGCCGCCAGAGGTTCTCGCAGGGACAACGCTCGATCCGGAGACGACGGAATCGACGAGTCAAAAGCAATCTGATGAGCGATTCTCAGGTGCGGAGGTTGGAGACGGAGCGACGCACTCCGAGGTCGTCCGCGAAGTCGGTACCGCGTTAACGTTTCGCCTGATCCCTGCGGAAGCTGCTGATGGCGCCGTGGTCAAGGTCGACGGCATCGTACGTGGACCGGCGGCCGGCTCGGTCATCACCCTGAGTCCGGGCCAGCGCCGTATCGAGATCGTTGCCCTCGGCTTCGAGCCGACGACGCTGCTCGTGATGGCGCGCTCAGGTGCGAGTGAGAACGAGCTGACGTTGACAATGTCCCGCAGGGGGAACTGATCGGTGGCCTAGCCATGTCGAGCGATCCCCTTCACCACCGCGACCTAAGGGTTTAGACGCGTTTTTCCAACATTCGTCTTCCAGTATTCAGCAGATGAAGCTGCGACTTCCGCTCCGGGGTTGTACTATCGCGCCCATGGGCCGGCTCGCACAGGGGGATCAACTGGGGCCGTACCGGATCATCGGTCCGCTCGACAAGGGTGGAATGGGGGAGGTTTACCGGGCGCATGATCCGCGGCTCGGCCGCGACGTGGCGATCAAGGTCATCGCCGAGAATCTCACTGCGAACGAGGCTTCGCGGCTCCGATTCGAGCGCGAAGCGAAGGCGATTGCCGCGCTCTCACATCCGAACATCGTCTCGATCTTCGACGTCGGTGTCGAGGGTGGCAGCGCGTTTCTGGTCTCCGAGCTGCTCGAAGGGCGCACGTTGCGCGATGAGCTGGGTCGCGGTCCGCTGCCGATGGAAAGAGTCCGCGAGTGGGGATCCGCCGTCGCCGACGGCATCGCGGCCGCGCACCTCCGCGGCATCGTGCACCGCGACCTCAAACCTCAAAACATCTTCATCACCTCCGCGGGGCGGGTGAAGATCCTCGACTTCGGGCTTGCGCAGATTCACGCGGCGGCGGGCGACTCTGAGAAAGGACAGTCCGAGATAGCGACCGCCGCACTCATCACCGAACAGGGCGCGATTCTCGGCACGGTCGGCTACATGTCTCCCGAACAGATCTCCGGTGAAGTCGTGGGACCGCCGAGCGACATCTTTGCCCTGGGATGCGTGCTCTACGAAATGGCGACGGGACGATCGCCATTCCTGCGTCCCACTTCAACCGAGACGCTGGTCGCAGTGCTTCACGCGACGCCGCAGCCCCCTTCCGAAGCAACTCCGGGGGTGCCGCGTGAGCTCGACGTGATCATCGACCGATGCCTTCGGAAGAATCCATCGGAACGCTACGGGTCAGCGGTCGATCTTGTATTCGCCCTGCGAACGGGTAGCGAGCCGGCAGCGTCTGCTGAGCGAAGCGACCGCGAGCCGAAGCCCTCCACCAGACGACGTCGACTTGTGTGGCTGACGATCGCAGCCGTTGCGCTGATTGCCGTCGTGGCGGCGATCGTCTTATCGAAGTCGAAGCTGGCTCAAAACCCCTTAGCCAATGCCCGGTTCGTTCGTCTCACCGATTTCGAGGGGACCGAGCAGGCAGCGGCGATCTCGCGAGACGGCAGATTCGTGGCCTTTCTCGCCGACCGCGATGGTCCCGTCGATGTATGGGTGACGCAGGTGGGATCGCGCGAATTTCACAAACTTACCGGCGGCAAGCTCGGAGAGCTGATCAATCCCGATATCCGCACGATCGGATTCTCACCTGACGGTGCACTCGTTGCGTTCTGGGTCCGCAGGAAAACCGCCTCCGCCTCACCCGATATCTCCTTGTGGGCCGTCTCCACCCTCGGGGGCGAGCCGCGGCCCTACCTGGAGGGTGCCGCGGAGTTCGACTGGTCGAGCGACGGCTCGCGGCTCGTCTATCACACGCCCGGGCCCGGCGACCCGATGTTCGTCAGGGATGGAATGGCAGGACCCGAGCGACGGCTTTTTGCGGCGCCGGAGGGAGTGCACAACCACTATCAGCTGTGGTCTCCCGATGACGAGTTCATTTACTTCGTACATGGTTCGGTGCCCAACGAGAACGACGTCTGGCGCATCGAGGCCCGCGGCGGTGAACCACAGCGGGTGACTTCGCACAACACGCGCGTGACGTTTCCGGCGTTTCTCGATCGAAACACGCTCCTGTATCTCGCTACGGATGCCGACGGCAGCGGGCCGTGGCTATACGCACTCGACGTCGGCCAGCGGAAGTCGCGCCGGATCAGCTCCGGCGTCGAGCGGTACACCTCTTTGTCTGCGAGCGCTGACGGGCGGCGCCTGGCGGCCACAGTCGCAAATCCGCGGAGAACCTTGTGGCGCGTGCCGATCAGCGATGACGTGGCGGAGGAACAGTCGGCGAGTCGTGTCCCCGTCCCGATCGTGGGCGGACGGGCTCCGCGCGTCGGGTCGAATTATCTTCTCTACGTTTCTTCCGCGCATGACGCGGAGAGCATCTGGAAGCTCGCTGGCGGAGTCGCTTCTGAATTGTGGCATCTGGCTGAAGGACGAATTCTCGGCGGACCCGCGATCGCGCCCGATGGGCGGATCGCATTCACGGCGGAAGAGAGCGGCCGCGCTCGGATGTATGTGATGAATTCGGATGGATCCGGCGTTCGTATGATGCCCGAGTCGCTCGAGCCCCGAGGATCGCCGGCGTGGTCACCGGACGGTGAATCGATCGCGGTCGCGGCGATGGTGAATGGGGCGCCGCGACTGGCCAGAGTGTCGATGGCGAACCAGACCGTTACCGCTGTCGTTTCGGAATTCGCTGCCGACCCTGTGTGGTCCTCTGATGGAACGACCATCATCTACTCCGGACTGGAGGTGGGAACCACGTTTCCCATCCGCGCGGTACGCGCCGATGGCCAGGGTCAGCCGGAGACGAAGATGACCCTCAGTCGCGGCGTGCGCCGTGTCGTGTTCCTGCCGCGACAGAATTCGCTGGTGGTGCTGCGAGGAGAGATGATTCACAAGAACTTCTGGGTGATTGATCTCGACAGCGGCCGCGAACGTCGTCTCACCAACTTCGGTCCGGACTTCGTCGTCGGCGGCTTCGATGTGGCTCCCGACGGGAGCGAGATCGTCTTCGATCGAGAGCAGGAGAATTCCGACGTCGTTCTGATCGAACGGTAGGTTCGGATGACCGGCGCTCGGAGCCGAGTTCGAGGCGGGCGCTATCATTCCTCAACAGTTCGATCATCGAGGCCACGTTCGACTCGCCTGCATGATCTGGCAGAGCACGGAAGATCGACTTGCAGATCCCCCTAGTAACTCGCAAATAAGTCACCTTAAAAAGCGCGTGTGACCCTCAGTGCTGTCCCAATTCTCCAAAACATCACCTCTTCCCGCAATCGCGAAACGTCTCAGCGCAAAGACGGTACAAGTAACTCTCGGACATACCTTCGCGAGGGCAGCACGAGCATGTCGGTCGAGTCGCAGAAGCAGCGATCGAGCCGTTCGCTCCGAGGATCGAGGACGTCGTTCACAGCGTCCCGATGTCGATGGAGAAGCGATACTTCACGTCGGACTTCAGCATCCGTTCGTACGCTTCGTTGACCTTCTGGATCGGAATCACTTCCACGTCGGACGTGATGTCGTGCTTTCCGCAGAAGTCGAGCATCTCCTGCGTCTCGGGGATTCCTCCGATGCTGGAGCCGAACAGGCTGCGGTTCCCCATGATGAGGCTGAATGCAGAGACGGCGAGCGGCTTCGGCGGAGCGCCGACGAGCGTCATCCTGCCGTCGACGCGGAGCAGGTTCAGATAGGCGTCGATGTCGTGGTCGGCCGAAACGGTGTCGAGGATGAAATCGAACGTGCTGGCGTGCGGCGTCATCTCATCTGCATTGCGCGAGACAACGACTTCGTTGGCGCCGAGGCGAAGAGCATCCTCTTTCTTGTCGGGCGAGGTCGTGAATACGACGACGTGGGCTCCCAGGGCGTGCATGAACTTCACACCCATGTGGCCGAGTCCGCCGAGACCGACGACGCCGGCCGTCTGCCCTTTCGCAACGCCCGCGGCGCGAATAGGGGAGTAGGTGGTGATGCCTGCGCAGAGGAGCGGCGCTGCGCCCGCGAGATCGAGGTTTTCGGGCACGCGCAGAACGAAGCGCTCGTCGACGACCACGCTGTCGGAGTAGCCGCCGTAGGTGACGCCGCCGGTGTGGCTGTCCGGCGCACTGTAGGTGTACGTCGCATTCGCGCAGAACTGCTCGCGTCCGGCTTTGCAGTGATCGCAGCTGCCGTCGGAATCGACGAGACAGCCGACACCGACGATGTCGCCTTCCCTGAACTTCTTCACCGCGGAGCCGACTCGGGTGACGCGTCCGAGGATCTCATGACCGGGGACGATCGGATAGACGGTCGGCATTTCGGTCCACTCGTTCCGCACCATGTGAAGGTCGGAGTGACAGATGCCTGCGAAGAGGATCGCAATCTGAATGTCGGTTTCGGTCGGATCGCGCCGCGGAATCGTTGTCGGCGCGAGTGGCGATGTTGCACTACCGGCAGAGTAAGCTTTTGCGTCGTACATAGTGTGTGTTTTCCCTTTTCTGAGTAGAGCTTGTCCCGAGGCCGACGAAGGATCCGTCAACCGCTGTTGCCCTGACTTGGCGGGCAATATCAGCTCGGCTTCCTTCGTGATGTTCGCTCGTCACGGTCATTCGTTTCCTTCGTATAGCCAATGTAAGGCTGGCCAGGCATGATTGCCTGAATCGTGCAAGTTCTTGCTCAATTCTGCTAACAAGCCCGGATCGGCCCGCTTGTTAGCATTAGCGGGGCGGGTCGAGCTCGCTGATCCTCTCACGGCGATGCAGCGCGAGGGAGGAGCGCGTGGAGCGGCGAGCGCAGGCAACGCGACCGATAGGGGAGTGACGGTTCCGGCAGAGCCCTTGCATCCTTCGGATAAGGAGAGTATATTCTCCGACTACGGAGGATCAGCATGCTATCTGGTGCAGAGTACCCTGCAACTCGTTACGAGCCGTCGCCCCTGGTCGACCTGAGCTCCAGGAGCGAGCGGGAGCGGCTGAGCCGATCGGCGGTGCGCGCCTTTTTCAATATCGTCGTCCGCTGGGGCATCCGTGACGAGGATGCGAAAGTGCTTCTGGGCGGCGTCTCGAACGGGCCATACTACGAGATGAAGAAGAACCCCGATCGCGTACTCGACGCCGACCGGCTGTTCCGCATCTCGTATCTCATCGGCATATTCAAGGCGCTCAACATCCTCTATTCCAGGAAGCTGGCCGATGCATGGGTCGGGCTGCCGAACAGCAACCGCATCTTCGCCGGACGGACGCCACTCGATACGATGATGAAAGGCGGACTTCCGGCGATGCAGATGGTGAGAAGGCTGCTCGACGCGCGCCGGGGCGGTGGATGACGCTGCCCGACTCCCGGCTGATCCGCCGGAATGACACGCACCGGCTCATCCCGTCCAGGTACTTCGACGGCGGTGACAGCGTCCTCGCGGAGATTGCGGACAATGAAGCGGATCTCCAGGATCTCTTCGACCTCGACCACGCTACCAACGACCGGCTGCTGGCTGAGAACGACCTCCTGCCCGGAATCGGCATCCACGAGCTGGTGTTCGGCGTGCCTTACTTTCGGGTCGTGAATGCAGCGTTCGCTCATGCCCACCCGCTCGGCAGCCGGTTCAATGGTCCCGATCGGGGCGCCTGGTATGCCGCGTTCGAATTGAAGACGGCACAGGCTGAGGTCGCGTTTCATAAATGGATCGAGCTCGCGGAGGTTGGCTGGACCGAGGAGGAGCTGACATACGACGAGTACCGCGCCGACTTCAGCGCCGAATTTCACGACATTCGCGGAGACGAGCGCTTCCGCGACGTCCTGGCGCCCGACAGCTACGTGGCTTCGCAGCAACTCGCCGAGGAACTGCTCGACAACGGATCGCTCGGGATCGTTTACCCCAGCGTGCGCAGGGGGAGGGGAACCTGTCTCGCCTGCTTTCGTCCGGCGCTCGTCATGAACGTGAGGAAAGCAGCGACGTACCGCTTCCGCTGGGATGGCCGGCCCGAGCCATCTGTTTCGCTGGTCCGGTGAAAGATCATGGCACACGCCGGTTGACTCACCGCCTGTGGCTCGCGAATATGATCGCTCCGGGAGGACGCACACATGGCAGTAAAGGCTAAGAAAAAGAACCTTTCAGCAAAGGAACGGGATGAGCTGCTCGCGACATTGCAGGATCGGTTTAAGAAGAACATGAACCGTCACAAAGGTCTCGATTGGGCGAAGGTGAACCCGATCGGTTTCGTACTTCTCTCACGCTTTGTGCGGTATTCAGTACGCTCGTTCGGCAACGGCGACGTGCGACGACGACCGGGGCGTGACCCAGAACCCAGAACCAGAACTCGAGCTCACGACACCGTCGCTGGCTGATCGGCCCCGTGGAGCTCCGCTCGCGGGGCGATTCAGCGGCCGGAAAGCGTGCGCGGTCGAAGCGGTGATCGTTCTCGATACCTCCGTGCTGTCGCACGTGTTTCGACGACCGCCCACCAGGCAGGCGGCCTCGGACATCGTGGCGCACTTCCGTACACTCGTCAGTGAGGGTCGTTCGCTCGTGATTCCCGGCGTCGTCCTGCAGGAGCTTCTCTCCGGAATCCGCGATGAAGTCCAGTTCGAGCGCCTGCGGGCCTCGCTCGAAGGATTTCCCCTCATCCTTGCGGAGGAGGCGGATCACATCGAAGCCGCGCGTCTGATGAATCTGGTGAAGCGTCGCGGGATCGCCGCGTCGAGTTTCGATATGCTGATCGCCGCGACGCCGATCCGGCGCCAGGCGGTCCTTGTCACTCTCGGCCGCGACTTCGAGACGCTCGCTCCGCTGATTCCGCTGAGCCTGCTGGAGCTTCCCGCTTAGCCGCGTCCTTGCTGCCGCTGGTGTATTCTTCCGCCACACCACCAATGATTGAGCGCGGTACACGCCTCGGCCCGTATGAGATCGAAACGCCCCTCGGCGCGGGCGGCATGGGTGAGGTTTACAAAGGGCGCGACACGCGGCTCAAACGCAGCGTCGCGATCAAGATCCTGCCTGCACATCTTTCAACGAATCCGGAGCTCAAGCTCCGCTTCGAGCGCGAAGCTCGGGCAATCTCCGCGCTGAACCACCCGAACATCTGCGTGCTGCACGATGTTGGAGAGGCAAAACTCGCGATCACGAATCCGACAGCGGACCAGATTGCGGCGGGAGCGACGTCGAATACTTCGTACCTTGTGATGGAGCTCTGCGAAGGAGAGACACTCGCCAATCGTCTCGTGAAGGGTCCACTTCCGATCGATCAGGTACTCCGATACGGCATCGAGATCGCGGATGCCCTCGACCGCGCGCACCGCAGCGGGATCACGCACCGCGATCTCAAGCCGGGCAACATCATGCTGACGAAGGGGGGTGCGAAGCTTCTCGACTTCGGACTCGCGAAAGCGAAGAGCAGCGGGATCTTCGAGCCCGACGGCAGCACCGCGTTGAAACCCGTCACGGAGGAGGGGATGATCGTCGGGACGATCCAGTACATGGCGCCCGAGCAGATCGAAGGACGCGAGGCTGACCATCGCTCCGACATCTTCGCGTTCGGCGCGATGCTGTATGAAATGGTCACCGGCAAGAGAGCATTCGGCGGCTCGAGCCGCGCGAGCCTGATCGCTGCGATCCTCGAGCGGGAGCCTCAGCCGATCGCGGAGATCGCCCCGCTCAGTCCTCCCGCA
Organism: Thermoanaerobaculia bacterium; assembly: GCA_041748075.1. GTDB lineage: Bacteria > Acidobacteriota > Thermoanaerobaculia > Gp7-AA8 > Gp7-AA8 > JBGSYJ01. The sequence goes on from JBGTDX010000008.1 coordinate 13,706, forward strand.
CTCGATCGCGTGATCCGCAGTTGCCTCGCTAAGGATCCCGACGATCGATGGCAGAGTGCACATGACCTTCGCAGAGAGCTGCAGTGGATGCGCGACGGTTTGTCGTCGCCCGTCCAGACGGCGCCCGCCATTGCGCGCAGTGGCCGCAGCCGCGAGCGCATCGCGTGGGCCGCCGCAGTATTGCTTCCGCTGCTCGTTGCGGCGTTCATGTGGGTCGCGCTCCGGCCTTCGGAAGCGCCGCCGGTTCGCCTAGTATCCGCGATCGCTCCGCCCGCAGGCGCCGAGATCGTCGTTAGCGGCGACGCCGGCGGCCCGGTAACTCTCTCCCCTGACGGGCGTCTTGCAGCTTTCGTCGCCACTTCGGACGCCGGTCCGATGCTTTACGTTCAGTCGCTCCAGACCGGAATCACGAGGGTTTTGAAGGGAACCGAGCGAGCGATGTTTCCCTTCTGGAGCTCCGACAGCCGCTCGCTTGGTTTCTTCGCCTCCGGGAAGCTCGCCATTGCCGATCTGGACGGCGCACCGCCCCGGACACTGGCAGACGCCGCGGACGGCCGGGGCGGTGCCTGGGGGCGTGATGGAACCATCGTCTACACGCCGCACACGCAGGCGGGGATCATGCGGATTGCGGCGAGCGGCGGAACGCCCACCGCAGTGACGAAGCTCGAGGCTCCCTACATGACTCACCGCTGGCCTTCACTCCATCCCGACGGAAAACACGTGCTCTACCTCGCCGCGATGCATTCGATTCCGGAGAGCGAAGAGACGGCGATCTTCATGGCCGCCCTCGACGGCTCCGGGACACACAAGCTCGTTGCGTCACCGGGAAACGGTCTCGTGTGGAAAGACTGGCTGCTTTATCTCAAGGCGAATAAGCTCGTGGCACAACGACTGAACGGCAGCACGCTCGAGGGGGAGCCCACCGTGGTGTGGGAAGACGTCCTTTACGATGGCGGCACATGGCGCACGGTGTTCTCCGTCTCCAACGAGGGTCTTTTTTCGACACATGGACGAGCCAACGCAGACGGAAATACCGTGGTCTCGTGGCTCGACCGCCAGGGAAACAAAATTGGCGAGATCGGCCCGCCGGCGTTCTATCGCGACGTCGCGCTCTCTCCCGATGAGAGCATGATTGCGATGTCGATCGGCGATCCGCTCTCGACGATCTATCTCCACGATGTCGCCAGGGGATCACGCACGCGTTTTTCCTTCGTGGAGGGCGCCACTTTCGCTCCCAACTGGACTCCCGACGGGCGCAACATCATTTTCACCGCTCTCCGCGATGCGAAGTTTCAGCTTCTGATCAAGCCGGCCGACGGAACGGCGCCCGAGCGCGTCCTGTACGAATCGGACACGCTGCTGAGGCCCTCAGCAGTCACTCCGGACAGTCGCTATCTCCTTTTCGATCGCGACTCCGGACTCGCGGGCGACATCATGAGAATTCCCCTGGAGGGAGGGGAGCCCGAGATGGTTGTCGGCGGGCCGCTGCAGCCGTACGAGGGAAAGCTGTCCGCCGATGGGAAGTGGCTTGCATACATCGATTCGAACGTCTCGGGAAGGCACCTTTTCGTCACTCCGTATCCGCCGAGCGGCGCCAGGTGGCAGGTCTCGAATGAACCCGTCTATTTGTCGTTCTGGAACCGGAACGGAAAGGAGCTCCTCTACGTGACCGCTTACGGGATCCGCTCGGTCGGCCTCGAGCTGGACGAACGCGCGGTTCGGGTCGGACAGGTCACCTCCCTGTTTTCAGCGGACGTGAATACGAATGACCGCGGAATCGCGATGTCGGCAGACGGCAGCCGTTTTCTGGTCGTTCCGATCCGCCAATCGACCTCCGGTGCCGCAACGCTGATCACGAACTTCGATCTGCCGCTGCGAAAGTGACAGTAGCGGGACATTCCGATGTCCCGCGTTCCAGGGAGTGAAGTGGTACGGCTTGTGGGGCATTCATCCCGGGGGTCGTCGCTCCAGGACGCGCAAGTTCGACACGATCCGAAGAACGGCGGATCGGAATCCGCCGCTACTGCTCGTCTCCTGCAGGGTAGAGCCGTTCGAATTCCGGATCGCCGTGGAGCGAATCGAGGTCGGGGTCGCGCCGAACCCACGCGGCGTCCCGATATCCCAGTTCCCACGATCTCCGAAGTGAGGCCATCGAATCGGACTTCGCCCCGAGTTGTGCGTACGTGCATGCAGCGTTGTATGCCATCGACGGATCGGTCGGCCGCAGCGTGACTGCGAAC
>JBGTDX010000009.1:0-46141 GCA_041748075.1 Thermoanaerobaculia bacterium
ATGAAGTTCTATGACGAGTCGACCGGCTTCGACATCGAGGCGTACCGGCATGCGCTCCGAACCGTGATCACCGCGCAGGAGATCACGGTCGATTACTCGAGCTATCCGACTGAAGCGATCGGGAAGAACTCGCATGCGTTCCGCCCTCTCGGAATCGGATACGCGAACCTCGGCGCACTGCTCATGGCCCGCGGCCTTCCGTACGACTCCGACGAAGGGCGTGACTACGCCGCCGCCCTCACGTCTGTAATGTCGGGCGAGTCCTACGCCCAGTCCTCGAGGATCGCCGGGAAGATTGGGCCGTTCGAAGGCTATGCCGTGAATGAGGAGCCGTTCCTCCGCGTCATCGACAAGCATCGCCGCGCCGCGCACGAGATCAATCCGAAGAGCGTTCCGATGGACCTCATGGAAGCGGCCAAAACGACATGGGACCAGGCGTACGCCCTCGGCAAGGAGAACGGTTTCCGCAATGCCCAGATCTCCGTGCTCGCACCCACGGGCACGATCGCCTTCATGATGGATTGCGACACGACCGGCGTCGAGCCCGACATCGCTCTGGTCAAGTACAAGAAGCTTGTCGGTGGCGGCATGCTCAAGATCGTCAACCAGACGGTTCCGACCGCGCTCAAGCGCCTCGGATACGAGCAGAAACAGATCAACGACATCGTCAACTACATCGACGAGAACGACACGATCGAAGGAGCTCCGCACCTGCTCGATGAGCACCTGCCCGTGTTTGACTGCGCGTTCAAGCCGAACAATGGAACCCGCTCGATCCACTACAAGGGACACCTCAAGATGATGGGAGCCGTCCAGCCTTTCATCTCCGGCGCGATCTCCAAGACGATCAACATGCCCAACGACGTCACCGTCGAGGACATCGAAGGTGCGTACTACGAAGCCTGGACGCTGGGCCTCAAGGCGGTGGCAATCTACCGCGACGGCTGCAAACGAAGCCAGCCTCTGTCGACGAAGAGGGACGATAGCCGGAAAGTCGTTGAAGCCGCGGGCGTGGTCGTCGCAGACGGCGCGATCCGCCACAAGCTTCCAGACGAGCGGGAATCGATCACCCACAAGTTCTCCGTCGGCGGCCACGAGGGGTACATCACGGTCGGCATGTATGAAGACCGCACGCCGGGCGAGATCTTCGTTGTCATGGCGAAAGAAGGCTCGACGATCTCGGGACTCATGGATGGGTTTGCCACGATGACATCGCTCGCGTTGCAGCATGGCGTTCCGCTGCAGCTGCTCGTCGACAAGTTCACGCACACACGCTTCGAGCCGTCAGGGTTCACGAAGAATCCCGAGATCCCGATGGCGAAGTCGATCATGGATTACATCTTCAAGTGGCTCGCCATCAAGTTTCTCTCCCGCGAGAGCCAGGAGCACGCAGGCGTGATCCTCCGGGACGAACCGGCTGCCGTCGAGCCTGTAGTGGCTGCCGAGACAACGCCTGCTGTCGGCAATATCGTCGAGCTGAACACCGAAGAAAAGGGCTTCGTCAACAAACTCAAGACAGTGCCGAAAGCGACGACCGCTGCGGAGAAGAAGGTAGGATTCGTAGCGACTTCGAAAGACGCCGCTAAGAAGTCGACGTTCCTCTATCAGCAGGACGCGCCGTCCTGCAGCGAATGCGGCTCGATCATGATCCGCAATGGCGCGTGTTACAAGTGCATGAATTGCGGCAGCACGAGTGGATGCTCGTAGGTTCATATACTGGTCTTTGATCTGTGAGAGTACGGAATGTTGAATGTTGAGTGTTGAATGGGGCCGGAACTTCATTCAAGATTCAGCATTCAACATTCAACGTTCGTTTTTCTGGGGAGAGAGAGGGGAGGGGACGATGCCCGTTTGCTGGAGATGTCCAGGCTGTCAGGAGGACACCTGCCACACCGATTACATCGACCCGCGCGAGCCGGTCAGCTGCGCTCGCTGCGAAGCCGTCTTTGATCGCGACGAAGTGCTCTGTGTCATTTGTGACTCGCGCAGCCCGCTGAGCCGCACCGACACGATTCATTATCTCTGTCTGGTCTGTGGCAATCGGCAGACGCTCTGGTCGGAGTCGGCATGAACGAGACCTCCGAATCCGTAGCTATTCTCGTCAAAGCGCTCGTCGGCTCGCGGCGCAAACGAACATCTCCTCTTCCCACGGGCGAGGGGCCGGAGGTGCGAGCCTTTCTCCGGGAGGAGCCGTCCGAGGAAAGAGCGCCTCTGCGGCCCGTCGCTCCCGCGGCGGTCAAGCTCTTCGCCGGCAGCTCCGCAGCCCCGGTTGTCGCCTCGACACCGGCACTGAAGCCGACTCCGGACGATCTCTCGCATATCGAGGAACGCCGCGCTGCGCGCTACTCGACGATGATCGCCCTTCCCGGACTCTTCGACGGCACCGAGGTGAGAATCAAGGATCTCTCGTCGACCGGCTTCCAGATCGAGCATGCGGACCGTATTCCACTCCGGACCAGCCGCATGCTGCGATTCGTGCATCCCCGCTCGTTCGACGCCGATCACCGATCGCTCGGGATACCCGACCGCCTTTTCGAGTCGCACTACACCGAGTTCCGATGCACGACGGTCTGGAGCCGGCTGCATCGCGAGACCAACAACGGCCCCGCGATGTACAGGACGGGAATCACGACGGCTCCGGGCGAGAGCGGACCTTTGCTGCTTCCGTTCCTCCTGCGCGAGTATCTGCAGCCGGATTCCGACGGTCTGGTGCGTAAGCAGAAGCTCGTCCGGGAGCGGAAAGAGCGTCTCATGGCGCGCTCTCAGGCGCTCGCCGATCAGCACCTCCTGGTTCGTACGGCGTCGAGCTGGCTGCGCGCCCATCTGGCGGAGCTGACCGAGTGGCGTCGTCGCGCACGGTTCGCCTTAGGCTCAGGAAACGTGCCCCACGGCGACAACTACGCGTTGGGCTACACCGTCGAAGTGGTCGCCATCTGGCTGTTCCTCTATCAGGCCGTTCCTCTTCCGACGATAAGGAACGCGGTTTCCGCCGTAAACGAAGAGCCGCTGGCTTCGAACGGTTGATCAAGAGAAGGCGTGCGCTCCTCGTCCGCTGCTACGAACCCCTGCGCTGAGTGACCGAACACTGCATGTTCGGCCCGGGAGTCCAGGACTGCGATCCCCGAGAACGAGGGCCGAACACGCAACGTCCGGGTCGCCGTTGCCGGCCAGCGATCTGCGCTATAGACTCTTCCGGCAACGGCAACGGCAACGGCAACGTACGATGGGGGCCGAGGAGATTCGATGCGGGCTGACTGGAATGAGTACTTCATGGGAATTGCGCATCAGGCGGCGACCCGATCGACCTGCACTCGAAAGCATGTTGGTGCGGTCATCGTGCGGGACAAGACCGTCCTGTCGACCGGATACAACGGCTCGATCCGCGGACTGCCACATTGCGACGAGGTAGGCTGCATGATGGAGGACGGCCACTGTGTCGCAACCGTGCACGCCGAGGCGAATGCGATCATTCAGGCGGCAAAGAACGGCGTATCGATCGAGGCTGGGGAGCTCTACACGACCGCGTCGCCCTGCTGGGGATGTTTCAAGCTAATCGCGAACAGTGGAATCAGAAGAATCTACTTTGGTGAATTTTATCGCGATGAGCGATCCCGCGAGGTTGCCTCGCAGATCGGGATCGAACTGATCGATCTCGCCATGCCTTCGCATACGGCGCCCGCCAGAGGATGAGATCTGATCTCCATGCCTTCAAGAAGCGCTGAAGCCGATCTCACAATCCTGAGCGTCGATACTTCATTGCCAATCCTGTCAGTCGCGCTCATGCATCGGGAGCGTCTCATTGGCGGAATCACGCTCATGGGAAAGGAATCCCGAAACGAGAAGCTTCTGCCGTCGGTCGATTGGCTTCTGTCTGAGGCTGGTGTTGCACGCAACGAGCTGGGGCTCCTCGTCGTGACGCGCGGGCCGGGCTCATTCACGGGCGTCCGCGTCGGACTGGCAACGGTTCAGGGGCTCTCGGTTGCCCTCGAAATCCCGATCTGCGCCATGTCGACGCATGAAGCTTTTGCCGAGAGTGTGCGTGAGGATGGCCATTCAGTGTTGATCCAGGGAGATGCCGGCCGGGGAGAGTTCTACGTGAGCGCATTCATCCACGACGATGAAGTGCTCGTGCCGAGCCTGATGAATCGGGATGATGTCGGAGCGCTGCACGAAAGATTCGATAGGCACCTCGTCATCGACGAGCGTCTCGAGTCGATAAATGTCGCGATGTCTGCGGCAAGACGGGCCGCGCGTCTCTGTTCGGCCGGTGTTTTGGCACGCTACGCCGCCGCGACGCCGATCTACGTGCGTCTTGCCGAGGCCGAGGTGAAACTGCAGCAGAAGGCCGATGAGCGAAGCGCCAGGCAGAGTTGATGTCGCTCCTGCAGTCCGCGACGATCTGGATGCCATAGAGCAACTCGAATCGCTCGCTTTCGAAGCTCCGTGGAAGCGCGAGTTTTTTGAGAGTGAGCTGGCGACCGAGGGACGCTATGCCACTGTCGCGCGGGAAGCCCACGACATCGTCGTCGGCTATCTGTTCGCGATGTACTTCGACGATGAGATGCACATCAACAAGATCGCGGTCGATGAAGCCCGCAGAAGGAAGGGGATCGCGCTCGCACTCATGGCGAAATGCTTCGAGTTTGCCGCTTCGAGAGACATCCGCGTAATCAGTCTCGAGGTTCGCCAGAGCAACCTTGCCGCGCAGCGTTTTTATGAGAGGTTGGAGTTCAATTCGCTGTACATCCGCCCGCGCTACTATCCGGACGGAGAATCGGCTGTCGTCATGGTGCGTGAGCTGGACCGACCCCCGCCCGGCCAGTTGTGAGTTGTGAGCACTGGTGCTTGCAGGATCTCGTATCGATCGGAAGCCTTGGAGTTGCCTGCACGACCCCTCTCCCCTTGCCCCTGTCCCCGCTGCGGCGGGGACAGGGGAACCTCAACTCAGAACTCAGAACTCACAACCGGATGTGAGGGGGCCTATTCGTCCCGGATCGCCACGACCGGATCGAGACGCGAGGCGATGCGCGCCGGATACCAGGTGGCGAGTACGCTCAGCACGAGAGCGATCGCGTTGACGCCGATCACGTCCGCGGGGTCGATCATGAAGGGGATGTGGCTCACGTAGTAGACCTCGCCCGGTAAGGGCACCAGCTCATAGCGATTTGCTGCCCAGGCGACGCCCAGACCGATGATGTTGCCGCCGATCGTGCCGAAGACGCCGATGAGCAGGCCGACACCGAGAAAGATTCGGAGGATGGAGCGCTCGGAAGCGCCGAGGGTGCGGAGCACGCCAACCTGAGGACGCTTTTCGACGATCAGCATCGAGAGCGACGAGATCAGATTCAGCGCAGCCACGAAGATGATCAGCGAGATGGTGGCGAACATCACGACCTTCTCGAGACGCAGGGCGAGAAACAGGGGCCTGTTGATGTCTTCCCATGTTTTCACCTGGAGAGTCGGGAAGTCTGTTTCGAAAGCCGCCTTGTGTTCGTCGATCCGCTCGAGAGAACCGTCATAGATTTCGACCGAAGTGGGGAGGGCGCCCGTTCCGAAGAGGTCGGCGGCCTCCGCAAAGGGAAGCAGCACGTCGATGGGTCTCTCGTCGCGCGAGGCAGGCATGAGGCGGGTGATCACGTATTCGCGGGTAACGGGCACGGGGCCGAACGGTGTGAGACGTGTTCGTGGAGCGAGGATGGTGACCGTCTCTCCGAGGGTCAGGCCGATGCCAGCGGCGAAGTCGCGTGTGACCATCACCTGCGGTTGACCCGGCTCAGCTTCGACGACCCACTCACGTCCGAAGGAAGTCTCTGCGGGGGGAGGATTCGCAGGATCATAGGAGCGGATGTTTGCCGGTCTGCCGCCGCCAGCATCAGCGTTTGCAGCCCATGCCACGCCGCTGACAATCGGACGCACGTCGGTCAGGCCTCTAGCCTGGGCAAAGTTGCTCACCTTCTCGATGTCATCGATCGTGTTCGTCCCCGTTGGCTCGATGAGCAGATGAGGACTCGATGCGATGAGACGATCCTTGATCTGGCCCTGAAGGCCGGAGAGAAGCGAGAGGGAAATGATCAGTGTAGCGACGCCGACGGCGAGACCGAGCGTGCTGATGAGCGAGAGAAACGCCGTGTGCGCGCGCTTGCGGGCCGTCCAGAGATAGCGCAACGCGACCGTGGTCTCGAATGAGCGGCTCATGCGTCACCCTCGCGGCCTCATGAGGGGGAAGAGAATCACGTCACGTATCGATGATGAATCGGTCAGGATCATCACGAGCCGGTCGATGCCGATTCCCTCGCCGCCGGTCGGGGGCATGCCGAATTCCAGGGCGCGCACGTAGTCCTCATCCATCTGATGTGCTTCGTCGTCGCCGCGCTCGCGCTGTTCGAGCTGATCCATGAAGCGGCGTGCCTGTTCGTCGGGGTCGTTGAGCTCGGAGAAGGCGTTGGCGACTTCCATACCGCCGACGTAGAGCTCGAAGCGCTCGACGAACCGCGGATCGTCTGGCCGCTGCTTCGACAGCGGCGAGACCTCGACGGGAAAGTCGGTGATGAACGTCGGTTGAATCAGGTGCTTTTCCGCGATCGTCTCGAACAGCTCAGCGATCAGCTTCCCATGGCTCATCTGATTCATCGGCTGCGGTTTTTCGTTCTCGGGTGGGTGGGTGCCGTCCGCGTGGACGGGATGGCGGCGAACCGCCCGGTTGATCAGCTCCACGACCTTGTCGCGATTATTCAGGTCGCTCTCGCTGATGCTCATCTCTTCGCGGGGCGCAAAGTGTGCGATCGCTCCCGCCATCGAGTAGCGCGGGAACGGCGCCCCGAAGTCGATCGTCTCTCCGCGAAATGTGACCGACGTTCCACCAGTCACTTCCTTCACGAGCGAGGAAAGCAATTCTTCCGTAAGCGTCATGAGCTCCGCGTAGTCGGCGTATGACTGGTAGAACTCGAGCATCGTGAACTCGGGGTTGTGCTGCGTCGAGATGCCTTCGTTTCTGAAGTTGCGGTTGATCTCGTAAACGCGCGAAAGGCCCCCTACGATCAGGCGCTTCAGGTAGAGCTCGGGGGCGACACGGAGAAAGAGCTCCATGTTCAGCGTGTTGTGGTGCGTGATGAATGGACGGGCCGCTGCCCCTCCGGCGATCGGCTGCATCATCGGGGTTTCGACCTCGACGAAATCGCGGCTGTCGAACCAGTAGCGGATGAAACGGATGATCCGAGCGCGCGTGCGGAAGACTTCCTTCACGTCATCGTTGACGATCAGATCGAGATAGCGCTGGCGATATCGCTGCTCGACGTCGGTCAGCCCGTGCCATTTCTCCGGAAGCGGGCGCAGTGCCTTCGCGAGAAAGCCGAGTTTCTCGCCCTTGATCGAGAGCTCGCCTTTTTTCGTGCGGAAGACCGGGCCCTCGACGGAGATCCAGTCGCCGATGTCGACATTCTGATACAGCGTCCACTCCGATTCCGTAAGCGCATCCCTGCGGCAGTAGACCTGGATGCGGGACCCGTTCTCGGCAAGATCGAGGAACGCGGTCTTTCCATGATCGCGGACCGTCATGATCCTGCCGGCGAGCTTTTTGGGCTCCGGGTTCGCGTCGAGATCCTCCGCGGTGCTGTCGGAGTTGGCCTCGACCACCTTGCGGATGGTCGTGTCGGTCTCCGCGCGCGTCGGGTAGGGTGAGAATCCCGCTTCGATGATCCGGCCGAGCTTCTCGCGCCGTACCCGGATCAGTTCGTCTTCGGAGGTTTCGGCCTCCGGTTGATGGTCGTCCACGAAACGTCGCTCCTCGAATTTTCAGAAACGTCGGCACTGCATGGATTGAACTGCGTGTCCTTCTGACCAGCCAACTGTCAGGGAACCGCCATTGTGGCGACATACGGACACTTTGTCATCCTGAGCGAAGCGTTAGGATCATCCTGCGACGCTCGATTCCCCCGGAAAATCTTTGCTGCGCTCAGGATGACATTAGTGCGGGGTGCGTCTCCTAAAGTTTCTGCAGGGCGTCGATGGCCCGCTCGAGGGTCTCGATCGGGGTGGAAAAGGACATCCTCAGATGTCCCTCGCCTTCCTGGCCGAAGACCACGCCAGGCACCGTGGCGATTCCGGTGAGTTCGAGCAGTTGATTCATGGCTGCCCAGGAATCATTGCCCAGACGGGACCGGACGTCGACGAAAAGATAGAAGGCGCCCGCGGGAGCCACGGCATCGAACCCTGCCCGGGAAACGCCGTCGACAAGAAGGTCTCTCCTCATCCGGTACTCGCTGAGCATCTGCCGCAGGTGGTCCGATCGGTCTGCGACGGCGGCCGCGGCTCCGTGTTGCGTGGGAGTCGAGACCCCATTGACCGAGTTGAGGACGAGCTTCCGGATGACATCCATGAACGGGTTGTCGGCGACGACATATCCGACGCGCCATCCTGTCATCGAATAGCTCTTGCTCAGCGTGAAGACAGTGATCGTTCGCGATGCCATGTCAGGAAGAGAAGCGATCGAGACGTGCGGCTCGTCGTAGATGATGTCTTCATAGGCTTCATCGGCGATGACGACGAGATTGCGGGCGATCGCGACCTGCGCGATCGCCCGGAGCTGTTCGCCCGTGAGCGCGTCACCGGTGGGATTCGCCGGCGAATTGACGTAGATGACCCGGGTGCGAGGCGTAATTCTCGGCTCAAGCATCTCTGCCAGGTTGCCCTCGCGCAGCTCGGACCACGGAACGAAGACCGGAACTCCACCGGAGAAGTGCACCAGGTCGCGGATCGGGGTCCAGAAGGGTGAGAAGAAGATCGTCTCGTCTCCCGGATCGAGAGTCGCCTGAAACGCACAGAACAGACCGTGCATGCCGCCTGCGACGGCGATCAGCTGTTCGTGAGAGACGGCGATCCGGTTCCGTTCCGCGAGCTTGTCGCGGATGGCATCCAGCAGCTGAGGAATTCCTGAAGAGGGGGCATACCGAGTCTGGTTCGCGTCCAGCGCCCGCTTCATCGCATCTTTGACGAACTCCGGCGTCGGTGCGAACGGCTCCCCACCCTCGAGCTGAAGCACGGGCGTACCCTGCTGTCGCAGCGCGAGCACGCGATTCCTGATCCTCACAATATCGGAAAAGCCGAGGAGTCCGGTCCGCGCGGCTGGAAGGGGAGTGATGGTTTCGTTCAACAGGGGCAGCATTGTAACTGAGGGATATCCGGGAAGTGGGCAGAGCCCATGGCAACAACTCCAACGGCGAGGGAACTCGTGTCATCTCTGAGCGAGGCGAAGGATCCCGTCCCAGGCGACACGGCAAGGATTTCAGGGGATCGTTCGCCTCGCCTCGCCACGACGCCACTCGAATACCCTGCTGCAGCAGGCTTCAGGAAACTCGTGCTACTGAGAGCTCCCCGAAGGGGGCGCGGACGGTTGCGTTCCCGGATCCGTCACCGGAGGCGCGGGAGAGACGATGTCCTCAGGCGCGGCCTGACGGGAGGGGGCGTCGGCTCCACTCTCCAGGTGGCGCTGAACATACCCCTGCGGAGCGTTCTGAAACCGGATGCTGCCGGTAGCGTGCGCAGTCGGATAGAGCTGGAGCAGCGCCAGATCGATGAGTTCGGAATCGAGAATCTGAGGATTGACGCGAACGTCGAGGAGCGCCCGATCGATCGTGAAAGCCTCAGCGTAGTGGCTGACTGCCCGTTCCCGGCGACCTCGTCTTTCCTCGATGAGGCCGAGCTGAAAATGAGCTGACGCGTGCCCTGGCTTCAGATCGAGAGTTCGTCTCAGGGCCTGGTCAGCGCCGGACCGATCGTTCCGCGAAAGCCGGACGAGAGCCAGGTTGTACCAGGCGGGATAGAACTTGGGATCCGAGAACGTGGCCCTCTGAAATTCGCGTTCGGCGTCTTTCGGAAACCGCCTGTGAAGGAGAAGAGAACCCAGCTCGTTGTGCAGCACGGCCGAATCCGGATTCTGACGGAGCGCATCGACTCTCAGCATGATCTGCTGGTCGGTCGGATTTGCCGGGTCCATGTAACGGCCATAGAACGGTTCATCGAGGTAAGGATTGCTTCCGTGCTTGACCCGGTCCACGAGGCGATCCATCGAGGTGCATCCTGTGAATACGGAGATCAGAACTGCGGCGTAGGCTAGTCGTTTCATCATGGTTGTTTATCTCTTATCGGCTTTGCTTTGAGCTTGACCTTCCCGTCGACGGTTTCCACTCGGAAATCCACGCTGACGACCCCGTAGCGGCCGCGCAGCGATTCGACCTGCCGCGAGACCATTGAGGAAAGCTGCTCGATCGTCGGTGCATTCCCCTTGCCGAGTTCGTTCTGCGCCCTGGTAACCTCCGCGTGAAGCGCGCTCAGCGCCTCACCCTGGATGGATTCCGTCACCCTTACATACGTTTCCGCAGGCCGGGACGTTACGGAAGGCCCTTCGGCCTGCTTCGATTCCGTGGACGTATCCTGAGCGAGCACGGCTGTGCGCCGCCTGTAATCCAACGGGCCCTCGTCCCGCTCCCTGCCCCTGCGCGACCAGAGCTCCCGGAACTGGTTATAGCGTCCAAGGATCGTGTTGAACCGGAAGCGGGTGGAGATGTCCCGGAGCCGGACGCGGCTCATCTCGTGGACCATCGCGTCGAGCTTCGCGCGCTCGAACGTCGGTGGAATCTTCCGGACTCCGAGAAAAAAAAGGTCGTACTGAATCTTCAGTTTTCGGAGTAATTCCTCGAGTACGTCGAGTTGTTCGTCAAAGGTCATGCGTCCGTCGTTAGAATACCCTGAGAAGCACGTGGGGCGAATAGATCACGCGTCCGGCACCTGGAGGAGCGTCAGTCATGCGGGCAAAGCCCGATCAGAGAGCAGGAGAAATGACCGGCGAGGGGGAATCCCCCCGGCGGCGGCTGCCGTCGGTCGACCGCGTCCTCAGCAGCCCGGAAGCCCGTGATGCGATCGCCCGGTTTGGCAGGGAGGGCTTCAAGAAGGCTGTTGTCGATCACCTCCAGGCCCTCCGCTCTGCAGAGAGGCCGGGAGATCCTTCGATCGATTCGGTCTGCGAAGCTGCAGGACGTGCCATCGGCGAGCGCCTCTCGCCGTCGCTCCAGCCGGTGATCAACGGTACGGGCGTGATCATTCACACAAATCTCGGCCGTTCTCCGATCGGCCGGGAAGTCTGGAACCGGGCCGGAGATCTGGTGACGCGGTACAGCAATCTCGAGTACGACCTCGATAACGCGACCCGCGGGAGCAGGCATGCTCATATCGACGTGCTGGCCGGAGAAGTGTTCGGCTGTGAGGCTGCGATCCTTACGAACAACAATGCCGGTGCGACGCTCCTGCTCCTCGCCACGCTGGCATCCGGAAAGGAAGTCATCGTATCGCGAGGAGAGCTGGTCGAGATCGGGGGCTCGTTCCGCGTTCCCGATGTGATCCAGCAGGGTGGTGCGCGTCTTCGTGAAGTGGGGACGACGAACCGCACCAGGGCCGCCGACTACAGGAACGCTCTTTCTGACGAGACTGCGGCGATCCTGCGAGTCCACCGTTCAAACTTCGAGATCACGGGTTTCACCGGATCCCCTGCACTCGGAGACCTCGTCGAACTGGCGCGTGGCGGAGTGCCACTGCTTTACGATGAGGGAAGCGGCCGGGTGGTGAGTCTCGAGAAATACGGCTTCGGCGACGAGCCGTCGATCCGTGAGGTGCTCGGTTCCGGAGTGGATGTGGTGACCTGTTCGACCGACAAGCTCATCGGTGCCACACAGGGCGGTCTGATCCTCGGGCGAAGGGAGATCATCGATCGCTGCCGTCGCCATCCACTCATGCGTGCATTGCGCGCCGGAAAAGAGAGCTACGGCGTCATCTGCGAAACGCTCCGGATCTTTGCCGCGGGGCAACATGAGAAGGGCATTCCGATCTATCAGATGCTCGCAGCGTCCCTCGAGTCCCTCCGCGCACGAGCCGAGGCGCTGGTTGCGGGAACTGCCGCCGAGGTGATCGAGGCGAGAAGCGTTCTGGGTGGCGGCACCACGCCGAGTGAAAGTATCGCTTCGGTTGGGATCCGGGTTGCCGGCGCCGCGAATGAAGTCGCTGCACGATTTCTCCGGCTGGACGTTCCGGTCGTCGGACGGATCCAGGCGGATTCATTCACGCTGGATCTCCGGACGGTGCTCGAAGAGGAGGACGAACTCGTGAGGAAGGCGCTGGGAGGATGAGCAAAGTCGACTGCTCGCTTGCGGAACCTCTCCCCGCTCGAGCGGGGCGAGGGTAAGCCCCGATGCTTACATCCGAAAGGGTTTCACTTCGATCTCGCGGCTCTGATCTTCATTCACACCGATCCGAATCTCGATCGCTTCCGGTGAGAATCCAGCAAACCCTTCTTTCGGCCACTCGATGAACTTGATGCCAGGCGAGCTCAGGAGCTCCGGAATTCCGATCTCCATCCACTCGCGGGGATTCTCCGACATCCGGTAGCCGTCGATGTGGATGATCGGATGGTGGTCGGGGATCGGATACTCGTGAACAAGAGCAAACGTGGGCGAGCTGATCTCTTCGCGTGATGCGCCGAGCGCGGAAGCGATTGCGCGGACGAGAAACGTTTTTCCTGCACCGAGATCGCCAGCGAGATGCACGACGCAATCGGCGGGAAGCTCTTTCGCAATCGCCCGTCCCGCGGCTTCAGTCTCCGCTTCGTCGCGGCAATGAAAGGCGAGCGGCTTCGGCATCAGGCCTTTCGCACACGGCTGACGGCGTCCGGAAGCGAATCCGCGAGATCCATCGCCGCAAGTCCGACGTCAGACGAACGCTCGCGAAGCAGATCGCCGGCAAGCCCATGAAGGTAAACCGCAGCGCATGCGGCATCGAATGGATCTTCGCCGCGCGCAAGCCAGGCTCCCATGAGGCCCGAGAGCACGTCGCCCATACCGCCCGATGCCATCCCGGCATTCCCGGTGGGATTCACTGAGACATGACCCGCCGGATCGGCGATCAGGGTCTGGTGGCCTTTGAGCACGACGACGCAGCGGGATGCCGCAGCCGCCGCTCGAGCTGCCTCGACGCGGTTTCGATTGATCTCGGCTGTCGTCCCCCCCATCAGTCGTGAGAGCTCTCCGGGATGGGGCGTGATCACTCGAGGATGCTCGTCCGGATTGATGAGCGCGGGTGTTCCCTCGAATGCGTTGATGGCTGTGGCGTCGAGGACGAGAGGAAGTCTCAACTTTCCGACGAGCTCCCGGATCGAGGCGTAGGTTTCTTCGTCATCCGGCAGTCCGGGACCAATCACGCCAGCCGAAAAGCCCTCGAAGGCGGAAAGGACCTGATCGACGAGCCCTGAACCAGGCTCGATCGCGCGCGACATCGACTCGATCGAAACGGCATCCACGAGTTTTGCCGTTTCCGGATCGCTGAGGAGAGTCACGAGTCCCGCGCCGCCGCGCACGGCACCACGGCAGGCGAGGATCGCTGCTCCGCTCCTTCCGGCCGAGCCGGAGAGGATACCCAGATGGCCGTGCGTTCCCTTGTGGGAGCTCGCCTCCCTTTCGGGCATCAACTCGGCGATCTCATCCTCCGTGAGCAGAGACAGGGTCACTCCCTCGGCGTCGACTGCCGGGCGCGGTATGGAGATGTCTGCGATGACGATCTCCCCGCTCCAGGACGATGCCGGCTCGAATACGTGTGCAACTTTGGGAAGGGCAAAGGTCACGGTGACCTCTGCGCGAATGGCAGGATCGAGCAGCTCGTGCGAAGAAGCGTCGAGGCCGCTGGGAAGGTCCACGGACACGATCGGAAGGCGCAATGACGACATGCCGCGGATGGTGTCGCCGAAGATCCCCTCTGCAGGACGATTGAGCCCCGTGCCGAAGAGGGCGTCGACGATGACATCGGTTTCCGAGGCGCGAGCGAGCGCGGTGTCCAGAAGCTCGCCTCCAGTCACGTCGAACATCGGCAGGCCGAGACGGCGACAGATCTCCAGATTGATTGCAGAATCGCCGGAGAAACGTTCCCGCTCGCCAATGATCAGAACGATCGGGGTGACGCCGCGATTGTGCAGCAGACGCGCGACGGCAAGTCCGTCTCCGCCGTTCTTTCCCGTGCCGCAGAAAATCGCTGCCGTTTCTGCGTCAGGGTAGCGTGAACGAATCGTCTCCGTAATCGCCATCGCCGCATGTTCCATGAGCAGCAGGGAAGGGATTCCGTACTCGTCGGTTGCCCGCCGGTCGATCCTCCCCATCTGATCCGAAGTCACGATGTGCATCAAAACCATCCCCAATCCCGCAGTACTTCTGCGATGCGGCTTTTCGGATTCAACTCGGCCGAGTATGTGCGAAGGTCCTCGACAATGTCGATATCTCTGCTATGCGGCAGTAGGGCCAGCGTAGATCCCGTTTCGCGGACTCTCGAGGTGGTCGTCTCGAGCACCTCGCTGGTACCCCATTCGATGTCACGGAACACGGACGAATCATATGATGCGGCCCGACAACCAATCAGGTAATAGCCACCGTCTTCAGCCGGACCGATCACCCAGTCGCAGCCATCGAGCAGAAGGAACGCCCGCTCGACGGCGTCGCGTGTCAGGGATGGGTCGTCCGTGCCGATCGCGATCACTTTCTCGGCCTGGTGGAAGAAGATCCGTTCGCCGAAGGCGACCGCGAGCCGGTCTCCCAGGGTTCCGCCCGCCTGTCTGGCCAGTGGCCGGTCGCCAAAATGGTGCTCGAGCAGCGTGCCGGAGACCTGCTCGCTTCCCGTCCAGAGCACCTCGACCTCGAGATCTCCGGAGGAAGTGCCGATCGATTCGAGAACATCGCCGAGCATCGCCTCATAAAGCTCCAGCGTCCGCTCCTCGCCGAGCTCGCGCGCGAGGCGTGATTTCACACGTCCGTGCTCAGGTACGCGGGCAAAAATGAGGAGGCGGTTTCGCGGCGGAGGACGCGTGGGGAACGTTTTCATTCTCGAGGGGCGAAGTATACGATGTCGTGACCCATGACACTGATTGCGCTGCTCAGCGACTTCGGAACGCACGATCCATACGCCGCCGCGATGAAGGGCGTGATCGTGACTCGATGCGATGCGCCGGTGATCGATCTGAGTCATGAGATTGAGCCGTTCGACGTCTTCGGAGGCGCGTATTTTCTTCGCTCGATCATGCCCTCGTTCCGCGGTGGGGCGCAGGCTGTAATTTTCGTCTGCGTGGTCGATCCCGGCGTGGGATCCGATCGCAGGATTCTGGCGGTACGGCAGGAGGGCCACACGATCCTGGCTCCCGACAACGGACTTCTGTCTCTGGTGATCCGAGACGATGCGCTAGTGCGCGCGGTCGAGAACGAGAGTCTTTTTCTGACGGGAGGAAGCTCGACATTCCACGGCAGAGATCGTTTTGCACCTGTAGCGGCAGCGCTCGCTCGTGGATTTGCGCTGGACGAGCTCGGTCCTGCGGTTCCGGTCGATGAGATATTGAAGCTTGATTACACGGGCCCGCATCTCGATGGTGACGTCTGGCGAGGGACGATCGTAGCCATCGACAGATTCGGGAGTGCGATCTCCGATCTCGACGCATCGCTTGCAGGACAGGAGGGTTGCCTCGAGGTACGGATCGGCCCGCACCGGATCTCGAGAGTCGCGGCGAACTATGCGGATGCGGGGGATGAGCTCTTTGTGATTGCCGGCTCCGCGGGCACTCTCGAGATATCCCTGAAGAACGGAAGCGCGGCAGATGTTTTGCACATTGTGCGTTTCGACCAGGTGGAAGCGCGCGTGGTCCCCACTCCCGATGACTGAATCTGGCACCATCTCCGGCAGACGTCTTCTGATCACCCTCTGGGGGGTGGCGTTTCTGCTCGCTGCAATGTATCTGGCAATCGGCCAGCCAGTTCGTGGCGCGCGCGACGCCTGGCTCGCGGGCGATCACGAATCGGCCCTCAGGTCATTGAACCGATGGTCGAAGCTCAAACTCCGTCCTGCAGACTACGACACTCTGCTCGCCGCGGTTCTGCTCGAGCGGGGCGATCCTGCCGCGGTGGCCCGTCTCGAGCGGGTGGCGAATCATGAGCCGCACCTTCTGCCGCTGGTCAACAAAGAGACTGTCGCGCGACGGCTCGTTTCGATTGGCCGGTATGGCGAGTTTCTTCAGTTCGACTCGGTCGCCAGGCAGCGGTTCGAGAGCTCCGAACTGGCTCTTTACCGGGCAGCCGCTCAACTCGGTATGGATCGCCTGCCCGAGGCTACGACGACTTTCAATGCAATTGATTCCGGCAAAGTCGAAACGCAGAAATACGAAACTCTCCGCACGGCGATCGATCAGCGAAGACAGGGCACGTTTCCTCTGGTCATTGATCGGGATGGAAGGACGATTGCGACATGGGTCATGGCCAACAACGACCTGGTTGCAGTCAATCAGGACTACGCGCTTCTCGTCGACAGTGAGGGAGGCGCGCTCACGATCGAGAGTCATATCGGGAAACTGGGAACCAATGCGACGCTCGAGACGACGCTCGATTCTACGATTCAGCGGGCGGCACTCGAGGCGCTGGGGCCGTACAGGGGCTCGCTCGTCGCGATCGATACGACGAACAACACGATTCTCGCGGTGGCGAACAACAGCGGCACCGGCCCGCGGGCCAATCTCGCGTTCTCCGGGAGCAACGAGCCAGGCTCCGTTATCAAAGTTCTCACCGGCCTGGTGGCGGTAGAGCAGGGCCTGCCTCTGTCGGAGCTCTTTCCCATGTCCTGCGAGGGCTGGGTCGCGATCGAAGGCCGGCAGTTCTTCGATTGGGCGCGCCATGGCACCCTGGTCGATTTGGGTGAGGCGATGGCGGTTTCCTGTAATGTCGCGTTCGGTAGCCTCGGGCTGAAACTGGGAGGTGAGAGGCTTCTCGCTTTCCTGCGGTCGGCAGGTTTCGACGGGTCAGCGGATCTCGGGCTCTTCGCCGTTCCTCTGGGTACGACGAAAGGGATGCCGGCGGGTGATTACGATCTGGCGAATCTTGCGATAGGGCTCGAGCAGTACACGATGAATGCACTGCACATTGCGATGGTTGCGTCTTCACTGGCGAACGGCGGAAGCATGGTCACACCGACGATACTCCGATCGCGCCGTTCGATCATGGGCGAGCCGTTACCAGCGGCCGAACCGTTACCCGTCACACGAATCGCCAGTGCGGAATCGACTCGCGCCATCGTCGAGACGATGCGGCGCGTTGTCGAGAGCGAGCGTGGCACCGGACGGCGAGCAGTCGTCCCCGGTTTGCCGATCGCGATGAAGACCGGGACTGCCGGAGACGCTGCCGGCGGGTTTGACTCGGTGGTTCTTGCTTTCGCCCCGGCGGATGCGCCACGAATCGCGATCGGAATGATCGCGGAGGACGCAGGACCTGCCGAGTTCGCAGGAGCCCGCATAGCGCACGACTTCTTCAGGATTGTCGAACCGCACATCCGCGATAAAAGTCCATAGAAGCAATCCGGTGCCGAAACGGCAGACGTGCTAAGCCCGACGGGTGCCGCTCCCTCGTATCAGCCGGAGTACGAAAAGCAGGACGACCGCGCCTATGAACGCGACGAAAATCGTTCCCGCAAGCCCTCCGAACGGTGTGCTGACGCCGAGCTGGCTGAAGAGCCATCCGCCGACGAACGCGCCGACGATCCCGATTATGATGTCGCCGATGATGCCGTAGCCGGTACCGCCCATGACGAGCGAGGCGAGAACGCCGGCGATCAGGCCGACGATGATCCAGGTGAGCAGGTCCATACAACCTCCGTGTGCTGGTCAAGCGAATACCTGCTCCTCAGCAACTCACGTGCCGTATGGCTCAGTTCTCAGGGTGAGCGAGCTCTTCGAGCCAGTGATGCGCGTTGGCAACCTCTTCGCGGACCTGATCCGAGTCGACGTCATCCGAGTCGCTCAGATCGAGCACCGACTTGAACTCCTCGGCGGCATCTCCTTCGCGTTCGATATTCAGGAGGATCTCGCCCATGAGGCTTCGAGCCTGAATGAGCTCGACTTTCCGGTCCGCGGTCGTCGCCAGGTCGATTGCGTCCTCCAGCAGGCTGACGGCCTTGTCGAACTCTTCAGCCTCGAGGAGCAACGCCGCCTGGTAGATCAGCTGCTGGGCGCTGTTGGTGGTCATCGTTTGGGTCCCCGGACTAATGTACTCTGACTTTCTCATGATTGCACTCCGCATTCTTCTGGCCGCTGCGTCGGTTCTGATGACGGCAGGAACACTCATGAGCTTCGTTCGAAGCCCTCACTGGCTTTTCAGGCTGTGGGACTTTCCTCGATTGCAGGTCGCGATGGTTTCGTTTGCCTCAAACGTCGTCTATGCGTTGTTTTTCTTCGAGGGAAGAACTTCGGAGATCGTGATGATTTTCGCTGGAGTCGCGACAGTCGCGTGGCACTCCTACAGGATCTTTCCTTACACCCCGCTCGCTGCCCGACGGGTGCAGGACGCGGAACTCGATAGCCCGACGGGGCGCCGCAACCGGATCTCGCTTCTGGTCTCCAACGTTCTGATGGACAATCGTGAGTATCACCGGTTGCTGGCGTTGCTGGAGAAAACGGATCCCGACGTGATCCTGGTGGTCGAAAACGATCAGAGCTGGACGGATGCGCTCGCCGTCCTTGACGAACGCTATCCCTTCAGCGTCAGGCACCCCCTGGACAACTTCTACGGGATGTCGGTCTTTTCCCGTCTCGAACTCATCGATCCCGAGGTGAAATTTCTCATCCAGGACGACATTCCATCAGTTCATACCCGAATACGCCTGTCGGGCGGCGAAGAAGTATTCTTCTACGCACTCCATCCACGTCCACCAGAGCCAATCAACGACCAGCCTTCGGCACCCAGAGATGCCGAACTTGTCGTCGTCGGCCGCGAGGTTGGTGAGCAACCGTCGCGGCCCACCATTGTCGCAGGCGACCTAAACGACGTGGCGTGGTCTCCGACCAGCGAGCTGTTTCTGCGCCTCAGCGGTCTTCTGGATCCACGTCAAGGCCGAGGCTTCTACAATAGCTTCAGCGCAAAGAGCCGGCTGTTCCGTTACCCAGTCGATCATGTGTTTCATTCGAATGAATTCAAGCTGATCGATCTTCAGCGCCTGCCGGCGATCGGTTCGGATCATTTTCCGATCTTCATTGAGCTTCTCTACGATCCGCGGGCGGCGGCGGAGCAACCGGAGACGGAGAAGGAACCCGGAGACGAAGAGGAAGCCGAAGAGAAGCTCGAAAAACAGGCCGAGGCTGCGGCAACCGGGAACGACCGGCCGAAGGATGAGTGACGTGCAGATGGGGCCCTCATCGGCGCGAGTCAGAGCCTGGGCCGTGCACGCGTACACCGCTTCGGGAGTCGTCTTTGCCCTGCTGGCCGCTCTGGAGATCGCATCGGATGTGACCGATCCGCGGATCGTGTTTTTCTGGCTTGCAGTCGCCGTTCTCGTCGATGCGACCGACGGCCCTCTCGCCCGTCGTTTCGACGTGAAGAAGTTCGCGCCGGAGATCGACGGCCGGAAGATCGACGACATCGTCGACTACCTGACGTTCACCTTCCTGCCCTTGCTGCTCGTCGTGAAAATGGAATGGGTTCCTCAGCCGGCGCTTCTGTTCATTGCGCCTCCGCTCATTGCGAGCCTGTTCGGTTTCGCAAATGTGGGGGCGAAGGACGAAAGGGGAGGCTTTTTTCTCGGCTTTCCGTCCTACTGGAACATCGTCGCTCTTTACCTCGGGATCTTCGCGTACGAGTTCGGTGTCTGGCCGAACGTAGTCATCCTGATCGTCCTGTCGGTTCTTACTGTTCTGCCGATCGGATTCATCTATCCCAACCTCGCGCCTCCCAGGTGGAAGCCGCTCATTCTGTTCGGCGCTTTCGTGTGGCTCGCCATGGCGCTCGCCATGTTACGGACGTACCCCGTAACCCCGGCCTGGCTGCTGTGGGGCTCGCTTCTGTATCCGGTTTTTTACACGGTGGTGTCCGTCGTGGAGTACCGGAAGGTGAGGGCCGGAGAGAACCTTTAGTCGACCCCTCTCGACAGTGTGTCGAGGTGTCATCCTGAGCGAAGCGAAGGGATCCCCCTCCTCGAGGCGATACGGCAGGTTTCCCGGGGATCCTTCGCTTCGCTCAGGATGACACCGGTGGGTAGCGCCAGCCTCAATGAAAGAGTTCATTCCGCGCCTGTGGACGACGCAGAGGCATTGGCCACTTTCTCCTTCACTTCCACTCCACTCCAGCTATAATTCTCCCAACGTTCAGGGGAGGTGTGAAATGCAGCTGTGGAACGTCTGCGAGTTCGAAATGTCCAAGGACCGGCGCAAGCTGGAGCGATATCCCACCCAATCGATTCCCGTGCAACTCTCCGAGGTGGATGGTGAGTTGATCGACCTCAGTCTCGAGGGGGCAGCGATCGTTCACCGTTCTCCCATCCGCTCGGGACGAACCTGTACGCTCGTCTTTCCCAGCTACGGCGGGATCTACATCCCCTGCCAGATTCTTCGATCGATCGTGCAGGTGCGCCGCGGACGGCGAGGGCCCGAGTATGTCTTCCGTTCGGCGATCTCGTTTCTTCCGATGACTGCCGACCGGAGGGAACCACTCCATGAGTTCGTGGAGATCCAGGCCGTACGTTCGCGCAGGATGGAAGCTACGGGGTAACCCGCCCGCCCGGTTCCGCCCGCCCGGGTCCGCACGCCCGCCCGGTTGTGAGTTCTGAGTTGTGAGTTGTGAGTTCCCGCCCCCCCCTCGGTTGTGAGTTGCACCCCGGGTGGGTGGGAACTCAGAACTCAGAACTCAGAACTCAGAACTCAACTCACCGCGCACGCGAACTGCGCGCGGGCCCCACCTCCATCGAGACATTGCTTGCAGAAATGATCTCGTCGGAGCCCTTGGGCTGGACCCAGACGACAACCGTGTAGACCCCCAGCCCGTCCTCGAGCGGAATCGCAAAGGAGAACGAGCCGTCTCGCTCGACGGTGAAGTCGCCCCGGCTTCCATCTGCATACGTCACGGTATCTCTGCACACTTCACCCGGCGGATGCGAGTGGAGATTGATCAGGCGGGGCCTGTAGTCTTGCCTCCGGGATGGCAGCGCGTAACTGTCGATCCGGTTGACCAGAGCCGGCGGCATTGCCATCGGCTGCGGCTCGTAATGAACGCTTATCGCTTTGACGTCGTAACCCGGACGCGGCTTGCCTGTCGCGAGCGGACGCTTGTCGATGGTGGTCGAGCGTGGGAGCGGGCGCTTCCACTCGACATATCTCCGGATGAAGTCCTGCGTCAGCCGGAGCTCACCATCCTCCCACGCGACTCCGATCCCGACGTGGGTCGCATAGGGATCGAGGATGGCCCGCCGGTGGCCATCATGCGGTGGAACCTCGGCCATCATCTCCCGCTGCGATTCGCGAACCAGATCGACAAGCACATCCTCGGTGAACGCATAGTTCGCCGACCAGGCGGCGGCGTTCTGGCTCAGACCGTCACTGCCGCCCGCGAGTGAGTAGCGCATGTAGGGTGGCTTTCCATCGGTCGTGAAGTGACCTGTAGTGCGCTCCGAGATTTGTGTTCTGCAGAATCGATCCGCCATCTCCGAGGCATGGGGATCGAGTTGAACCGGGGGCAGCCCGTGAACTGTACGGTCGTTGTTGATCGCTGTAAGAATCGTCTGGCGGAGCAAAGCGCGGGTGTCTTCCTTGAGAGCCAGGCCGTGCAGGACAGGACTCGCTACCAGCATCAGCAGGACGAGCGGGACGTTCCGGTACAGAGAGCGCGATCGATTTTTCATGAGAGTGGGTAATTATAGAAGTCGCGCCGCCTGTAATTTCTTCCGAGCTTCCGCCTGCGCTGACTCAGCCCCTGCGGAGCGGAAGCTCGGCGCAGATCGCGAAACCATGTTCGTCGTTGCGGGCGGTGATGGTTCCACCATGGTCCTCGATCGACTTGCGTGCGATGGCCAGACCGAGTCCCGTGCCCGAGGACTTGGTTGAAAAGTAGGGATCGAAGATGCGGGTGAGTACGTCGGGTGGTACTCCCGCTCCACTGTCGCGCACTTCGATGAACAGACGACTGGAACGGACACCACTCTCCAGCCGTACGGCTCCACCCGGCCCCGCCGCGTGCAGGGCATTCTCGATCAGATTTGCGATCGCACCACGGATCAATCTCCGGTCGCCCGGGTATGCAGTGGGCGTCTCGTCTCGAACCCGGACCTCGAAGGTGATATCCCGCTCGGCCGTGTCGCAGTAGCCCTCCGCGAGATCATGGAGCGTTGCCTGCAGGTCGAACTCTTCGATCTTGAGATTCCGGATCGACGCGTAATCGCTGAACTCGCGTGAGGTCTCCTTGAGCGTACTGACCTGCCGGAGAATATTTTCCACTCCCCCATGAACCGCTTTGGCGAGGCCTGCATCTCTCCTCTCGGCAAGTGTGCGGAGATGCTCGGCGGTGAGCTGGATCGGCGTGAGTGGGTTTTTGATCTCGTGTGCAACCTGACGAGCCATGTCGGCCCACGCCTCGAGTCGATTCGAACGGAGAATCTCCGTCACGTCCTCTGCGATCAGCATTTCCTCGTCGCTGTCCGGAAGCGGCACGAGGGACAGTCGGAAGGTTCTGGGAGAGTTGTCGACGATCAACTCGAGCTCGCCTGAGTCGATCCGGCCTGGATTCCGATTTCGCAGAAAGGTTCTCACTTCCGGAAAGGAGGGATCGAACTGAACGGCTTCTGGCGACACATCGGAAAGTTGGAACAGGCCCCGGGCGGCACGGTTTGAAGCAGCGATTTTCATGGAGCCGTCGAGGACGACGACCGCCGCATTTATGTTCTCGAGGAGCGTCTGAAGGCGGTCTCGTTCATGGCGAAGATCGTCCTGTTGCTGCCGGATCGACTGCGCCATGTCGCGAAAGGTCGAGACGAGAAGGCCGAGGTCCGGGTCGCTCGGGACGGTGAGCTGCTGATCAAAGTTTCCGGAGGCGACGGCGCGCGCGCTTCCTATCAGGGCATGCACGGGCCTCGTCACAGTTCGCGCGGTCCGGTATGCGACGACGAGCGCCGCAAAAAGGACGAACACGAGCAGCAGGTAGATCGTCGTTGCAAGGTCCTCAACCTGCGCCTCGATCTGACGCGCCTGGACGATGAACGGCAGAGCGAGAGTGTAGCTTGCGCCTCGCTCGAGGTTGATGGGACTGTAAATTTCGATGAAGCGCGTCGACCCGCTCTCATGCTCGGCACGCACGAGCTGCGCTCCCTGCAAAACTATCGACGAGTAGATCTCACCCGGAAGACGGGGCGATTCGATTCGCGCCGTGAACAGGTCGCGCCGGCTGGAAGCGATCACTTCATCGTCGCGATAGAGGTGAAGATCATGACCGATCGCCCGGGCGAGCCAGGTGAGGATCGCGTCGTTGAGCACTTCCTCCGGACCGGCGTCAGAGGTGGAAGCGAGGTAGTCCTCGATCACGCGCTGGGCTGTGTTGAGCGCAGTGCGCCCACGATCGATGTATTCGGCCTCCAGCCGGTCGGCAAGATACGCGCGGATGAAGATGACGAAAATCAGCAGCGGAAGGATGACGACCGCCGCGAGATAGAGGGAAGTGCGCGCGCGAAAGCCGATGCGGGCGGGCGAACGCTTCAGCAGTGCGATGAGCCATGGCAGCGCCCGGAAGATCAGTACTATGCCGGCGAAAGCGAGTACCCAGATCGTAATCCCACCGATCTTGCGCAAGTGTTGTGCGGGCGTCGGAATCCTCATCGGAAAGGCGTACAGAGCGTCACTGGTGCGCCGGATGTAGGCCGTCGACCTGCCGTCGCCCGATGCCTCGGTCCACATTCCCTCTCCTGGAGCGAGAGCGCGCATGTACCAGTTGCTGCTTCGCGGGAGCCGCAGCGCGGCAGAGCCGTGAACGTTTCCTTCCGAGTCGAACGCCACGACCTGAGTCAGCGGCTGCGCCTCGGGGCTCTCGTTGTCGAGGTCGAAGAAATCACGATAGACGTCGGCGAACGAGGTTGCGCCGGGATCGCTGGGATTCAGAATGTGCACGCTGCCCCGCCCGATCGTTTCTTCCGCGACGTTGAGCGTGAAGTCGTAGTGCAGCAACTCGCGCGTGAGAGTACCCACCTGCAGAGTCTCTTCTTCTTCCTCTTCCTCCGCTTCGACTTCCGTGAACTGCGGAAGCCCAACGCCGAACCGGCTGATCCGATTGCCCTCGTTGTCCCTGACGGAAATCACCGACGGCACCTGCCAGTTCGAGAGCGCGGAGCGCAGCCAGAGCGCATACGCGAGATCGTCCAGCACCATGACTGACGGCTGTGCGGGAAGAAGCGAGTCGAGCTCGACGGTTCCGAACTCGTTGCGGAGCGTATCCTCGATCATCGTCCGGAGCTGCCCGCTGTCTCCGACTATCAGGGGCGCGTACGTATCCGCGATGAACCTCTGAGCGCTCGCCTGTCCGAACAGAAATACAGGTGGATAGAGCAGAGCCACCGCAAGCAGCGCACGTAACAGTATTCTGGATGTCCTTCTCCTCACGAATGTGTGCTGAAGGAATGAGAGAACCAGGACGGTGAGCACGATTGCCAGCACGCGCTGTCCCACCAGCTCGCGTTCGGTGACGATCACGACGGCGCCTCCGAGAATCGCTGCCGCAAGTCCCGGCCAGGCGCTGCCCAGGCGGGCGTCATGCTTGGTCAGTTGCAGAAAGCTCATCGCGAGGAAGATCGCGGCCGCCAGAAGCATCGTCTGCGCCGCCGAGACCGGGAGAATGTGATCCGGTATCGGAAGCAGGCGCGAATTATTCACCAGGTTTTCGATCGAGCTGGCGTAGAGCCATGCACCCGCTGGAATCAGAGCGCCGAGCAGCAAAGGCCGGATCCATGGGCGTCGCCCGTCCTCGAGTCGCGACATCGCGAAGAGGATCACCAGCAGCGTTGCGGCGCTGAGAAGCAGATCGACTGGGGACCGTGAGAACGGACCTACGAGTCTGGATGCATAGACGGAGTATCCGAAGACGGACACCGGCTCCTGGACCGCGATGCCCAGGAGTGCGATGCGAGCCAGAAGGGCCAGGCCTGAGATCACCAGGACCTCGGGGACCGAGAGCCTCTCCCTTTCGCGAATCGACGAACGGGTCGTGCGGCGGCGGGCGACTGCAACCAGAAGCCCGAGGAGAGTCAGCGCTGTCAGAAGCGACGCAGCGGACGATGTCCGCGATCTGATCAACTCCGCGATGGCCGAAGGCTCTCGAACCCGGATGTCGGCGAACAGTACCGAGTCTGGCTGTCTGTCGATCAGAAATCGTCTCGCCCGGTCCGAGAGCTCGAGAGTCCCGGCATGGAACCGGCTTGCCGATCGATCGCGTCCGCTGATCGGCACCTGCTCATCGGCGGCCAGATTCGGGATCCGTTGGAACTGGCGCAGTAGTACCGGCATGGATCCAAGGTTCACCGTGCGGTGCTGCACGACATAGAGATTCGTGACGTCGAACTGGTACATCGAGTTCGTCCGGCCCGGCGCGCTCACACCCCACCAGGCGAGCGGGCTGCCATTCGCTGCAACCAGTTCCGATCCTCTGGCTCCTTCCGTATGCCGTTCGAGAATCCGGAAGAGTTGCTCTCGCGTGAAACTGCCGGTCGAAGCTTCGATTTCGGAGGCGATTGCCTCGTTGGATGCATTGAGACTTTCCCGGATCGCGGCGATTTCGCTTCGAATGTCCCGGAGGGCCAGTCTGAACTCACGTTCCGACGAGCGCCTGGGACCGTCCTCGCTCCAGCGCGCAAACATCTCCCCCGCCGCGAGTGTCGCGGCCGCCGCGAGTACTATGAGAGTGACGATCTTCAGCCAGCGGACCCGCGCGGCTGCCGCCGCGGCTGTGGCGCACAGGACCGAGCCGATAAGGAGGGTGAGGTTGCCGTCATCGCTGAGGCTCGCAAGGCCAATGGATGCCAGCACGAGAGCCGCGACTATCAGGTCGATCCGCGTCAGTTCGAAGCCGTCTCGTACGCGGACCGGAGGTTCAACCTGCATGTGCCGAGCGTCTCCTGAAAGTCAAGGTTCGTCTCTGCCGGACGGGAGTGATGCCGATCAAAAGAAAGGCGCACTTGCGTGCGCCTTTCCGATGACTTGTTCGTTTGCTCGACGCTTACCGCCCCGCGGAACGGATCGATACGATGAGCCAGCGGCCATCCTGTTCCTTGAGGGTGATGTAAAGATCGCGCTCACCCTGGGACACAGTCCAGGACGCCTTGATGTTGTACGCGCCGGAGGAGCTTCCTCCCCGCGCGGTGCGCCGCTCGAAGCCGGTCGGCTTGGTCTTATTGAATAGCTCGTCGAGGAGATAGGACGCCTGATCGCGGCCGAAGAAGCCCGATTCTGTGACCAGACCAGGAAACTCCAGGTTGATCTTGTCGCCCGTCGAGATTCCTTCGATGATGTTCTGTGTCTGACCTCGCTCGAAGCCGCGCGCAAGATTGCTCATCGCGGAGTCGAGGTCCCGGTACTGCGCCGAAGCGACAACCGGAACGAACAACAGGATGATGAATGCAGCGCTTCTCCAGAGTTTCATTTTGATAGTCTCCATTGTGTATACCGGATAGAACCTGTCCCCTGGTCCTTTTATTCTACGCCTGTTTACTAAGATTCGACTGCTGAGTAACTTAGCTTCATGTTATGACCTCTGCGGGGAGCAGGATGTCCTCAGATGCTGACAGCCTTCGAGCCCTCCTCCCCGGGAACGAAATCTCGCTGCCCCAACTCCTTCAAGAAGTCTGCCGGTAATGGCGAGTTGATGGTCATAGGCTCACCGGTGAGCGGGTGGCGCATTGAGAGCGAGGATGCATGGAGCATCGGTCTTGAAGCGTTGCGCTGGCCGTAGAGCCAGTCTCCGACCAGTGGGTGACCGATTGCAGCGCAATGAGACCTGATCTGGTGAGTCCGGCCCGTCAGAAGCGTTACGCGTACGAGCGTTGCGTCCCTACCCTCGGCAAGTGGCTCGATGGCAGTGATGGACCTCTTTCCCTCACTTCTCACGCCGAACGAGATCGGGCCGATGCGTGCCAGGGGTGCGTCGACCAGCTGTCGCCGGACCGATCCTTCGCAGATCGCGAGATAGATCTTCCGGATCTGCCTGCGTTCGAACTGGCGTGTGAGGTTCGCGTTGATCTTCGAGAGCTTGGAAAAGAAAATAACGCCGCTGGTGCCGCGGTCGAGACGCTGCATGAGAAACGCTGTCTCGCCTTTGTCCGCGAGGTATCGCGACACATCTTCCAGGAGCACCGGTTCGTCGGCGTCGTAGCCACGCTGCACGACGATGTCGCCCGGCTTGTCGACGAAGATGAGGGCGGAGTCTTCGTAAAGGACGTTCATGGGAAAGATGAAAGATGAAAGATGAAAGATGAATCCCACCCTCCCGCGGCTGGGCGGGGCTTCATCTTTCATCTTTCATCTTTGCTTCCTCACTCCGAGTACATCAGGAATTGTTCTCTCGATCTGGCGAACTCGCGCAGCGGCTCCTCCCATTGCCGGGTCCAGGAATCGGGATTCTCACCTTCCTCGATGATCTGTCTGTACTGGTCGCTGCCGGCTAAGAGATCGATGGCAAGGCGGTCGGAGACGAACTCGTAAGGCTCGCGTCTCCAGTCGAACTTCTCCGGGTTCATGTCGCGCGCGACTTTGATGCACCACAGGCCTGTTCGGTAGGGCTCGAAGATCCGGCGGTCGGTGACGTGCAGTTCGACGCCTCCGCACACCTCGCCGGCATGCTTGTGAAACGTCGGCTGGAAGTAGTGTGGGCGGAACGTGATTCCCGGCAGATAGATCCGGTTGAGCTCCTCGGCCAGTCTGAACGGCTCGAGCCAGGGTGCACCAAAAAACTCGAACGGATGTGTCGTGCCGCGGCCTTCGCTCAGGTTCGTGCCTTCGATCAGGCACATTCCGGGATATACGGTAGCCGTGTAAACGGTCGGCATGTTTGGTGAGGGGATGACCCAGGGAAGGTCGGTATCACCCCACCACATCGATCGGCGCCAGCCGCGCATCGGAATGATCGTCAGATCGCAGTTGAGGTTGAACGACGCGTTGAAGTAACGCGCCAGCTCACCGGCAGTCATGCCGTGGCGGTTAGGCAGAGGGAACATACCGACGAAGCTCGAGTACCTCTCCTCGCGGATGTTGCCCTCCAGATGAATGCCGTCAATCGGATTGGGGCGGTCGAGCACGATGACCTTCACGCCGACTCCTGCAGCCGCTCGCATGCAAAGCGCCATGGTATAGATGAAGGTGTAGTAGCGGGAGCCGATGTCCTGCATGTCGATGACCAGGGCATCGAGTGTGCGGAGAATATCCTGCGAGGGCGAGAGATCCTCCTTGCTCTTGCCGTAGAGCGAATGCACCTCGAGTCCCGTCAGAGGATCATAGGAGTGTTCGACGTGCGCCATGTCCTGCGCTTCACCCCAGATTCCATGCTCGGGTCCGAACAGCGCCGTGAGCTTCCATCCGCGGCCGGCGTGAAGCAGCCGCACTGCGTGGCGGAAATCCCGCGTGACGGCGCTCTGGTGTGTCACCAGTCCGATGCGCTTTCCGAGGATGGGCTTGGGGTCGTCGAGCAGTACTTCGAGTCCTGGGTGTACGGCCATGAATGTCAATCCTTTCCCGTCGGGTGATCCTCTACCCTGGCTCCGGAGAGCAGGTCGAGCGCGTGCGGGAGCAGATGCAGGATGGCAGCCAGATTTTCCGTGGCCCCGGCGACGCTGCCCGGGAGATTCACAACGAGTGCCGCTCCCCGGACGGCAGCCTGCGCGCGCGACAGCGCGGCCATGGGAGTCTTTTCCAGCGACGAGATGCGCATCAGTTCTCCGAACCCCGGGATCTTCCGCTGCGTGACCATGTCGGTCGCTTCCGGCGTGACATCGCGGGGGGCGATTCCAGTGCCTCCCGTGGTGACGACGAGATCGATGCGGTCGCGGTCGACGGCGGTGACGATGGCCCCGCCGATCTGCTCGACGGAGTCGGGAACGATCTGGACTTCGTCCACCGTGTAGCCGTGCCGGATCAGCATGTCACGGGTCGCCGGCCCGGAACGGTCCTCCCGTTGCCCGGCCGAGGCCGCATCGCTGCAAGTGATGACGCGCGCGCGCCAGGGAAGAGTTGCCATGGAGCGACATTATGAATGACGAATGACGAATGACGAATGACGAATGACGAATGACGAATGACGAATGACGAATGACGAATGACGAATGGGGAATGACGAATGACGAATGACGAATGGGGATACGACGCACCTATCTCTACGTGATGAACATGCAATCACCGTAGCTGTAGAAAAGATACTGTTCCTCGATGGCAGTGCGATAGGCGCTTCGTATCGTCTCGACTCCTGCAAATGCCGACACGAGCATCAGCAGAGTCGACTCCGGAAGGTGAAAGTTGGTCAGCAACGAATCGACGACCTGAAACTCGAACCCCGGTGTGATGAAGATCGACGTGTCGCGAGCGCCCGGTGTAATGATCCCGTGCGCCTGGCGGGCTGCGCTCTCGAGCGCGCGAACCGTCGTGGTACCCACTGCAATGATCCGGCGTCCCTCGCGCTTCGCTTCATTGATCGCCGTGGAAGCCTCCTCGGAAATTTCATACCACTCCGACTCCATCCGGTGATCGCGGACGTCGTCTGCTTTGACCGGCTTGAAAGTTCCGAGGCCCACGTGGAGGGTCAGCGTGACTATCTGGGCGCCGCGCGCGCGAATCGCGTCGAGAATCTCGTGAGTGAAATGCAGGCCCGCCGTCGGCGCGGCGATGGCGCCTGTGCGCGAAGCGTAGATCGTCTGATAGCGCTCGCGGTCGCCGGGGTGCGGAACCTCGCGCCGGATGTAGGGCGGCAGGGGAGGAAGCCCCGCCGCCTCGATCTCCCGCCAGAGCTCCGCTTCGCCCTGGACGTTCATGTCGATGACGACCGTTCCCTCGTCCTGCTTATGTTCGACGCTCGCTGAGAGCGTGTCGGAGAACTCGAGCGTGTCTCCCACCTTCAGGCGCTTCGCCGGCCTGCACCAGCTCTCCCATTTCGACGCCCCGATTTTCCGCGTCAGCAGAACTTCGGTTCTCCTTGTCTGATTTCCGCGAGTCCGCGCGAAGAGGCGCGCGGGAAACACGCGGGTGTCGTTGAGGACAACGATGTCGCCTGGTTCCAGTAGTGAAGGAAATTCGCTGATCACGCGATGCGACGGGACCTCTGCGTCGCCCCCTCTTTCGACGACCATCATGAGCGACTCTCCGCGCGGACGTGGCTCCTGAGCGATGAGCTCCGGGGGCAGGTGATAGTTGAAATCGGTACGAAGCATGCCGCATCTTTACATTTTGTTGTCAGCCGCAAATGAAACATTTTCCTCCGGGCTGCGTCTGATGCTTGTGAGACAACATTGAAAGGCGCAATCATGAAGGCCCCATCGAACAGAAAATCCGAAGACGTGTCCCTTGCAAAGGAAGTGGTCCGTTTCCTTCTCGGCAGACGCATCGAAGAGAGCGTCTCGACCGATGGAGAGACCATCTCCTTCGCAGTCGCCAGGCGTCCTGGCTGGAAGCTCGTCTCGATCATTTTCTCGAGGCGCGCACTCCGAAGCCTGGTCAGCGATCCTGAGAAAGCAACCAAGCTCGAGTACCTCCGCCGGGATCTCGTCCGCGCGACCACGTTGCGGGAGGAGTACCGCTATCCCCGATCGCTCAGGAAACGGCAGCAGGAGCAACCCCCCTTCGCTTCGCTCGCCTGCCGGTAGCCGGGCCGTCGTTTCGTAGGAAAGCTGGAATAGTTTCCTACGGAACGATGCTATACTGCGGGTATGGCTGACGATCTGGACGATCTCGACCTCGCCATCCTGCAGTTTCTCCTGAAGGATGCCCGAATTCCCGCCTCGCAGATTGCCGAGCAGATCAACCTCTCGCGCCCGGCTGTCTCCGATCGGATGGATAAGCTCGAGCGCTCGGGCGTGATCCGGGGCACTACGGCAGTGGTGGCACCCGAGGCGCTCGGCTGGAGCGTCGTTGCGTTCGTTTCTGCTCGTTACACCGGCACGATGGATCAGAAGGCACGCGCAGCGGCCAAGGCATTCATGGAACGCGACGAGATCGTCGAGGCGCATTCAGTCGCCGGCGACGACTGTTACCTTTTCAAGGTGCGCACGGACTCGATCGCTTCCCTCAACCGGATCGTTTCCGACCTCGGCAGTCCCCCGCTTTCGATGACGACGCGTACGACGATCGTCATGGCAACGCATTGCGAAAAGGTCGGCGGCATCACGACCTTCGGTGCGGAGATCGAATGAAGCGCGACATGGTTCTGGCGTACATCGCCTTCGGCATCGTCTGCTTCGTCTGGGGCACGACATACCTCGGAATTGCAATTGCGATCGAGACGCTGCCGACTTTTCTCTTTGCCGGATCGCGATTCACGATCGGCGGAGCGATTCTGCTCATCCTCGCGCTATGGCGGGGACAGAAGCTGCCGTCCCGAAAGAGCGACTGGGTCAACCTGGCGATCATAGGAGCGCTCATGGTCGGTGTCGGCAATATCGCAGTCGTCTGGGCCGAGCACCATATGAGCAGCGGGTTCGCGGCTCTCCTCGTGGCGACCTCGCCCCTCTGGATGTCGACGCTGGAAACGTTCCGGAAGACCGGCGAGCGGGTCAATGTTCGCAAGGGCCTCGGCATGCTGATCGGGTTCGGCGGCGTGGGAGTGCTCGTTGCGCCGGAGCTCGAGATCGGCGATCTCAATACGAAACTTCTGCTCGGAGTCATCGCGCTGCAGCTGGGCTCGATCGCATGGAACCTCGGATCGATACGCTCGAAGTATCACCTCTCGAGAGATCTCTCGCCCATCGTTTCAGCGGCGCTGCAGATGATGCTGGGGGGCGTGCTGGTCACTGCGATCGGCTTCGC
Organism: Thermoanaerobaculia bacterium; assembly: GCA_041748075.1. Classification (GTDB taxonomy): domain Bacteria; phylum Acidobacteriota; class Thermoanaerobaculia; order Gp7-AA8; family Gp7-AA8; genus JBGSYJ01. The sequence goes on from JBGTDX010000009.1 coordinate 31,850, forward strand.
CCTGGGGGAGAGCTCGCAGTTCTACTTCAGCACCCGCTCGTTGATCGCCTATCTCTACCTGCTGATCTTCGGGTCGGTTCTCGCGTATGGAGCCTATGTATATGCGTTGTCGAAGCTGAAGACCTCGACGACTTCGCTTTATGCCTACATCAATCCGCTCGTGGCGGTGTTCCTCGGGTGGCTCGTCCTGAGTGAGCCGCTCGGATGGAACGCCTTTCTGGCGATGGCGATCATTTTTTCCGGGGTCGCGCTCGTGCAGACGGGACAGAAAAGTCGGGTGCCTGCGCCTCAGGTCACGACCGCCGTCATCAAGCCGGTCGAGCCCGACTCGGTCGCGTTGTAACGTATCGGCGGGGACGACGACGGTCCGAAGCTGGAAGGCCCGGAAAGGCCGCTGTGCGGATGCTACCGGCTCGCCGATCACTGAATCGACGCGATCACGTCCACATCAGCCGTGATGGATGAGTCGTTCTTCGAACTTATCGTGACGATCTCCTCGAGATTGCCGGACTTTGCCCGAGCTGCATCGACCGTGATCGAAAGCGTAGCGGTGGAGTCGGGCGGAATGATCTGTGGATGCTGAAACCACAGGCAGCGGCACTGAGAGCGTGACACTGCGACAGGCAGGGCCGATCCGGTATTGTTGACGATCTGGAAGCGTGCCGCCTTGCGCGTCCCCTTCGCGATGACTCCGAAGTCGAAGGAGCCGGGAGAAATGGTCAGCGCCTGTTCGACGACGGCTGGCGTTGGTTCGGGCGTGAGTTCAGCCTCGGAGCCGGCTTCCTCCACGACAGCGGGAGAATCGTCCGCCGTTCGCGTGACGCTCCAGGCGAAGAACGCGAGCAAAGCGATGACGGCGATCGCGATGAGTGCGAGAATTCCCTTCCGGAGGCCCGACTGATCCCGTTGCACGGACGGGCTGTAGACATCGGCGCCCTGCGCCTGCCACTCCCGCTCCTCGATTCTCTCTTCGGCACCGATCATGGCCGGATGCAGCGGCTTTGAAGGTGCCTCGGGCGTGGCAAGCGGCAGGGCGAGAGCCCCACCCTCGCCCTTGTCCAGCTCATCGAGCTTCTGAATTGCCGAATCGATCTCCGAAATCACGCGTTCGTAGAGTTGCGCCATGTGACCTGTTGGCGCATCCGACGAGAGCTTCGACAACGTGTCTCGATGGTGGATGTAGCGCGCGCGGAGTGACGCCAGCTCGCGGCTCGGAGGTCGTCGCCGGCCGCCGCCCCCGGAACTGTTCCAGTCTTCTGCCATCATGCCTCCCAGCTCGTCGCATACAAGAATGACGCCGCATCACTCAAAAAGAAAGGTCACTGGAGACTTCGAGACTCAGATTTCGAGTATCTTACCCAACATCAGATGAACGGAGCCCACGCCGCCTTCGAGCCTCGATCCTCCAACCCCGATTCAGCATGAAGATATATATCGCTCAACTCAACCCCATCGTAGGTGCGCTCGATTACAATTCCGCGCTCATTCGAGCCGCCTATGAGAATGGCATTGCTGCCGGCGCCGATGTGGTCGCGGTCCCGGAGCTGGCAGTGACCGGTTACCCGCCGCGCGATCTGCTCGATCGCGACTTTTTTGTCGAGGCGAATCTTCGGATTCGCGACGCGCTCGTCGCGATGACGACGGATGAGACCGCTCTGATTTTCGGGTGCGTAACCCGCAATGAGACCCGATGTGGAAAACGGCTTCGCAATGCCGCGGTAGTCGCGCAGGGCGGACGTGTGCTGCTCGAACAGGGAAAGAGCCTGCTCCCCACCTATGACGTGTTCGACGAGTTGCGCTACTTCGAGCCCGTGACGGAAGTCCATCCCGTAACGCTTGCGGGTATGAAGGTCGGAGTGAGCATCTGTGAGGACTACTGGTATGACGATCAGCTCGGGGGCATGAAGCTCTACTGCGAGAATCCGGTGGACGATCTCGCAGCGCATGGATGCGAGCTTCTGATCAACATCTCCGCATCTCCGTACAACCTGGGAAAGCGTAAAGATCGGTACGAACTTTTCGCAGAGATTGCCCGCCGCTATCAGGTGCCGCTGGTTTACGTCAATCAGGTCGGCGGGAACGACGAGCTCCTGTTCGACGGATCGAGCATCGTGATCGACAGGAGTGGTAACACCGTCTACTGCGGGGCATCGTTCGCCATCGATGCCGGTCTGGTTCCGCTCGAAGGCCCGGCCTGCGAATCCGTTGCGTCGATGTCCGAGGAGGAAGAGATCTCCAGGGCGCTGGTGCTGGGGCTGCGCGACTACCTTTTCAAGTGCGGTTTCGAAGACATCGTGATCGGGCTTTCCGGCGGGATCGACTCCGCAGTCACCGCCGCACTGGCGGTGGAGGCGATCGGCGCGGCGCATGTCACAGGCATCACGATGCCGTCTCCGTTTTCTTCCGGCGGAAGCGTGGAGGACTCGAGGATTCTGGCCGCGAATCTGGGTATCGACTTTCACGTGCTTCCGATTTCCGGCATGTACGCTGCGTATGAGGCAGCCTTCGAGGAGCTCTTCGGCGAATCGCGGTTCGACACCACCAACGAGAACGCTCAGGCACGGATACGCGGGAACATGCTGATGGCGTGGTCAAATCGCCACTGCGCGATGGTTCTGAGCACGGGCAACAAATCGGAGCTCGCTGTCGGATACTGCACTCTCTATGGAGACATGGCGGGCGGCCTGTCGCTACTTGGCGATGTCTATAAGACTTCGGTGTACAAGATCGCGCGGTGGATCAACCGCGAGCGGGAGATCATTCCGATCGACACGATCACCAAACCCCCCTCCGCCGAGCTGCGGGAAGATCAGACGGATCAGGACTCTCTGCCGCCGTACGATGTGCTCGACGCGATTCTGAAACTCTACCTCGAGGAGTGGAAGGAAGTGCAGGAGATCGTCGAAGCCGGGTTCGAGCGTCCGCTGGTCGAGCGCATCCTGCGGATGATCGACGGAAACGAGTTCAAGAGAAGGCAGGCAGCTCCGACGATCCGCGTCTCAGAGAAGGCCTTCGGGAGCGGCCGGCAGCTGCCGATCGCACAGCGATGGCGGCACCAGGTTTTCCCGTGATGCGACGCTCTTCCGCGGTTGCCGCGCTCGTTTTTGTCCTCGTCGTTCTGACAGTTTCCTGCGGAAGGGGAGAAGTCAGCCCGAACCGCTGGACGGAGATGACTCACGAGCAGAAGACGCTCATCGTCAAGTCAATGCTGGGGGCGGAGATGGTAGCTGCGAGGAAAGGCGGGACTCGTTCGACCTACAGCAGCTCCGTAGAGGATTACGTCAGGCGGATCGACGAGGCGTATGAGCGGGGAGACGATCGGCCGGTCGAACAGATCTGGCCGGAACTTGCTGAAGCAGGCTGACGTCATCCTGCGAGGCCACGGACGCGCGCATGAGTCCGGTGGAACCGGCGGCCGGACATGAGAGTGCCCGGCCACTGAGCGCCACAGCTTTTGTCTCGTATCAGACCGTGGTCTTGCGAGTTGTGCCCGGCACAGTTCCCGAAGGTACCTCGCCGGTGCCGATCTGCGGACGAGCTACAGCCGAGGTGATACCGACGGCCTCGGCATACTTCAGGTAGGTATCGATCGAAGCGATGACGACGCGAGCTTCGACGGTGATCAGGTCGATACCAACCAGCGAGATTCGAACCCACGCGTCGATGACGATTCCCTTGTCGAGGATTCGGTCGAGTACGTCGATGAGACTTGTGCCGCCCGGTGCCCGTTCAACTGCCATACATTACCTGCCTTTCGTCGGACCGGCCGTAGGACCGCCGTCCGGGAGAGCTGTTCGCTGTGCGAGCTCCTGCTCGAGCGTGTTGATTCGTGCCTTGAGCGCGTTGATGTCTTCCTGACTCTTGATCTGAGCCATCGCGTCGGCTGAATAGAACCGGTCGCATCGCCACCAGTTGATGCCGATCTGCTCCGCCTTGTCGATGGAACAGACCACGAGGCGCAACTGGATCGTCAGCAACTCGACATTCGCGAGGGAGACTTTGATGTCACCGGCGACGACGAGTCCCTTGTCCAGGATTTTGTCGAGAATGTCGACAAGCCCCTGCGGCTGGCGCATCAATCCTCGATCGTCATTCGCCAAATCAGCCTCCGAGTCCTCTCATCCGCAAAATGCTCCGGGCGAGAACATTTACGGGAACAGGCGGATTACGTCAATGTTTTTCTGACCGCGCGCACTGCCGTGCATGAAATATGCCGCTGAGAGAAAGAATGAAGGATGAGGGATGAGGGATGGGAGGCTTCATCCTTCATCCCTCTTCCTTGCCTGATCACTCGATCGTCTTCACCGGCCCCAGTGACAGATTCAGCTCATCGCCCGAGAGGCCGAATACTTCCTTCATCTCCTCCATCTTCTCTTCGAGCTTCATCAGCGCTTCGCCCAGCCGCTCGATCTCTTCCTCGGAAAGATTTCCCGCGTCCATCCGTCTCAGCGCCTGCTTTTCAAGGAGTCTTCGAACGAGCTCGATGATCGACAGCACCAGCCGCGCGAGACCGTTCTCCACGATCTCGGGGTCGGCGGCAATCCGCTCCGGGATCATGCTCTCGGTGAATTCGAGACTTCGCCGTAGCGTTGCCTCGTCGTTCGAAACGAGAATCCGGTCATCATTTGCCATCTGCGAAAACCTCCAGTGGCCATGGCCCCGAAAGCAGGAACGGAACGCCGGGATAGGTTTCTTTCAGACGAAGCCCGGCCTCCCGAGCCTTTGCTGTGCTTTCACGATGGGTCAGGAATGCAAGCTCGAGCCCCGCGTCGTCCCTCCGGACCCAGCGCCACCGGACGGCCTGCCCGCCCAGCTCGTTTTCTACCGCTGCGCGGAATCCCTCGTCGATCGAGCTGGAGCTTCTCGAGCGATGCAGCTCCTCGAGATATGCACGTCCGGAGCTGAACTGGTGGCGATCAGGACGGAGCGGGGCCGCGGAGCCGGCGATCTTGAGAGTCATCTCGACGGTTCCGCGGTACTTCTCGAGGAGATCTTTCCAATCCCCGGCGAACTGCCGGCACTTGGTGAGCGCATCGTCGGGGCCCGTAACCGATGTTCCGTAGCGGATCGCAACGAATGTCTCTTTCGCAAGGAGCGCGCTGCGCACCCCCGCAGCCGAGGCGATCACCTGCCGATCCGCCAGACCCCCCGCAGGATCGTACGGGATGGAGCTGAGCAGAAGTCCCCCGACGGGAAACGGTTCGATTCCGGCAACCCCTTCGAGGTCTTCCTCGCGGAGGTGGGCGCCGATGAGCGCGAAGCGCATGTGTGCTGGATTCCTTCCTCAGGGAGCGATGTCCGGTACGGTTACGAGGACGCTCGATCTGTCATCCGAGACTGTGTGAAAAAAGAACAACGTGTCATCCTGAGCGCAGGGAAGGATCTCCTGAAGAGGATCGAGCATCGCAAACGAGATCCTTCGCTTCGCTCAGGATGACGTGGCCTCGCTCAGCATGACACGCTGGTTCATCTCCCCTTCACCGGCGCCCCGCGCCGCTTGATTGCTCGGGATGACACTCTCTAACGTTTTGACACAGTCTCGCCCTCAGGATGACACGTTGTCCCCTACCTCGGGCGGCTCTTTCTTCAGTGCTTCGAGCTGGCGATCACGGGAACGGTTCAGGGTGTCGACGTTCGCCAGCACCACGTTCAATCCGAGATAGACCAGGTCGATTCCTGCGATCGAGATCGTCGCTTCGCCGGCGATCACCACGCCGCGGTCGAGCAGATGATCGAGTGTTTCGAGAAGCGACAAGTCGCGTTCCTCATCCATCGGAGGCTCCTGACGTGAAGGTGTAAGGCGGCCACGGCCCGGTCCTCACAAGTGAGATTCCTTCATCACGATAACGGAGGCTCAGTTCCTGATGCAGCGAATCGAGATCGGCTCTCTGCTTCCGTTCCAGGAGAAGGTTGATCTGAGGAAATGATCCTGCTTTTTTCTGCCGGCTCTCGGTGATCATCGGTACTCCGAGCCGCGCGCTGATCTCGTTCTCGATCTCCGTGATGAGGCCGATCTCCGCTTCCCGCGCAGCCTTCCGCTTTTCTTCTTCCAGTTTCTTCTTCAGAAGATAGCCCTTGCCGGCGGAAGTGTGCGAGATCTGTTCCGCGAGCTGACGAAGCACCTCGACACGATGAATTGTCGCCTGCTCCCACTTCTCCGCTTCGAACTCGATCCTGAAGGTCCACTCCTCTTTTCCTTCGAGGCGTTCAAGTAGAGCTCCCAGCTCCGTGGCGTTCTCACGAAGATACTCTTCAACCCCCTCGCGCGAACTGAACATCGTGAACGCCCTCAGTGGAATGATCGTCGAAACCTCCGCAAGAGCTGCAACCGTACGCTCATGCCGGTAGACGATCGCGCCGAGCCACTGGAGATCCTGGCTCCTCCGATCGATCTCCTCCTGGGAAAACGTCTCGGCGTGGACTTCGGAATAGACCGCGTCGAGGTCCCCGGAGTGAGCGATCCCGAGGCCGGAGCTTCCGTCTACGCTCTCGAGGCCCGACAGGATTCCGGCGTCGAGGGCGCGTCCGATGGCGTAGACGTAGAACACGGTGTCGCTCATGAAGGGCCAGTTTGACGCAAGGACGACGCGCGGGCAACTCAGGGGGGCAGGGAATTGGAATGCCCTGCCAGTGCGCCCGAGAGCGCACGTGGATAGAGGAGTGGAAGTCTCCTCCAGTCAAACCGTAACTGCGTCGTGGTGACACGGGGGGGGAGCAACGGAAGGCGAACGACCGGGCGGTGCGGACGAGTTTGCGGAATGCGATCGACAGGGGAGATGCGCTTTTCCGTGTGACTCAGGATGGGACTCCCATGTGGGCTCAGTCGAGCTTGCCGAGCGTCTCGTCAAGCCATTTGTTGATGATCGGAATCTGCACAGCCTGTGTAGGCATGTGACTGCCCTCGTAGATTTCGAGGCGTTTCGGCTCGCGCATCAGGTTGAAGAGCGGCCTGGCCATACTTTCGAGAGGGGCGGATTCGTCGTAGCGACCCTGCACCATCAGGATAGGACCTTTGATACGCGGTGCGAAATGGATGCGGTTCGCAGCGGCGATGTCGGTGACTTCGCTCGGCCAGATGCCGCTTCCCATTATCAGCACCGAACGGTAGCGGTGTTCGACCCCGGCCAGCACGACTCCTGAGCCCGCTCCGGCACTAAACGCGTAGAAGCAGATTCGGGCACGATCGATGTCCGGGCGGGTCTCGAGATAGTCCACACCGCGCATCATTTCCTTCACCTCCCGGGCCGTGTAGTCGGCGAACTGCACCGAACGGCTATCAGGCCTCCTGGTTCCCTCCTGATGCGGCCTGCCCATGAATCCAGTCATCACTACCGCAAAGATCGCGCGCCCCCCTCGGATGACCGGCGCGAGCGAAGCCTCTACGCTCTTGTCCAGTGATCTAAAACCGCTGGTCACGTCACCGGCCGGCGAGTAATGCACCACCTGCAGTGGACGCGGGAAATTCTTCGGCAGATAAAGGTACGCGGGCACGGTCCGTCCATCCACTTCATACTCGACCCGCTCACGCGTCCAGTCTGCATGATCGATTCGTTCCGTCACCCTGGCCGTCAGCGGTGTCCGCTCGTATTCGTAAATCGAACGGAGCTCTTCGAATTCTTCATCGTCCACCGGTTGGTACTTCGGAGCGAATCCGGCCGGGCTCAGAGCAAACTCTCCCTGGTCCTGGCCGTCGCCTGCTAACGGCTTCACGAGGCGAAAGCCGAGTTCTGTGCTCGCGTACATCGCAGGAAACGCCGAGGTCCTGCCGAAAGAGTAGAGAGCGTCATTCCAGCTGCCGCCACGCACGGCAAATCCAGGGGGAAGCGGGTTGCGCATCCACTCCGAAACATTGCCGGCCATGTGGTGAGCCCCATATGGAGAGATTCCAAATCGCATGCTGTCGACCGGCAGCGTTCCCCGGCCATTGAAGTTCATGCGGTCGGTCGTGTCGACGCCCGGGCTGAGCAGCCCCCACGGAAAATTTCCTGCTGGTCCGTAACTGAACAGATATCGCGACGCCTTCTCCCATTGATAGACCGTCGGCAGTTGCTTTCCTTTCCATCTCGCGAAAGCCGATGCCTCATGCCACGTGACACCGGTCACCGGATGGTTCCCGAGGCCGGGGGGCGGCGCGCCACCGGCCCACATGCGCGGACCAGGAAGTCTTGTCGTATCGCGGAAACTCGTACCGACTTCCGCGAAAGGAAGCGTCTGCCACAGTTCCGGACGACGGTAACCTCCGTCGCGAACGAACGCTTCGAAATCATCGTTGGAAACCTCGAAGCGGTCGATGAGAAAGTCCTCGAGCTGTACCGGAGCGCCGCTCATGCGCTGTGATCCTGTGAGCTTGTACTCACCGCCGCTGACGGCGACCATTTCGTGGGGTACTTTCTCGGTTTGAAACAGTCTTACGGAAAGCCTGGCTGGTCTTGGTGGCACCATTTGGCCGTCTCCAAACATCGGATACTGCGCGAGTGGGAGTCTCGCTGTCGCATACCCAGGTTTCTCGCAGGTGACGATATAATCCGCCAACGGCAGGTTTGGGATCGTAAACGGCGTCGTGCCGGCCCCGAATCGCTTGCCGGCGGGAATGAAACTCTCGAGATACACCGAGGCGCCGGGCGGATCGGTCTCGAATGTCGCGCTTTCACTCGACATTTCGATCACATCGCGGAGCCGCTGTTCCATCGGAAGGATGGATACCGCGGCGGCGGCAGTCTCATAGGCGCCGGGGTAGTCTCGCTCCCGAAGGAGGCGCTCGGCCGTCGTGATTGATTCCAACGCGCGCTGAATCCGAATCGAGCGGGCGGTCGTCCAGGCCAGAGCCCCCATCACGACCAGGACCACTGTGGCGGCGGCGAGCAGCGTCCGTGATCGCTGACGAGCCGGGACCGCGACGATTGGAGCTCCGGTGAGCTTCTGCAACTCATCCAGCATTTCGCCGGCGTTCGAGAAGCGCTCGTCGGGGCTCTTCTCCAGTGCTCGCATGACGATCCCGGAGAGTTTTTGCGGAACGGTCAGTGCCTTCGGATGTTTCGTCAGAATGGCCGCCGCGATCTCAGAAGGGGTGTTCCCCTCGTACGGTCGCCGGCCGCTGAGCATTTCATAAAGCAGTATCCCGAAGCTGAAGACATCCGCAGCCGGAGTCACCGAATCTCCGCTGAGCTGCTCGGGCGACATGTAACTGAGGGTTCCCATGGTGACGCCCGTGCCGGTCCTCAGAGCGGTCGAGCCGTCGTCGCGGATCTCACGCAGTTTCGCGAGTCCGAAGTCGAGAATCTTCGCGAGACCATCGGGGCGGATCATGATGTTTTCCGGCTTGATGTCCCGGTGAATGATTCCTGCCCCGTGGGCGGCGGCGAGCCCCGCGGCGATCTGCATCGCGATCGCAACAGCATCGTCCTGGGAAATCGCGCCGCGACGGAGCCGGGCCCGCAGAGGCTCGCCCGGAACGAGTTCCATGACGATGAACCGCAAGCCCTCATGGACTCCGATCTCGTAAACGGTGGCAACGTTGGGGTGGTTCAGCGCCGAGGCCGCGCGGGCTTCCTGTAGAAAGCGGCGAGCACGATCCGGGCTCTCGTCTCCCGGCTGAAGCACCTTGACCGCCACCTCGCGCTCGAGGTCGTGGTCGTATGCCAGGTGGACCTCTCCCATCCCGCCGGCCCCGAGCAGCGCGCGGACCTCGTACCGGCCGAGTCTCGAACCGGATTCTAGTGCCATTCTGTCGTGATGATCCAGTTCCAGTATCTCACAACGAATTGTCGCGGGACACAGCAGCAATCCAGAACTGAAAACGTCCCCTGTCCGCTGATGACCGACCCAGGCTCGCCGCTCAGCGCAAGCGTTGCGGCGTCGAAACGCTCCGCGACGAGAGGGTCGTTGCAACGAAAATCAGGAAGCCCTTTGGCGCCGAGTGAGGGGAATGAGAGTCTCGAGCTCGGCAAGGCTCGTCACGGGTCCGGCCTGTTGTTCGACGATGACCGCAAGCTCGTCGAACGAGCTCAGGATCTCCATCTGGAATTGGCGCCGTAGCTGGTCACACGGACACTCGGAATCCGGCGTCACGTAGTTCGCGATTACACCCTGAATGGGGATCTCTCTCTTCCGCATCTCTCCGATCAATCGATGTGTCTCCTTCGCGACGAGACGTTCGGGGCGCATGACGACGACGACGCCGCACTCGTCCGTCCGGAGAAGCGCGTGCACTCTGGTCAGGCCCCGCGAAGCGCGCAGGAGCTGCTCGCCGAGGGAGCTGGGGGGGACAAGGTCGCGATAGCGGAGGATGATGCGCATGAACTCGCGCACCCACTCGCCCGCGGTGTCCGGCAGATCGATCAGCCGCAGGAAGTGGCCGGTCGGCGCGGTGTCGATGATCACGAGATCGTGCCGATCATCGAAGAGCAGCTCATGCAGCCGGATGATCGCGAAGAGCTCGTCGGCGCCGGGAGGCGCGATCTCGATCAGCCGGTTCATCACGTTCGTGTCGTGAGACAGGGAAAGACCCGAGCTGGTGAGCCGCTCGATCGCGCGCTCGATTTCGTGACCGATGTTTGCCCGCAGACGCTCCCACTCTTCTTTCGTGTCGATCATCTCGACGACGAGGTTCCCGGGCGGCTTTTCCTGCGAGAAGACATCGGCGACGCTGTGCGCCGGATCGACCGAGACGAGCCGATAGCTGCCTTTCGGATTGGCCGCGGCGAGCTGCAGCGCTACAGAGCTGGCGGATGTGGTCTTTCCCACACCTCCCTTGCCCGCGAAGAAGATCACGCGGCGTGAGGCGGCAATCGTCAACAGCTGAGGAACGGCAGAGCTGTTGGGAGCCGTCGCTGCGTCGGCGTTTCCGGATTGTCCGTCGAGCCATGCCTCGAGGCGGCTGGTTGAATCGAGTGGAGTGCAGGAGCGGGGGGCGGCGGCGAGATCCGTTGGAGCGAGCGAATCGATCGCTGCTCGCTCATTTTTCAGCCGCAGTTCGCAGCGTGCACAGTCGCAGTCGTGCACCGCCTGATTCAGCACCACGAGCGGAACGTCCATCCCACTCTCTCTTAACTCACTCATGAGACGGATCGTCTGCGCGACGACCCAGGGCTCCGCGAGAGTGACGGCGACGAACGCAGTGCGGGTGGGATCGCTCATCAGCCCGGCGCGCGCTGCAGCATCGGAACGGAACGACTCGACGAACTCGTCGATGGCGTCTCGCATGCGGCGCCTCGTGAGCTGCTCGACCAGTTCGCGGTGCTTGTCCTGCATCGCTTCGAGAGCACGGCCGAATCGTTCGAAGTGTCCCGACGACGAGAGCATGCGGAGCGTATGTCCGGTGGGCGCTGTGTCGACGATGACGAGCGATCCGGGATTCGCTGTCACGAGATCTCCCACTCGCATCCAGGCCATCAGTTCGTCGATGCCTGGAAGCGACAGCTCCAGCAGCCGCTGAACCTCTTCACGGTCGAGATACGTTCCGCGATCAGCCAGCTCGAGAAACGACTGGAGGTTTGTCTCGAGGTACGTTTCGTAAAGAGCCCGGGCATCGAGATGCTCGATACGGAGTGCGGGGCTGTGATTGCCGTCACCGAGGAGATCTCTGAGGTTGGAAGCGGGATCGCTCGTGAAGAGGATCACCGGACGGCTGCGGGAGAAATGAATCGACGCCAGAGCCGAGATCGTGGTCTTTCCGACGCCGCCTTTGCCTCCGAACAGAAGGAGAGAACGCGTCCCGAGAGAGTCGAACGAGCGTTTCAGCGCATCAGTCAGGCTGGAAAAGGTGGGCGAGTCGTCCCGCTGCCGTGAGACGTCATTGGCCATACCCGGTGTACATTCCGATTCCCGTCTCCTCTTCGCCCCGCTCCGCCGCCAATCTCGCGGCGATTTCCTGACGCCGCATCTTGATCTCGCGCAGCTTCTGGAAAACGATCGCCTCTTCGACGGTGTACTCCTCTTCGGAAATATCGCCGACCTCGAGCATCATCTGCAGCTCGATGAGGCGCTCCTTCCATGGCTGATCGTTCATCAGCTCTTCTTCCGCCATCGTCTGGATCTGCTTCATGATCCAGGTGAACCCCGATACGGGAAGTTTGAGGGGAATCATCAGAATATCGTCGAGGATGAACATGCGGTCTACCTATCGGCCCGTTCGAGCTTGAGCCGGATGTTGACGAAGTTGTACGGAGGCCAGGGACCGGTATAGAGAAACGACAGCTTGTTCTCGTACTTTTTCGCAATCTCCGAGATTTTCTCGTCGAAGGCTTTCGTCTTCTCCCGCTCGACGAGGAAGGCGGCGTTCATGATCATTTTGTCGCCGATGGGTTTGTTGGACCGCGAGGCGATCGCGGCGTCGCGGAGCCCTTCGTAGATCTCGGTGACGAACGAGTCGGCCCTGGCCTGAAGAGCCGATTCGACCACGCGTCCGAGCTGCATCCGCGCGAAGTACGTCGAGGTGGTCTGGTTGGTCGCGATCTCATCCTTGAGCCGTCGGATCTCTTCGTTCCCGGCCTCGAGCTCCCTGATGACGTTGTCCTTGTCCCAGTTCACCTTCAGTCCGAACTCGATCTTGCCCTCCATCTTCTCGAGCACTTCGACGAGAGCCTCATACGTTCCCTTGAGAAACTCGCGGATGTCGTTTTCCGTTCGGAAGACTGTTCCGAAGCTCATCGGAAGAACCGTGAAGTCCTTCATCACTACCTCGTTGACGTGCTCGTGGGCGAGAGCATTTTCCCGTGTTGGGTCGAAAATAATGAGCGGGCAGTTGGATACGACCGCCGCGAATCCACGGTGGTGGACCGTGTGGACTTCGTCGCCGCGACCGCCGATCCCGATCGTTCCGAAGCTCCGCGGCGTTTCCGTGCGGATGATGCAATAGACGTACTTGCCCTGTTCGGCCTCGATTGACGAGCCCTGTTGTCCCTGTTCGTCCATTCATTTCCCCTCGAGACTCGATTGAGACTCGACAAACTCCCATTCAAACTCTATACCGCGGAGGCGGATAGGGGGGACGGCAGATGAATCGTGCTCCTCCGGTGAGTTGCAATGCGCTGTTCGTGGCTTCATCCTCACTTCGCCTCATCTCGATCGGAGCCCGTCGAAAACCATGTCTGCGCCGAAGCGATCTTCTCTGTCGGAGCGTGTGCCGCTGATCGCGGCCGCGCTCGAGGCCTGGTTCCCCCGGAACCAGCGATCACTGCCCTGGAGAGTCTCCTACCGACCTTACCATATCTGGATTTCGGAGATCATGCTCCAGCAGACGCGGATGGAGGTGGTCGTGGCCTACTTCGAGCGATTCATCGCTCGATTCCCCGACGTTCGCGACCTCGCGGCGGCGGACCTTGACGATGTTCTCGCGGTCTGGTCCGGATTGGGCTACTACCGTCGCGCCGGGATGCTGCACGCCGGTGCGCGGTACGTCGCAGAGCGCCATGAGGGAGAAGTGCCGGGTTCCCTCGCGAGCCTGCTGGAGATTCCCGGGATCGGACGGTACACAGCGGGCGCAATCCTTTCGATCGCGTATGACCAGGCGGCGCCGATTGTGGACGGCAATGTCGCCCGGCTGCTCGCTCGACTCTTCGCACTCGAAGCCACCGCGGGCTCCTCTGCGTTGAGCCGCGAGGAGTGGAGTCTCGCTGAATCACTGGTATCCGTCGCGTCTTCCCCCCGGATGCTGAACCAGGCCCTCATGGAGCTTGGCGCGCTCGTCTGCACGCCCGTCCGACCCCGCTGTACCCTCTGTCCGCTCGCGATCTGGTGCGAAGCGTACCGGCGCGGAGAACAGGAGCGCTTCCCTGTTCCGGGCGCGCGAAAAGCCAGCCGGTTCCTCCGGATCCCGCTGTACATCGTCGAGGACGATCGGGGCCGGGTGCTCATGCGCATCGAACGGGGACGCCTCATGGAGGGCATGTTTCACCTGCCTCACGGAACCGATTCTCTGTTGCCTGGCGAACATGGAGCTCACTTCCGGGCAGGAAGGCTTCTGGGAAAGTTTCGCCACTCGGTCACCGATCGACGAATCGAGTTCAGCGCGTACCTTGCCGAACACGATGGCTCGTCCGTAGGCGAGGGCGCCGGCGAGTGGAGATGGGTGGATCCCGACGAGCTCGAGCTCCTGCCTCATCCTTCGTATGTGAAGAAAGCGCTGAGAATGTTGCGGGGTGAGATCAGGATCTAGTGGCCTGTATTGGTGAAATCGGGACCAGCGCTGATGGAGCTTGCCATGCAAGATCAAGGAACGAGGAGGAGGCGATGCGGTGGCATCGTCGACGACGAGTGACGCAGAGATTGCGTGGCAACCTCCATCAGCCCTGC
>JBGTDX010000010.1:0-8408 GCA_041748075.1 Thermoanaerobaculia bacterium
GCAGCGGCGAGCGTGCTCGCCCGGGAGGGCGGCTTCGAAATCGAGATCGTAACCCTCGACGACCGCCTCCGTCTGGCCGCCTCACGCGAGGGGTTCGCCGTCACTCCCGAGTAGTCAGACCGACTGTCAGATGGCGCCGGATAACGACGACTGCAAGCCTCGTCAGACGAGCTCCGTGCCTTGTCCCGTGCCTTCCAGGCTGCTCGGTTGCTCGGGAATCGGCTCGCCTGCGAAGTGACACGCCGCGAACTGTCCCGGCTTGTGCTCGAGCAGAGCCGGGACTTCGTCCGCGCAGATCGGGAACTGCGCGATCGGACAGCGCGTATGGAAGACGCAGCCGGTCGGAGGATTCAGCGGAGTCGGGATGTCCCCCTGGAGGAAGATCCGCTTCTTGCGGACCGTGGGGTCCGGAATCGGGACGGCCGACAACAGCGCCTTCGTGTAGGGATGGAGAGGATCTTCGTACAGCTCACGCCGATCGGCCAGTTCCATGATCTTGCCGAGGTACATGACGGCGACTCGCGTCGAGATGTGTTCGACGACGGAGAGATCGTGCGCGATGAACAGGTACGTCAGTCCTAGTTCATCCTGAAGATCCTGCAGCAGGTTCACCACCTGCGCCTGGACCGACACGTCGAGTGCGGAGACGGGCTCATCGAGCACGAGAAACTTCGGATTCGTCGCCAGCGCGCGGGCAACTCCGATCCGTTGACGCTGGCCTCCCGAAAATTCATGCGGATAGCGCGTGCGGTAACCGGGATCCAGCCCCACTTTCCTCAGCAGTTCTCCCACTCGGTCTGTACGCTGCTCTTTCGACATTCCGCCGTGAATGACGAGCGGCTCGGCGATGATGGTCCCGACGGTCATCCGAGGATTGAGCGACGCGTAGGGATCCTGAAAGACGATCTGCATGTGCTGACGCATCCGCCTGAGATCGCCTGTGTCGAGGTCGAAGACGTTCGTGCCCTCGAAGTGGAATGAACCGGCGGTCGGCTCGATCAGCCGCAGCATGCAGCGGCCTACCGTCGTCTTACCGGAGCCCGACTCGCCCACCAGGCCCAGCGTCTCACCGCGCGCGATTCCGAGCGAGAGCCCATCCACCGCCTTGACCTCGCCGACCGTCCGCGCGAGGAGACCGCGCTTGACTGGAAAGTACTTGCGAAGATCCTTGACGAGGATGAGCTGCTCCCCTTCTCCCCGCGGAACTCTGGGGATCGTCTGCTGAGTCGGCTCAGGAGTTTCGCCGGCAACGGTCATCAGGCGATCCTTTCCGGGTCGGGAAGCTCCCCGTAGAGATAGCAGCGCGCATCGTGATCGTCGCCCACCATCATGCGCGCCGGTTCCTCTCCGTAGCAGATATCCATCACGTCGGGACAGCGCGTGTTGAACTTGCAGCCCTTCGGCAGCGAGCGGATGTCGGGCACCATCCCTTCGATGGTCTCGAGGCGCTGCGGACCGTCAGCGGACAGATCTCGTTCCGGATTCGGAAGTGAGCGAAGCAAACCCCTCGTGTACGGATGATTCGATCCTCGGAACAACTCCGAAACCGGCGCCTCTTCGACGATGCGGCCGGTGTACATCACGACGACCCGTTCGCAGAACTCGGCGACGACTCCGAGGTCGTGCGTAATGAGCAGGACGGCGAGACCGAGCTGTTCCTGCAGACGAGCGAGCAGCTCCATGATCTGCGCCTGAATCGTCACGTCGAGGGCCGTCGTCGGCTCGTCTGCGATGAGCAGTTCCGGATCGCACGAGAGCGCCATCGCGATCATCACGCGCTGGCGCATTCCGCCGGAGAGCTGGTGCGGATAGTCGTCGAGACGTTTGATGGGATCCGGGATCGAGACCAGCTCGAGCATGTCACCCGCCTGTTTCCACGCCTCTTTTGCGCTCACTTTTCTGTGAAGCCGGATCGCCTCGGAGATCTGCGCGCCGATCTTGAAGACGGGATTGAGCGAGGTCATCGGCTCCTGAAAGACCATCGCGATGTCGTTGCCCCGGTAGTGTCGCATGTCTTTTTCCGAGAGCTTCACCAGATCGGTCCCTTTGAAGAGGATCTCCCCGCCGGTGATTTTTCCGGGCGAAGCAACCAGCTTCATCAGCGACATCGCAGTGACGCTCTTGCCGCAACCCGACTCGCCGACGATTGCGAGAGAGCCCCCTTTTTCGAGGGAGAACGAGACGTTGTCGACGGCTTTGATCTGGCCCTCGTCCGTGAAAAACGAAGTCGTGAGACTCCTGACCGACAGCAGGGCGTCCGCCTGCGGTTTCGGGCGAAGCGTCGGAGTTTCGAGGACTGCCTGGCTGCCTGGTTGGTTCGTCGATGTCAATCGGTCACCCGTCGGGGATGGTATCAAGAAAGATCGGTGCCAAGGGGGACGGGGTTCTGAGTTCTGAGTTCTGAGTTGTGAGTGGCACCGCTTCAACGTCCCACCAGCCGTGTGAATCGTCCGAGGAGACGGCGGGCTTCGGCCAGTCCCGCGAACATGGTCACGCCGATGTAGATGACGCCGAAGACGCCCGCGACGACGATGGCGGCGAGGACCATGTCGAGAGAGGAGCCCTCCGCCATCGCGAACATCCGGGGAATGACGAGCTCGCCAGTCGCCCACGCTGCCAGCCCGGCCACGAGCGCCGCTCCCCATACAGTCAGCTGAAACGAGCGCGGCGAGTGTGCGGGACCGACGCGTCTCCGCATCGCTCCCCGCAACAGCATGAACTCCACCCAGCTGGCACATCCGGCTCCCAGCGCAAGGCCGACGGCGCCGATCGACACCGCCGGATTCTCGACGGCAGGGAGCGGCATGCCGAACAGCTCGACGATGATCCAGACGATCCACGGCCGCAGCGGAAATGCGAGTAGGTACGCCAGCGCGGCGCCCACCAGCACGCGAACGATCGCAAATCGCAGCGGAGTCCGCGTGTCGCGCAGCGCGTAGAAAGCGGACGAATAAAGACGGGCCAGCGTCACGGCGAAGAGTCCGACGCTGAAACCTGCCAGGATGTACCAGACGAAGATTGTGTCGGCTGATCCGAACTCGCCGGTCTGGTAGAGCGCTCCGACGAAGAACCGCCCGATGAGAAGAAACGCCACGGTCGTCGGAACGATGAAGAACGCGACCTGACGCAGCCCCGCCTCGAGCCGCTTGCGCACGGCGGCCGCGATCTCTTCAGTGGTCCCGAGAGCGCTCGACATCTGCGGCAATTCCGAGGCTGCCACGGACATGCCGAACAGGCTGATCGGCAGAAGGTAGATCGTCGCCGCGAAGCCTACGCTGCCGAGCGCGATCGGACCGAGGAGGCTGGCGATTGCCTCATCGACGAACGCGCTGACCTGCACGACACCGCGGCCGAAGACGACCGGGAACATGTTCCGGAAAATCTCGCGTACCTGTTCGAGTCCGCGGTCGATCCCGAATCGAATGTTCCGCGCGTATCGGTAGACGAACGGAACCTGAACACCGAACTGCAGAACGCATCCGGCAACTGTTCCCCAGGCCAAAGCGATCGCGAGCGACGATTGAGTCAGGCGCGCGCCGAACGCGACCATCGTCGCGATCATCGCCATGTTCCATAGAACCGGCGCCACGTAGGAGATGAAGAACTTGCGATGACTGTTGAGAATCCCCAGGCACCAGGCCGACATCACGAGCAGCCCCATCCCGGGAAAGAGGATGCGCACGATCTGGATGGTGAGCTCCCGCGCCTCTCCTTCGAAGCCGGGCGCGATCACGCTCACCAGAAGCGGCGTGAAGACGACGCCGAGAATCACAAGCAGTGAGATGAAGAGCGCAAGGATCGTCGCGAATACTCCTGCAACTCCTCCCGCGAGCTCTTCACGCCCCTCGGCCAGCAGCTTCGAATAGACAGGGATGAACGACGCCGAGAGAACGCCTTCGCCGAAAAGGTTCTGAAGTGCATTGGGGATCCGCAGCGCCGCGACGAAAGCGCCCGTCGCCAACGAGTTGCCGAAGTAATGCGCAAAGACACGCTGGCGGATCAAGCCGGCGATGCGGCTCAGAAGGATGCCGGCTGCGACGAGGATCGCGAAACCGCCCGCCGCCCTCGATTTCGTCTGCCCTTCCTGAGCGGGAGGAGGTGCTTTTGCCGGATCCGACGTCATTCTTTTTCAACTCCGCTCTGCGGAATTCGCGCCCGCGCGGAATCCGCGCGAAGGCCGCATTCCTTCCTCTCCCCGCTCAGGATGACGCATACGACACTCTTCGCTCAGGCTCAATCCTCCGCGAGGCGAATGATAAGATGAATCGAGCATCTGATGTCCCCCTCTCCATCCAGCCCGATCCTCATCGCAGGTGCCGGTCCCTCAGGTCTCGCCGCAGCGATCACACTCGCCAGAGCCGGGCGGGCTGCGGAGGTCCATGAGGCAAAATCGGACGTTGGAACCCGCTTCATCGGCGATCTTCAGATCATCGAGAACGCCTCGGAAGCGGAGCCTGTGCCCCGCTTCCTCGAGCGAATCGGCATCGAAACGAACTTCTACTTCCGGGGCGCTACCTCGGCCACGTTCTTCGATCACCGGAACCGCTCGCGGAGCATCCGGAGCACCGTCCCGTACGGATACTTCATACGGCGCGGCGCGCAGGATCAGACGCTCGATCGCGGCCTCCTCGACCAGGCCAGAGCACTCGGTGTCGACGTCCGGTTCAACAGCAGGCTCGATCCGAGGAATGCCGACATCGTCGCGACCGGACCCGCGAGTCCCGACGGTCTGGCGAAGGAGATCACTTTCGCGGCAGATGGTCCGGAGATCGTCGACGTCTACTTCAATCACAATCTCTCGCCCGGCGGATACTCCTACCTCTTTATCCTCGATGGCATCGCGACGTTCGGCTGTGCAATCGTCTCCGACTTCAGGAAGATCGATGAGTACTTCGATCACTCGCTGGCGGCCGCGCGCCGCATCCGGTCATTCGACACGAGCCGGGAGTTGCGAACGGGTTACTCTTACATGAACTTTCATCTCAAGAACGAGGCGACGCTCAACGGCACACGATTTGTCGGTGAGGCTGCAGGATTTCAGGACTATCTGTTCGGTCTCGGGATTCGCTACGCGCTCACGTCAGGCCATCTGGCGGGGCGCAGCATCCTCGAAGAGAGGCCGTTCGATGATCTATGGAAAGAATCGCTCAAGCCGAGACAGGAGACGAGCCTGGTAAACCGTTTTCTGTATGAGGCGGGCGGCAACAGGGGCCTGTCGATGTTCGTCTGGCGTGCAGCGGCAGCCCGGGACTTCAGGCGATACCTGGCCTCCTGGCACAAACGTACCTGGTGGAAGGCTGCCCTTTCGCCGTTCATCAGAATCGTGTGGCGTCAGCGTGGTCGTTGCCAGCACAAACCCGGCCTGCACTGGTGCCGCTCGCGGGACACCGGCATGAAGGTCCCTCCGCTCGGACCGCTCGAACCATGACCAGTTCCGAAACCGTGTATCCGATCGATTCCACTTCCAGCCCGTCTGTCGACGAGGCGTACCGGTTCTGCCGCTCGATCGCGCACAAGCACGGCGCCAACTTTTCCGTCGGCTTCCGTTTTCTTCCTGATGCGAAACGAAAAGCCGTGTACGCAGCCTATGCCTGGTGCCGCTGGGCCGACGACATTGCCGACGAACTCGGCACCGAGATTCCGGAGCGTCTCAGCGCCTGGCAGGATGAGCTCGAGAACTGCTACCGCGGTCTCCCCACGCACATCATCACGATTGCACTCGCCGACGCGCTGAAACGCTTCGACATCCCGAAGGCTGCATTCATCGCGCTGATCGACGGCTGCCGCCAGGACCTGACCAAAAACCGGTACGAGACATTCGACGAGCTCGTTGTTTACTGCGATTACGTAGCGACCTCGATTTCCGACATCTCGCTCGCCATCTTCGGCTACCGGACCGAGCGCGCACTCGAGTACGGCAGAAATCTGGCGACAGCGCTCCAGCTGACGAACATCACGCGCGACATCGGCGACGACCTGCAACGCGATCGGATCTACATTCCGGCCGAAGAGCTGGAGAGGTTCAGTGTGCTCGAGGACGACCTCCGCTCCCGTAAACGAAGCGAGCCGGTACTCGGACTGATCGAGTTTCAGATCGCGCGAGCGGAAAGCTACTTCCGGAACGCCGAGCCGCTCCTCGGTGAGCTTGACTTCGACGCCCGGTTTCCGGTTCAGCTGATGGGCGGTGTCTATGCTGCTGTCCTTCGTAAACTTCGTGCCGATCCGTTCGCCGCACTGGGAGAACGAATCTCCCTCTCGAGGTTCCAGAAGCTGTCAGTGATCCTCACGAGGTCGATGCGGAAGACCTTTGTTTGAAACTACGGACACACCCATGACGTCGAATCCGTCAGTGAAACGATTCCTTCAGCCCCTGGCGGGGTGCGCCTCGTTGATTCTGGCTGCAATCCTCGCGAGCACTCCCCTGTGGGCTCAGGAGGACTCCGAACCGGAGCCTCCCCTGGTCACGACCCTGGCCGTGGTTCCGGTCGTGGCTGAAGTCGTCGGGGTCGGAGATGTGCTCTGGCGCAGCGAAATTTTTCTTCGCAACAGCGGGGCTGACGATCTCGAGGTCGTCTTGAGCATGCCGGGAACGCCGGGAGAGCCGTTCTTCTTCACGACGGTCTCCTCTGGAGACTTCCTCGCGCTCAACGCTCTTCTCTCTGAAGTGTTCGGCGTGGGCCAGGCCATAGCGCCGCTGCTGGTTCAGACGATCGGACCTCGTGCGATTACTGTGATCTCGGCGATCCGCGGCTTCAAGAGCGATGGATTGACACGGCCGCAGGTCATTCCGGTTTTCTACAGTTCGCGTACCGGCACTTCGGCAATGCTTCCCGGCCTGTCGATCACCGAGCAGCGACGGACGAACCTGGGACTGGTGAACTACGGACCGAACCCCGCTACATTCACAGTCGGGATTCAGGTAGTACCGGGACGCAATGTCGACTCCACTCTGGTCTACGTTCCTCCGTACTCCGTGACACAGCGGGCGCTTCAGGAGTTCTTCCCGATCCTGACCGAGGGCGAGAACCTGGTCGTCATTGCGGAGACCTTCGCTCCGGATACCTTCGCCTATGCCTCGGTGATCGACAACGAAACTAACGAGCCGCGGCTCGTGCTCTCCCGCTGAGGCGCCTCATCACTGGACAGTTCGCCGGAGCCGGGGCTATCCTTCCGCCGTGGACGGCGAGCCGGAGTACCTGATCTGCGTGGACTGCGAGAGTCCGACGTACACGTTCGAGTGGGCGAATGAAAAGATCATCACGATCCTCTGCGACGTCTGCGGCAACGACGATCCTTCCGAGTTCGTCACCGAGTCTGAATACGAGGACATGACAGCGCCGTGAGGAGAAGGGTGAAGAGTGAAGAGTGAAATGGGACGCCGTCCTTCATCTTTCATCTTTCATCTTTCATCTTTTAGAGAATGACTCCCGTCATTCTCGGGATCGCCGGCGGTACCGGATCCGGAAAGACGACTGTCGCCCGATCGATCCATGAAAGGGTCGGTCGCGGAAGGATCGAATGGATCTCCCACGACTCTTACTATCGCGAGTTTCCTGATCTCGATCTTCCAGCCAGACGACTGATCAACTTCGATCATCCGAACTCACTCGAGACGGAATTGCTGGTGGAGCACCTCGATCGTCTGGCCCGGGGGGAGGCGGTCGACGTACCGGTTTATGATTTCACGACTCACAGCCGCAGCAGTGAGCGCCATCGCGTGGAGCCTCGA
Organism: Thermoanaerobaculia bacterium; assembly: GCA_041748075.1. Lineage (GTDB taxonomy): Bacteria > Acidobacteriota > Thermoanaerobaculia > Gp7-AA8 > Gp7-AA8 > JBGSYJ01. Next base: position 7,730 of record JBGTDX010000010.1, read on the forward strand.
AAAGTCGTGATCGTGGAAGGGATTCTCGTTCTGGCTGAACCTGATCTGAGGAAAAGAATCGACATCAAGCTCTTCGTCGATACCCCTCCGGACATCCGGCTCCTGAGACGTCTGATGCGGGATACCCAGATGCGGGGACGCAGCCTCGAATCGGTCGTGAATCAGTATCTGAGCACCGTCCGGCCGATGCACGAGGAGTTTGTGGAGCCGTCCAAGCGGTACGCGGACCTGATCATTCCCGAGGGGGGCGAGAACCTGGTGGCGCTCGAGGCGATCATCTCGAGGATCGAATATCTGGTCGAGCGATGATCTCCGGCCAGACGGAAATTATTACGAATAGGTTTAGAGAGTAACTGCTTCCTAATCAAATATTTACATCTTTTAACAACGTGCCGGAATTCCCCACCGGGGAGCCCGGTTTGAAATCACGGCTGACCACTTCCTTGTGCATCTGACTCGCGAACTCTGGTTGACCACCGATCTTCACGGAATCTACAATGAGGAACCTCTTGCACGTCCGGGAGGTCTCCAGAAAGCCAAGAAAGAGGGGGGGGATTTGAATGCCTCTCGTTCACGTCAAAGAAGACGAAACGTTCGAGAACGCCCTGCGTCGTTTCAAAAGGAAGTGCGAAAAGTCGGGAATTCTCTCTGAGCTGAAGAAGCGTCAGCACTATGAAAA
>JBGTDX010000011.1:0-2807 GCA_041748075.1 Thermoanaerobaculia bacterium
CGCCGCTGTATCCGAGCTTCTGCCACGGACGGCTGTTGAAGCCGACAAGCACCTTGGCGTTCGCGCCGTAGCCTAGCTCCTGGATGGAGCGCTTTTTCAGATCGGGAAGCTCGACGTCCATCTTCACGTCGCGCAGCAGCGTGAAGGGGATGGCGAGTACTACCACGTCGGCATCTTCATCGACCGTTCCGCCGCTGGTCTGGAAGGTGAGCGTGTATCCCTCGCCTCTGGACCGGATGGCCTCGAGCCGGTGACGTCGGTTGATCTGCGGCTCGACACGTTTCGCCAGTTCGTCGACGATGCGCTGATTCCCGCCCCGCACTTTGTATCGCTCGTCGCTCTCGCCGAGGAGAGAGCAGGTTTCGGTGTCTTCCAGGTCTCCGGTCCCGATCAGAAAGATGAAGTTGAGCGCCGACTGCTCGCCTGCGTCGAGGCCGTACTCGGTGACATAAGCCACTTCGAGCAGCTCGCGCATCCATCCCGATGCGCCGATCTTGTCGAAGTACTCGGTGATGGACATCCGGTCGAACTCGCCGCCTCCGCCTTCGTTCTCGTAGTCGACCACCTCGCCCATCGAGTCGTAGTGCTCGAAGATCTGCTTTGCCATCGGTACAAACTCGCGCGCGGCGTCGGCCTGCGTGTAGTGGCGACCGTTGATGAAATAAGTCTCGGGCTTCAGATCGGCGGCGCCGGGTCCCATCGTGTCGAGCCGCTCGAGCGAGAACTCCTCCATCAGCGCCAGCATCTCCTCGTGCGTGCTGTCGATGAACTCGCCCCCGAGCTCCGTGGTCAGGCCGTCGCCCATGAGATTGCTGGCCGTGAAGATGCGCCCGCCCGTGCGATCGGCCCCCTCGAAGATCTTCGCCTCGAGTCCGGCCTTCTTCAGCTTCCAGGCGGTGTTGAGACCTGCCATGCCGCCACCGACGATGGCGATGCGCGTGGCGCCGGTCTGCCCCGGCCGGGTCATAGGGGTGACGGGCGCCGCCTCTTCGGGACGCCGCTGGCACCCCACCATGAGGCCAGCCGTGACCAGTGCCGAGTCGCGCATGAAGCGCCGGCGTGTGCGCGACATGTCAAGCAGCTCATCGAGCGGAGCGATGCCCGGCCGCTGGCGCGCGGCAATCGCCGCGAGCCGAACCGCTCGGCGGAGTGAATCAAACAGAGGAGTGCGCGACACATTGACCTCCGATTTTGTGGGATGCGAGAACCGTCTCTTGGAAAGGAGACTATCGTCCCGTAAGTATCGGGACCTGTCAAGAAATCAGCAGCCGTCGCAATGAAGCGCTCCGGAATCAGTCGACCATCTCAAAATCGACGCCGATCCGTTCATAGACGGCGGCAGCACGCTGGTCGCGGGTGAGCAACCGGGCCTTCGCCTGCAGTACCGTGGCAGCGATGAGTGCGTCGTAAATGCTGCCTCCGGCGATTCCCTCTGCCGCCGCCCGGGCGACCAAATCCATGTGTGCGCGCGAAGAAAGCGTGAGCGGCGCCTCCCGAAAGCGATCGGCCAGAAAGGCGGCAACGAGTGCCGCGCCGGCCCGATGGGGTGGCGGAAGCCGGGTGAGGACCGAGTATGTCTCGAGGAGAACGTGCGCCGGGACGCGGGGCTTCCGTGTGAGGACAGCGGCAGCGCTGCGATGCCGCTCGTGCCAGGAGGCAAACGCGGCAACCACGATACTCGTATCGACTGAGATCAACGTCGGGTCCGTTCCAGCGTGGCGCGCACCGTCTCGTCGCTCAGAGCAGGGAGGCTCTCCTCAGGAACCGCAACGAGGCCTCCCACGCGCCGTACGAGAGCCATCGGCGTTTCCACCGGTTCGATCTCGATCCTGCCGTCCCGTTCGCGAATCTCGACCGGCCCACCACCGGAAAGTCCAAGAGGCTCCCGCAACTCTTTGGGAATTACCACGCGTCCGGCAGAATCAATGGCAGACTTCATGGCAGAAGGATACCATGCGTTGGAGCATGACGAGATGACGGTCTGCGGACCCGCGTTTCCTTCTCTCAGTCGCGTCGCCCCGCCTGAATCGTCGTGTCAAGAAATCAGGAGTCGTCGCAGCTCGGTGATCCTTTCCTGCACGTCGGATCGCTCCATCGAGCGGTAGCTCTCGGGGAGCACTTCCCGCGAGGTGCACTCCTGCACGGCGACCAGGATCTGCAGCTCGCGCTCGAGCGGGCTCGTGGCCGGGATGAAATCGGCGAAGGCATGGCGCAGCGTTTCGAGCGACACGTCGTGGTCGTGCGCGGCGCCTGCGGCATCCGAGGCGAGAAGCGCTCGTGCCAGAATGGCCTCGATGTCTGCGCCCGACAATCCCGTCGGGTCGTCGACGACCTCTCCGATCGACTGCACGTCGGTCTTCATGCCGCTTTTCTTCAACATGATCCGGAAGAGCTCATCGTGCTCGTCCGCCGTTTCGGGATAGAACAGCGCGAGGTGCTCTTCCGCGCGGCCCTGACGCTTGATGTCCACCGGCAGCAGATCGGGACGGGAGGTGATCAGGAACCAGACGATCTTCCCGCGGTACGCGGTGTTCCCCATGAACGACGTCAACTGCGCGAAGACGCGGTTGGACGTCCCGGAATCGCCCTGCTGGTTGCGATCGCCGAGGAAGGCGTCGGCCTCGTCGATGATCACCCCCACCGGCCACATCGCTCGCAGCAGCTTCAGGATCTTTTCCAGGTTGCCCTCGGTCACACCCTGCCACTGCGAGCGGAAGTTCAGGAACTGCACGCAGGGAAAACCGAGCTCGCCGGTGAAGCAGTTGACGAGGAACGTCTTTGCCGAACCGACCGGACCGGCGATCAGG
>JBGTDX010000012.1:0-2598 GCA_041748075.1 Thermoanaerobaculia bacterium
GCGCTGTCCCAGTGCGCTACCATTTCGCGCGCGGGCTGCGCGGCTGAAGCGCAGTTTCGTTGGGCCGACAGGAGTTCGTCATGCCGAAAGTGAACTGGTCGCGTGTCATCCTGGGTGGGCTGCTGTGGACAGCCGTCTACAGCATCGTCGGAGGCGTGGCGTTGCTTCTGTTCCTGGGACGCGAATTCATGATGGAACTCGAGCGGATGGGACGACCGCTCGAGCTCGAAGCGGATACGTTTTTGTTCCTCGCCATCTTCGGAGCCTTTTTCACGGTGTCGTGGGGCGTTGTCAGTATCTGGTTTTACGCGGCCATCCGCCCGCGCTATGGACCAGGTCCAAAGACAGCCGTGGTCGCGGCGGTGGGCGTCTGGCTTCTCTCCGTAGCTGCTCCCTTGAGCCATCTGGCTGCATTTGGGATCGCGTCGCCGCGGTTCGTCGCAATCGACCTTCCGACCGAACTCGCAGCGATTCTCGCAGCCACGCTGGCGGGGGCGTGGAAATATCACGAATGAGCAGGCCTTCTCGTCAAGGCGGCGGCCCGACTCGACGCTGCACCGGGTTACTTGCCTTTATCGCGTTCTACGGTCTCGCTGACGGATCTTGAAACGCGCTGTTCCGAGAAGTACGGGCAGAAATTCTCCACCTACGCGATCGTGCAGCCGTCGTCTGCACATTGATCGCTCGCTGTAGGCGAGGCTGGCTCCTTCGTTGCCACGGCCTCGGCACTTCGCTCCGCTTCGACCAGCAACGTTCCGAGCTCCGCCCCCGGATGCAAATGATCGGTCCGTCTGCTCCAGCTTTGCGCCGACGGTCACAGCCGGCCCAGCTCGTTTCTTCGCGTGTGCCCCGGCCTGTCTGCAAAGGCGATGAACGAGCGGTTGCAGAAAATGATCCGCTTCGGCATCGTCCATCGCACCGTGTTTGGTGAGAGAGTCTCGATCTGCGCGTCGTGGAGCTCGACGTGACCTCGACGGACTCGGTCGATGCGGCGGCTGCGACGGTGCTTTCGGAGTCTGGGGCGCCGGTGAGCGCCAGATTCGTGGGGCGGCAACGATGACAAACGGGTTCATCCGAGCCTGGGGTTGTTTTTCAAGAAACCCACGACCAACACAGAACAGGAGAAACTCACAATGACAGCGGCAGTCATGCGGCGGAGGCGTCATGCTCGGAGTGTTCGCCCCGCTGGCAGCCTCGACGTTCGAGCCTTCCGTGACGCATCGTCAGGACTCGGACGCATAATCGTCGTCGCGCGCCGCATTTGCCGAGAGCACCCGGTGAGCTACTATTCGACATGCGGGCTGCGCTGGTGAGCCCGTGTCGAAGGGTTGCACTTCACCCTTCGCCCCGATCTGGATCAACGAAATCGTGCGTCGGAGAGGCTGAACAATCGAGCTATCTCCCACGCTCTGCGAGGAACAACCGGACCATCAACGAAACAAGTCGTGACCATTGAAATCAGAATGCTGGATTCCTGCGACGGCGCGATTCTCAACAATGTCGCGTCCGGTGTGTTCGACAACACATGCGATCCCCTTCTCGTCGCGGAGTTCTTCCTGCGACTGATAACCGGCCATCGAGGCACGAAGTCGAACCGGAGTACCCAGAGGCAGGCCGTGGAGGATGTAACTGAGATTGACGCCGCTGTTATCTTTCACGCATCGCTCCGAGGTCTGTACCGTGCGGCAACAGACTAGCAAGAAACGAGAGGGTAACGGAGCCGCGCTTTGCTGGCTTCATGGCACTTCCTTTCGCTGTGCGGGCGGCGCTGCGGCCGCCAAATCTAAAGATTGTGGTTCGTCGACAGGAGTGTGAGTGCACAGTCAGTCCTCCAAAGCTGCCTCTGACGAGGATCTTGCCGTCGGGTTGAACGACGGTTCATCCGGCTCGTTTCAAGTTGATATCGATCGACCTCGCGCTCTGCTGGATGACGAAATCAAGTTCCACTGATGTGTAGCCGGGTGCCGATGCTCGAAGTCTGATCACTGAATCGACAGGAAGATCATCGATGGTGATGCCGGCGCCGGGGTCGTCACAATACTCTAAATTCTGTGGGTATATCGTTCCGGCGAAGGGACCCGCAATCATTTCAGCACTCGCATTTTCGATACACCTGCGGTGTGTGTCCACATCCATGATGTTTCCCACGAATGAACCAGTGCTGCTCACTGGTGTCGGTGTCGGCGTCGGCGCGCGAGGGCCGGCCGGCGTCGGCGCGGTCGGCGAAAAACCCTCCGAACAAGAGGCGAACAGCAGGATCGCCAGACTGCCTGCGAAAACGAAATGAAGACGGTACATGGGATCTCCCTGGGGCCACGGAGGCCCCGAGTTGTTATTGACGTCATAGCCCCAGATGCAAGAGCCGGGGGTCAGACGCGTCTGACCCCCGGGCCCTCCTCAACTGGCTCAGGCGCGACGTTAAAAACAAGTTGCCGGAGCGGGACCGTCGATTCGGAAAGACCCTCCCGGCGGGACATCAAAGTAGGTGACCCACAGTACCGTGGTGGTCCCACTGAGGTTGCGTGCGTTGTGTACATGGCCCTGTCCGCTGTCGATGAAAGCCTGACCTACCGTGTAGGTCTCGCCCACACAGGGATT
>JBGTDX010000013.1:0-3114 GCA_041748075.1 Thermoanaerobaculia bacterium
GCCGCTCGTAGGACATAATGCCTCCAAGCTACCCACATCACGCCAGCATGACGCGACAACGGCAAATCCGGCCGCCGCAACGACAAACTCCGCTACCGATGGCCGCCACCGCGCCTGGGTTTTGCAAGAGGCTCAGGAGTCAACATACTCGTGTGTGAATGATCACGATTTTCCGGTCGAGAGAAGCCCAACGTGACGCCGGGCTGATAAGCCCAGGGCTACATCACGCGAGATGAACTCGCCAACCTGGTCGATTCGGGTCGTCTGGGACAGCCGATCGGTCGACAAGGTTCCTCGTTAACAGTGCATAAATCTTGATTTCTGCACGCACATGGAATTTTTCGACCAGACCAACGCCTCTGGCTCCGTCCATTCCTGACTAACGGACCGAACAATACGCGCGGCGGATCGACCTCAGGCATTATTGGTACGTCCGCACGTGGTCGATCAGGATGTCGCCAATTGCGCTGCTCAGCGTCACTGGGACCGCATTTCCGATCAGGCGCCCGAGGCGGGCAAAGCTCACCGGCTCGTTCTCAGGAATGAACGAATAGTCGCGTGGAAAACCTTGAAGCATCGCGGCCTCGCGCAGACTGATGGCACGATCCTGGGTCGGATGCCCGAACCGGCCGTTGCCGTAGCCGAAGCACTGCGTTGTAATCGTTGGGGCCGGCGCGTCCCACTCCATGCGGCCGTAGACAGAGGGGTAGGTCGCACCAGTATCCCGCACGTGGCATGCGGCCCTGAGCTCCTCTGGCCAGTCTCGCCAAGTCCCCCAAGGTACGGAGGCCTTGATGCGAGACAGGTTCACCGCACTGAGGCGACTAGCGCAGTGCAGCCGGTCGTTGGGATCGACTTCGCCGGCTGACAGTGGGGGAAGCGAGACGATGGTCGAACGTACCGTCGCACCGGCCCTACCGAACTCGGGAACGACAATGGGTCCTAACTTGGACGCGAGTAGGACAAGCCGCTTGCGCGTTTGCGGAAGGCCGACCGTGCTACATTCGATTACCCTGTAGTCGACGAAGAATCCGTCGAGACTATGCAGCAGCGCTTCGAACACGGGCTGATTTACGAGAGGCGGCACGTTCTCCATCGTGACTAGATCAGGCTCGACTGCTTCGACGAGCTCCCCGAACCGCTCGACTAACCTCCAGTCGTCCGATCCGCCCCTTCCCCGCCGGGGTCCGCCCTCACGCTTCGCGCCACGCGCATACGTCGAGAATGGTTGGCACGGTGCACAACCCGCGAGGAGGGTCACATTGGCTCCGGAAAGGGCGGCCGTGATCTGAGCTGCGTCGAGGGCGGCGACATCCGCTCCGAGGAATGCCGCTCCCGTGTTCGCTGTGATTGGATGTTTACAGTCACCGTCAATGTCCACGCCGAGCCGGACTTCGATGCCAGCTCCTTCCAGACCGAACGTCAGTCCACCGACGCCGCAGAATAGGTCGACGGCAGAGATCGTCGCCGCGTCGGTCATGCCTCCACGCTCCGATAGCGCTCCGCGGCGATGTAGTCCTCGAAGGCGTCGATGACATGACCGAGGAAATCGAGTGTGACGTCGGCCAGTTCGCGTATCAGCGCAAGCGTGATGTCCTTCCCGCCCTCTTCAAACGACCGCCGCCCATGCGAAATCGCGTTCCGCCGGTCTGCCACGAAACCGAGAGGTGTCATGTCGCGCAGTTCGGCCCGTTGCCGGAGACGGCGGCGCATGTCTGGTGGTAGCTGTACCTGAATGCCCAGCCGGGCGGCGAAAGTGAAGACGAGCTGGTCTGACCACGTCCCAGAGGGCTTCTTCAACGAACGCGCTTCGGGCGATACCGTGCCGAGCAGATGGCGCGCCGCGGCATGGACGATGCGCAGCCGTCCGTCTTCTCCTCCGTCCGACGCAATTGCCGCGTGCTTGCGGAGCCACTCTTTGAGCGCCTTTTCCGTCCACTCGGTCGGAAGCACGCTCCCAATGGCTTGGCCGACCGCTTCCATGGCACCCGTCATGGTCGACTCAACAACGTTGTAGAGATGCACAACGAGCCCGGACTTCATGTTCATCACATGCCTGACCGACAGTTCGGTCTCGCCTATCGAGACGGTCTCACCCTCAATGACCCGGTCTTCCATGGCACGGGCCAGGGTGAAGTGGGTGTCGAACTGCTCCCGTCTTTCGAGGAGGGATTGACGTAGGGGAGTCATTCGTCCGTCAGGATCGACTGTACGAGATCGATCCGCCCCTCCAGCTTCGACCGCACATTAGCGCCGTCGGAGACGACAACGCGATCAAAATTCGCCTGCTCCATCCGCCGTCTGACCTCCTGTGGGTCTACCACGATATCCGGATTCTTACGAAGGGCGAGCGCAGAGCCCACGGCTATGGCCTCGAAACGGACGCGCGGGACAGTTCGTCCGCCGGCGGGCTTTTGGAATCTTTGCGGGAAAGAGGCCTCCACAAAGGAGAGCATGCGTTCGAACTCAGCGCGCATCGCACCGACGACATCGTCATCCTTCTCCGCTCGCTCGTTCGCCGACTTAAGATACTCAAATAGAAATTTCTTAGGACGGTCCCGATAGCCGGGAAAGCGGCCATTGTCCGTGTCGTTTGTGTCAGTGTATGCGAAGAATCGCGTAACCAGTTCCTCCCGCTCGCGTTGACCGACTGCGTTCTTGGTCAGCGGCGTCATCTCGACAAACTCGGGGGATTCTGCGAGCTCCTTGATGAGATCGGTAACGGGACCAGGGAGAGAGCCGCGCCGGACCTCCGCCTCGTTCGCCGTTGTCCCCGACCGATTGATTCGGGCGAACATCTCCGCCCGCGTCGCCGCGTCGGTCTCGGTATCCAGCACGATCGTGCGGATCGTCACGTCCTCCAGCCTATTTCGGCGCTCGCCAGGGAGGTCGGAATAGCGGAAGCCGTTGAGTTCCGGAACGAGGACAAGTTCCCGCAGTTGCAGGTCCTCCCTCAGAAAGGCACGCATGGCACCATAAGCGCTAAGATAAGAGGTTACCGAGCTGACTCCACTGGTAGCGTCGTCTTCGTGGCGGTTCGGCGAGGTTGCGGGTAGGCTCGAGGAGGGACCGGAGGAAGGCTTTAGGGTCGGGGGGTTGCAGGACGAGCCTTTT
>JBGTDX010000014.1:0-21534 GCA_041748075.1 Thermoanaerobaculia bacterium
ATGGATTCACGACTTCATTCCCAAGGTGATCGCGGGGGTTGCGCAGTTCGTGAACGGCGCCATCGTCATCGTTCTGCAGTTCTTCCTCTCGATCATTCTGTCGTTTCTGATTCTCTGGGATCTGCCGTCGATCAAACGGGGCGTTCGCGCGTTCTCGGTCGGTAAGACCTCTGAGGTCTACGCCGAGATAGCGCCCGGTATGAAGGCCTTCGGTGTCATTCTGGGCCGTGCATTCGAGGCACAGACCGGAATCGCTCTGGTGAACACGATTCTCACCTCACTCGGCTTTCTCATTCTCGGGATTCCGTCGATTGCTCTGCTTGCGACGATCGTGTTCTTCTTCTCCTACATCCCGGTAGTCGGCGTGATGATTTCCACCATTCCCGCGGCGCTGCTTGCATTCGAGGCCGGGGGCATCCCGCTCGTAATCGCTCTCGTCGTCATGATCCTGATCGTTCACGCAGTCGAGGCCTACGCGATGAATCCGATGATCTACGGGCATCACATGAAAATGCATCCGGTGGCGATCCTGGTGATCCTGCTCATCGGGGAGCATCTGTTCGGCATATGGGGCCTGCTCCTCGGCGTGCCGATTGCGGCGTTCGTAAGGACGTACGTGCTGGGAGATTCAGCGCCTACGACAGTCGTGGTGGCACCGGCCGAGGAAGAGATCCCCGCCTGACCAATCCCCACCAGATTCGTTACTCGTCACTCGTCACTCGTCACTCGTCATTCGTCATTCGTCATTCGTCATTCGTCACTCGTCCCGTCCAGAGTTTGCCGGAGGCTCCATAAACCGGATAGGAGCCAGGTCTCATCCGGATCCGTACGACACTTCCGGGACTGAATGAATCGACGGAGGTGCGACGTACGCGAATCGTCGTGCCGTCGTCGAGGCGTACGTCATCGAGGGCGTCGTGACCGAAATAACGGCGGAACGTGATCCGTCCAGGCACGCCACTCACCCCTTCCCCCGCCGGCAGAGCTTCGAGCTCTTCAGGGCGGATCAGGACTTCGGCCGGACCGTCCGGTGCGTCGGCGTCGAGAACGCCGAACGGGTGACGCGCCTTTCCCCGTTCGATCATGCAGGAGATCAGCTGTCCTTCACCGACGAACATGGCGACCGCGAGCGTCGCCGGCCGGTGATAGATCGACGCCGGATCATCGACCTGCAGAATCCGTCCGGAGTGCATCACGGCTACGAGCTCCGCGACGCTGAGGGCCTCCTGCTGGTCGTGCGTGACCAGGATCGAGGTGACCTTCGCGTCGCGCAGAATCGTGCAGACATCGTCCCGCACACGCTGCCGGAGCGAAGCGTCGAGCCCGCCGAAAGGCTCGTCGAGCAGCACGATCTTCGGCGAAGGCGCAATGGCACGCGCCAGCGCGACTCGTTGCTGCTGGCCGCCGGACAACTCGTCCGGGTATCGCTTCTCGAGGCCATCGAGTCCGACCAGCCGCAGTGCATCCGCCGTTCGATCCGCCCGTCCAGCCTGCCCTTTGAGGCCGAACTGCACGTTCTCCCATACATTGAGATGAGGGAACAGCGCACCCTGCTGGAACACCATGCCCACGTGCCGATTCCTCGGTTCGATCCAGACCCCGGGTCCCGACACCAGGGTGCCCTCGATCGCGACGGACCCGGTCGAAGGCACTTCAAATCCCGCAATCGCACGGAGCAGCGACGTCTTTCCGCAGCCGCTCTCGCCGACCAGCGCCGTCATGCGGCAGGGGGGCACCTCGAGCGAAACATCGCTGACGGCGATCACTTCGCCGTAACGAATCGTGACGTTTCGAATCTCGACGCTGGGTCTGGTGGCCGGCATCAGGTTTCATTCTCCCGGACCGCGAGAGCCGGCCGGATGACTAGCAGATAAACGGGAACTGCAGAGAAAGCGATCAGAAGCAAAGCGTACACGGCAGCCTCGGAGTAGTATGCCTCGGAAGCTGCGGTCCAGATGCGCGTTGCAAGAGTCTCGAATCCCATCGGCCGGAGAATCAGCGTCGCAGGCAACTCTTTCATGCTCGTCAGAAAGACCAGCCCGCCACCAGCGAGCAGCCCGTGGCGAAGCATCGGAGCAGTCACCTCGACCATGACTGCCGCAGGCTTCCGGCCCAGGCTCTGCGCCACTTCTTCGAATACGGGTGCAATCGCGAGAAGCGCCGAGCGGGTCGCCGCCACCGCCTCCGGCAGAAACCGGACTACGTACGCGAGCACCAGAAGAGCGAACGTCTGATAGAGCGGATAGAGGTTCCGCGACACGAAGAAAACCAGAGCCAGCGCGACGACGATTCCCGGCAGCGCGTAGCCTCCATGAATCAGCCGCTCGACCGTACGGGCAAACGCACTCGGATATCGAACCGTCCAGATTGCTGGAAAGATCGCCAGAAAAACCGCGATCAGTGCTGCGACAACCGATGATGACAGCGACCCGATGACCGGCTGACTCAGGACGTCTACCGCCCGTCCGCTCGTCACTCCACGTATCAGCCAGTAAGCGATCGTACCCAGAGGAATCACGAGCGACACAGTGAACACGATCGCGAGAAAGCTGAGCGCCGGGTAGCGCCAGCGGCCGAGGGGTATCCGTTGCGGCGGCCGCGTTGGCCGCACCGTGGTTGCTTTCACCCGGCGGAGCAGCAGCACCTCGACCAGGATCAGCGCGACGGTCACCGCAACCAGAACGCTCGAGAGCGCGGCCGCTTCCGTGCGGTCGAACAGAGCCCGGTAGGCGTTGTAGATCGACATCGTGAAGGTGTTGTAGCGGACGATCGAGACCGCCCCGAAGTCCGACAGCGTATACAGCGCCACCAGAAGACTGCCGCTGTAGACGGCTGGCCGAAGCTGCGGCAGTACCACGTGGAAGAATGTACGCCATCGTCCCATCCCGAGGCTTTGCGCGCTCTCCTCGAGTGCGGGATCGAGCCTTCGCAACGTCGCGATGACGAGAAGGTACACGTAGGGATAGATGAAGGGTGCAAGCGCGAGCACCGCGCCGGAGTAGCCGTAAGCCACCTCGGGAATCCGCTCGACCCCGAACCGCTGTACCCAGCCCTGCAGGTATCCGCGAGGCCCCGCGACTGCGACAAGCGTGAATGCGGCGATGTAGGAAGGAAACACGAGCGGCAGAGCTCCGGCGACCGCAAGAAATCGCCGCATCGGAACGTCGGTCCGTGCCACCAGCCAGGCCATTGGAATCGCGATCGCAAGCGAGACCGTCACGACTCCTCCGACGAGAAGCATCGTGTCCACGAGCAATTCAGCGGTCGCGGCTGACAGCACGAGTGCCAGATATGCATCGAGACCGCGCTCGAATCCTCTGCGGAAAATGTAGAGGAGGGGAATCGCCACGATCGCGGCCGTCAGGATCGACGGGATGACGACAAGCGCCGGAGCCCGCCTTCCTCTTCGGCGGAACCGGGAGGGAACATCGGCGCTCAATGCAATCGAATCCGACACCTCAGGTACCTCCCTCGCCTGCTCGTTAGTCACCCAGCAATGTCATCCTGAGCGAAGCGAAGGATCTTCTTGCGAGTCCGTTGCTTCCTCGCGAGATGATCCTTCGCTTCGCTCAGGATGACAAGCTTGGGAGAGCACAAAAGCGAATCAGACACGGCAACGGGGAGAGGAGACAGGGTTACTCCTGAAGCAGGCCGCTCTTTTGAATCAGAACGAGCGTTTGCTCCAGAATATCGGAGACTGCCGTCCAGTCGATGTCCGGCTGATTCAACTCGGACAATGGAACCAGTCCGGGAGGGGAAGAGACGTCCTCGACAATCGGATATTCGAACGTTTCCTCCGCGAAGTAGCGTTGCGCTTCATCACCGAGCAGATACTCGATGAGCCGCAGTCCTTCAGGCTTGTCGTTCAGGACACCCGCACCCGCCACGTTGATGAAAGCCGCAGCACCACCGCCAGTCATGAAGTGATTCTTCGCTGGTGCATTCGGATTCTCAACGAGCGCCTGATGCAGGTAGTAATGGTTGACCAGCCCCCAGTCAATCTCGCCCGAGATGACCGCGTCCACGATCGCACCGTTTCTCGAATAGCGGCGCGGCTGATTCTTCACGATCGCATCGAGCAGCTCTCGTGTGGCTTCCTCTCCGTTCAACGCATGGAACACGGCTATCTGCGCCTGGAACGACGCATTTGCGGGCGCCACACCGAATCGTCCCCGATACTTCGGATTCGCAACACTCTCGAGATCGGCAGGCAGATCGGCCGGCTTGACTCTTCCTTCGTTGTAAACGATCACGCGTGCTCTACCGGAAAGCCCGACCCACTCTCTGCTCCGTCCGGAGAAGTGGGCCGGGACACGCTGCACGGTAGCGGGAGGAAGAGGCCGGAACATGCCGGCTTTTGACAGCGCTCCGAGTGCCGCGGCGTCCTGCGCAATGAATACGTCAGCCGGCGATCGGGGACCCTCCTCCATGATGGTCGCGGCCATCTCTGCAGTCTCGCCGTACCGGACCTGTACCCGGATGTCGGTGGACGCAGTAAAGCGATCAATGATCGGTTTGATCAACTTCTCGTTGCGTCCGGAGTAGACGACGATGGATTGCGGCGCTGAGCTGGCAACTGTTCCGCTGGTCGCGGTGTCGGAAGCTTCCTTCTGCTGACAGCCTCCGACGAGGAGCAACCCGAGAGCAAGAATCAGGACCGAGGCGTTTTTCAACGCTGAGTCCTCAGAATCCCCACGTGAATCCAACCATCACGGAACGGGACATACCGGGACGCAGGCCTGCCGGCCGGCGCGCGACGACATACGTCTCATCGGTGAGATTCCGGATCATCGCGCGGAGGCGCAGCTTCGAGGCCAGCTGGTACTCGGCTGAGAGATCCGCGGTCAGATAGGAGTCGGTTCCTTCTCCGTCGGGAATCGGTCCCTGACCGGCTGAGGTACGCATCGCGTCGGTGAAGTGAAGCGTTACGAAGGTGCCCCATTTCTCGCTGACGGTTCCGATCTCGGTCGACCACTGATTCTCCGGAAGGTACGGAAGTTCGTCTCCCGGATTCACAAGCGGCGCCCAGTCTTCGAAGTCGGTCTCGAACGCAGTCTGAAACTCGGCTTTCGTATATGTGTAGCTGACGCGAAACGGAATCTGCCGTGACCAACCGCGCGACTGTCCGAGATCGCTGCTGAACGAAGCCTCGAGGCCGTATACGTCGACTTCACCGCCGTTGAACAGATCACCGTCTCCCGAACCCCCGGAAGAGAGCGTATCGCGCCCAAGCAGGTTCGAGTAATCATTGAAGAAACCAACGAGTTGCGCGCGCACCGGGCCGGTCTCGTACCGGGCCCCTGCCTCGTAGTTGATGCTCTCCTCGGCTTCCGTGCGCGCGTCGCTGCCGGCTCCGGGAGGCGCGAATCCCTTGTGCACTCCGCCAAAGAAACCCCACGCAGGCGTCATCGAGTACGTAACCCCGATACCCGGGATCACGACGTCGACACCATTGCGCCGCACACTAGGATTCGCGCCGGTCCGGTCCGGATCCGTGCGGCCGTAGTCGGTTCTCACGAAGTCGATGTTTTCGAATCGAACGCCCGGCTGCACGGTCCATCGGCCGAAGCGCATCTGATCGTGGACGAAGAAAGCGAGGGCCTCGGCGCTCGAAACGCGGTTCGCATTCGTTCCGGGCGCCCCGCCGGCCACCAGAAACATGCGACCGTCCTGAATGCCCCAGCGGTCCGCTTCCTGGAAGCGGTCCTCGCTGTCCTCGTGATACCGGATACCCACTTCGAGATCATGCGCGGCACCAACGGCATCGAAACGAAACGCTGCGACGGATTGCACTCCCTGCGAGTAGTAATCCCGGCGGTTCGCAACGACGCTCAGCGACCCTGCGGTATCGTTCGCCTCGCCTCGCACGATTGCGAGCAGACCCTGATGGGTCTCGGGATCTTCGAGCACATTCCCGATCGATACCCCTCCGACAGATCCGAGTTTGTACCAGTTGCGGAAGAAATCATTTCTGTAAACCGTCGTCGTCACGTCGGCATTCGCGAAGGGCTGAATGAAGTGGCGAAGTTGCAACTGTTCGTGGTCCGTATCGATCCGATCTGCCTGCGAGCCTGCGTAACGGCGGTACGGAGTGATCGCAAAGTCCGATTCCGTGAGTCCGAGATACGTTTCGTCTCCGTCCTGAATCGTCTTTCCGAGCTTCAGCTCCAGGGCCTGCTGGATTCGGGACGTCGAAGCTGAGTTGAACCGCAATTTTCCCACGTAGTCCTGAAGCTGGACACCCGTATCTCCGCCGCCGTCCAGGTCCTTGAATCCGTCAGTCCGCAGCTGATACGTTTCAAACAGCCATCCGAAGCGTTCCGAACCGTCACCAATGCTCGCGTGCATCCGGGCGGTCGAGTCGGTCCCGCCGAAAAGCTGGACATTGCCGCCGAAGTCGTACGGAATACTCGT
Source organism: Thermoanaerobaculia bacterium (assembly GCA_041748075.1). Lineage (GTDB taxonomy): Bacteria > Acidobacteriota > Thermoanaerobaculia > Gp7-AA8 > Gp7-AA8 > JBGSYJ01. Next base: position 6,415 of record JBGTDX010000014.1, read on the forward strand.
AGAGATCATGTTCAGCACGCCGCCGGTCGTGAACGGTCCCTGAATGATCGAGCTCGACCCCTTCCTCACTTCCATCGCCTCCATCCGGCCAGCGGTGGGAAAATAGTAGGCAGCGGGTGCGGTGTACGGTGCGGGAGCGATGAGGATGCCATCTTCGAGGAGCGTGATCTTCGAGCTTCTCTCGACTCCCGTACCGCGCATCCCGATGTTCGGGCGGAGGCCGTATCCCTCTTCCTCCTGTACGTTGACGCCGGGAACCTGGCGCAGGATCCGGTGAATGTCCGAATAGTCCTGCCGCTCCAGCGCCGAAGCGCCGATGAAGTGAGCGGAACCGGGAACTTCATCGACGCGACTCTGGCCGCCCGTGACTGTGAGCCGGTCAAACAGAGTGGCGGCACTCGCGTGCTGAGGGACAGAGGCGGGAGGTTGATCCAGGGCGGCAGAAACTGGCGCCTCATTGAGCTCGGCGGCTTCGGTGCCGGGCTTTGAAGTGGCATTGGAATCGGCGACCTCAGTGGGAGGGGTGCCGCTTTCGTCCTGAGCGGGGATGTCGACCGCGGAGAAAGAGAGGACGAGCAACGAAAGGGCCGCGACACGAACGATCGAGAACATCGGAGTGCTCCTTGGTGGTGTAGGTTCGATTGCAATTGAGACTCTGTCTCAATCACTGTTAACAAGCATCCCACCAGCGGTTCACCCTGTCAAGTGTGGTCCATCACCTGCGTCCGTGACGACGCACACCGCCCCCAGCCGCCCACAGTTGTGAGTTCTGAGTTCTGAGTTGTGAGTTCCCACCCTCCCGTGGCGGGGGCGGGGGTCCACTTACAACTCATTCACAACTCAGCACTGGCTGACCGCGGTGCCGGTCCACTCAGAACTCACAACTCACAACTCACAACTGGTCTGGGCGGGTGCCCGTGTACTCGGTCATCACTCCATAGGTGACCGATCGCTTGACGTCTTCGAACCCGGCATCCCGCAGCGCGGTGAGAATCGTCTCCGGTGGAACGCATTCGCGAATCGTGTCCCAGTAGTACTTCATCAGAGTGACGGTTTCGTCGTTCCGGGAAAGCAGCCGCGCAACCGCCGGAGCGAGACCGTTCATGTAAGCCCGGAGGACAGCGAACCCCAGTTTCGATTTCGGTGGTGTGATCTCGAGGATGACGATTCTTCCTCCCGGTTTCAGAACACGGATGTGCTCGGCGAATGCGGTACGCAGATCCGACATGTGCCGCAGCGCATAGCCGATCGACAGCATTCCGAAACCGGCGCTACGGAAGGGAAGTTTCTCGCCGAAAGCCTGCACGCCGGAAAGCCGCATCTCGCGCCGCCCCGCCAGCAGCATCCCGATGCTCGGGTCGAGACCCACGATGTCGCCACGATCGCCCAGAGCTACAGCGGCCCGCGCCACGACCCCCGTACCGGTCGCGACATCGAGAAGCCTGGTGCCTTTCACGTATCCGGCCCGTCGCAGGGCGTCGCGCCGGTACCGTCCGCCGCTGCCGAACGAAAGCAGGTCATTGATCTTCTCGTACCAGGGTGCGGTCTCGTCGAAGAGTCCTCGAACGAAACGCTCCCGCTCGGCGTCGCTTTGGTAATAGTCCGGAAGGGTCGGATGTGGAGGAACGGAATCGGTTCGTTCTATCCCTGGTGTCGTCACGGAGAGGGATTGTACCAATGGATCGGGCCGAGGCCTCTTGACAATTTCCTACTACGGATGTAGTAATTACTACGCAACGTGTCGTAGGAGCGCCCATGTCACGAAAAAGCGATATCCGTCTCACGAAACTCGAGCTCGAGATCATGGATCTGCTGTGGTCGGGCGGTGAAACGTCAATCCGTGAGCTTCTGGAGCGACTTCCCGAGAAGAAGCGGCCCGCGTACACCACGGTACAGACGATCGTTCAGCGGCTCGAACAGAAGTCGGCGGTGCGCCGGACGCGAAAGATCGGCAACGCGTTCCTGTTCGAGACCACCATCTCACGCAAATCGGTCTACAAGCGATTGATCGACGACCTGTTGGAGAAACTCGGAGGAAGCGCACAGCCACTGGTCGCACACCTGGTCGAATCCAACCGCATCACGCTGGACGACCTGAGGGCGATGGAAGCGATGCTGACCGGGGATTCTGACATTCACACCGGAGGTGAGTAATGAGCGGCCTGCATGGATCCCTTCATGACCTGCTGGCCGGCGGGTCCACCGCAGCGCTTTCCCACATCTGGCTTTCGACTTTTGTTCTCGCTGTTGCCCTCGCCGTGGCGATTGCACTTCCCCGTCTTCGTGCACGGACGCGATTTCTGATCGTGCTGCTGGGTCTCGCGAAGTTTTTCATTCCGGCGGGACTGCTCGTGTGGCTGGGTGAGGGAGCCCGCGCGAAGATGCTTGCAATGCTGGGATGGCAGCGCGAGCATCTACCGCTCCCGGTCTCGTTCATTTTCGAAGCGCCTGTCGACGCGAACGTCTATGGCGGAGCTTCGACTGAGGTGGCGTGTCTCTCGTTCGCGCTGTGGGCAACCGGAGCCGGAGGCGTGCTGGTGATCGCGCTCGTGAGGAGACGCCTGCTGCTTCATCACGTGCTCTCGTCGTCATCAGAGCCGGCGGCACGCGAGGCCTCGATCTTCGCGCGTCTTCAGGAGGCCCCGCGCGGTCGCAAAGTCGCCAGGCTGCGCACGACGCAGGCAACCACCTCGCCCGCCGTCGTAGGAGTCCTTCGTCCTGTCGTATTTCTCCCGGAGGGCGCCACCGATTCGCTCACGGATGCAGAGGTCGAGGGCGTGCTTTCTCACGAGCTTGCTCACGTCCTTCGTTTCGATAATCTGACTGCGGTTCTTCAGACGATCGCCTGTGCGTTCTTCTGGTTTCACCCACTGGTCTGGTTTGCCCACAGACGCCTCCTCACAGAGCGGGAGCTGGCCTGCGACGAGCAGGTCCTCGAGGTCGAGGTCGCGGCCTCGACATATGTCTCGGGCGTTCTGAAAATCTGCCGCCGCGCCGCCGGCCCGCGAGTGGCCGCGGTCGCCTGTATCCGCAGCGCTCACCTGAAGGAAAGGATGGAATACGTCATGAGGTATGGAGCGATTCGCCAAGGCCTGTTTTCACACAGAAAGGTCTCTCTTCTCGCGGCGGGAGTGGTCGTGCTCACCACTGTGGCAGCAGCTATGATTGGCGGGGTCCTTCCCGCTTCCGCCTCTACTCCGCCGCCGTACACGATGACCGCGACCGTCGTCGAAGCAGGACCGGGAGTATTCCGCTGCGACATCGAGGTCCGCGACGACAAGGGCGTTCTCCTCGCCGCGCCACGCCTTCAGATTGCGGGGGGAGAGATCGGCACGATGTCGACCTCGTCGAACGAGCGGCGCATCGAGATCAAAGCAGATCTCAACGAGAACGGGAACGGACCGATCACGCTGGAAGTTCGTGATAAGGACGGGCTCATCGCGACTCAGACTCTGTTCGCAATTGCACGGAAACCGGGCGAGAGTGCACCGGGCAATGACATGTCGTTCAGACCCATGAACCTGAGCCTCAAGGACGCCGACCTGAACGACGTTTTGCGTACCTTCTCGACACTTGCCGGCATGGAGGTCGTTACCGAGCCTGGACTCAATGGGAGGGTCACCATCGAGTTGACACAGACACCATGGCCGCAGGCTCTCGCCCGGATTCTGCAACCCCTCGGAATGACCTTCGCGCAGGTGAATGGTCGGATTGAAGTCAAACGAATGAACAGAGGCAACATCCCGGGCGTCTTCCGGGTCGGCGGCGACGTGAAAGCACCTCGCGCGATCGAGCGGGTCGCCCCGGTCTATTCAGCCGAAGCGCGGAAGGCACGCGTGACCGGCGTAGTCGTCCTCGAAGCCGTTATCGACGAAACGGGGAAGGTCGGCGACATTACGGTGCTCCGAGGCCTGCCCTTCGGATTGAGCGAGGCCGCTGTGGACGCGGTCCGGCAGTGGAAATTCGAGCCGGCAACCAAAGGCGACGATCCCGTGCCCGTGCTGTTCAATCTGACGATGAATTTCCGTCTGAGTTCTGAGGAGCCTGCCGAGGGAGCCGTCACGATCCCGAAATCGACAGAAGGGAACGGCAAGGACGACGTACTTCGCGTCGGCGGCAATGTCATCGCGCCGCGGCTGCTCCACCGGGTTGATCCGCAATACACCGGCGAAGCACGCTTCAACCGGGTAGCCGGGATCGTGATCATCGAAGCGCACATCGACGATCTGGGGCGGGTCGTGGAAACGAAGATTCTCAAGAACCTTCCCTTCGGCCTGGGCGAAGCAGCGGCCGACGCCGTTCGCCTCTGGACCTTCGAACCGGCCACGGTCGAGGGACGCCCTGTCTCCGTGCTCTTCAACGTGACCGTCAACTTCCGCCCGGACGGCGACGTCGCGTTCTGACATTCCTGCTCTCATGTGGCAGGGTCCCCCGAGGCCCTGCCTCGTCAAAGGCGTGGTCCCGCAGGCGCTCGATGACGCGTCATGCCTTGGGCTGCCGCCATAGACTTGGTAACACGGAATAATCCTCTCCGCCCGCTCGCTCTGGTAACCTTCGCGTCATACGTCCAGCGACCGGAGGCCCCTTGCACCATTCTCGAAGCCTGAATTCCAATCGATTCCCCCCCATCCGTAGGTTCACCCTGGTGGCGGCGGCACTGTTCGCATGCCTGTCTTTCCTCCCTCTGCAGGCTTTCGCCGAAGATAGGCCCCGGCAACTCCGGGTCATCGAGCCAAGACAGTGGACTCCCCTGGAGCTCAGCCAGGCGGGCGGTGACGGAAGGCTCCTCTTCCTCCGATCGGCTGTCTTCGATCCGTTGATTGAAACACCAGACTTCAGGGTTCATGGGCTGGAGCGCGGAGCCGCAAAAACGGCCGCCACGCACTACGCCATCGTTCAGTTCCTGCCGGGTGCTCAGGACGCAAAAGACCGCCTCGAGGAGGCGGGAGTCGAATTTCTCGGCTACATCCCCGAAAACGCGTTCCAGGTGCGGGTCTCTTCTACGCTCCGTGTGCAGCTCGAATCGAATCCTGCGGTCCGCTGGATCAGTGACTATGCGCCCGGGTGGAAAGTCAGCCCTCGCCTCTGGCCGGACGGCGGCAATTTCTCCTCCGAACTGAACGTGATGCTCTTTCCCGAAGTCTCCGTCGACGATGTCATCGTCAGGATCGTCGCGGCGCATCCCGCGGTGCATGTCCAGTACGTTTCCGACGACACGCATACTCCTGTTCTGACCCTCTCCGTGCCTCTTCCGGCGCGCAATGAGATTGTCAGGGCTCTCGCAGGAATCGATGAGGTCTCGTGGATCGAGCCGCACCTGCCTCTGGAGCTCCACAACCAGCAGACGTCGGGACCGCTTCAAAGCAACGTTGCCGGAGATCCGGGGCGAACGATCTTTGCCAGAAATCTCACCGGGAGCGGCCAGATCGTCGCCGTCGTCGACTCGGGAGTCGACGTCGACATGTGTTTCTTTCGGAATTTCAACGGGAACAATGTCGTGACCGAGGCGACCAGGACGAGCGGATCGGCACCAGGACCGCTCTTTCCCGATCGAAAGGTGATCGGCTACTGGGTCCAGCCGGGAGCCGACCCGTACGACGACAACGAGTCGTGCAGTGAGTCTCCCACTTCATTTCACGGTACGCACACGGCGGGCACGGCGGTGGGCGACAACTTCGCGAATCCGTCGAGCCGCACCGATCCCGGGATCGATGACGGCGATGGAATGGCACCGAACGCCCAGCTTCTGGTTCAGGACATCGGCAATGCCCGCGGATGTCTCGTGGGTTCTTCTGCACGCGCCAACCTCTATCTGCAGGCGGTCGCGGGCGGAGCGCGCATCCACTCGAACTCCTACGGATCGGATTCGAAGGGTGCGTACACGACGAGCGATATGACGGTGGATCGCCATCTTTTCGACAACGAGCAGATGGCGATCTTCTACTCAGCCGGAAACAGCGGTCCTAGCGCAACGACGACCGGCTCTCCCGGCAACTCCAAGAATGTCGTGACCGTGGGATGGTCGGGGAGTGGGCTGAGCACAAGCCTGGCAGGATCTTCGAGCCGCGGCCCGACGCTCGACAATCGCATCAAGCCCGACATTGTTGCGCCCGGAAGCTCGATCCGTTCCGCTTCAGGCGACGCGATTTTCGGGAACGGAAACTGCGGAACCAAGGTACTGCAGGGCACGTCGATGTCGGCTCCCGCGGTTGCGGGAGGCGCGGCCCTGCTCAGGCAGTACTTCGACGACGGCCTGTACCCCACGGGCACATCGAACACCGCTGACGGCTTTCACCCGAATGCACCGCTCATCAAAGCCGTGCTGCTCAACGGCACCCTGGCGCTCCCGGCAAACGGCACGTTTGGAGACAACGGCTTCGGCTGGGGAAAGATCTTTCTCGACAACAACCTGTTCTTCGCCGGTGATGCGAGAAAGCTTCGGGTGTGGAACATCCCCAACCCGTCCGGAATCAAAACCGGCGAGCTCCACACGTACTCAGTCAACGTGAGCGCGGGTCAGGAGTTCCGGGCCACCCTCGTCTGGTCGGATCCCGAAGCAACTCCAGGCGCGTTGGTATCGCTCGTCAACAACCTCGACCTGAGCGTCACGAACAGCGCGGGCACGTTTCTCGGAAACGTCTTCACGCCTGCTGGTGAGTCGACCCCGGGCGGGAGCGCGGACCAGCGGAACAATGTCGAGCAGGTCCGCTTCACTGCTCCGGTTGACGGCACGTACACAATCTCGGTCAGAGGGACGAACGTGCCGGGAACCGGAAGGGCGCGAACCAACCGGCAGGGTTACGCGCTCGTCGCTTCGCACGCGACCTGTTCGACGGCGGTCACCGAAGCTCCTGCCGCCATCTCCGCCACGGCGAATCCCTCGGCTGGAATCGATCTGCAGTTCACGAGACCCGCGGGTGCGACTGTGGTGCAGATCTATCGCGCCGACTCCTGCTCCTCGGATCCGGCCGACTTTCAGTATGTGGGTTCCACCAGCGGCACCACGTTCACAGATCTGAGCGCGCAGGGAGGCTCCACATACGCTTACCGCTTCCGCGCGGCGGATGGTTGCGGCGAAGGACCGCTTTCGGCGTGCATCTTCGCGGCAGCGACGGGACTCTGTGACATCTCACCCACGTTTGCCGGCGTCACAACGGCACAGGCGGATGCCGGAAACTGCCGCATCAACGTGAGCTGGTCTCCAGCAACGTCGAACTGCGTTACCAGCACGGGCCTTCGCTACCGGATCTTCCGGTCTACCGACCCTGGATTCATTCCGTCGGGCGAGCCCTTCGCAATTGTCGAGGGCACGAGTTTCAGCGACACCTCCGTCGAGTCCGGGACGACGTACTACTACATCGTTCGCGCAGAGGACAGCTTTGCCACGACGACAGCGACCAACACCGACGGAAATCTGCGCCGAGCGTTTGCTACACCTGCCGGCCCGCCGGGAACGCCGGGCACCTGGCGCGATGACGCCGGCGACACCAACGCGTTCATGACGGCTGAATTTCCGTGGACGATCACGACGAGCGATGCTCAGAACGGAGCACGCTCGTACCGTTCTGCGCCCGAGGGAGCACTGCAGAGCCCCGACCAGACGTGCGGAAGTCTCACCACGCCACCGCTCCTTCTCGGGGACGGCGCAGAGATCAGCTACTTTGCCCGCTACAACCTCGAGCACGAGTGGGACGGAGTCGTCGTCGAGATTTCGACGAACAATGGCGCCACCTGGACGAGCCTGCCTCCCCAGGGCGGCTATCCCGGCACGCTGGCGCAGACATCCATCCCTCCCATCAATGAGTGCAGATACCCCAATACGACAGGCGCATTCACCGGACCTGTCGGCAACGCGGCTCTGACTGCATGGACCGAGTACAAGTCGTCACTCGCCTCGTTCAGCGGCCAGACAGTGCAGATTCGCTGGCGCTTCACTTCTGATCCCGCTGCTGCGTTCGAAGGGTTCTTCCTCGACAACGTCAGCATCACCAACGTGAGGTTGCCGTCGGCGTGCGCCGAGGTTGCACCGCTTGCGAGCTTCGCCGTGACGCCGCGTGCGCCCGTAGCAGGCGTTCCGGTCACGTTCGAAGACAACTCATCGAACGCGATGAGCTACCTCTGGAACTTCGGTGACGGAACCACCTCGACGCTTTCGAATCCGACCCACACATACAACACGCCGGGCCGTTACACCATCACTCTTACTGTGATGAATGGCGGCGAATCGAGCATGACGACACGGGAAATTTACGTCACCAGCGCCTCTACGGTCTGGACGCCCCGTCTCGTGGTGCCGGGACAAGCCCGGGCCCAGGGCGGAGGCGGTTCATTGTTCCGCAGCGCGCTCTGGATCACGAACATTTCCGCGCAGGAAAGCATCATCCGCCTGCGCTACATCGTTCCTCCCGGAGCATCGAAAGGCGGAGCCGAAGAGCTGGCCTCCATCGGCATCCAACCGGGACGCTCCGTCTCCTTCAGTGACGTCCTGACCGAGGCGCTCGGAGCGAACGACAACACCACTGGCGTACTCATCATCGAAGTCGCAGAGGGATCACCGGTTCCGATCGTCACATCGAGAACCTACAACGAGCCGGGTAACGCAGGGACGTTCGGACAATACATTCCGGCCGAACCACTCGACTCCGGATCAGCCGCACCTGTTGTGATTGAGGGACTGGGTGGAAACGCAGATTTCCGCACGAACCTCGGCATCGTGAATCTCTCAGAGGGTACGATCACCGCCACCGTGTCGCTCTTCGATGCAGAAGGCGTGAAGAGGGGCAACGATGTGGTGGCCACGGTCTCCCCGCGCTCTGCGATTCAGCTCAACGCGATCAATTCGCAGGCCGGTGCGGGAGAGCTCGCGGTCTTCTCTGCGCGGGTCACGTCAACCGGTCCGTTCTTCATTTACGCATCAAAACTCGATAACGTGACATCCGACCCCATCTTCGTTCCCGGCACGCTCACTCCGCAATCGACACAGTGGATTGACGGCGTCGCCGCCGTCGTCGGGGGCGGCGGTACCGTGTTCCGCTCGAACCTCGTTCTGGCAAACCGGGGCGCTTCCGTCGCCGCGGTGACGATTGCGCTCACGGCCCGGGGAGAGACGGCGCCTTCGTCCACGGAGAACCTTCTTCTCGCTCCAGGAACTACAACGTTCTATTCCGACGTCATTCCGCAACTGTTCGACCGTGACAGCCTCGTGGGTACTCTCAGCATTACCACGACCTTCTCGACGCCCCTCGTCGCATGGGCACGTACGTACAGCGATCGCGGAGCAAATGGAACTCTTGGACAGTTCATTCCTGCGTTCTCTCAGTCGGAATTGATCGGAACGTCGGGCGCCATCCTTCAGGGACTTTCGGAGAACGCAGCCGTCCGCACCAACATTGGACTGATCAATACTTCGGGCGCGCCTGTTTCCGTGACCGTCGCGGTATGGACAGCCGAAGGAACGAAGGTCAACGAGAGAACCTGGAACCTCACCGGAGGAGAAGCGATCTCGATCAATCGCGTGGTCACCGAGATTACCGGCGGTGAGCTCTCGGACGGTTACCTCACGGTTAATCCGTCCGCGGCAGGCGCCATCTATTCGTGGGCGTCATACGTCGACAACGTATCAACCGATCAGACCTTCGTGCGGCCGATTCTGTTGCCGTAAACAAAAAAAGGGCCTGGGGAGGTTTCCCCAGGCCCTTTCGCGGTCCGTTCGACCTGCTATCTCTTCTTTTCATCGATGGCGCGGTTGAGGTCACGCTTGACTTCGCCATAACCTTCGCGGACGTTGCCCTTGAGACGCTCGCCCTTACCTTCGATCTCGGTACTGCGGTCGCCGGTGGCGGCTCCGAAGCCTTCCTTGACGGCGCCCTTAGCCTGCTCGAACTTACCTTTGATCCGGTCTTTGGTACCTGTATCGCGGTTTTTGTGGGTCGTCATGTAAGCTCCTTGTCTAATGAAATCGTCAGTGATCATCACCCCTCACGGGAGGCGATCCTAACGATTATTTATAGCAATGAACATGCCGGATCCTGCCGATCGGCTCGCTTGTTCGATCACTGTTCATAGGTCCCCGGATGCTCATCCGCCGATGGGTGGACCGGGCGGAATGGCGGGCTGAGCGGGCAGCGGTCTCGGTGACATCGGCCGTTCGAGGAAGCGCTCGATGACCTCGATCGTCATCCGCCGGTCGGCCGCTTCGATTCCGCTCGAGGGACGGCTGCGCAACCGGGCAGCCAGCTCGCGCAACGCCTCTGCGTACACCGCGCGGACCACCCCGTCCGTTTCCTCGGCACTCGCAACTTCCATGAGCCGGCCTACTGCCACCTCTCGAACTGCCCGCGAGATCGCAGCGTGGCTCGACGGGATGCGCGACGGATCACGCGAGATGCGATCGATCAAACCGGACGTCACCTCCGACAGGGGCGGATTGGCGGGATTCTCATCATGGAAGCGTATGAGTCGCGCAGCGCGCGCAGGTGTTGTGATGGATGCCGAGCGTGTGACCGACTTCATGAGCCGACAGCTGACGGATCCGCGCGAGCGCGAGCTCCGTCGGCGACGTCGTCGGGTCGAGCGTCGCGAGAACTTCGGGGTTCGCCCCTTCATAAGGTGGAATCAGTCCCGAGGCGAGCAGAACGTCCTGCCGGATGCGGAGCGAACCGAGAGAGACGTTCCCCTTGATGATCTCCCCCGTCCGCGGATCGACGACGGCTGACCCGTACGACCATCCCCGCGTCGCACGGTGCACCCAGTTGATCACGTTGTAGCGGATGTCCATCGGATCGGCATCTTCCGGGAGATCGTGCACTTCATACGCATTCCGGAACCCCGCTTTCTCGAAGGCCTGTCCCCACCATGCAGCACCATTGACGAGCGCGCTGCGGATCGGTTCCGGCACACCATGATCGACGTAGTAGACGATCGGCTTCACGACATTCGACACTGCGGCGGTCGGATCCGTCTTCTCGAGACGGTGCCTCGCGATCAGCCGTCTCTCCAGCGGTCCGTCGAACGGACTCGCGTAGTCATAAATCTCTACGCCAAAATATGCCGACCTAGGATCGAGGCGGCGCGGCTTGTATCCCGGAGGCGGCAACTCGACGAACGAGTGATGCTGCCGCACCGTCACGATCTCGGGGGTCGGGGTCACCGACGACACGAGCGGACCGGGCCGCCCCGTCGTTACGAGCGTGATGGTCGCCTCCACTTCAGTGTTCTTCGGAAACGCCTTCGTCCGAGGAAGATAGATTGCGCTTCGGTCAACATCGACGGTGTAGGCGCCCTGATTTGCGTCGCGCAGCCGATTCGCTACCCCATGTGCATCACGAAGGAAAAAGCTCGTGCCGTCGACAAGGACTCTGTCGCCTGATTCTGATTCGATCGGAAATGACCAGAGAACCGAAGAAGCGAACGACTCTTCGACCGCACGTTGTTCGCCGGCAGTCCCGTCGAGCGCGCGGAACTTCTGGTTCGGCTGCACCATCAGCATCTTCTTTCCCACACGCTCGAAACGCACGAAGCGCGTTTCGCCGAGCTGGTTGCGATCCATCCCGATGGGATTCGAACCGACACCGGAAGCTAGCGAAACCTGGTAAATCAACTCTGTCCCCGCGGGAGGGAGCTCCAGCAGAAGCCTTCCCTTTTCTGCATCCCAGTGCAGTGGCACGAACCCCTCGAACCGCTCAAGGCCCTCGGTCTTCGAGGAGAACGTGTCGGGAGCTCGCGTACCGGTGTCAGGCGATGTCGTGGCGCAGCCGGCGATCAGCAGGGCGAGAATCAGCATCGAATTAGTGTGCATTCAGATCTCCATTCGTAATTGAATGACGGAACCATCATTGTGGCGAGTAAGTGGACGACGTGTCATTCTGAGCGCAGCGAAGAATCCCCCCGCCTAGAGGCGAGTCCGCAAGTCCTCAGGGGATCCTTCGCTTCGCTCAGGATGACACTCTTCAAACGTCACGGCCCGACTGTCTCCCGGGTCCGGAAGGGCGAGCGTCGTGACAGGATACAATCAGCCGATGGACGCGATTCTACTCTTCAGCCACGGCAGCATTCTCTGCGGCGCCGAGAGGAATCTCATCGAGCTCGCCTCGGCGATGCGCGAACGGGGCGATGCGCCCATCGTCGAAGTCGGCTTTCTGAACTACAGCGAGCCCCCCTTCAGGGAGAGCGTCGAGCGGTGCATCGAGCAGGGTGCAACCCGGATCACCGTCGCCCCATGGTTCCTGATCGCCGGAAAGTTCGTGGTTGACGACCTCCCGGCAACCATCACAGAAGCTCAGGCTGCCCATCCCGATGTCGAGTTCTCAGTCGCAGGCGTGATCGGTTTCCACCAGCTGCTTGCCGATGCAGTACTCTCCGCCGCCGGCTCGGCGAAGGACCCGGAGGAATGGCGATCGAATTCGCAGGCCTACTCATGGTGCCGTGAAAGTCTCCGCTGTCCTCTCTACAGGACCGAGGGTTGCCGCGCGCCACAGGAGGCGATGGCGTGAAGGCCCTGCTGATCATGGCTCATGGAAGCCCGCGGCCCGAGGCGAATGACGACATCCGTGCGGTCGCTGAAGTGATCCGCTCGAGGAACGAGTATCCGATCGTCGAGATCGGCTATCTCGACTGCAACGATCCCGACATCGGTGCCGCGGTCGACCTCTGTGTCGCTGCGGGCGCGGTGGAGATTGTCGCAGTCCCCTACTTCCTCCACAGCGGGAAACATTTCGTGCGGGATCTTCCCGACGCACTGAAGGACGCCGCCTCGCGCCATCCAGGTGTGGTAATTCAGATGGGCGATTATCTAGGCCGGCAGCCCGCGATGTCCGAAGTCCTGCGCGACCGAATCGCCGCCATCACCTGATCGCATGTGGCAGGTCAGCGCTTCTTTTTCGGGCCTGATTTGTCGAACTTCCGGCTCGGTTTCGCAGTCTTCGACTTCGCGAACGAACTGTAGAACGGTTTCTTCGCGCCCGCTTCCGGTGCCGCGGCGCGTTTTGCGAACGGTTTCTTCGCTGCCGGAGCAGACGACGCTGGTCCGCTGCGCGAGTATTTCGGTTTCGAAGCTCCGGTCTCCGGAACGAACGATTTCGAGCGGCTGATCATCGGCTTCTTTCCGCCGTAGGAGGATGCAAGCGGCGGGCGTGCAGCTGCCGCACGAGTGGCCTGAGCGGACTTCTCCGGACCTTCACTCGCAAGCCGGATGTCGAGGGGGCGGCCGCGAAACTGCGCACCTTTCACGCCGGCGAGAACCTGCGCGCGGTACTTTTCGGGAATCACGACGATCGTCATGTCGTCGCGGATGTCGATCGGTCCGATCTCGCGTCCCGGCACATCCGCCTCGTTCGCGATCGATCCGACGATGTCGGCCGGACGGATCCCGTCACGTTTCCCGACTGCCATCGAGAGCCGTACTTTCGGTCCCTCGTCCTCACGTGACGGACGCCCGGTCGCAGCACTTCTGAAAGAGGCTCCACGGGACGCAGGTTCTGCTGCACGGCCCGCCGAACGCGACGGAGCCTTTCCGCCTGCGGAACGGGCCGGCACATCGCGGCGCGGGGCGGGCGGATACTCGCGTACTACCGGCTCCGGTTCGGGTACCAGCGAGCGCGAGCTGTTCGCCATCCGGGCCGCGGCCGCCGCGACTTCGGCCATGTCGAACTGGCCCTCGTCCACGATCTCCTCCACGAGGCTCACGTAGAGATCGAGGTCGCCCTGCTGCAGGTTCTTGCGGATCGTATCCTTGAACACCGAGATCCTTCGCTGTGTCACATCGGCCCGCGTCGGCATCTTCATCGGCTTGATCGGCGTGGTGGTGAACTTCTCGATCTCCCTCATCATCCGGCGTTCCCGCGGCGTGATGAAGAGCGTCGCAACTCCGCTCCTGCCTGCCCTGCCGGTGCGGCCTATACGGTGGACGTAGACCTCGACGTCATTCGGCACGTCGTAGTTGATCACGTGGGAAATCTTGTCGACGTCGAGTCCGCGCGCTGCAACGTCCGTCGCAACGACGATCTCCACCTGGCCGTTTCGGACCCGCCGGATGACACTCTCCCGCAGCGTCTGCGTCATGTCTCCATGCATTGCCTCAGCAGCAAAGCCGCGCGCCTCGAGCTTCTCGGCCAGCTCCGCCGCGCCGTTTTTCGTCCTGCGAAAAATCAGAACGGCCTCACTCTCCTCGAGCTCGAGAATCTGCGTCAGCACTTCCAGCTTCTGCGCCTCGGAGACGTTGAGGAAGCGCTGTTCGATCGCCGGAGCGTTGATGGCTTTGTGCTCGATCTCGATGTTGATCGGATCATTCAGGTGGCTCTTCGCGATCCTCAGCACCTGCGCAGGCATCGTCGCCGAGAAGAGCGCCACCTGCCGGGGCGAAGGAACCGTCGACAGAATCCGCTCGACTTCTTCGATGAATCCCATCTTCAGCATCTCGTCCGCTTCGTCGAGCACGAGCGTCTTCACCTTATCCAGACGCAGCGTCTTCCGGTCGAGATGATCGATGAGCCGGCCCGGGGTTCCCACCACGATCTGGACTCCCCTGTCGAGACGTTTGAGCTGGTGAACGATCGGAGCCCCTCCGTACACGGGAAGGACACTGACGTTCTTCATCCCCTTCGCGTACGTGTGAAATGCCTCGGCTACCTGCATGGCGAGCTCGCGCGTCGGCGTGAGGATCAGCGCCTGCGTGTGATTGTTCGACACATCGAGATTCTGGAGAATCGGGAGCGCGAAGGCCGCCGTCTTTCCCGTTCCCGTCTGCGCCTGCCCGATCAGATCCCGCCCTTCGAGCATCACCGGAATCGTCCGCCCCTGAATGGGCGTAGGCGCCTCGTAACCGAGGGTGATCAGCGTGTCGACCAGATCTCCCCGGAGACCCAGCGCCGCAAATGTCACTGATGATTCACTCATTCCAATTGCTCCTGACATACATGATGGATGCCGTCGAGGGAAAGGGAAAGGCGGAATTGCGGATCGGTCCAGGAAAGAATGACGGAACAAGTCATTGTGGCGAGAAATAACGAGCTTGTCATCCCGAGCCTGGTTGTGCGGGCGGGAGGGGCGAGGGATCTCACGCGACAGTACATAGTTGCCTCGAGGAGACGTCCGCGTCGACTTTTCCGGTGCCCAATCCCTTAT
>JBGTDX010000015.1:0-11754 GCA_041748075.1 Thermoanaerobaculia bacterium
CAGGATGACGTGGCCTCGCTGAGCATGACACGGTGGTTCATCACCCCTTCACCGGCGCCCAGCGCCGTTAGGTAGCTCGGGATGACGCTGCGTCAGACGAAAGTAGGTGTCACCCATTAGCAGGCATTGTCAATTCGCCCTCGAAGCCCGTCTGATATATTCGAGTCCTCATGAAAGTCCTCTTCGCCGTTCTTGCAATCCTCGCGATCACTCCGCACGCAAGCGCACAACCCGCCCTCGGCACTGCATCGGGCAGCTGCACGTTCGATAAAAAGCCCACGGTGAAATTCGTCGACGGGGTCGCCCTTCCGGGCCACTCCTTCTTCGACGACAGCGAGCCCGCGACTGCTGTGTACCTGTCCACCTCCACCCTCAGCGCATTTCGCCCCGATGATTACGTCGATCCTGTTTCGGGACTCAACTCGATGACGATCGGCCCCGGAAAAGCGATGAACATCATCACCGTCACCATCGACAAGAACGGCAAGCTGGAAAGCGTAGGACCGCGGGGATCGTACAGCACCGGCTTTGGCTTCAGCGGCGGCGCGGTGAAGAACGGACGGATCAGCGGCAAACTCAGCGGAACCGGCGGCGCGCGCGACGAGAGTGCCTGCGAGGTCACTTTCGACGTGCCGCTGCTGGGTGTTTATGGCCCTGGCAAATCTCTGCCAGCCGACGGCGGCGAACCCGGCGGGGTGATGCGCGCTCTCTGGTCCT
This sequence comes from Thermoanaerobaculia bacterium, assembly GCA_041748075.1. GTDB lineage: Bacteria > Acidobacteriota > Thermoanaerobaculia > Gp7-AA8 > Gp7-AA8 > JBGSYJ01. The sequence goes on from JBGTDX010000015.1 coordinate 718, forward strand.
CACTGCAGAATGAAGACTCCGCAGCCACGCTCGATGTCCTCGCCGAATCCCTGGTCGACCCGGCCCGAAAGGGAACGATGCCGAACTTCGTCCTGGCGTTCGGAAGGGGCAACGGCAACAAAGTCGTCGGCGGAAGGCTCTTCGGCCCCACTCGCGCAATCCTCGATCTCGACTTTGGCACGGGCCCCGGCCGAGCCCTCATGCTCAAACAGTCCGACCGCTGGCGCATCCAGGACGTGAGCTTCGACTGAGCCGAGGAACTGCGTCACCGAGGAACTCGCTTACTGCGTCTTCAGGTCCGCATTCAGGATCACCTGAATATCCCCATCCCCCTCTCCCGCGCGCGTCTCGCCGATGAGGAACGTATCGCCGGACGGTGATACGTCGAACGCGGTGATCGAGTCGCCTCGGCGGAGGTTCGGGATCTTGAAGAGCGTCGTCAGCGTTGCATCGCTCCAGCGGCCGCTCGCGCCGCGCTTTGCCATGATGACCGTCATATCGGGCCCCATGAAGTAGAGCTCGTTGCCGCTTTGGCTCCAGCGCGGCATGTACCCCCCTTTCTCAGAGATCCGGATCCTTTCGCCCCCGCCGAGGGGCAGGAGGTAAATGCCTGAGCCGTCGGCGCTGCCAGAGGCGAAGGCCAGCCACTTGCCGTCGGGCGAGAGCTGGGGGTCGCCGTTGTCGAACGAGGAGGTGACTACCGGCTCGGACCGCTGCGTGCCATCGAGCACCACCTTGTGGATCTCGGCCGGCCTGCCGGGCGGGGACTGGGTGTAGTAGAGCGTCATTCCATCGGGCGAAAAGTTGCCGGCAAGCTGAAACACCGACCTGGTGAGCACCTCGATCTCTCCGCCAGCGAGCAACTGCCGGACGAGCGTGGGTGGCGATCCAATGGCTTGGCCATACACGATCGATCGTCCATCCGGACTCCAGACCGGCTGGACCTCCAGGGCGCGTTCGCTGGTCAGGCGATCGCGGCCGGTGCGATGCATGTCGTAGAGCCAGATCGAAGGCGTCATGTCGCTCGGCATGAGGAGCCCTGCCGCCACGCGCGCTCCATCGGGGGAGAATCTCCCACCGTACCCGACACCGGAGTCGTCGAGCGCGCGCCGTTCTTTTCCGCCCAGGTCGGTGATGAACAGCCGCCCCGTGCTCGTCTGCGTCCGGTAGATGATGGTGCCATTTGCCGCTACGTCGAACTCGGCGGACCCTGTCCAATAGGCCCGGGCCAACTGGTCCGCGAGCCGGCGCGGCTCGTCCAGAAAGCGGCCCTCCGCGAAGTCCGCGCGCTGCACGACCAGACTCCCATCGCGAACGTAGTAGACGCGGTCTCCGACGACGCGCGCGCGCGAGGTCTCCTCGAGCAAACGTTTCGGATCGATCGCGTCGAGTCTCCCGACGAATAAGGTTCGACCCATCTTTTCGAAGGCCACGGCGAGGTAGACGAATCGTTTCGAGCCCGGGACGAGCTGAGGCCAGGTGTGCCGGTACTCGCCCGGCTGAACTTTCGTCACCGCCGATGGAGTGCCGCCGTCCTCGCTGACTCGATGGATCTCGGGGCGGCCTCCCGGCCGCTCTGCGAACAGAATGAACCCGTCACCCCACGCAGCGACCGTACCGGTCACGCTCACGTCGCAGATCGCGATCGGCGTGCCGCTGCGATCAGCGAGAATCTTCCACAGTTTTCCTCTGGCCGTGAAGCCGATCCACCGTCCATCCGGCGACCAGAAAGGGCTTGCCCCTCCCTCGGTGCCCGCGATGGTGTGCGCTTGCGCCGAGTCGAGGCTGCGCAGATAGAGCGCCGGCACGCCTTTCTCGAAACCTGCGAAGACCACGCGCCGTCCTTCCGGCGAGATTGCAAACGTCAACGCTTCGACATGGCTGCGAAGCGAGACCGGAGCGACGGACATCCGCAGATGGACGGGAAGCTGCGCCTCCTGCGGCGGCTCTCGAAGGAGTCCGGCCATCCATCCCATGGCAACGCCGCCGGCGAGAACCAGCGGCAGAAGGAGCCAGCCCGCGCGCTTCCGTCGCGGCGCCACTGCTGTCGCCGCAAGCTCCCCCGAGAGCGCGCCGTTGATCCAGCGGAGCTGCAACGCCAGGTCGTGCGCCGTTTGCCAGCGCCGCTCCGGATCTTTCTCCAAAGCGGTGGTGATCAGGTGCTGGAGCGCTGCCGGCACTGCGAGGCCCACCGGAAACGGCCGCGGATCGCTCTTGAGAATCGACGCGGTGATGGCTGCCCTGCTCGGGCCCTCGAAGGGCCGCGCGCCGGTGAGCATCTCGTAGAGGACGATGCCGAAGGAGAAGATGTCGGTGCGGTGATCGAGAGGCTTGCCTTCGATCTGCTCCGGTGACATGTAGAGCGTAGTGCCGACGACGGTTCCCTGCTCCGTGAGCGCGTCGGGGAGTTTGAGTGTCTCCGAGCTGTCGACGGGCGGGGCAGGCTCGAGCAGTTTCGCCAGCCCGAAATCGAGCAGCTTCGTTCCCTCCGCGGTGATCATTACGTTGCCGGGCTTGAGATCGCGATGGGTGATGCCGCGGCGATGGGCGTGACCGAGAGCGTCAGCGATCTCGCTTCCGTACCGCAGCACTTCCCTGATGGAGAGCGGTCCGCTTCTGATCCGTTCGGCGAGCGTCTGGCCTTCCAGGTACTCCATGACCAGAAACTCAATGCCCTCGTCAGTGCCGAGGTCGAAGAGCCGGCAGATGTGGGGATGGCTGAGCTGCGAGATCGCACGGGCCTCGCGCTCGAATCGCGCCGAGGCCGCGGCGCCTGTCCCGGCGGGAAGGACCTTGATGGCGACGGTGCGATCGAGGCGCGTATCCAGCGCACGATACACCTCTCCCATTCCGCCGGCCCCCGCCATCTCCACGATGGCATAGGGACCCAGGCGCTGCTTGGGCGTGAGAGGCATGGGGAAAGCATACCCGCTTCTGAGCTGCGCGAGCATGCGGAGCTCGACAGCCCGGAATCACCGAGGAACCCAAAGGAGCGCTGAGCTCCGAGCGGCACGTGCGAGCAAGCGAAGCGTTTAACGTTTCAGCGTCACACCGGTCTGAACCCAATGGCCTAAGTTACGCTGCTACTCAAAAGGCACAGCGTGGTACGGGAACGCGACGGAAAACGATAGCGTCCCGGACGAGCATCAGGAGTCGGAGCACCTTGATAGTAGAGACGAGTCAAACAACTGAACCGGATAGCCCGCACGACCGAGCTTCTAATGAACCTATCCGAACCGGGAGGGATGTAGAAAAATGTCATCCTGAGCGAAGCGAAGGATCTCCTGAAGAGGATCGAGCATCGTAAGCAGAGATCCTTCGCTTCGCTCAGGATGACGTGGTTTCGCTCAGAATGACACATGGTCCCGGGCGACCGTCAAGGTTCATTTAGGCTTCGCTCAGGATGGCGTGAAGGTTCGAAAGGATCTGCTGGAAAATCAACCTTGGTTTGCCGCGCAGAGCGTTGCGAAAAAAAAGCCCCGGCTTTCGCCGGGGCTTTCGTACTGCGTGATGCGTGACGCTACGTTAGAACCGGATACCCGCGGAGAACTGATACGTGCGGGGTGTCTGGTGCTGGGCTGCGCTCGTGGCCTTACCGAAGTTCGGCCCACGGCGCCAGTGAACTCCCTCGACCGGTACGTCGCCGGCCATCGGGTTGAAGCGCTGGAGCGAGGCGACCTGCGTGGCAGTCTGGATCGACGTGTCGTGAGACAGAAGCGCATCTTCGTTGAAGATGTTGAACACCTCTGCCTGAATGAACAGCTGCAGACCTGCGAGCCAGTTCAGGCCCGTGCCGTAGTTGAGCGCCAGATCGGTCGCCGTGATGTCATCGAAGCGGAACTGGCCGCGATCACTGAAGAAGTAGCCGACCGCAGTCTGGGCTGTGATGTAACCTGGATTCACAATCCCGCCGGGCTGTCCGGTGCCATAGAAGTTGGCGTTGAACGTCGGATTGATCAGTCCGGCCAGAGAGTAAGTGCCGCCGGAGTCGAAACGCTGCAGAACGCTCACGTTGAAGTCGCCGACGAACGTTGGGATGTCGACGCCTGCCCAGATGCGTGCTTTGTGCTTCTGATCCTGCGGAAGGAATCCGATCGGGTTGTTCTGCGGGAAGCCGTAGTACTCCGGGTAGAAATCGTTTCCGCCGACCGATACCGGACCGCTGGCCGTGGTCTCACCGCCGATGTTGCCGATCAGCTCGGACCAGGTGTAGTTCGCGCCGAGGTTGACTCGGTTGAACAGGCGATACTGACCCTGAACCTGGATCGCTTCGTACTCACGTGAGAAGTCGTTCGAGTTCGATGTGAGGAACAGGTCCGCCCGGGCACCCGTGGGGCTGGTGACGTTTCCGATTCCGAGGTTTGCCAGAGTGGTGTAGAAGTCGTTCCACTCACGATTGATGTAGTCGAGGCGGACGAATCCATTGCCGATCTGCGTGCCGGCGCCGATGGTCCACTCGTCGACGCTGGGTGTAACGAGCTCGCCGGCGAGACGGCTGTTGAAGCCGGGAATGCTTTGAAACAGCAGGCAACCGGTGGTGAGAGTTGCGGTGCAGGCAGGCAACGCCTGGAAACCACCCTGCGCCTGGGCCCATGCGAACACGATCGCCATTGCCTCATGAGGAGGAAGACTCGAGATCGGGTCGCCTCCATAGAGGTACCAGAACTGAGCCGGGTTGCCTGCGGCCGAGCCTGCGCCGGAAACTCCCTCAGAGAGGCGGTTGACGTACGTGCCGTAGTTTGCGTTCAGCCGGAGACGGCCGTTGCCATAGACGTCATAGGAGACGCCCAAACGCGGGCTGATCTTGGCGTCCTTGGCCGTGACGTTGCCGGCGCTGTCCATCGAATCGTTCTTGTCGTAACGAGCCCCGATGTTGAACGTCAGGTTGCTGTTCAGGTCCCACTTGTCGTTGATGTAAAACGCGTCATTCGTGAGGTCCGATCCCTGAGAGAGCTGGAGGATCGGGAAGTGGAAGATGATGTCGTTATTACCAACTGAGACCAAAGGCTTGCCACTGGCATCGCGGGTTGGTGCGTGCGTTCGCAGAAAGGCGACGTAGTCAGTCGGTGACTGGAAGTTGTTCGCTTTACGCGTTTCGCTGAAGCGCTCGGCGCCAACGACCAGATTGTGCGTGCCGAACCCCTGGGTTCCGAGGAAGTATGTGCCCTTGAGCGCCGTATGCTCGTTGTCACGGGTTTCGGGTCCGCACGATCCGCAGAAGTACGGCTCGTTGGTGACCGAGAAGAATCCGGGCGCATTGAGGCGGACCGGTGTTCCGGTGGCGAGGTTCTTGTCGAGGCCGCCGAAGCCGACGAAGGCGAAGGCCTTTTCAGACCACCGCGCCTCGAGCAGGAAGTCGTTGCCGAAAATCCCGTTGTACTGGGCTACCTTGAAGTCATTCGGGTTCTGTCCCGACGGGCTCACGCTGCTGGGATCGAAGCAGCCGATCTGGCAGTCGTTTTTACGGGAGGAATCGGCATTGAGGTATGAGCCGATCAGCGAATGGTTCGGGGTGAGCGCGCCGGTGAGCTTGATTTCATAGCGCTCGTCTTCGGTACCGCGCGTGAAGTTCCTCTCGCTGTTGGAAAACGCCTGTTCGAAGGATGTGTCGGCGTAACGGCCGGCGAGGAAAAACCAGAGCCGGTCGCGGATGATCCTTCCGCCGAGAGTGCCTTCGTACACTTCGTTGGTCACGTCGAGCGGAGGAGCCGGAGCTGCTCCCGTCGTCGGGTTTCTGAAGCGCGAGTCTTCCGTCCAGCTCGGGTTGGTGAAACTGTCACGAAGCGAACCGCTGAACTCGTTTCCGCCCGACTTGGTGATGGCGCTGATCACGCCGCCCGTAAAGTAGCCGTACTCGGCCGAAACGCCGGCGGTCTGAATCGTCGTTTCCTGGATGGCGTCTTCAATGAAGAGGTTGTGGGGTTGTCCCCGCATATTCTCGTTGATGATTGCACCGTTGACGGTCCAGAGGTTGTCAAAGGAGTTCGATCCGGAGATTGCCAGACCGTTGACGCCGACAGCGACGCCGGGTGCCAGGGAAGTCGTCGCCATCAGCGTGCGGCCGATCGGGAGATCCTCGATGAGATCAGCCGTGTAGTTCGACTGAATCTCGGTGGTCTCCATGACGGCCGGTGCCGACGCTGTGACCGTGATCGCCTCGGCTACCGCTGAGAGGCGAAGGTTCGCGTCGACGCGGGAGGTACCGCCGAGGCCGACGCGGGTCGTTCTGGTCGACGACTGCATGCCTTCCATGTCGATCTGGACGGTGTATTCGCCCGGCGGCAGGTTAGCGAAGTTGTACTGTCCGTTCTCGTTTGTGAACGAGGTTCTGGTCCCCTGTAGGGCCGGGGAGTTGATCGTCACGGTGACGCCCGGAAGCGGCGCGCCCTCGTGAATGACCGTACCGGTCAGACTTCCCGTGGTCCCCTGGGCGAACGCCGAAGCGCACACCAGCAGGAGAAGCCCGATCAGGATAAAACTACGGCTTGGTTTCATCATCCTTGAATGCTCCTCACTCGAACGTCACATGAAAAACGCCATTCATCAAAGTTCTAGAGAACAGGTTGTTCCTTCGAGTGCAGAAGTCTACCCCGCTTTTTTGAAAATAATATGCTTTATTTTCTGATATTTACGGGATATCGCACTGCTAGCGCTCCAAAAAATTGACCGGGACGTTCATGTTTTTGATTTTGTGACACGGGCGGGGGTTGCGTGTCGTTCGGGTGACGGGGCGGATTCGGGGCGGTTACGGGAACACTTTCTCATCGCGTGGAAAAACAGAGAGGACCTGCGCATCGAAGCAGCGCGCGTGAACATCGACGGCCAGGTGGTTGAGGGAGAGGACAGAGTTCTCATCGTCGGCGACAGAACCTTTACGACAGAACCTTTACGCCGGATGCTCTCGCTCTCGTCGCGGACCGGCGCGAGGCAGGCAAGCACTCGATACTAGCTGTGCACGCCCGGCGCTTCGTGGCCGCTCTTCTCGACATACTCCACGTACGAGCCGCCATAGACATGCGGGTGGGAATCGCGGCCGGTCTCGCCCCCAAGCTCGAGAACGCGGTTGCTCAGGCCGCGGAGAAATGTGCGGTCGTGGGAGACGAAGAGCATCGTTCCCTGGAAATCGCTGAGCGCTTCGATGAGCATATCTTTCGTTGCGAGATCGAGGTGGTTCGTCGGCTCGTCGAGGACGAGAAAGTTCGGCGGGTTGAGAAGCATGCGCGCCATCACCAGGCGCGACTTCTCGCCACCTGACAGCGAGCGGATTTTCTTGTCAACCTCGTCGCCCGAGAACTGGAACGCTCCGAGAAGACTTCGCAGGACCCCGGCACCTTCGAGCGGAAAATCCTTCTGGACCTGCTCCATGACGGTGAGATCGGGGTCGAGCAGATCGAGTGACTGCTGTGCGAAGTATCCCATCCGGAGGCTCGCGCCGAGTTTGACCTCGCCTTCGTCGGGCGTCACAGCGCCTGCGATCATCTTGAGCAGCGTCGATTTTCCGGCGCCGTTCTTCCCCATCACACACCACCGCTCACCGCGCCTGATCATGAAACTGAAATCGTCGTAGATGACGCGCTTACCGAAGCTCTTCGAAACGCCGTTGAGCACGGCCACGTCGTCGCCGGAACGGGCCGGCTGCCTGAAGTCGAACCTCACGACACGTCGCTTTTTCGGCAGCTCGAGCTTCTCGATCTTGTCGAGCGCCTTGACGCGGCTCTGAACCTGAGCGGCCTTCGCCGCATGCGCCGCGAACCGGTCGATGAAGCGCTGTTCCTTCGCCAGCATTGCCTGCTGGCGGGCGAAGGCCGCTTCACGGTTCGATTCGCGGACGGCGCGTTCCCGCTCGTAGAAATCGTAATTTCCGGAGTAAGTGAGCAGCTCGCCGCTGTCGATCTCCACGACCTTCGTCACGAGACGGTTCATGAACTCCCGATCGTGCGATGTCATCAGGAGAGAGCTCGGCATTGCGCGCAGAAAATCCTCGAGCCAGATGATCGATTCGATGTCGAGGTGGTTGGTCGGCTCGTCCATGAGAAGAACGTCGGGACGCCCGAGAAGGACGCGCGCCATGGCAACGCGCATCTTCCACCCACCGGAGAGCGCGCCGACGTCCGCGTCGATCTGATCATCTTCGAAGCCGAGCCCGTGCAGCACCTCGCGGGCGCGGGCTTCCAGTTCGTAACCGCCCAGGTGCTGGTACTCCTCCTGGACCTCACCAAAGCGGTGAAGGATCCTGTCCATCTCGTCCGCCCTTTCAGGATCGGACATCGCATTCTGCAGATCCTCGAGCTCGTGATGGAGATCGCCCGCGCGACCGCTTCCCGCGATCGCCTCGTCCAGCACCGAACGGCCCTTCATCTCGTCGACTTCCTGCTTGAAGTAGCCGATCGAGATCTTCTTCGGCACGGAGACTTCGCCGTCATCGGCGGTCTCCTCACCCGTGATCATCCGGAAAAGCGTGGTCTTGCCCGCCCCGTTGGGCCCGACGAGACCGACCTTCTCGCCTGGATTGAGCTGAAAGGAGGCGTCGACGAAGAGAATCTGTCTGCCGTACTGTTTATTGACTTTCGAGAAAGAAATCATAAGAAAAGGATGAAGGATGAAAGCCCGAAAAAGCGGGAGCGCGCATCATAACCGCAGAGAGGGTCTCGACATTCTGACGAAGTCCTTCACCCTTCACCCTTCACCCTTCACCCTTCACTCTTCACCCTTCACTCTTCACCCTTCACTCTTCACCCTTCACTCTTCATCCTTTATCCTTACCCCCCATGCCCTACACCTTCGATCCTCGCCTCGCGTTCGCTGCCACGCCACCGGCGGATTGGTACTGGGCGCCGTCCATGCTCCGGCGCGAGCACGCCGCAGTTTTCGGCAGAAGCTGGCAACTCGTCGGGCAGATCGAGCAGGTGGCAAACCCTGGCGATTACTTTACGGCGGTCGTCGGGGGAGAACCGATCCTCGTCGTGAGGGACCGGGAGGGTGCCCTCCGCGCGATGTCGAACGTCTGCCGCCACCGCGCCGGTCCGGTCGCGTCAGGCGCAGGAAATGCGAAAGCCTTCCGGTGCGGGTACCACGGCTGGACTTACTCACTGACGGGCGCACTCGCGGGCACACCGGAGTTCGACGGCGTCGAGTGCTTCACGAAGGCGGACAACCCGCTACCCGCGTACAACGTCGATGTCTGGCTCGGCCAGATCTTCGTCAACCTCGACCCCGGCGCTCTGCCCCTCCGCGAATTCCTCGGAGACCTGGCCTCGCTCGTCGATGAACGACGCTACGAGGGCTTCCGCCTCGCCGCCAGGAAAGAGTGGACGGTCGAGTGCAACTGGAAGGTCTACGTCGACAACTACCTCGAGGGCTATCACATCCCGATCGTCCATCCGGGACTGGCGCGGGAAATCGATTACCCGAACTATCGGACCGAAACGGGACGCTTCTTCTCGATCCAGCACGCGCCGCTCAAACGGCCGGAACGAATTCGAACCGGCGAGGGAGCGGACGACGCAGCACAGTTCTTCTGGCTCTTTCCCAATCTCATGCTGAACGTATACCCGGACAACTTTTCAACCAACGTCATCGTGCCTGTCAGCCCGACGAGGACAATCACGATCTTCGACTGGTACTTCAAGGATCCCGACGAGCCGGCCGTGAAGGCAAACCTCGCGGAGACAATCGAGTTCAGCGACGAGATCCAGATCGAGGACATCGGAATCTGCGAGGCTGTCCAGCGCGGGCTCGAGTCGCAGTCGTACATTGCCGGCCGTTACTCGGTCAAACGCGAGAACGGCGTGCACCATTTTCACGGTCTGCTCGCAAATCTCCTGGCCGTGCCGCCCGGCGACCACGACGCCTCTTCATGACCAGACCGCAGAGCGAAGAGCATGGAGCCAGTGGACACGTCGGCCGCGGCGTTCTTCTCGTAGCGCTGGCCGCCCTTCTCTGGTCGACGGGCGGCATCGGCATCAAGGGCATTCCCGACACAGCGCTGAAGGTGGCGTTCTACCGGTCGGCAATCGCAGCCATCGTTCTCCTGGCCTGGTTCAGACCGTGGCGCATCCGGCTCTCTCTGCCGTTCATCATCGCAATCGTGAGCTATGCGTGTTGTCTGACGACGTTCGTGATCGCAACGAAATGGACAACAGCCGCGAACGCCATCTTCCTGCAGTACAGCGGGGTGATCTGGGTGCTGCTGTTCTCGCCGGTCGTGCTGAAGGAACCGTTGCGGGGCCGTGACGTGCTTGCGATCGCTGCCGCTCTCTTCGGCATGGCGCTCTTCTTCGTTCACGAGTTCGAAGCAAGGGGGATGGCCGGCAATCTGATGGCGGTAATCTCGGGCCTGTTTTTCGCGGCGCTGATCATGTCGTTGCGCTTTCAGCGGGGAGCGAGTGCCGAGGCCGCCGTTACGTGGGGCAACGTGCTGACCTCGCTGGCTCTTCTGCCATTCGTCGCGGGTAACCTGGCGCTCACGCCGAAATCAGTGGGCGTTCTGATGTTCCTCGGTGTCTTCCAGATCGCACTCGCCTACGCATTCTTCGTCGCGGGCCTCCGATACGTGACGGCGACGCAGGCATCCCTCACGGGCATGCTCGAGCCGATCGCCAACCCGATCTGGGTGTTTCTCTTACTTGGGGAGCAGCCTCACGCTCTGGCGATCGTCGGCGGCGTGATCGTCCTCGCAGCAATCGCCTGGCATACCTGGGTGGCGGGGCGGGGGGTTCCGCCGGTTGGAATGTGAGAGAGAAAGAGACGGAATGTTGAATGTTGAATGTTGAATTGAATGTTGAATGTTGAATTGAGGACGTACGCATTCAACATTCAACATTCAACATTCCGTTCTCTAAACGCTTAAAACTCGCCACATAAAAAAAGAGAGCAGGATTTCTCCTGCTCTCTTGAACATCGTAGTAGTTGTCTACTTAGATGGGTGAAACGTTCGCGGCCTGAAGACCTTTCGGTCCGGTGACCACGTCGAATTCGACGCGGGCGCCTTCAGCCAGCGAGCGGAAGCCGCTCGTCTGAATTGCTGAGTGATGCACG
>JBGTDX010000016.1:0-19217 GCA_041748075.1 Thermoanaerobaculia bacterium
GTGTCATGCTGAGCGAGGCCACGTCATCCTGAGCGAAGCGAAGGATCTCGTTTGCAGTGCTCGATCCTCTTCAGCAGATCCTTCGCTTCGCTCAGGATGACGTGTTTCTACATCCCTCCCGGTTCCGGAGAGGTTCATTAGGAGCGAGCGTGGGTGGGTGGGCGTTTTCACATAGTCTCGCGCTCAGGATGACAACGTGGTCCCATTGCTGATCTCACGTCCTGAGCTCATATTGAGAGCCATGCGAATCCACCCATCCGGCTGGGTCCCGCTGGTCCTCGCCATTGCGCTCCTGGCGTGCTCGGAAGGCGAGACCGGCTATCCATGGTGACGGATCCCCGTTCCCTCGAGGGCGGAAGGATCCCGTCGTACCTCCACCGGATCGGCTATGCCGGAAGCCTCGAGCCTGAAGCGGCAACGCTGCGCTCGCTTCACGAGCACCACATGCTCGCCGTTCCCTTCGAGAACCTCGACATCCATCTGGGACAGCGGATCGAGTGTGACACGGGGCGCTTCTTCGAAAAGATCGTCATCCGGCGCCGCGGCGGTTTCTGTTACGAGCTGAACGGCCTTTTCGGCGAGCTGCTCCGGCTGCTCGGATTCGAAGTCACGTTGCTTTCGGGCCGCGTGCACAACGAGTCGGGCGGATATGGCCCCGAATTCGACCACATGGCGCTGCTCGTTACTGCAGGCGGCGAGCGATGGCTCGCCGACGTCGGCTTCGGGGATTCGTTCCTCCGTCCATTGCGACTGGACACCGACGCGAGCCAGCCTGATCCTGCGGGCAATTTCCGGTTGCACTCGGATGAAACCGAGTGGACGATGCTTCGTGACGATAGGGAGGAGTATCGCTTCACGCTCACGCCGCGGACCCTGCAGGAGTTCGAACCGATGTGTCACTACCAGCAGACCTCGCCCGACTCCGTATTCACGAGAAAGCGCGTCTGCAGTCGGGCGACAGCCAACGGCCGAATCACGGTCACGGCGTCGAAAGTGATCGTGACCGAGGACGGCGTGCGAACCGAAACGGACCTGCCGGACGATGCCGCATGGCGCGGTGCGCTCGGCGAGCATTTTGCGATCGAGCTGTAAGCACTCAAATTCGTTTCAGGGCGTCGCGACCATCTGCTGGTGAATCGCGGACTCAACCGACGCGCCGCCGGCATCAGCGAAGATGTGCTGCCCGGAAACAGTGAGCGCGAGGTCGGTACGCCTGTCGATCTTCTCCGCGAGCGCTTCGACGAATCCGCGATCGAACGAATAGATCGGGATCTGATCCGCTCGGTGGATCTTCGCGCCGGTCAGTTGCGCGAGGACCTGCCGCACTTCGCGGTGCGTGTAAACGGCGGCTCGATCCGCGGCCTTGCACCCTCGATGCAACCGTTCCGCGGACGGCATGCCGACTTCGATCCAGGCCCTGATCCGTCCCGTCAGGTCCCTGATCAGCACCGAGGGTTCATCTCCCGACGCGACGCCCTCGGTGAATGCGATGCCCTCGGCGTACTCGAGGCAGTAGGCGAGAAGGCGCGTCGTCATGTATTCGGCCGTCTCCGACGGCTGCCGCGCCATCCGGAGCTCGAGCGTTTCGTAGACGCCGCGGTCGGCGTCGGCGAGCTGGACGGAGATGTTGAACATCGTCGCTGTGAGGGCCATATCGCGCGAGTGTAGCCTTTTGACTCAGGCAGCGCCCATTCAATCCATGACGCGAGCAGGAGATCGGAATCTCCTGCTACGGGCCCCGTCGCTTTCGAGGGTCTGGCGCTGTGCTCTTCCGCGATCGTGGTCGAATTCGCGTGCTCCAGAGTGAAGTCAGCTTCGCCGTGAATCACTTCTTCACGCCAGTCCGGGGCACTTTCGAGGAGTTCGACGTCAAGCTGACGTACGATCCAAAACGCCCCTCCGAAAGCAGAGTCTCCGCGAAGATGCCGGTCGCAAGCATCGCGACAGCGAATAAGTGCCAGCCCTAAGGCGTAGGCAGTGGACAGACGTTCGGATCGGGCCCAACCACCATCCTCGTCGGCCCTTCTCCCGGGGGTATGCCGAGGAAGGTGGCAATCACTACCGTTTCCTGGGTGGCGCTCGGGTTGTGAGCAGAATGGATGTTGCTGAAGCCCGCGTCGATCAGTGCTGTTCTGGCCGGATACCGGCGATCCAGGCAATCCTCGGCCAGCGTATAGATGAATTCACCTTGAACGACTGTTATGAGAACGGGGCCGGGGTGGGTATGCCACGGAAACACCGCTTTCGGCTGGAACGTCACCCTCGCAGTGATGATGTTGGATGCGTCCTGGAGATTGATCGTATCCGTTCCGCGACCGAAGAACTTGTTGCGGACTTGCACGGCGACACGATCCGTAAACTCGGCCGGCCCACCGAGCAGTTCGACGGTGATTCCCGGAATCGGCTGGGCCTGCGCTGATTGGTGGACGAACGCTCCGGCCGCAAGCACGGCTGTTAGGACTAAGGGTGAAATGCGCATGATGGTTCCTCCTTACTTTGGCGTGCGGATAGGGAATTGCTTTGCCGAGAGGAGGCTATCACAGTCGTTCCTTCTAACGATGACTTACTTTGAACCCAAGTAGCCACGTCCATGCGGCCGTGAGCCGCCTGGAGTTCGGGCCGAAGCCGCGGGAGATGGAGGTCACCGATATCGCCACCGGTCACTTCGTGTTCCGGCCGGTCGACGGGGAGAAGGTCTCCTACGAGGCCCTCCGCAACTCGGCCGTGTCGGAATGACCGAGTCGGAAGCGCAGAATAGCGGCCGGCCGATACGCGTCGTCACCCTGCCGATGACGCACGTCGCAAGGGCGATCGAGATGGGCGAGACCAGCGGTTTCATGAAAGCCGTCGTCGACGAGGACACTCAGGAGATCCTCGGCTGTGCGATCCTCGGCATCGAGGGCGGCGAGGTGATGTCGGTGCTGCAGACCGCGATGATGGGCGGGTTGAAATGGCCCGTCATCAGGGATCCGTCTATGCGCATCCCACTCTGAGCGAATCGCTCAACAACCTGTTCATGAAACTCGAGGAGAGGCAATGGCCAGAACAGCCCGGCGTGAACTTTCGAGCGGATGCGGATAAGATGTGTGGGTGTCCGGACGTCTGCTGGTTCCTGCGATTGCTGTAGCCCTGCTGGGGTGCGTCAGCGAGGCTCCGGGTGAACCTGTGTCCACCGCATCTCAGCCGCCGGCTGCAGTGACTGCGACGCCGGAGGAGGCATCTTCCGTTCCCCCCAAACCGGGAGACCCTGCGCCCGACTTCACACTTCCTGATCAGGACGGCAGACCGGTGACACTTTCCGAGGCTCGGGACCGGCCGGTCGTCGTTGCCTTCTATCGTGGCCACTGGTGACCGTACTGTACCCGGCAGGTTGCCGGGTTCCGCGATCTGAACCTGGGCGATGCGGTCCTCTACGCGGTGAGTCCCGACCCGAACGAGATGAGCCGGTCGTTCATCGAAAAGATCGAGTCGACCGAAGGCGGACCGGTAGAGTTTCCGCTTCTCAGCGACGCCGACCATGCGACGATCGATCGGTGGGCTGTACGCGATCCTGCGTACACCGGCACTGAGAATGACGGTCTTCCGCGCCCGGCGATCTTCGTGCTCGACCGTGAAGGCATCGTCCGATGGTCACGCATCGAGACCGATTACAAGCAGCGGCCGGAGTTGAACGAAATTCAGGCCGCGCTCGACGCGGTCAAATGAGTTTTCCGTAAGGACTCGCAGGGCGTGCTCTCCCTCGACACCTCCGCGCGCGCCCGCGACGGTCTCGTAAGCCGTTTCAGAGTGCGCGGAATTGCGCACCCCTGGTGGTGAAGAAGGCGGCCGAGGCGACCGCCTGGCAGGCGAATGCAGAGCGGCATGATGAAGGGCATGGGCGATTCGATGTCGGGTTGCCCGATGATGAAACACGGCGAAGATCCGGAGGCACCGCCCGCAGAGCACAAGCACTGACACTCATCACTCACTGCCAGGGAGTGCGAACGACATCGCCGCGCTCTTCGACGATCCATCCACGCAGCCCCTGCCGCCCGGCGTGCCGCGCGCTCGCGGCCTGGCTGTGTGGGCTCGGCCCGCCTGCCTGACCCTGTAGTGACGACGCTCACACGTGTTCGTGCCTGTCGTCACCGATCGAAATGCTTCGGAGGTCTACCTTGCATGGTTATGCTCCACACATCCATGCAGGACAGCCCCTCGATCAGCAGGAAGCTGGTCGGCGGGATCGGTCTGCTCGTGTTCGTGGGTGCATTGTTCGTCGTGCCGCTCTGTGCGGCTCTGGCGATCTGCTCGATGCCGTGCTGCGAGCATGGCGAGCAGAACGGACGCGTGTCAGTTGCGTCGGCCGACATGATCGCCTGTGAGACCGCTTGCACAATCCGTTCAAAAGACGCTGCGCCCGCCCTGTCGCCTCTCGCGCTCGACAAGGGCTCCGACCGCCATGCGCCGGTTCTGATCGCCCTCGCTGATGTTGCGGCGCGTCCTGCTGCGCCTGCATCCGCCGCGTCGAGTCATTCTGCAGGATTCCTCCACCTCTCGGACACCCCGCTTCACGTCCTGAACTCAGTCTTTCGCATCTGATCCCGCAGTCTCCCGCACCCCCGCCATCGGCCGCACCGCCTCAGGTGCGTCTATTCGCAAGGAGACTGCAACGTGTCCATCCGTATCCATACCGCCCTCTCGGCGTGCGTTCTACTCGCCGCCACTACGGCGACAGCCCAGGAACCCCAGCCCTCCGGGACGCGCGCCGCGTTGCGAGACTCACAACTCGAGAGACCAGCCGCGGCTCCTGCAGACACGATCGCTGCCACTCTCGATTCCGAAGTGTTCAGACAGATTGCGCTCGAAGTACTCGAGCGAAATCCGGGCATCGCGGCAATGCGAGCCAGGGCGCTGGCGGCATCGGAAGTGCCGGTACAGGCGGGCTCGCTCCCCGATCCGACGATCGGGCTCACGCAGTACCTGCAGAGCCCGGAGACGCGAGTGGGTCCTCAGCAGGCGATGGCGACACTGGGTCAGCGGCTCCCCTGGTTCGGCAAACTCAGCCTGCGCAGCCAGGTGGCCCACCATGGAGCCGAGGCTATGTGGGCGGAGCTCGAGGCACGGCGTCTCGGCACCCTGACCGAGTTGCGCGTGCTCCTCTACGAGCTGGCGTTCCTCGACGAATGGGCTGAGGTAATCCGGATCGACCGGGCGACACTCGACCACTACGAGACGCTGGCGCGCACGCGGTACGCCGCCGGAATCGGTCTCGAGCAGGGCGTGATCAAGATTCAGGCGGAGATCACGAAGGACGACAACCGTCTGCTCGACCTCGCAATCCGGCGGTCGACGGTCGTTTCGAAAATCAACCAGCTGCGCAACCGTCCGCCTCTGACGCCGGTCGAGTCGGTCGAGATCCCCTCCCGGGTCGAGATCGACAGCTCCCTCGCCGTCTGGCGTGACGCGGCCCTGGCGTTTCGTCCCGAGCTGCGGCAGGCCGACGCGGAGATCGCACGAGCCGCGACCGGAGTCGAGCTCGCCAGAAAAGAGTACCGGCCCGACTTCAACGTTGGTCTTTCGTACACCGTCGTCGGAAGCCGCGACGACGCGGCAGGGATCGCGACACCGCCCCAGGGCAACGGCGATGACGTCCTCGCGATCACGGCCGGAGTCAACCTGCCGATCTGGCGTAACCGGCTCGAAGCGGGCGTCGAGGAAGCGATCAGACGGCGTCAGGCCGCCGAGGAATCGAAACAGTCGGTCATCGCGGGAATCGACGGATCGCTGGGTGATCTCAGCCAGAGAGTCGAGCTCACTGCGCGGCAGATCGCGCTGTTCGAAGACATCCTGATCATTCAGGCAGAGGAAGCGCTCGCGTCGGCGGAAGCGGCATACGGAGCGGGAACTGCCGGCGCGCTCGACCTGCTCGATGCCGAGCGCGTCCTTTTCTATGTGCGGACCTCGATGATCCGCGCCAAAACCGACTACGCAATCGCCCTCGCCAGACTCGAGGGTGTCACGGCGCGGCCGCTGCGTTCTGCTGGGCCGGGGGGAGACATCGAATCATGAGCACGAGCATCAAGAACGACGAAACAACTCAGGAACAAGCGACGAACCGTCCGAAGCAGCCGAAGCGGCGGCGCCGATGGCTCCCGAATCTCGGCTGGACGCTGGCCGGAGCGGCTCTGACCGTTCTGCTCGTGGCGGATCCGTTCGACATTCACCCTCTCGATTCGAAGATGCACGAGCTCCTCGGCTATCGGCACCGGGATGGTGATGTATCGAAAGCCGGATCGACCGAGGAGAAACAACTTTGGACCTGCGGGATGCATCCTCAGGTCATCATGGAGGAGCCGGGGCAGTGTCCGATCTGCGGCATGGATCTCGTCCCGCTCGACGGGGGGAAAAGCGGCGCTTTCGAGACGAGAGGCGGCGAGCGCGAAGTCCTCTTCTATCGAAACCCGATGGATCCCACCATCACCTCGTCGGTTCCCGCCAAGGACGAGATGGGCATGGACTACGTGCCTGTGTACGCCGAGGATGCCGCGGGGGCCATTGGGAGCGGTACGAGCGTCGAGATCGACCCGATGGTCGTGCAGAACATGAACGTCCGTACCGAGCTGGTCACGCGACGTGACCTGAGCCGGACCATCCGTTCCGTTGGCTATCTCGAGTACGACCAGCAGCGGATGGTGTCGGTGACGACGAAGTATTCGGGCTGGATCGAGAAGGTCTACATCAACTACGTCGGAGAGCCGGTTCGGCGCGGCCAGCCGCTCTTCGAAATTTACTCGCCGGAGCTCGTCCAGACCCAGCAGGAGCTTGTTTCTGCACTTCGCTTCGCCTCGCGAATGGCGGGAGCCGAGGGCGAAGCTTCCGGGCGTGCGACGGCTCTGGTCGATGCAGCCAGAGCGAGGCTCGCCTACTGGGACATCAGCAGGAGGCAGGTTAACCGGCTGGAGAAGGAGGGGACCGTCATCCGGACGATGATTGTCGCAGCTCCCGCGAGCGGTCTGGTCATGAAGAGAATGCCCGGGCTCGAGGGGATGGCGGTCAAGCCGGGAATGGAACTGTTCCACATCGCCGACCTCTCCACACTCTGGCTTTCGGCTGAGGTGTTCGAGAGTCAGCTTCCGTGGATCGCTCCGGGCTCAACGGCGAAGGTTCACCTCAACTATTTTCCCGGCGAAGATTTCACCGGAGTGGTGAAGTACATCGAGCCACAAGTGAACGAAAAGACACGGACGGTCAGTCTCAAGCTCGAGATCCCGAATCGCGACGGCCGTCTTCGCTCCGGCATGTACGCAACAGCCGTCTTCACGCCGGTCCAGGGACGAAACGTGATCGCCGTGCCCGCGCTCGCGCTTTTGAGGTCGGGCGAACGTGATCTCGTGATCGTCCAGGAAAGTGCAGGACGTTTCGCGCCTCGCGAGGTCCGAACGGGCGTCGAGGGCGAGGACTACATCGAGATCGTTTCGGGTCTCAACGCGGGCGAAACCGTCGTCACCTCCTCGCAGTTTCTGATCGACTCGGAATCGAATCTACGTGCCGCCATCCAGCGGATGATCCAGGCGAAGAAGGACAAAGAGGCACCCAATGCTTAACCGCATCATCGAGTGGTCCCTCCGAAACCAGTTCCTGGTGATCGTCGCACTGATCTTCGCGATCCTCGGAGGCTTCTGGGCCATCAAAGGCATGCGTCTCGACGCAATCCCCGACCTCTCCGACGTCCAGGTGATCATCTACACCGAGCATCCCGGACAGGCACCGCAGGTCATCGAGGACCAGATCACCTATCCGATCACCACCAAGATGCTGGCGGTGCCGTATGCGAAGGTCGTCCGCGGCTACTCGTTTTTCGGATACTCGTTCGTCTACGTCATCTTCGAGGACGGAACCGATCTGTACTGGGCTCGCTCACGGGTCCTGGAGTATCTGTCGAGCCTGACGGCGCAGCTGCCCAAAGGGGTCGCGCCGCAGCTCGGGCCGGATGCAACCGGTGTCGGGTGGGCATTCATGTATGTCCTCAACTCCGACGAGCGCGACCTCTCCGAGCTCCGCAGCTATCAGGACTGGTATCTGAAGTTCGGTCTCACCTCGGTCGAGGGCGTCTCCGAGGTGGCGTCGATCGGTGGGTTCGTACGGCAGTACCAGATCCAGGTCGATCCGGTGCAGTTGCGTGCGTACGACATCTCGCTTCAGAAAATCAAGGCCGCCGTGCAACGCTCCAACAATGACGTCGGCGGCCGCGTGGTGGAGCTGTCCGAACGTGAGTTCATGGTGCGGGGTCTCGGCTACATCCAGGATGTGGACGATCTGAAAAAGGTGGTCCTCGGCACGGGTCCGGGCGGGACACCTATTCTGCTCAGAGACGTCGCCAACGTCACGATCGGGCCCGAGATCCGTCGCGGAATCGCGGAGTGGAATGGTGAAGGCGAGACCGTCGGTGGCATTGTCGTCGTACGCGCCGGTGCTGATACGTTGTCGACGATCGCGCGCGTAAAAGAGAAACTCGCCGAGCTCGAGGCAGGTCTGCCCGATGACGTCGAAATCTCAGTCGCGTACGACCGATCGGAGCTGATCCAGCGATCGATCGAGACACTCACGCACACACTGATCGAAGAATCAATCATCGTGGCGCTGGTCTGTCTCGTCTTCCTGTTCCACGTTCGTTCAGCCTTCGTGGCGATCCTCTCGATCCCTGTCTCCATATTGCTGGCGTTCATCATCATGAGGATTCAGGGCCTTGGGGTGAACATCATGTCGCTCGGAGGCATCGCAATCTCCGTCGGTGTGCTCGTCGATGCGGCCATCATCATGGTCGAGAACGCACACAAGCACTACGAGGAGTGGAAAGGAAAACGTTCCCACTTCGAAATCATCCTTCGCTCGGCTCAGGAGGTTGGGCCGACCCTGTTCTTCACGCTCCTCGTGATCACGGTGTCGTTCATGCCGATCTTCACGCTGCAGGCGCAGGAAGGGCGATTGTTCCGACCGCTGGCCTTCACCAAAACTTACGCGATGGCGATGTCGTCAATCCTCGCGATCACGGTCATTCCGGTACTGATGTACTGGTTCGTTCGCGGAAAGATCCACAGCGAGGAAACCCATCCGGTCTCGAAGATCCTCAGGAGGTTGTACACGCCCGTGCTGAAAGGGGCTCTTCGCTGGCGCTGGGGGGTAATCGGTGTTGCGATCCTGCTGATGCTGTCGATCGTGATTCCGATGAAGAAAATCGGCTCCGAGTTCATGCCGCCTATGTGGGAGGGAGATCTCCTCTACATGCCGACGACCTTCCCGGGAATCTCGATCACGAAGGCGAACGAGATCCTGCAGCAGACGGACAAGATCATTCGGACGTTTCCGGAAGTGAAGACGGTGTTTGGCAAGATCGGCAGAGCGGAGACAGCCACCGATCCGGCTCCGCTATCGATGATCGAAACGACCATCGTGCTCAAGGATCCGGCAGAGTGGCGCGAGGGGATGACCAGAGAAAAGCTGGTCGAGGAGATGGACCGGGCGATTCAGTTTCCGGGCCTGACCAATGCCTGGACGATGCCGATCAAGACCAGGATCGACATGCTCTCGACCGGCATCAAGACGCCGGTTGGAATCAAGATCGCCGGGGCGGATCTCGCCGAGCTCGAACGGATCGGACAGCAGATCGAAGCGGAGGTCAAGCAGATCGATGGGACCCTCTCGGCGTACGCCGAACGCGTCATGGGAGGGAACTATCTCGACTTCAAGATCGACCGTGACGCGGCAGCTCGGTACGGCCTGAACGTTGGTGACATCCAGGACGTGATTCAGTCGGCGATCGGCGGGATGAACATCTCCTACACCGTCGAGGGTCTGGAGCGGTATCCGATCAATCTGCGTTATCCCCGAGAGCTCAGGGACGATCCCGAAAAGCTGAGAGAAATCCTCGTCTCGACGCCCTCGGGGCTTCAGGTGCCCCTCGGTCAGCTCGCTACGATCGACCTGCACCAGGGCCCGCCCGGCATCAAGTCGGAGAACGCCCGTCCCAACGCGTGGGTCTACGTCGATCTGAAGGGGCGAGATGTCGGAGGGTGGGTAAAAGAGGCTCGCGAGCGAGTGCAACAGAATGTCGAGCTCCCAGCGGGGTACAGCGTCTTCTGGTCCGGACAGTACGAGTACATGGAACGGGCTCAGGCACGGCTACTCGTCATCGTTCCCATCACGCTGTTCGCCATCATCCTCATTCTGTATCTGAATACGAAGTCACTTGTAAAAACGGCGATCGTTCTTCTCGCGGTTCCGTTCTCGCTCGTGGGTGCCATCTGGTTCCTCTACATTCTCGGATACAACTGGTCGATTGCGGTATGGGTCGGGATGATCGCCCTGGCGGGGCTCGACGCGGAGACCGGAGTCGTGATGCTGCTGTATCTCGACATCGCGTACGAGAAGTGGAAGCGGGAAGGGCGTCTCGCAACCTACGCGGAGCTGGCTGCGGCTGTCCACCACGGCGCAGTCCAGAGGATCAGGCCGAAAATGATGACCGTGGGCGTGACACTGCTCGCACTCGTCCCGATCCTGTACCAGACGGGAACAGGAGCAGATGTGATGAAGCGCATCGCGGCTCCGATGGTCGGAGGTGTTTTGAGCTCGTTCATCGGGGAGCTCGTCGTCTACCCGGCAATCTACTTCATCTGGCGTGCGCTGAAGCTGAAGCGCAGCGCGCTGTTCCCCGAAACCGAACCGACCGGTGAGATCGACACGTCGATTGCGCCGGCCGAGGCTTGAGGAGGCATCTTCGTGACGCCGGTCGAACGAGCCATCCAGATCCGAACCGGAGAAGAGCTCTTCTTCTCGATGAATCAACCAGACGAAGCAAAGGAGATCGAATCATGAACATCAAACAAATCCTATTCACCATCACCGGAATCCTGCTCGTTTCGCTGCCTGCTCTCGCCGGAGAAAAGGCTACGTCCTTCGAGCAGATCATGGGCCACTACGAAGCGATCCGGGGGGCACTGCTCCACGACTCGACCGAGGGTGTCGCCGCTCACGCAAAGGAGATCGAGTCAATCGTCCTGAAGGCCGGGGCGAAATTCGAGCCGGCAGCCGTCGGAGTGACCAGCTCCACACAGGAGTGCATGACCCTGCTCAACGAGATCGCATCATCCGCCTCGAAGCTGGCGCAGGCAAAAAACCTTGCCAACGCACGCGAGATCTTTGGTGAGCTGTCCAAGCCGATGGTGCGTTTCCGTGAGATGGCAAGCGGCGACAAGCCCATGGTCGTCTACTGCTCCATGGCGAAGAAGGCGTGGCTGCAGCCGGAGGGTCAGGTCGGCAACCCCTACTTCGGCCAGAAGATGGCGAAGTGCGGTGAGGTCGTGAGCAAGTAGTCGAGCTCTCGCCGATGTGCACATGGAACGGAGTTGGCTGGCTGAATGAGCCATTCAAATCACCGGGCGGGCAAACCGCCCATACACAAACGGAAGACAAACAAAGGAGATTCAAGATGAGAACACCAGGGCTTGTGATGATTGCAGTGCTGACACTGATGGCGATTCCAGGGCTTGCACAGATGTCGGAGGATCACGATCACGCGGCCATGCAGAAGACGACCTCGATGGAGATGAGCTGCGCCGACATGATGAAGATGCACGAGGGGATGAAGCAGAAGATGGAAGCCGCGGATGCTCGCCTGGCCACTCTCGTCGAGCAGATGAACGCCACGAAGGGATCGGCGAAGACCGAGCGAATGGCCGCCGTGATCAACGAGCTCGTCGACCAGCGACGCGCCATGCACGAGGGGATGATGACGATGCAGCCGATGATGATGCGTCACATGATGGGGCACATGCAGAGCGGCATGATGAAGGGTATGAAAGAGGGGATGTCGAGCTGCCCGATGATGGACAAGAATAAGGGCGAAGAAGCGACGAAGCACGAGAATCATCGCTGACACCGGACTCTACGAGGCGTCGCCCGAAGGGGCGGCGCCTCGTTCATCGACTCTCACAGAAAGGACACTGCATGTTCAAGAGATCGACCATTTTCGCCGCCCTCGCGACCCTCGTCGTGCTGACTGCGCCAGCCGCTGCGGCGGACGCGAGAGAAGATGCTTTCCGAAAGATGTTTCGTGATTACGAACAGATCCGGCTCGCGCTCGTCGACGACTCCCTCGACTCGATCCCCGAGCGCGCCGGAGCAATTTCGATCGCTGCCCTCGCCGCCGAAGAGGCGGCGAAGAAGACCGGAGACTACCCGCCATGCTGTACGGCACCCGAGGCCACGAGACAGTGGATCGACTACACGAACCCCTCCGGGTTCACGGGAAACGCATGCTACACGGGCGGATGCGGCCGCGCTTCCCACGCGAACGGCTGCGGCGGCATGTCCGAGTCGAATATCGTTCTCTGAAGGGCCCCGAGACCTCGAGGGAACTGCTGAGCCAAGGAGTCTGAGATGCGAGCCTTAACAAACCGTGGCCTCGTCACCGCCGCCGCGCTGCTGCTAGCCCTGCCGGTCGCAGTCAGCGCCTGCGCATCCGTCAACACCAGTCGGGAGCAGGCGCGGCGAAACAACACGGACGGCCGTTTGTTCGTCGAGCAAGCGGGAGCTGGATCGCCCACCTATGTGTTCCTCCCGGGCATGACCGGAAGTACGAGTTACTGGCGCGGCGGGGGAATGCTGCAGTGGGATGGCCCGGGAAGGGTCATCCTCGTGGACGAGTTGGGATTCGGACGCTCGCCCTGGCCCGACGCAGCGTACACTCTCGACCAGCACCTCGATGCCATCGACCGCACGCTGCGTGCGGAGGGAGCGAATGAGGACCTCATCCTCGTCGGGCACTCCTTCGGGGGGATTCTCGCAGCGCACTATGCGGCCCGGCACCCGCATCGCGTGCGGCACCTGATCCTGTTCGGCACCCCGATGTACCGCAGCCCGGCGGAAGCCCGGCGCCGAGTGGGTGAGATGTCGTTTCTCGCCGGAATGATCGTTCGGAACCGCTCTCTGGCCCATCTTGTCTGCACACTCCACATGGCCTTTCTCCCCGTGACGGGCCGTCTTGCAGCAAGCTTTCGATCCGATCTTCCAGACGCAGTCCTGCGCGACAGCGTGATGCACTTCTGGCCCTCGCTGGACGGCAGCGTGCGGAACGTCGTACTCGGCGCCCCGGTGGAAGCAGTGCTTCCGCGCATTGGTCCGAAGGTCGTCTTTGTTCATGGCAGCCGTGACGGAATCACCCCGATGAACCGCATCCGCGAGGTCGCGTCGGTGAACGGCGCCAGGGTGCTGGCTACCGACGACGATCACAACAGTTACTGGAGAACGGCGAAGGAAAGGATTCAGCTTCTCGAACAGCACGCATCTGGCCCACGAAGAAAGAGGGAAGGTTCATGACACCTGAACACGGGATCATCATCGTCACTGGCTCCAACGGGCGGATCGGTGACGCCGTGATGCGGCGGCTCGCCGGACGCTTCACGGACGTGGTCGGATTCGACCGCAAAGCGCCGAAGCCACCACCGCCGGGATGCGTCTACATCCCGGTCGAAATCACGTCCGAGGAGAGCGTGCGGGAGGGACTGCGCACCGTCCGGGAGCACCACGGGGCTCATGTCGCGTCTGTGATCCACCTCGCTGCCTACTATGACTTCTTCGGCAAGCCGAGCACGAAGTACGAGGAGATCACCGTCCAGGGCACCGGCCGCCTGTTGCGCTGCCTGCGAGAGCTCGACTTCCAGGTTGAGCAGTTCATCTTCTCCAGCACGATGCTCGTGCACCGGCCGGGAGAACCCGGAGAATTCATCACCGAGGACTCGCCGATCGAGGCGACGTGGGCGTATCCGGCGTCGAAGGTCCGGACCGAGCAGATCATTCACGACGAACGAGGCGACTTCCCGGCCGTGCTCCTACGCATCTCCGGAGTCTATGACGACGGCGGCCACTCCATCCCGCTGGCGAACCAGATCCAGCGCATCAATGAACGGGATCTCACCAGTCGCGTCTACTCGGGCTCGACCGCACATGGTCAGTCCTTCCTGCACATGGATGACCTCGTGGACGCCATCGAGAAAGTCGTGGACCGTCGTGCCCAACTGCCGCCGGAGATTCCCATCCTCCTCGGCGAGCCGGAGGCGCTCAGCTACGATGAGTTGCAGCACACCATCGCACGGCTGATCCACGGCGAAAGTGGAGAAACCATTGCGATCCCCAATGCGTTGGCGCCGCTCGCGAAAGCGGGTGCGTGGGCGCTCGACCAGGTCCC
The DNA here is from genome assembly GCA_041748075.1 of Thermoanaerobaculia bacterium. Taxonomy (GTDB): domain Bacteria; phylum Acidobacteriota; class Thermoanaerobaculia; order Gp7-AA8; family Gp7-AA8; genus JBGSYJ01. The sequence continues at coordinate 14,222 of JBGTDX010000016.1, forward strand.
CGGACAGGAGGCGTTCGTCAAGCCGTGGATGATCGACCGCGCGAACGACCACTATGCGCTCGACATTACCCGCGCGCGCACGCTGCTCGAATGGGAGCCGAAACGATCGCTTCGCGAGACGCTGCCGAAGATGGTGGCAGCGATGAAGGCCGATCCCGTTGGCTGGTACCGCGAGAATGATCTGGAGCTCTCGTCCGAGCTCGAGAAGACAGCCAAAAAATCGGAGGCGTCCGCCGCGGCATTGCCAGTGCAGGGAAGGCCCGCCGCGTCGCCGGCCAAAGCCGTTCACGAGTCACCTGATCCGGCGGGTCCCGTGAGCCCTCAGCATGCGAGTCACACCGGCGCTCCGTCCACCCGACAGCATCCGAGGGCGATGGCGCACGGTGTCGGGACTGAGCCGCACGATGCCGACGCGACGATGGCGATAACGCACGCGCCGGGCCCGTCGTGGCCACATTTCGCAAACATGGCGCTGGGCCTCTGGCTCATCTCCAGCGCGCTGGCGATGGGATACGGCCACATCGCGCTTCAGGTGAGCGACGTCGCAAGCGGCGCTCTGGTCATCCTGCTGGCCGCGTTGTCCCTCTCGGGCCGGCCGTTCTGGAAACTGTGGGCGCCGTGGGCAAACTCGCTGGTCGGCGTCTGGCTGCTCTTCGCGCCACTGGTTTTCTGGGCGCCTGCGTCCGCCTACAACAACGACACGCTCGTCGGCGCGCTGGTGATCGTGTTCGCGATCCTCGCGCCGGGGATGCCGATGGCGCCTGGAATGAGCATGGAGCCCGGCCCCGACGTGCCGCGGGGCTGGTCCTACAACCCCTCGAGCTGGCCGCAGCGGGCGCCGATCATCGCGCTGGCGCTCGTCGGTTTCTTCCTCTCGCGGCAGATGACGGCCTACCAGCTCGGTCATATCCCTTCCCTCACCGACCCGTTCTTCGGGCTCGGAACGGAGCGAGTGCTGACCTCGGATGTCTCGCGCGCCTTCCCCATCCCCGATGCGGGACTCGGTGCCGTCGCCTACATGATCGAGTTCCTGATGGGCTTCATGGGCGACAAGCGCCGTTGGCGAACGATGCCGTGGATGGTCACGTTCTTCGGGATCCTCGTCGTTCCCCTCGGCGTCGTCAGCATCACGCTGATCATTCTCCAGCCACTCGCGGTCGGTGACTGGTGTACGCCGTGCCTCATCGCCGCCGCCGCAATGCTCGTGATGATTCCGTTCACGCTCGATGAGGTGGTGGCCATGGGCCAGTTCCTCGTCCAGGCCCGCCGGGAGGGGCAGCCGTTCTGGCGCGTCTTCTGGCTAGGCGGGACGCTGCGCGACGCGCCGGACGCCGGATCGGTCCGGCCCGATGTCGTGAGCGCCAAAGCAATGTTCTGGGGCGTGGCCGCGCCATGGAATCTGCTCCTCAGCGCCGGCCTCGGCGTCTGGATCATGTTGACGCCCTCGTTGCTCGGGAGCGCTGGCCCAGCCGCCCACAGCAACCACGTGATCGGCGCGTTGATCGTCACCTTCGCAGTGATGGCGCTCGCCGACGTCGGGCGTGCTCTGCGCTTCGTCAACATCGTTTTCGGCGTCTGGGTGATCGCGGCACCATGGCTCCTCGCCGGAGCGACATCCACCTCGAGATTGAGCGACGTGATCGTGGGCGCGCTCGTGATCTTCCTCAGCCTCAGGCGCGGACCGGTGCGCGAGCGCTACGGAAGCTGGCAGAGGTACATCCGGTGAGTTACGACTCGACGCCCGGAAACACTGAAGGAGATACGTCATGGTATGGCTGGCGGAGAACTGATTCTTGATATTGATCTTCATCGCTTTTTTCGCGATGCACAGGTCACGGCGGCCACGGCGGCCACGATCGACCTCGCGTTCAACCCTATTACTGAGGAGAAAAATCATGAGTTGCTGCAGCGATGTGATGAAGCCAATCGAAGCTACTTCGTGCTGTACCCCGCAGGACACGGCGGCAGACGCTGCTCGAACAATGCGTGACTCCGGCCACGGCTGCGCGCCGGTGGTCGAGGACACGGAGAACCTCAAGCTGGTCGGTGTGGTCACCGAGCGGGACGTGTGTTGCGGCGTGGCCGCCGACGACAAACTTGCCTCGGAGGTACGAGTCGAGGAGATCATGCAACCGTCTTCCGCGTGCTGCGGCGCAGACGAGCCTGTGGACGAGGCCCGCAAGAAACTTCACGAGCATCGCGCGACGAGCTTGCCTGTTGTGGACGATGCGGGCGGTTGCTGCGGCACCGTCAGCGCACACGACCTGGGTGACGCATGACGTTAGACCGTCAGCTCCTGTTGCTGTTTGTTCTTCCGATTCCGATTGCGTCGATCGCGTGGACCGTGACGCATGAAGAAGTGTTTCGCGAGCCTCGCGACTGGTGTGCTGCGAAAAGCAAATCGTGCCGGCGCCTTTTCTCCCGCAAGTTCTTCTACCTGTTCACCTGTGAGTATTGCTTCAGTCATTACGTCACCGCCTTGTTTCTGATCATCACCCGTTACAAGCTGCTCTTTGATGACTGGAGAGGCTATCTCATCGCAGGGTTCTCGCTGGTATGGCTGGCTAACGTCTACATGAGCCTCTTCGGGAGGTTGCGTCTGGAGATTCGGGAGGATCGAATGGAGGTCGCCGCAATGGAAGACGCGGAAGTCACGAGGGCGCAGAAAGCCGGCGGAAGTCGGGACGGCCCCGCCTCATGAGTCGCGGGTCTGCGTTTCGCGTTCTGAGGCAGATGCTCCGGAACACACAATGTTCTCGGCCCCGGACCACGGCCCGGCCGGTTGCGGACTGTGAGATGAAGCACCGAGAACGATCGGACTTGTCATCGCTCGTCGCAGGTCCGCGCTATTCCCGAAGCTCGCGCAGCATCCTGCGGTACTGCTCCTCATCGATCTCCCCTCGTGCGAAGCGACTCTTGAGAATCTCGTCGGGAGACTCGGTTCGCGGAGGATTTGCCGAGCCGCCGCTGAGTCGCACGACCGTCCAGGCGATCAGAGCGACAAAAACGATTCCGATGATCCACCACAAGATCATTCCTCCCATTCCCCACCCATGACTCCACATTCCTGGCCTCCTTACTCATGAATCATCTCACTTCGTCTCGAGCACGGCCGGCGAGGGTTCGTGCTAGCGCAATCAGTGCCAGCGGAATCAGCGTCCACTGCAGGAGAGGAGCGATGCCGATTCCCGCAACGGTCGCCATGGATGACGCGTATTCCCACCGGCCGGTGCGGAGCGCCCACAATTCGATTGCGGCCGTCACGATCCAGGCCATGACGAGAAAGAGCGCCGTACCTGGGATGACGTGACGGCCACAGAACCAGAGCCGGCCTCGGAGGACGACCGCGACGAAGGCGTAGATCAGCAGAGTCAGGAAAAGATCGGCGATGGAGGCGCGGGCACAGAGCCACGTCGCAAACCAGAAGTCGAGCCCACGCATACTCGCGAACCACTTCGCCTGAGCCATCTCCCAGACGAAATGGGCACTGAATGTAATCAGTATCACCGCTGCCACTTTCTGTCGATTCACAACCTGCTTCGTACCACATTCCCGGCTTCAGCGGGCAGACCGAGAAATGTCCTGAACGCCCCGCTCGAGACGACCGAAGAGGTTCCCGCCTCTGCCCGTGCCCATTGGGCCGACCACTGCGCGTCATGTCATGGCAACGATGGAAAGGGACAGACGGAAATGGGGCGGGCCTCTATCCGAAGCGATCTTCACGTTCAATGAGTCGCGAGCGAAGCCGGTGCCGCTCACGTTGACTGTGATTTCCTGAGCGCCGCTCGAGGAAGAGGGCGCCGACGCCGCGGAGGATGAGGGTGTAGTGCCAGTCGCGGCTGTCCCCATCATGGAATCGCAGTGACCGATCATAGCCTGCGCGGAGGCCGGGTCCATCCTGCCGGCTATCGCCTGCATCATGTTCCGGCAGGCTTCAGGGTTCCTGGACATATGCTCGGCCATCTGCTGCATCATCTGAGGATTGCTCATCATCCGCGACATCATGTCCGAGTTGCTCATCATCTGCCCCATCATCTGCTGCATCATGTCGGGATCGCTCATCATCCGAGCCATCATCTGCTGCATCATTTCCGTGTCATTCATCATCTGACCCATCATCTGCGGGTTGTTGCGCATATGCTCCATCATCTGGCCGTCGTTCATCATCGTTTCGCGTTGACCGCAGCGGGTGGAGAACAGCACGATCAGAACAACGATGGTGATTGCAGCTGCTGTGAGTTTCTTTTGCATGGTTTCTCCTTAATGATGCGTTGACTTCCAGAACCGCCTGCAGCTTCCGCGTGCCCCTGCATCCGACCCGAGCGAAAGGATTCGGTCGGCGATGCGGCAGGCAAGCGCCTGGATCGTCTCTGACGGGTTCACACCACCCGACGTCGGAAACAGCGAGCCGTCGCAGATCCAGAGATTCGGGACGTCCCACGTACGCCCGTCGGAATCGGTGACGCTGGTCTCCGGGTCTTTTCCCATCCTGCAGCCCCCGACGAGGTGGGCGGTGTCCTCTTCGGTCCAGACATCTTTGCCGCCCGCCGCCGTGATCGTCTTCTTCATGAAGTCGACTGCGTGCGTTTTGAGTTTTTTGTCGTTCTCCGAATAGGAAAATGTGACGCGCGGAATGGGTAGACCGTGCTGGTCTCGCTCACTCGCGAGCTCGACGCGGTTGCCCTCGCGGGGCTCGACCTCTCCGACCATCTTGAACCCTGCGGCGTAAATGTAATTTGCGGCCTCCTGCCGGAGCTCCATGCCCCACAGGCCGCGTGACCCTGCAAGTTTTTTCGCCCAGTCGCCCGGCAGGGGACCCTGGCTCCCGAACTGGTAACCGCCGGAAAAATCCTTCCCCTCGTCCGTATAGTTCCAATGTTCGGTCATCGCCATCACGGGCGGGCCCTTGTAAGAGCGAATCTCCTCGTCGAAGGTCGCCCATACGCCGTCGTTCGAGTGCACCATCAGGCACTTTCCGACCATCCCGCTCCGGTTT
>JBGTDX010000017.1:0-11331 GCA_041748075.1 Thermoanaerobaculia bacterium
ACTCGGCCTCGGGCCGAAGATCACAACCGCCGTCGAAGCCAGCGGCTATACCGAACCTACCCCCATCCAGTCGAAGGCCATTCCGGTCATCCTCCAGGGACGCGACATGATCGGCGTTGCCCAGACGGGCACCGGCAAGACGGCGGCTTTCGTGCTCCCGATGCTCGAGAAGCTGTCGAAGGGCGAGCGTCGGCGAGGCATGCGTGCGCTGGTCGTCGCGCCGACCCGCGAGCTCGTTCTGCAGATCGAGGAGAACGTCCGCAACTACGCGCGAAACCTCAACCTCCGGTTCGCGACGGTCTACGGGGGCGTCAATGAAAGGCCGCAGATTTCGGCGCTCCGGAATGGAGTCGACCTGGTCGTCGCAACGCCCGGACGCCTCATCGACCTCATGGGTCAGGGCCATGTCAATTTCAGCAGCATCGAATTCGTCGTTCTCGACGAGGCCGACAGAATGCTGGACATGGGATTTCTTCCGCAGATCCGCCAGGTCGTCCGGGCGCTTCCCGCGAAGCGGCAGAGCCTTCTCTTCTCCGCGACCCTCTCGAAAGAGATCGAGCAGGTCACGAAAGAGTTTCTGAAAGATCCCGAGATCGTGCAGATCGGGCGGCGGGCCACACCGGCCGAGACCGTCACACAGTACGTCTACGAAGTGCAGAAGCCTGCGAAGGTCGATGTGCTGATCCATCTGCTGCAGGACAAGGCAATGGACATGGTGCTGGTCTTTTCGCGGACGAAGCATGGCGCGGACAAGATCTCGCGGAAGCTGATCGCCGCAAAGATTCCATCGGCCACGCTTCATTCGAACCGCACACAGAACCAGCGCATCGAAGCGCTCAAGCGTTTCAAGTCGGGCGAAGTGCGCGTGCTCGTGGCGACGGACATCGCCGCGCGCGGCATTGACGTCGACGGCATCTCGCACGTGGTGAATTTCGACTTCCCGCCGCAGCCCGAGGATTACGTGCATCGTATCGGAAGGACGGGACGCGCGCATGCAGTCGGTGACGCGATCAGTTTCGTCTCGCCTGATGAGGCGGGCGATCTCCGCGCGCTTGAGCGGTTCCTCGGAAGGGGAATTCCGCGCAAGCAGGTGCAGGGGATCGTGCTTCGTCACCACGACGAAACGGCGCCCGCACGGCCGCAGGGATCGCGGCCGCAACGTCCCGGATCCTCGCATCAGCGCCCCCAGTCACGGCCATCACAGCGGAGCGACAGCCGCAGACCGCGTGCTTCATCCCTGCCTCCGAGAGGCAAGTCGGCGACCTCGAGCGCATCGGCTGGTCCCCGGCGTGGTGCCGGACCTCGCACGCGCAATCGGGTCTGATGGCGATAGCCTGAGTCAAGGGGCGATGACACCAGCTGTCGCGTCTAATGAACCTCATTAATCGCGCGGCGATCGTCAGGACTTGTCATCCCGAGCTTGGTCGTGCGGGCGGGAGGGGCGAGGGAACTCCGGCGGTAGTACATAGTCAATTCGTCACGGGAAGGAGTCGACGAACGGACCTCTCCTCGAGGCAGCTACGTACCATCGCGAGAGGTCCCTCGCCCCTCCCGCACGCCCACGCTTGCTCGGGATGACAATTGGTTCATTCCTCGCCACAATGATCTGTCCAATCATTCCGGAGCTCAGAGATGATGTGTCGCCGTGTAGCTTCCCGTCTAGGTGCCGAACCGATCCAACAGTTCGATCTTCGCATCATGCAGCGGAGCGCCGGCGAGCTTCGAGTCGAAGGTGACGAGGGGGGCGCGAAGAAGCTCAGCGAGTGATATGTATGCCGCGTCATAGGCACTGAGGTTGTCGCGCAGTTCCCAGATTCTGCCGATGAGCAGCTCATGTGAGTACCGCTCAATCTGAACCGCTCGAAAGTCCTCGACGGCCTCTTCGAGGCGGGGGAGCGCGATGCTGCGGTTCCGCGCGTAACGCCGAAGCACCTGTATCACTTCGACGTCGATCAGGTGCGGCGCATGCAGCGTCTCGGTCGATCGAAAAAGTCGCCTTGTCACCGCATCGGTACTGGAAGTCTTGAGCAGAAGCTCCAGAATCGTCGAGGCGTCTACGACGATCATCGCCGGTCGCGCTCTGCCCGGACCGCTTTTTCGGGAGCCACGTCGGGTTTCGTTCGGCTGCGCGCCTCGAGCCGCCGGATGAGCTCACTGCGGCTGGGTCGCTCCGCGATCCGCCGCAATTCGCGGATCAGGTAGTCGGAAAGCGACATGCCCTCGAGGGCGGCTCTCGCCTTCAATGTTCGATGGAGCTCGTCCGATACGTTCCGCAGCTGGAGCATCTTGGCCATGTGTGAAACATGCATCCATCGTATCCACATGTCAACATGTGGAACGCATGCAGTGCGGCGTTCGCCCGTTCTCCGGATCAGTCGATCACGGCGCGTGCGATCGTGTTTTTGTCCGTGCCGAACCAGATTCTCTTCGACGGCGCGTGATAGATCATGTGGCGCACCGTGCTCCCGCCGCTCGGAACCTCGGCGCTCGCCGTGAACTTCGAGGTGCGGGGGTCGAAGCCCACCAGGCGGTTCGGCTGGGGACCGGTCTCGACAAGCCACATTTTTCCCGAGGTGTCGCGCGTCATCGCGTATGGGAGTGATCCGCTTCCCGAGGGTGTCTCCCATTCTCTGACCGCCCCGCTCGCAGGATCGAGCCGTGCCAGGGTCCCGCGGGCGTAATCGACGTACCACACCGAATCGTCGGTTCCGATTTCGATTCTCCGTCCGCGTGCACCCTTTTCGGGAAGCGTGTACTCGCGAACTTTCATCGTCGCCGGATCGATCGTGCCGATCCTGTTCGTGCCGAACTCGTTGAACCACGGCCGGCCTTTCGAATCGAGGACGATGCCGTAAGGGCGAGAGCCGGGAGTCGAAAGCTTCGAATGACTTCCAAGCAGCGATCATGCGATCCGAATTCCCGAGGGACGGAAACGGCGACGGCGCAACGGCAACGACGCCAACGACAATTGCTTGACTCCGGCGCTTTGCGGCCGCAGACTGGAGGATGCGAGCCTAGGGGTGGCCTGGAGGGCCTGAGATTACACCCTCGAACCTGATCCGGTTTGGACCGGCGTAGGGAACGGCAACGAACAGCAGCAAGTCCCCACACAGGCCCGACGTGCAATTGCTCACGGTCCCCTCAAACTCGCAAGGAGGAAACACACGATGATTCGAGCAGAATGGATTGCCAGCCGCGACGCCGACACGAACAAGTCGCAGATGCACTACGCCCGGAAGGGGCGCATCACCGAGGAGATGGGGTACGTCGCCGAGCGGGAGGGCCTCGAGCCCGAGCTCATCCGCGACGAAGTCGCGCGCGGGCGGATGATCATCCCCGCGAACGTCAACCATCCCGAGCTCGAGCCGATGGCCATCGGCATCGCCTCCCGCTGCAAGATCAACGCGAACATCGGCACCTCGGCCGTCACCTCATCACTCGACGAAGAAGTCGACAAGGTCCGGCTTTGTCTGAAGTATGGCGCGGACACGCTGATGGATCTGTCGACCGGCCGACGAATTCCCGAGGTTCGCGAAGCGGTGATTCGAAACTCGACGATTCCTGTCGGGACCGTGCCGATCTACGAGATCCTCGAGCATGCAGGCAAGGTCGAGAACATCACCGTGCCGCTCATTCTCGACATCATCGAGCAACAGGCCAGGCAGGGCGTCGACTACATGACGATCCACGCCGGAATCCGCCTGCAGTACCTGCCGCTCGTCGCCGGACGCGTGACCGGCATCGTCTCGCGCGGCGGCGCGATCCTCGCGCAGTGGATGATGTATCACCATCAGGAAAATCCCCTCTACACCCATTTCGACGAGATCTGCGAGATCTTCAAGCGTTACGACGTCTCGTTCTCGCTCGGTGACTCGCTGAGGCCCGGTTGTCTGCATGACGCCTCCGACGCGGCGCAGTTCGCCGAACAGTAGACGCTCGGGGAGCTGACGCGAAGAGCATGGACTCACGACGTTCAGGTCATGGTCGAAGGTCCCGGCCACGTTCCGATGGATCAGATCGACATGAACGTGAAAAAACAGATGGAGATGTGCGACGAAGCGCCTTTTTACGTTCTCGGCCCTCTCGTGACCGACATCGCACCGGGCTACGATCACATCACCTCGGCCATCGGCGCCGCACTTGCCGGCTGGTCCGGCGCCGCAATGCTCTGCTACGTCACCCCGAAAGAGCACCTCGGACTTCCCGACGCTGAGGACGTGCGCAACGGCATCATCGCGTACAAGATCGCCGCACACGCTGCAGACATCGCGCGCCATCGTCCCGGTGTCCGCGACCGCGACGATGCGCTCTCGAAGGCCCGCTACACATTCGACTGGAACGAGCAGTTCCGTCTTTCTCTCGACCCCGACCGCGCACGTGAGTACCACGACGCAACCCTGCCGCAGGAGCACTTCAAGACGGCCGAGTTCTGTTCGATGTCGATCTCGCAGAAACTCGGCAACAAGGAAGAGATGGAGACGTTCGTCGCCGACGTACAGAGAAAGATGGAGGCTGACCAGTTCGCGACGCCCTGAGATCGATCCAATGAATGAGCAGTCTCCATCCGAAAAGGTGCTCGAGTCTCTCGAGAGTTTCGGAATTCCCCATGAGGTGATGCCCTGCGATCCGGAGTTTGCCGATACAGCCGCATTCTGTGAGCGCTACGGAATTGCGCCCGAAGATTCGGCAAACACGATCATTGTCGCCTCGAAAAAGGAGCCGGTGCAGTACGCGGCCTGTCTGGCATTGGCAACAACGAGGGTCGACGTCAACCGATCGGTAAGCGCACTGATGGGAATCAAGCGACTCTCGTTTGCGACGCCCGAGAAGACCGCGGCGCTCACTGGAATGATGGGCGGCGGCGTGACGGTCTTCGGATTGCCTGAGGGTATGCCGATCTACATAGACAGCCGAGTGATGGAGCGGAAATCAATCATCGTCGGCGGAGGCAGCCGTTCGATGAAGATCAGTCTCGATCCCGCCGGACTGCTGCTTCTCCCGGAAGCGAGCGTGATCGAGGGTCTCGCATACGAACCGCGAGGGTGATTCAAAACTTGTGATCCTGAGCGAAGCGAACGGGCGCCGCTGAAGAGGCGATGAACCAGCGTGTCATCCTGAGCGAAGCGAAGGATCCCCTTCCTCGATGCATTGAGCCAGTAGTCAGGGGATCCTTCGCTTCGCTCAGGATGACACTCGGTTCAGTCCTTCCTCGCCCACAACGCTACGCTCACGCTCGATCTCGGAATCGAAGCTCCGCCCTGCACGTGTCGCTTTGTCTTTCATCCGGCGCTGCGGAATGCGGCCCTGAGAATCCGCATCATGAGGTGGTGGCTCGCGCCCCCGGAATGATTCGCTCGATACCCGGCGCCACGCTTTCGAGACTCGGGATCTGCCGGCCTTCGGGGGCGGCCTCGAGCAGGAGTGCCGTCCAGTCGTCTTCGATTGTCTCGCGCGTCTCGGCTCGCACCGCTGCCAGGAGATTGTCCAGCCACATTGCCGGGTCGGTCGCCTCGAGGCCCGCCAGCCGTCCCAGCGTTTCGTAACCGATCGGCTCGCCATTCTCCATGGGTGCCTCAGGCAGCCCATCGGAGTAGAGAAGGATTCTGTCCCCTGGTGAAAGCTTCAGCGTGAGGGCCTCGTAGCGAACGCTTACCCTCACGCCGAGTGGAAGACGTGGTCCGGGCACTTCCAGTGCGAGGGGAGGGTGATTCCTTCTGATGAGCAACGGGTCGGGCAGGCCGGCATTTCCGAGGCGGAGTGTCGATGTGGAGGGGTCGTAGTGGGCGTAGGAGAGCGCGACGAACTCGCGGCGCGCGAGATCCCTGTGGATGCGCACGTTCAGTTCCGCGAGGGTCTCCTCCACGGACTTTCCTGCAGCGATCAGCGGGAGGACCGCCTTGACCGTGGCCATGATCAGACTTGCGCCGATGCCTTTGCCTGCAACATCGGCGACCACAAGGCCCAGCGAGCCGTCGGCAAGATGAAACACGTCATAGAAATCTCCAGCGACGTATTGCGCGGCGACATTGCGCGACTCCACGCGGTAGCCCGCCGCTTCGATCGATGAGGGAGGAAGGAGCCGCTGCTGGATCGAGCGCGCCAGTTCGAGCTCCTTGTCGGCGAACTCCCTTTCTCTGGCGCGCTGTCCGTTCTCCTCGATACGGTTCCGCAGGATCGAGAGTGCGAACACGGCGATCCCGAAGAAGATCCCGATGATCGCGCCCGTGGCAACAGATCGCGAGGTGACACTCGAGCCGTTGAGCAGAAACGCAGCCGCGGCACCGAGGGTCGCAGATACTGAAAGAAGGCCGGACGTTCGCCAGGCCGAACCTCGCATCAGTGGCGGCGCTTTCATAACGCTATCGTACGTCGAATGCATCGCGGAGTTGCTGAGCGTGCGTTGGGGTTCGATCCCTCCGGGTGACGCTCTGTCCATACCAACGGACGATTCTTCTAACTCCGTCGCGTCGAATCAATGACTTACGCTGGCAGCAGGGTTGAAATAGAGGGAACCATGAAGCCAACCCTGAGAATGAACCGGGCCCTGCGGACCGCACTCGTGGTCGATGACGACGCGACCAACAGAAAGCTGATCTCGGCGATCCTGCGCCGTGAACGATTCCTCGTCAGCTGGGCGAGTGACGGCGCGGAAGCCATCAGCTCGATCAATGCGGTCGATTTTTCTGTCATCGTCCTCGATCTCGTGATGCCCGGCGTGAGTGGGCAGGAGGTGATCACTCATCTGCTGGAGACGAGACCCGATTCGCTGCGCAGGGTGATCGTACTCACGGCATTGAACAACATCGACGTTTCGCCTGAGCAGGTCTTCGCCGTCATGAGAAAGCCGTTCGAGTTCGACAGGTTCGTCCGTGCGATCTGCGACTGCGCCGATCAGTGCGACTCGCCCGTTCAAGCGCCGCCTCGGCGATGTGGTGAAGCCGATCCAGATTCCTGGCGCCTGCAGGATTTGCGGGCGCGGACCCCCTCTGATACATTAGAAATGTGAGCGGGGTGGAGCGGGTGGGAGAGTTGCTGCTTCGGCATGGCGCGGTCACGCTGCCGCCGATTCCGGAGACGCATCGAGGCGTCGCGCGGACGCAGCGTCTCGAGGCAGGCAACGACGGAGCTGTCGCCTTTCTCTACGATCAGGCTTCCGCGCAGAACATCGCCTTTTCCCGTCCCCGGATACTCAGTGAGTTTTCCGGCGAGGACGATCTCGAGGATGCTCACCTCAGGGAGCTCGCGCTGCGCGGCGCCCTCGTAGCCTGGGAGCTCGCCAGCTGGGACGCGATCCGGGTAGACCTGCATCCAGGTCCTCCGCTGACAGCTCGCGAGATGGGACGGGATCAGTGGCTTCCACCGCAGCGCGCCTATCTCGATGCGCCTTCCGGCCTGTTGAGGCTCGATTCGCATGGATCACTGCCGTTCGGTGAACGAGAGCCCCGTTTCGAAGGTGCGATCGCCCGGGTCCCGCCGGGTCGGTACATCGCTACGCTGCATCGCCGTGACGAGAACGCCTCGAGGAGATCACCGGGGTTATGGGGAGCGCCTGTTGACTTCATCACGCTCACCGATGTGAACACCCTGCGCCTGAACCGTCGTCCCGTTGCGGTTCTGCTCTATCCCGCACCGGAGCATGATCGATGGGAAGGCCGATACACAGCCGGTCCTGAAGAGTTCCGAGGACTTCTGGTCGGCAGTGTGGGTGCGCTGAACAGCTTCGCCGTGAATCTCGATCGCAATGCAGCCGCAGCGATGAACCTCGGGCCCGGCGCTTTCATCACCGTCGAGGCGGGTGGGCGGGAGTTCCGGGCACTCTATCTGGGTGACATCCGCATCGATGAGGTGCTCGAGCAGCATGGCCCTTACACGCTCGCCGAGCTGCGCGCGGCAGCGCCGTTTCTCGCTTATCAGGATCACTGGGTGAGGCAGCGCAGGCGCGATCCTTCAACCGTTGTAGTCCTGAGCGGTACATCCTGCGGATCCTATGATTTCACTGGGCTCAGGTCGGGAATGCCGGTCGAGGTGACGCTCGAAGAGCGGGCGCGTGAACCTCTCCGGTGGGCAAGTCTGGATGACAACGAATAAACTGCGGAAATGTTCATCTGGTGTCCGCGATGTGCTGAGGGTGCTGATTCAGAAGGATCGACTCTCTGGGCCGGAGATTTCTCAGACGAACAGTTGAGAATCGGTGACCGGTTCGTGCGTGACTCGTCCGAGGATGCTTTCTATTGCGTCGTCTGCGAAGCGAAAGGGATCTACTGCGAAGCGGAGATTCAGGAGGGTCGTGGCGAAGATACTCGCTAAATGTCTCCATCAGAGTACATGTAGCGCGGTCCGCGCTACAACCCCAAGCCACGCTGAGAAAATGCCGACCATAGCAATCCGTGCCAGGCGAAGAGGCATCGGCAAACTCGTTCCGCCGAGAAGGCCTCGGAATACGCGAATCGAGCTGAGTAGACATACTCCAAAGAGAATAACGTTACCGACGAACCAAAGGCCTCTGGCCGTCATCCCTCCAAGTATCGGGGTGAACTGCCCAAACAGAAGTATTGGATGATACGTTGCGTAGAAGCCAACGAGTGCGAGCGTTGAACCGAGGGAAAACAGCGTAATCATTCGCCGGTCTCCGACCGTGAGTGCGAGCGGCAACAGCCAGATTAGATAGTGCGCTGCGACGCCCGAGTAGATGCAAAAGAAGAGGAGCGGAATCGTTACCGAAGTTGCTGTAACGGGCTGTTCGGGATCCCTGATCGCAATCACGCAGAGCCATACGGCATAGGCTAGGAGAAAGAGCACTTTTGTTTCAGTCGGCGCATAATCAGTAATAGTGGCCAATTGTCCTTCGCGAGTCAGCGCGCGAATAATCGCCGCCCATCCGAAGTCAGGGACCCCGCTATAGCCCAACACTTCGCGAATGAACGCTTTTGGCGCGAAGAGCAAGTAAGGAAGGCTCGAGAATGCAGTCGCGAATAGTGCGAGCGCCAGGAAACGAATTCGCTCCCTATGATTACGAAGCTTGAAGACGAATAGCGGAAGGAACAAGACTGGGAATGACCGGATCGCAATCGCGAGGCCCAGAAGTAGCGCCGATGCGGTTACGAAGATCGACCCCGTCTTTCGCTCTGGATCGTGGTCGAAGGCAATCGTACTCGCGACAATGAGCATTGCAACTACGGGCATGATGTTGCCGTGAAACGCCGTTATCAGGATGGAGACCGGATTAATCGCCCAAACGAAGGCGCACACCCTTCGGCTCGCGGAAGTAGCGAAAGGAGCGTAGAGGAGTAGAAGCACCACGATGCAGTCGGCCGCGATGGGCGCGAGTTTGACGACGAACTCGAAGCGCAGGGACAGCTTATGTGCTAAGAGCTTCATGCCCCCTTGCATAAACTGGGAGTAGGGCGCGTAAGGGAACAACAGGGTTCGGGCGTAGATGTTGTCGCCGCGAAGAACGGCATCTGCCATCTCTTCCATATTGACGAAGTCGGATACCCGCCCCTGGTGAATCACGGCGGCGGGGACGACGCGTACCGAGGCCGTGAGAAGGACAAGAGACAAAGGAATGACCCAACTCCGCGCTGTCGCTTTCAAGTCGTCATTCCGGAATCCTGATCGTCAGGAGTTTCTCCTCAGCATGCACGAGGAGTCGCCGCCCGTCGACGCCAGCCAGACGGATCTCTCGCGCAATCCTGTCCTCATCATCGGAGACAACGATAAGTTCGTCCGGCCGGTCTTTTCGGAGTCTCCATAGGCGTCCGGTCTTTGAGTCGTCCATGAAGATCGCGCCAGAGTTGGAGCGTTTGAGCCTTCCGGCTTCTCCGACCAGCGGACGCCTTCGACTCGTGACGCCATTCTCCAAATTCAAGACGACGAGCTCGTCACGCTGCCCAAGCGCAATAACTAGGTTCGGGCCATCGAAGACGAGACCTTCGACACTCGCGTTAGGGATGCGCAAGCTGACCCTTTTTCCCGACGCGCGAACGACTCGAATGCTGCCGTCCTCAAACCCGATTGCAAGATTATCCATAGGGCCGCAGGCGATTGCTTGCCCGCCGTCATGCGCTAACAGCAGAAGCGATCCATCGGAAGAGGAGGCGACGGCGCCAGACTCGGTGACCCATGCGGTTCTGCCTCCTGGACAGCTCGTTCGGTCCAGCAGAGTGTCGTCCCTCAGTTCCGTCTGCTCGACTAACGCCAGGATGCGCGGAATACGGCTGTATCTCCAGGAGATCCACCAAGAAAGAAGGGATGGGATAATTGTCGCAAAGGCAAGCAACCAGATCAGGATAGTCAGTTTACGGTGCGTATTCCCTTGCACGGCCCGAGTTTAGCATGGCCCAAACCGTGCTGAAGGCTCTTCGTTTCTGCGATGAGAAGTCTCATCTGCTCGTACGAATCCGGGGCTATCTCGAGGCCACTTCCACTAGCTGCGTGCTCCAGGCGCGTGTCCTCTCGTGATTCGCGCCTCACTCCGCATCCGACGTCTGCTCATCGCCCAGGAGCAGATCGGACAATCGGCGGCGCGGTGCCTTAGCGCAGGGCAATACTCGCGTCCAAAGTAGATCATCTGCAGGTGCAGGCGGTTCCAGCTCTCTTCAGGGAACGCCTTTTTCAGATCGCGCTCGGTCTGCGAGACGCTTCTGCCGTTCGAAAGACCCCAGCGCCAGGCGAGGCGATGAATGTGGGTATCGACCGGAAACGCGTTTCGCCGGAACGCCTGCGCGAGGACGACCGATGCGGTCTTGTGCCCGACGCCCGGCAGCGTTTCGAGAAGCGTTTCGTCGTCAGGAACCCGTCCTCCATATTCAGTGGCGAGGATTCGGGCGAGCTTGCTGATGTTCTGCGCTTTCGAGGGCGCGAGGCCACAGCTCCGGATGCAAACGTGGATCTCTGTGACGTCCAGCTTCGCCATCGCTTCGGCGGTGGATGCTCGCTGAAACAGCGCGGGTGTAACACGGTTGACCTGGGCGTCTGTCGTCTGAGCGGATAGAAGCACCGCGATCAGAAGTGTAAACGCGTCACTGTGATCGAGTGGTATGGGCGGATCGGGATAGAGATTGTCGAGGATCTCCTGAATTCGCTTCGTCTTCTCTGAGCGTTTCACGCGGTCATCTTGAACGAGATGGCTTCGAGCACAAAGCGGCTGTGTGCCAGCGAGGTGTATCGATGTCTCGTCCCTGAGCGCTTCTAATGAACCTCTCCGGAACCGGGAGGGATGTAGAAACACGTCATCCTGAGCGAAGCGAAGGATCTGCTGAAGAGGATCGAGCACTGCAAACGAGATCCTTCGCTTCGCTCAGGATGACGTGGCCTCGCTCAGCATGACAC
>JBGTDX010000018.1:0-26270 GCA_041748075.1 Thermoanaerobaculia bacterium
GCGAAGCGAAGGATCTGCTGAAGAGGATCGAGCACTGCAAACGAGATCCTTCGCTTCGCTCAGGATGACGTGGCCTCGCTCAGCATGACACGGTGGTTCATCACCCCTTCACCGGCGCCCAGCGCCGTTAGGTAGCTCGGGATGACACTCCCGCCAATTTCTTCACAGCTCTCAGGATGACTCAGGGTGGACACCGGCCGGTGGCTGGAGCCTCGGACCCCGTTACGTCGGTGTCTTCGCGCGGCTGATCAGGCCGACCGGCGGTCGTGGCGTTGGAAGGACGCCCTCTGAGGTTCCGCATGCTGGAGCAGGCCGCTCAGCTCGCGCATCGCCTCTCTGATTGCCATCTGCCTCTCTCTTCGTTCCTTCCGCTCTCTGCGACGGTGGTCGTTCCTTTTAAGATCCTTCTTTTTCTTCGCCATGGTCAGCCTCCATTCAACGACGATGATTCGGCTTCGATCGGAACGTTTCTGGACTTGAGGTAGTCGGCTGCTTCTCTGAGCATGCGATCGCAGCAGCCGTTCATCTGCACGTGGATCACGTTTGCACTGCCAGCGAGGGAGAACGAGAGCTTGCGCCTGTGTTCATGGCAGAACGCCACGAACGCGGCCGCCGTCATCATGTCGGCTACGCGAGGCATTGCCGATCCCCTGATCAGCAGGCCCATGTCCATTCCTCCACTCTCTGTCGCCACTTTGTTCAGCACCTCTCTGATACGTCTACTTTAGGGATCCGGAGTCATTCATTCGTCAAGGAGAGACGGTGAAAATAGATAGATTTCCGACGGCTGTATTTTTCAGGAAATGGCCTCTTTGACGATTCATTGACGGAGACGCTCGTAAACGGAATCTTTTTGTGACTGAAATCACGAAGTTGACGAGTGCCCATCGGCCAGCTTACGCCCGGCGGTACCTTGTGCGAGACTGCGCGGTGCATGACAGGTCAGACGAGAACGCCGGATCCGCACCAATCTGACGAGGTGTCCCGGACACGGATCGACCTGTCATGAGCCGCACACGCAGATTCCTCGGCGGGCTGAGTCTGAGCTACGTGAGCCAGGCGCTCGTCATGCTCGTCGCCCTCTGGCTCACTCCGTTTCTTCTCGCGCGGATCGGGCAGCACGATTACGGGCTCTGGCTGGTTGCGACGCAGCTGCTCAGTTACCTGATGTTGCTGGATCTCGGAGTGGTTGCCCTGCTGCCACGGGAGACAGCCTATGTGAAGGGCCGGGATGCGCAGGCAGGGCCTTCGGACGAGTTGCCGAAACTCGTCGGAGAGACCATGCGGCTCGTTCTCTGGCAGGTGCCGCTCGTCGCAGTGGCCGCGCTGGCGGTCTGGCTGTCGATGCCTCAGGAATGGGCCGCCCTCCGTCCTCCAATGGGACTGGTACTCATCGCCTTCATTCTCTTTTTCCCTTTCAGGGTTTTCCAGGCCGTGCTCGAGGGTTTGCAGGATCTGGTGTACCTGGGCAAGCTTCAGATCGCTGCGTCATTGCTGGGGGTCGGCATCACGGTCTTGTTCGTCGTCCGGGGTGCCGGGCTTTTTGCGCTGGCGTTCGGATGGATCCTGGGGCAGATCATTCTGAGTGCGTTCTGGCTGTGGCGGGTCCGCGCTCGATTTGCCATGGCGATTCCTCGGCGGCTTCCGAAGCTGGGTTGGGACAAGGCGCGATTTCAGATCGGCCGAGGTCTGTGGATCAGCGTGGCGCAGGTTGCGCAGGTTCTGGTGAGTGGGACAGACCTGCTCATTATCGGGAAAATGTTCGGCCCGGCCGCGGTGGTTCCCTTTGCAATTACCGGAAAGCTCATCGCCGTGCTCGCGAATCAGCCTCACCTGCTCATGAACCTGGCGGCTCCCGCCCTCAGTGAAATGCGCATGTCGGAGTCGCGAGCGAGGCTGTTCCAGGTGAGCTCCTCGTTGAGTCTGGCGATGCTCGCAGTGAGCGGTCTGCTGGGTGTGGTAATCCTCGCAGTGAACGAGGGTTTTGTCTTCTGGTGGGTTGGGCCCGAGCAGTTTGGTGGAGTCGCTCTCACCGCGGCCCTGATCGTCAGCATGACTCTTCGTCACTGGAATCTGACCGTGGGCTACACGATCTTCTGCTTCGGGTTCGAGAAACACCTTGCGATCACCGCGCTGCTGGACGGTCTGGTCACGGTAGGATCCGCGATAGGGTTTGCATGGCTGCTCGGACCGATCGGAGCGCCCCTCGGTTCTATCCTCGGAGTGCTTTCCATGGGGCTCCGGCGGAATCTTCCTCCCGCGGCTCGTGAGACAGGTTCGTCGATTTTCGGCTTCGTCTTCCAGTTCGCTCCGTGGCTGTGGAGATTTCTCACTCTGGCTGGAGCGAGCATGTTTCTCGCGGCCTTCTGGACTCCGGACAGTTTCATCGAGCTTGCATTGACATCAACCGCGGTCGCTTTGGTTTATATCCTGGTGATGTACCCGGTCGTCGTTCGCCCGCCGCTCGGGGCCTATCTGAACCCACGCCTGGCTGCAATCAAAGCGAGGCTGAGGGCACGTGGCCGAGGGAATGAGAACTGATCAAGCCCAATGATGGAGCTCGAGACCAGAGAGATGATGCATCCGGAGCAGCCGCTGATTTCCGTGGTCGTGCTCTCCTACGATCGTCCGGATGAATTGCGTTCGGCGCTCGAGTCCATCGCCCGGCAGACCTACGCGCGGCTCGAGGTCCTCATCGTCAACAACAACCACCCTCGTTCGGATGAGATCGCTCGAGTCGTGGACCTTTTTCCTTCGTTCAGGGCGATCTGGCTTCCTGAGAATTTCGGCTTCACGGGAGGTATGAATCGAGGGATCGAGGCGGCTTCGGGTGAGTTCGTCTATCTGACCGAAGACGACATCAAGCTCGCGGAGGACTGCATAGAACGGCTTTTCGAGCATGCGCGCGAAAACCCGGAGATTGCCCTGCTCTCCTCTGTCATGTTCGATGCAGAGACGTCCCGCATTCGAAGCGCCGGCGGAGGCGTGATGCTCGAGCCAGTGCATCGGAGGATCGACTTCGGAGCAGGTCGCCTGGCTTCGTGGCTGCCCGAACGGCCCTATCCCGTGAGCTTCGTTCCAGGAGCGATGATGTGGGCCAGCCGGCGAATGTGGTCACAGATGGGTGGGTTTCGCGAGTCGTTCTTCATGTACTACGAAGATGTCGAGCTCTGTCTCCGTCTGCTCCTGGATGGTCATCAGATCCAGGTCGTTCCGTCGGCACATGTTTTCGACCTCGACCCCGGTCTGGACCGGCCCGCGTCGCCAGACGTCCAGTATCACAAGCTGAAGAATTTCTATTCTGTATATCTGGTGTTTGCTCCGCGGGCGGTAGTGCCCGAAATGTTTTTCAGATATGGGATACTCGGTTTCGTAAGAGCTGCGCTGTCGGGGGATGCCTGGAGCACGGCGAAGGCCATACTCTGGACCGTAGTGCACCTTCCCGGACTTCTGCGCGAGCGTTTCTCCTGTTCGAGCGCAAAGATCACAGAACTGAACGGGACACTCCGTCGACTCGCGGTTCCGCCGTCGCCGGCTGGAGGGAGCGAATTGATGAAGCCGGAGGCGCAGGATTGATCGTTGATGCCATTCGAAAAATCGCTTATGCGGTGACCCCGCCATTTCTGGTCCGAAAGCATATCCATGCAAGGCTGCTTCGAAAAGGCAGGGAGCTCGTGGCCGCTGATCAGCAATCAGGTGGAATCGAGGACTCCCTCGGTCTGATCTGGAGTTCTCACGATTTCAAGCCCATTCAGATTCTCTCCGAGATTCGTACGCTGCTGGATCGTGTACGGGAACGAAAGCCGGCAACGATCGTGGAGATAGGTTCTGCAGGAGGTGGAACGACCTTTCTTTTCTCCAGAGCGGCGGGACCCGGGACGCGGATCATTTCGGTCGATCTGGGATTCAGCGACGAGAGGATGGAAGCGATTGAAGCGTTCGCTCTGCCGGGCCAGACCATTCGCTGTGTGCGCGCCGACTCTCAGTGTCAGGAGACCGCCGAACGGGTGCGGGAGCTCTTGTCCGGGGACGACATCGATCTTCTTTTCATTGACGGGGATCATTCTTACGGCGGAGTTTCGGCCGATTTCCACTTCTACTCGCCGCTGGTTGCCTCCGGCGGTTTCATTGCCTTTCACGACATCGTTCCGGATTTTCATCAACGCTTTGGAAGGAACACCGTAGTTGACACGGGAGAGGTTCCCCGTTTCTGGTCGGAGTTGAAGTCGAAATCGCAGGATGCAGTCGAGGAGATCATCGAGCACCCCGATCAGGATGGGTACGGCCTCGGAATTGTGAAATGGGCGGGCCGGGACTGACCGGCCCCTGTAGCGTTTACCACCGGTGATAGGCGGGATGCCCTTCCTTCACGGCGACGAACGTACCGCGGCAGTTCGCGGTCACTTTTCCGTTGGCCTCGATGGTCGCGTCGATGACAGCGCGATCGTCGGTCGATTCCACGACATGTGCGCGAAGCTTCAGAAGAGCGTCCATCGGGGTGGGCCGTTTGAGGGTGATGTGAAAATCGGCGGTCACGGTGCAGGGAGGTGAGTCCGCTCCGCTCTTCTGCATCAGATGATGCGTCGCGGTCCAGTTGCTGTGGCAGTCGAGCAGCGCGCCGCAGATGCCGCCGTTGAGAATCCCTTCGAACGCCTGATGGAATTCCTCCGGACGCCACTCGGCGACGACTTCGTCTCCCTCGACGAAGCTCTTGATCCGCAGACCCTTGTCGTTGGAGGGACCGCAGCCGAAGCAGCGGTTATGTGGCGCGTACGTATCCTGAAGACTCTGCATGGTCTCATCCTTCTGCCTGATCTCGTACCATGGAAAACCGTTTCGCGGCAAGAACGATCCTGTATCCTCGACACGAATGGACACGTCAATCCTCTATCTGCACGGCTTCACTTCCTCTCCGACTGGAGAAAAGGCAACCAGGCTCCGGGAGCTCCTCACGCCTCTCGGCATCCGGTTCAATGCGCCCGACCTCAACGTACCTTCCGTTGCAGCGCTCGAGTTCGAACAGATGGTGCTGTGCGCGCTGGATGCCGCTGCAGCCGACCCCCCTTCGGTCGTCGTCGGCAGTTCGCTCGGATCGCTCGTGGCACTCGAGGTGGTCCGTCGTGGCGTGCATGCACCCGTCGTCCTGATCGCGCCCGCACTCGGTGTCGCCGTTCACTGGATCGATCATGTCGCTGACGGAGATCCTGTCCTGTTGTATGAAGGCACCGAAGACGAGTGCAGAGTTCACAGGCGATTCTTCGAGAACATGAGCGCGGTCACCTGCGATGACCGCGCTCCGGCGACCGCGGTCACCGTGTTCATGGGACGCGAGGACGAGAGCGTTCCATTCGAAAAAGTTCGTGAGGTGTGGGAAGGGTGGGAGCGCTCGGGTCTGCTGGTTCCGGAATCGCGCTTTGTCGAGATCGAGGACGGAGATCATTCGCTGGCGGGGTCCATGGACCTGGTCGCGGCCGAGATCGTGCGAAAGGCGGCGACCGGCGATGAAGGGTTGGGGGTGCCCCTCTCCCGGCGGGAGAGGGGTCAGGGGAGGGGTCAGGGGTGAGGGTCCTTCTTCATTGGTTCATCCAGCCGCTGATCCCGCGGACCGCGCGTCCGGATCCAAAACAGCTCTCGCTCTAGATCCGAGGCTGGTGCACCTCGGAGATCCCTCACCCCTGACCCCTCTCCCGCGCGCCGAGGTAATTGCCGAGTGTGGCTACCAGCACGGGGAGCAGGAAGAGGTTGCTGCTGCGAACCATGCCTACGAGCGCCGGTTCGGAACCGAGCGGGAGGATGGACGCCGCAAGAAAGCTCCAGAGAAAGAGGCCTCCGTACGCTGTGAACGTCGTCATCGCCCCTCCGTCTCCCGCTTTCCGTTATGCTCTTTAGACATCAGGAGAATGTTCATGGCGAACGAAGAAGCAATTTTCGCGATCGAGAGACCGGGCCCGAAGCTCCTTACGTACTACTTCCTCACTTCGCTGTTTCTCGGGCCATTCTTCTTCATGATGCTCATTCCTCTCTACTTCAAGTACCACACGATGCGATACCGGTTCGACTCCGAAGGCATCTCGATGCGGTGGGGGATTCTCTTCAGGCGGGAGATCAGTCTCACGTACGGCAGGATTCAGGACATTCACCTCGCGAGCAACTTCGTTGAGCGATGGCTTGGGCTGGCACGCGTGGAGGTGCAGACCGCGAGCGGAAAGTCCGAGGCGGAGCTCACGATCGAAGGGATCCCTCAGTACGAGGAGCTGCGGGATTTCCTCTATCTCAGGATGCGCGGCGCGCGCGGAATGTCGCCCGCCGCCGCCGCGACGACCGCCGGAGTCGCAGGAGCCGATCCGCTCGTCAACGTGCTGGAGGAAGTCGCGGCCGAGATTCGCGAGCTGCGGCTCTCGCTCGAGCGCCGGGCATGAAGGAAGTCGACCGATGAGCGCCGGCCTGAAATCGTTTCTCTGCAGGTTCTTCAAAGTTCCTCCTCAGCCGGATCCACCTCCGGGTGACGGCGCGTCTGCCCGCATCTTTCGTGCCGGAAAGAACTACTTCCGCTACAAGCTGATCGTCTGGGGGATCAGCCATCTGATGATGCTCATGGCATTCGCCACCATCATTCCCGTCATGCTGTTCAATGCCCCTGAAGGCTCCGGACTGCAGACAATGTTCAGGATCCTCGCCGTGATTCTGATCATCGGACTACCGATCGAGATGCTGCTTACGTACTTTCTACTCAGGCTCGACTTCGAGATGCGGTGGTACATCGTGACCGATCGCAGTCTCCGGATCCGTGAAGGCATTCTCAGCGTTCGCGAAAAGACGATCACGTTCGCGAATATTCAGAACATGACTGTGCGCCAGGGGCCGGTTCAGCGGCTCCTCGGTCTCGCCGATCTGGAGGTGAGCACGGCGGGGGGCGGAGGAGGCGACCCTTCTGGTAAGAAGGGCGCCGGAGAGGATCAGCGCACGGGTTATTTCCGAGGCGTGGACAATGCCGAGGAGATTCGCGAGCGGATCGAAGTCGGTGTGCGGCGGCATCAGGGTGCCGGACTCGGTGACAGGGAAGATCAGAAGCGTGAAGCGGCGCCCGATTCCGCGGTCGAAGCAGCACGCCGCCTGCTCGAAGAGATCCGATCGCTGAAGTCGCAACTCACCTCACCACGCTGATCACCGCGCCGCCTTTCTTGTTGTATCCACGTCCCATGGCGGATCCGCCGCTTTCTTCCGCATGTCGCGTAACGACGAGCCGCGTGCCGACGGGCGAGAGCGTCCACGATTCCTTCGTGGTGTGCTCGACCCGGATCAGGAGGAATCGCGCCTTGACGGTCAGCTCGCTTTCGCCTGCGACCGGCACATTGTCGGCTCCGAGCCGCAGGGTGAGCTGGTGCTGAATGTTGCGCACATGTTTTTTCTGATTCTGCGAAAGGTTTGGATCGATCGATAGAACGACCTGCCGCACAGCCCTGCCCTGATGGGTGCCTGGCTTGTCGGAAACGACGCGTGCTTTCTCGAGCATGCGCAGGAGCTTCGGCGCGATGTTTGCGAACTCCGACGCCTGGACCGGACTCACCTCGGAGAGGGCGCCCCGTGTCCCTGTCGGACTCTCAGGGTTCAGCTGGTTGGCCCGTTCTTCCCGCTCGACACGCTCGAGCTCGGCAGCAGGGTACGTGAGTGAGATCCCTTCCGAGCCAGCCTGAATGAAAAAGAGCGCTTTCCCTGTCTCGGGTTTGCCGTCATCGTCGTCGCTCGACATCGTGAGTGCCTGCTCCACGCGGAGCCGCACATCCTGTGACGCCGTGAAGTTCGACAGCGCTGCGCGAACGTCGGCGATCGCATCAGCGTGGGAGGGAAGGCCGAAGCTCAGGGCGATGAAGACGATGAACACGAATCTCATTGGGTCTCTCCAGGGTCGAGCTCGGCCAGAGCAACGGCGAGCAGCAGCATTTTACGGATGCCCTTGTAGAAGGGTTCGATGGCGCAGGACTCGGTGAGTGCATGGGCATTCGAGCAGGGAGCCGTGCCTGTGGAAAGTGCCGAGATCCCGTTCCGGAGAGCAACGCTTGCATTGTTCGCACCCGAATTGTGAATTGGCGGGTTCTCGAACCCGGCGGCGATGTGAACGGCTTGTGCAGTGCGGACGAGGTACGAGTTGCGGTGGCCGGGAATCTGTGCGGCGGGCGACTTCGAGATCACTTCGGTGTGTAGTTTCATCCCGGCCGCCTTCGCTTCCTCTTCGAGAATGTTCCGGATGACGTTCTCGAATTTCTGAAGAACTTCGTCATCCGTAGACCGGAGGTCGACGGTGAACCATGCATCCGAGGCTTTCGCATTGACCACATCGGCACCACCCATCATTCCGATGTTCAGGCGGGCCGCCGATTCGCGCGGCAACTGCAGGCGTGCGATCCGGTCGATGGCTCGGGCCGCCGGAACCGTAGCTGACCATGGCGGCGTGCTCGAGAGAGTGTGGCCACCAGGGCCCATGAAGTGATGTCTGTACCAGTGGATTCCGATTCCACCGTATGAAAATCCGGCGAAGCCACCATCGAATGCGAGAAAGTGATCGATCTGGTGCCGGTTGTCTGCGATGAACTGATTCACGCCTCGAAAATTTGTTTCCTCCTCTACGGTGAAGAGGGCGATCAGATCGCCCTTCGTGGAGATGCCAGCAGCATCGAGCGCACGGAGCGTCGCAAGGATCGCTTCAATATTTCTCGTCGCATCCCCGACTCCGGGCGCATGCAGCCTGCCATCGCGCACTGTCGCCTCGATCTCGAGTCCGGGCTGAAACACGGTGTCGAGATGCGCATCGAGAACGATCGTGGGGCCGCCGCCCGTGCCTTTACGAGTCGCGATCACGTTGCCAGCGGAATCGCGCCGGACATCGAGAGTTTCGTGAGCGCGCAGGAGAGTTTCCACGTACCGCGCGCGCTCTTGCTCGTGACCCGAGGGTGCGTTGATCTCGGTGAGCGCGATCCACTGGGCGAGGATGGCATCCCGATTCGATTCGATGTGCTCGAATGCCCGAAGAATCCGCGAGTCCCTCATGAGCTCGCGAGCGGCGGCCAGCCGTTCCGCGTCGGGAAGGGGAGGGCTGCTTGTATCGTAAGTTGTGCTGATACAGGAGGTAATGAAAAAAAATGGCAGCAACACTCTGAGGTAGAGAACTCGGTGCATGGGGTCCCTTTCCGGCGGCCTTTCCGGCCCTCCGGACCTTGGGAATCATACCGCCGGCCATCCTGCTCCGATTCGTTTGCGATGCCAAAAACATATCTGATGGCTTGAATCCCGCTTGTTGGGCGATAATGCAAACTGACAACCAGGAAAGTTCTCAGATGCCGGCTCCACGAAGTGCCTATCGCTTCAGGATTCAGGAACCGCTGCAGGGCAGATTCGGCCACGTAAATGTTTCGATCTGCGACCTGAGTGAGAAGGGTCTGCAGATCGAGCATTCGGAAGCGCTGCCGCAGGGATTCACAGGGAATCTTTCCTACACGATCCCCGGACGCAAGAAGCAGATTGATCTGCATGGTGAAATCCGCTGGAGCGTGGCTGACTCGTCGGGGATGAATTCTCGTTACCGCTCGGGTATAGCGATCGATGAGAACTCAGAGGCTTTGACGTCTTGTCTCGATCTCTTCATCCGCAAGGGAATCGCAAAGCTTGATCGAGGCGCGCGAGAGTCGAAGAAGCCGACTGTGTATCCTGCGAACGCTTCGCCGAACAGCGAATTCGTGATTGCCGATGGCGCGCCGATGCAGTCTCGTCAGGACGATGGCGGCGTGAGCGTGGAGCAGCGTGCGATCGAGCAGGCGAGGGAGCGTCTGGGCTCGAGCTTCGATGAGTCATTGCGATGGTACAACCGTGCCCGATACGCCATGGCTGAAGACTCGGTCCGGCAGGCAGTAATCGGCATCCGTCACAAAGAGGACGTCCTTGCAGTCTGGGAGTTCCTCGGTCGGACCATCGACATCGCCACGATCGCCAAAGTGTTCAATCGACGGACCTACTGAGCGTGCCGTGCCGTGAGGCATGAGTGCGGGGTCATCATCTCAAGTCGCCGAGCTGCTTCCGTATCCTCGAGCGCAGCTCGTCCGTCGTCCCGTCTTTCGCCGCCCTTCGCCCTGCCCAACCATCAGACCCGAAAATATAGGGGCCCAGGACGGGATCTCCGGGTGCCCACGGAAGAAGGTGAAGGTGGAAGTGGAGGTCCACGTCGCCAACGGCGGCCATATAGAACTTCTCAAGTCCGGCGAGTGAACGGACGGCCGCTGCAATGCGCTTCGACGTTACCAGCACGTCCGCAGCCTCCTGGTCTGTCAGGTCGTCGAGCAGCGGACGATGCTCGCGTACCGACACGACGATGTGAGCAGGCCCGACTGGATTCTCCGGAAAGAATGCTTTGCTGAACTGCGACTCCGCAATCAGCTCGATTTCAGTGACTTCGCAGATGCGGCAACTCATACGACTCCCCCTCGATGCATCGATGGGGGCCGGCTCACATCCAGATGAATTGAGCTCATGCCCGAAAGCCGGTCGATGACTCCCTGCGCGACCTCGATCCACTGCGTGAAGCGGAGACCTGATTCGAAGGCGGTTCCAGGCCCTACTGTGTCGCTGCGGGTCCAGATGATTTCGGCGTGAATCGTGATGGCTCCTGCTGAGAATTGCAGATCACCGTTCGTCCATCCGTCGATCGGGTCTGTGTGGCGTATGAGCGCCCCGCGAACACTGATGTTGACGAGCATGATCTTCACGTCCTCGAACGAGCCTGCGATCGGCGGCTCGGCCACGTACCTCGGATGTGCACGAAGATCTTCGTCGATCATGCCGGACAGGTTCAGACTCCGAATTGTGCTTTGAGATTTCGAATCTCGGCGTTCAGTTTTTCGACGGCTTCCTCGAGCTGTGCGACACGCGGCTCGAGTCCAGCCGAACGAGTCATGCGCGGCGATGCCGCGTCGGCTCCCTGTTCGAGACCCTCCGTTCCGCCGATCAGATGCATCCAGCGACGCTCCTTCCTTCCCGGCTGTCTCGGCAGTTCGACCACGAGCGGTTCGTCGCCCGACGCGAGTGTTCTGAGCACATCCTCCACCTCAGCAGGCGTGCGAAACGCGAAGAGCCGTTCGCTGCGTCCGCGGAGCTCACCGGGAGTCTGAGGGCCTCGAAGAAGCAGCAGAGTGATCAGGGCCTTTCCGGCTGCGTCGAGACCCCAGGGGCCGTCGACGTTATGCTTCCAGTGAATGCTCCGGCTGCCGATGACCTTCCAGACGAGAACCTGATGTTGAAGGCGATCGAGCGCATCGTTGATGTCGTCCTCGGTGAGCTCCATGACGGGGTCGCGGTTCGATTTCTGATTGCACGCAGCCACCAGCCCGCTGAGCTTCATAGGATAGTAGTCCGGCGTCGCCTGTTGTTTTTCGAGGAGCGAGCCAAGGACGCGGAGCTCGATGGCGTCGAGCGGCTTTTCGAGCTTCATCTTCTCCCGTTCCATGGCAACAGGATAAATGAAAGGGGAGGGCGTTCTTCCGTTTTTTGACGTTGCATTGACGGCCTGCCGCTATTCTCCGGAAAACGAGTGGGAGAGGGGCGCTGCATGGAGAATTCAGGAAAGCGGGCCTTGGTAGTGGACGACAATGAGGCGACTCGCTTACTGGTCCAGGCGGCATTGAGGCGAGAAGGATTCCAGACGGACTCCGCCCGCGACGGAGCTGAGGCAATTCAGCTCCTTGGCCGCTATGACGGGTACGAGCTGATCGTGCTCGACCTCATGATGCCGAACGTGGACGGGTACGGAGTTCTCGAGTACCTGGGATCGGGCGAAGGCTTTCCGCCCTCTCTACGAAAAATTCTCCTGGTCACCGCGTCGCCGCACCTGATCGATGGCGCACGGCTGCCGAAAGAAATCTGCGAAGTGCTCTTCAAGCCGTTCAGCGGTGAGCTGCTGATCGAGCACGTCAGCTGAGGCACTGTTCGCATCACCGGAGCTTTTCCGGCCTGAAGATCTCCACCTCGACTCCTCGTGAGTAATGGGCCAGAAGCCCTGCATCCGGGCGCGTAATTCCGGCAGCCCAGACGAGTGTCTCTTCCAGCAGTTCGACTCGCGCCCTCATGAGCGGATACGCCGCGTGGTGAACGCGTGCGCGATAGAGATAATCGTCGGATCGGGCGTAGAGGACGTAGCGCTCGATGAGGAAGTGCTCCACCGAGCCGGGCGAGGCCTGTGTCGTGGGCGATTCCTCGGCACCGTATCGAATGTGGCAGTTGGCCGGTTGCGGCCCGCCGCCGGTGCGGGTTGATTCGAATTCGATGGAGGGACGCTCGCCATTCGAAGTCCGGAACCGGATTTCAGCCGGGTAATACTCGAGGTGATACAGCGCACGCGCGGCGGTCACGGCGATGAGGCTCGAAGCGTCAAGACTGAAGAACCAGACTCCCGGGTCCTGCCCGTTGCGGTGGACGTAAGTCCGGACGTTGACCTCGTGGAAGTCGGAAAGGAAGGGAACTGGGGGAGTGATCAGCGGGCGGGTTCCGGTAATCGTGAAGGGGATCAGGCTGACCCATGCGTTGCCGTCGTGGGTGTCGATCTCGAGGCCTGAAGGCACGAGAGGGCGCAGTTTGTCGGGCGAGACCGGCCAATGCAGAAAGAGCAGGTGATGCCAGCGCTGCTTCATGATGGCGGTCGCGTCCGGGCGGAGCGTGGGCGAGATTCGATCGATCGGGTCTGAGGTCAAGGAGCCTCCAGCGAATATCAAGATCCATTCCCGGTGCATGGAATGACCACGGGACGCAGATGAAGGTGCGGTGTTTGTAAGGCCGTGGTTCCCTACCCTCGAACGGTGCGGAGGAGCGGAGTCCCGCCATATGCCGTAGGCTAAAGCTCTCCGATGCCCTTTTTCATTGCGCTCGCTCTCGTGTTCGTCGCCGAAATGGGTGACAAGAGCCAGCTGCTCGTTCTTGCGTTCGCTGCCCGCTACCCGCTGCGTGTCGTTGTCCCGGCAGTCCTGCTTGCGACGCTTCTCATTCACTTCTTCTCGGCGAGCGTCGGTCATCTCGCAGGGTCAGTGCTCCCCATGTTCTGGACGCAACTCGGCGCGGGAGTGGCGTTCATTCTCTTCGGGCTCTGGACCTTGCGGCCCGAACGTGAGCACGCAGACGGACAGGGGGAGGGCTTGCAGTGGGGACCGTTTCTGATGATCGCCGGTACGTTTTTTCTCAGCGAACTGGGCGACAAAACGATGCTGGTCTCGATTGCCGTTGCGGGGCAGCAGCGCTCGTTCCTCGCGGTCTGGCTGGGCGGCACACTGGGGATGTTCCTCGCAGACTCCATCGCGCTGGTGGCCGGGCGGTTCCTCGGAACGAAACTGCAGCCGAAGTGGATTCGATACGGCTCTGCCGCGGTCTTCATGATCACGGGAGTTGTCGTCCTGGTTCATCTCGCCGCAGGGCTCTAAGGTGGATGGATTTCGCAGTGCGTGGACGTCGCAGGTGGCCGAATATTGCATGTTCGGCCCTCAGTCCATGGCGGGTCATCTCTGAAAACCAGGGCCGAACATGCAATGTTCGGCCACTCGACCGAACCAGTTCGCCGAGGCGCGGTTACGCGCGGGCCGCGGAGCGGAAGTACTGCTGATTACGATTGACGAACTTGTCGAACGCGGCGGGGGATAGCGGCACGCTGAAGAGAAACCCCTGAAGGCGGTCGCAGTCGTTCCTGCGAAGGAAGTTGAGCTGTCCTTCGGTCTCGACCCCTTCCGCGAGGACCAGGAGGCTGAGGTTGTGCGCCATCGAGATGATGCCGCTGGCGATGGCGCCGTCCTGCGGCTCGGTGATGTCGCGCACGAATGATTGATCGAGTTTCACCGTGTCGACTGGAAACTTCTTGAGGTAGCTCAGCGACGAGTATCCCGTGCCGAAGTCGTCGATCGAGATGCGGACTCCGAGCCGCTTGAGCTCGCGCAGCACGCGGATGGTCTGTTCGACATCGTGCATGGCGCTGCTTTCAGTGATTTCCAGCTCCAGATTCCCCGCGGGAAGTTGCGCCTCTGCCAGAGCGCTCTGCACCTGAAAGACCAGGTCGGGTTGCGCGAACTGCCGCGGGGAGAGATTGACGGAAACCACCAGATCGAGGCCCTGATTCAGCCAGTTCCTTGCCTGTTTGCATGCCTCCCGCAGGACCCACTTCCCGATCGGAACGATCAGGCCGGACACCTCCGCCGTCGCGATGAACTTGTCAGGCAGCAGAAGGCCCAGGTCCGGATGATTCCAGCGGATCAGCGCTTCGAGACCGAACACGCTGCCATCGCGAAGGTCCATCAGGGGCTGGTAGTAAAGGGTCAGTTCGTTGTTGCGCAAAGCCAGACGCAGACGGTTTTCGAGCTCCAGCCGTTCGAGTGAGCGCGAGTTCATTGCGGCGGCGTACAGGCGGTAGGCGTCGCGTCCCTGCTGCTTCGCGCCATACATCGCGGTATCAGCATTCCGGACGAGAGTCTCAGCATCCTCGCCATCCAGCGGATAGATCGCGATGCCGACGCTCGTGGTCACGACGATGTCCCGGTCCCCGATGCGGATCGGCTCGCGAAGCGCCTCGATGATATTCGCCGCGATGCGGCCGGCATCCTCGACGCGTCCGATGATGGGAATGAGAATTGTGAACTCGTCGCCGCCGAAACGGGCAACCGTATCCGTTTCTCTCACCGAAGCGCGAATTCGTTGCGCAGCGCTCTTGAGGAGCATGTCGCCCGCCGAGTGACCGAGCGAGTCATTGATCTCCTTGAAGCGGTCCAGGTCGAGAAAGAGCACAGCCACTTTGTACCGGTGGCGCATCGCCTGCGACAAAGCGGTCGTGAGCCGGGTCATGAAGAGTCCCCGGTTCGGCAGCGCGGTCAGCTGGTCGTGGTAGGCGAGGTGCTCGACCTGCGATGCAGCGAGCACCGCCGCCCCGCGCTCATCATCGAGCAGGCAGATGAACATGCCGACACCCACTGCCGCCTGAAGAAGCACGTGAGGGGTGCCAAAGTAGCTCACAGCGTCGCTGTTTCCGGGACCAAGCAGCGTCGCTGCGCCTGTGAAGAAGTAATGAAGCTGGAGAATGCCGTAGGCTGCGAACGACACGCGGATCACCATGAATCCGATCCCGCCCTCGTTCGCCCTTCGTGTCCAGATCCCCCACGCGCAGAGAAGCAGGGTCAGTCCCCCCACCAGTGAATGAGTGCCGACCAGTCCGAACTCCGAGGCTCCGGCGCGACCGAGGGAAGCGACCGAGATCCATGTGACCGCGCTCAGGGCGAAAAGCGACAGGGCGACTGCGCGCTGGTCTCTGCGCCGCAGTGGCTGCCATTTCGCGAGTTCGAAGCAGCCCCAGAGGAGCCAGGCAATTTGGAGATAGCCGGCGAGGACCGAAACGATCGAAGTCGTCACCGTGAGCCAGACCACAGGATCCTCTCGACCGACCGCTGCCAGGTGGATGCCGTTGCCCGCATGAAAGATCGCCAGACTGGCCCAGCTGGCGGCCCAGAGCAGAAGATACCTGCGGCCGTATCGCGTGTGAAAATGGAGAAGCAGAAGTGCGAGAGCAAGAGCTGCAATCGCGTGCGCAGCGGGACTCGACAACAGGTGAGGGGTCAGGGCTGCCATGCCGAGGCGCCCTTCGATGGCCCGCTGCTGCGGCCTCGATCAAGAATGGTCAAACTCCCCCCCGTCACCCCAAACCGTTCATCGATCCATTGGCTGCGCCGAATGCCCAGGCTGCGGCAGTAAACTCGCTGCCCCAGCGGCTCGATTGTACCAGCGGTACCCGCAGATTGCGAGAACGCCAGAGGGCGGTTGACGCTTCTGATGATGCCCCAGGGGATCATTGCGGGGTCGGGTGCTGGTCAGCCGGGACGACACCACGCCGCGCCTCCTGCATAGGGCGACGGCTCGATGGATGATATTTTCTCTTGCAAATTCATCACGTGCGGCATAGCGTTCGCGGACGGTACAATCCTCCATTCATTTTTTCGCGTCGCAGGAGTGGTTCGATCTGCTGCAATGGCATCGAGCTCCACACCGGGCAAAAACTGACAGGCGGAAGCGGCAAGAATGCCTCAGATTTTTCACCACAGTACGAATACGTTCGCAAAGGCGACGATCTACGGAGCTATCTTCGCGATCGCGGGCGGACTGTGGATTCTCAGTGAGATCAACCGTTCGTCCTACGTGACTCAGGTCGGCGTGGCGCACGAGCAGCCGGTTCCATTCAGCCACGACCATCACGTTGGCGGGCTCGGGATCGATTGCCGTTACTGTCACACGAGTGTCGAGGAATCCACGTTTGCCGGAGTTCCCCCTACCGCAACCTGCATGAACTGCCATCGCCAGATCTGGAACACCAGCGAGATGCTGGCGCCGGTGCGTGAGAGTTTCGCTAATGGAACACCCATCGTATGGCGCCGGATTCACGATCTGCCGGATTTCGTCCGGTTCGACCACAGCATTCATGTGCGGAAGGGCGTTGGCTGCGAGTCGTGTCACGGCCGCATCGACAGGATGCCGCTCACCTGGAAGGCGGAGCCGATGACGATGGAGTGGTGCCTCGATTGCCACCGGGCGCCCGAGAAGTTCGTTCGCCCACGGGACCAGGTGTTCACCATGGGGTGGCAAGCTCCCAATCAGAAGGAACTGGGCGCGCAACTGGTCAAGGAGTACGGCGTCCGTAGCAGAACCGACTGTTCGACCTGCCACTATTGAGCGGACCGACTGACTGATGACGATGAAAGAGAAAGAACTCGACCTGAGCACCTTCCGCGCGCGGCTGGAAGCGGAAGAAGGCCCAAGGTACTGGCGCAGCCTCGAGGAGCTTTCGGAAGACGAGAACTTCCGCGAGTATCTCTTCGAGGAGTTCCCGCGGCAGGCAGCTCCCATGGGTGAAGGAAGTGATCGCCGATCCTTCATGAAACTGATGGGGGCGTCGTTTGCCCTGGCGGGCCTTGCAGGATGCCGTGCGCCGGTCGAGCACATCGTTCCCTACGTGAACAAGCCCGAAGAGATTCTGCCGGGCCGGCCGCTGTTCTTCGCGACTGCGATGTCCTTGAGCGGCGTGGCCACGGGATTGCTCGTCGAGAGTCACGAAGGCCGGCCGACGAAGATCGACGGCAATCCGGAGCACCCTGCCAGCCTCGGTGCCTCCGGCGCGTTTCACCAGGCCTCGGTTCTGGACCTCTACGATCCCGATCGTTCACCCGCCGTGCGTTACCTCGGAGAAGTCGCTACCTGGGGCGATTTCCTCACCGCGCTCCAGCGGCAACTCGAACAGGCCGCCGGCGGGCAGGGAGGCGGTGTACGAATCCTGACGGAGACGATCACGTCTCCGACGCTCGGTGCGCAGATCGAGGCGTTGCTCGCGCGGTTCCCCGGCACCGTCTGGCACCAGTACGAGCCCCTCGGTGCAAGCAATGTGCGCGAGGGAGCCCAGCTCGCGTTCGGCCGCTATGTCGACACGATCTATCAGTTCGACCGGGCCAACGTCATCTTCTCTCTCGACAGC
Organism: Thermoanaerobaculia bacterium; assembly: GCA_041748075.1. Taxonomy (GTDB): domain Bacteria; phylum Acidobacteriota; class Thermoanaerobaculia; order Gp7-AA8; family Gp7-AA8; genus JBGSYJ01. The sequence continues at coordinate 17,525 of JBGTDX010000018.1, forward strand.
GACTTTCTCGGAGCCGGCCCCGCACACCTCCGCTATACGCGCCAGTTTGCTGACCGGCGCCGCGTGAGCGGCGGGGCGCAGACGATGAACAGGCTGTATGCAATCGGTCCGACGCTGAACGTCACGGCGGGAATGGCGGACAACCGGCTTCCCGTCCGCGCTCTGGATGTCGAAGATTTCGCGCGGCAGGTTGCGGCAGGCCTGGGAATCGGGATGCCCTCGGGATCCTCTGGTCCGCATGCTGCCTGGACCGCCGCGCTGGTCAGGGATCTGCAGGCGAACCGGGGCGCGAGTGTAGTGATTGCCGGCGACGGTCAGCCGCCTGCCGTACATGCTCTCGCTCATGCGATGAATCAGGCGCTCGGCAATGTCGGCAGCACGGTTACACACATCGAGCCGGTCGAAGTTCAGCCCGTCGACCAGCTTGCGTCTCTACGCCAGCTCGTGGTCGATATGAACGGAGGGATCGTCAGGACGCTGGTAATGCTGGGCGGCAATCCCGTCTTCACGGCTCCGATCGATTTCGACTTCCCGGGCGCGCTTGCAAAGGTTCCTTTCCGCGCGCATCTGAGCCCCTACTATGACGAGACCTCGGAGCGCAGCCACTGGCACATCCCGGAGGCGCACTATCTCGAAAGCTGGGGTGACGTTCGAGCGTTCGACGGAACTGTGTCGATCGTCCAGCCTTTGATTGCGCCGCTCTACAACGGCAAGACCGCAACGGAGCTCGTGGGTGCGCTTCTCTCGGATATGCGCTCGGCCCACGACATGGTGCAGGAGCGATGGATAGCGCAGTTGGGCGGCGAAGAGGGATGGCGCCGCGTGCTGCATGACGGTCTGGTGCCGAATACCGCGTTGCCGGCGACCAGCGTCGCGGTGACGACAGTTCCGCCGCCGACGCAACGGCCGGGGCAAGCCACCGCTCTCGAGTTGATCTTCACGGCCGATTCGACCATTTATGACGGACGCTTCGCGAACAACGCCTGGCTTCAGGAGCTCCCCAAGCCGATGACCAAGCTCGTGTGGGACAACGTGGCGATGGTCAGCCCGGCCACCGCGGCTCGTCTCGGGGTTGCGAACGAGGACGTCATCGAGCTGACCTTCGGAGGCCGGCGTGTCCATGCTCCCGTCTGGGTCATGCCGGGGCAGGCTGACGAGTCGGTGATGATTCAGGTCGGTCACGGCCGCACCCGCGCGGGCCGCGTCGGAAACGGCACGGGATTCAACGCCTACAGCATCCGGCCTTCGAACGCGCTTTCCTTCGGTCCCGGGCTGCGGGTCCGCAAGACCGGAGACAAGCACAAGCTTGCCTGCACCCAGGGCCATCATCGGATGGAGGGACGACAGCTCATTCGCGCAGCGACACTGGGCGGATATCTCCAGAATCCGGCATTTGCGAAAACCAAGCTCGACCTCGACGAACATCCTCCGGACCTTTACCCGGAATTCCGGTACGACGAGTACCGCTGGGGTATGACAGTCGATACGAGCGTCTGCGTCGGGTGCAACGGGTGCGTGGCCGCCTGTCAGGCGGAGAACAACATTTCGACGGTGGGCAAGAAGGAAGTGCTGCGCCAGCGCGAGATGCACTGGCTCCGGATCGACCGCTACTTCGAGGGTCCGGACGCCAATCCGCAGGTGCTGCATCAGGCGGTTCTCTGCATGCATTGCGAGAAGGCGCCATGTGAGCCGGTCTGCCCGGTCGAGGCAACTTCGCATAGCGATGACGGTCTCAACGACATGACGTACAACCGGTGCGTTGGCACTCGGTACTGCTCGAACAACTGTCCTTACAAAGTGCGACGCTTCAACTTCTTCCAGTACGCCGACTTCGAAACCGAGAGCCTCAAGCTCGGCCGTAATCCGGATGTCACGGTCCGCAGCCGCGGTGTGATGGAGAAGTGCACCTTCTGCGTGCAGCGGATCCGGCGGGGACGAAGAGCCGCGGAGAAGGAGGGACGCCGCCTGGGCGACGGCGAGATCGTGACGGCCTGTCAGGCCGCGTGTCCTTCGCAGGCCATCAGCTTCGGCGATCTCAACGACAAGGAAGCCGATGTGACGCGCCTCAAGGCGACGCCTCTGAACTACGGTCTGCTGGTCGAGTTGAACACTCATCCGCGGGTGAGCTATCTGGCGACCGTGCGCAACCCGAACCCGGAAATCGAGACGGATAGAATCTGATGGAACCGAAAGAGCCGAAAGAGCCCCATCACGAGGTCGCCGTCGGACCGCCGGACGATCCGAAGCGGAGCCACTTCGATTCTTCGCCGATTCTCGAGCCGGGTCACACGCTGACTTCGGTCACCGAGAAGATTTCGATGATCACGCTGACCCGGCGCACGCCGATCGGGTGGTGGATCGGTTTCGGGATCTCGTTTCTCCTGCTCACGGTGCTGCTCTACACGATCTGCCGGCTGATTCTCGTCGGCGTCGGCATCTGGGGCATCAACATTCCCGTCGGCTGGGGCTTCGACATCATCAACTTCGTCTGGTGGATCGGAATCGGACACGCGGGGACGTTGATCTCGGCGATTCTTCTTCTGCTGCGGCAGGACTGGCGCACCTCGATCAACCGTTTCGCGGAAGCGATGACGCTGTTCGCAGTTGCGGCCGCTGGCCTCTATCCGCTGCTTCACACAGGGCGTCCGTGGTTTGCCTACTGGATGTTTCCCTATCCGAACACGATGGATTTATGGCCTCAGTTCCGCAGCCCGCTGATCTGGGACGTCTTCGCCGTTTCGACGTACGCGACCGTCTCGGCGCTCTTCTGGTACATCGGGCTGATACCCGACTTCGCGACGCTTCGCGATCGGGCGCGCAGCCGGCCGTTCCGCTTCTCGTACGGTCTGCTCGCAATGGGGTGGCGCGGTTCCGCGAGGCACTGGCAGAGATACGAGACGGCATACCTCCTTCTCGCCGGACTGGCGACGCCGCTCGTGCTCTCGGTTCACACGATCGTCAGCTTCGACTTCGCGGTGTCGATCATCCCCGGATGGCATGCGACGTTCTTCCCGCCGTACTTCGTCGCGGGCGCCGTCTTCGCCGGCTTCGCCATGGTGCTGACGCTGTCGATTCCACTCCGGAAGTTCTACAACCTCGAGGACTTCATCACGATCAAGCACCTCGAGAACATGGGCAAGGTGCTGCTCGCCACGGGAATGATCGTGGCGTACGCCTACGTGATGGAGCTGTTCTTCGGCTGGTACAGCGGCAACGAGTACGAGATCTTCATGCTGAAGAACCGGATCACAGGACCGTACGCGCCGATGTACTGGCTGCTGATTCTGTGCAACATCATCGCGCCGCAGTTGATGTGGTTCAAACAGTTCAGAACGAGTCCGGTGGTGCTGTTCATCGTGGCGATGTTCGTCAACGTCGGCATGTGGCTCGAGCGCTTCGTCATCATCGTCACGAGCCTCCATCGCGACTTCCTGCCGTCGTCCTGGGGCATGTACTCCGGAACCATCTGGGACTGGAGCATGTTCGTCGGATCGATCGGTCTGTTCCTGACACTCCTGTTCCTGTTCGTCCGTTTCCTTCCCGTGATTTCGATCTTCGAGATGAGAACGCTCGTGCCTGAGGCACAGGTGACTCACGAGGATGAGCCATGAGGAAGAAGCTACCCATTCATGGAGTGATCGCCGAATTTTCGGACGCGACGCAGCTGCTGCGCGCGGCTGAAGAGGCGCATGCCGCCGGCTACCGCCGCATGGACGCCTATTCGCCATTTCCGATTCACGGGCTGGCCGAGGCAATCGGGTTCCGCAGCTCGCGCCTGCCGCTGATCGTATTGGCCGGCGGCATCATCGGAGGTGTCGGCGGATTCTTCATGCAGTACTACGCGACGGTCATTGCCTATCCGCTGAATATCGGCGGCAAGCCTCTGAACAGTTGGCCGGCCTACATTCCGGTGACGTTCGAATGCGCCATTCTCGCGGCTGCACTTGCCGCGATCTTAGGGATGCTCGCGCTGAACGGGCTTCCGGAACCGTATCATCCGGTCTTTCACGTTCCGCGATTCGAATTCGCGTCGCGCGATAACTTCTTCCTCTGCATCGAAGCGACCGATCCGAAGTTCGATCTCGAGGGAACGCGCAACTTTCTTCAGAGCCTGGAACCCCGTGAGGTGAGCGATGTTCCAAGCTGAGACCATGAAAACGCGGGCGTTGAGCGGCGAACGAGCGCGTGTCATCCTGAGCGCGAGACTGTGTCATAACCCGAGACCGTGTCATCCCGAGCGTCGAGCGAGGGATCTGGGCGGGGGCCTCTTGCTCGAAGATCATCGATCTACCTGCATTTCTCAATCGATAGACCGCCGCCCAGATCCCTCGCTCGACGCTCGGGATGACACTTCGGCAGTTGACACACAGTCTCGCGTAGCGAAGGATCCCCTCAGGACTCGCTGTGTGGCAAGCAATCAGGGGATCCTTCGCTTCGCTCAGGATGACACGCGCCCGGCGAAGTCACGGATGACAAGCTCGCTCATTCCCCGGAAGATCCTCGTCATCGCCATTGCAGTCCTGATCCTTGCGGGATGCAGACCGGAACAGAAGATGGCGAATCAGCCGAGTTACAAGCCGTACCAGTCGAGCGAGTTCTTCGAAGACGGCATGTCCGCGCGGCCGCTCATCGAAGGAACTGTCTCCCGCGGCTCGATCGACAGAGATCCGTTTCTAATGACCGGGAAGATCGGAGATGTGCCCGTCGACCGGTTCCCGTTCGAGATTACGGAACAGGTGATCGTTCGTGGCCGGGAGCGCTATGACGCCTACTGCTCGATGTGTCACGGCCGTGATGGTTACGGGCGGGGAATGGTCGTGCGCCGCGGGTTCAACGTTCCGCCGTCGTTCCACACTCCGGAGATGCGGCAGAAAGCAGCGGGGCACTACTTCGACGTGATTACGAACGGTTACGGCGCGATGCCGCCGCACGGCTCGATCGTGCCGGTAACGGATCGGTGGGCGATCGCTGCCTATCTGCGGGCACTTCAGTTGAGCCAGAATCCCGGCGAGACTTCTGCGCCGGCAACGACGACGGAAACGGCGAGTCCAGCCATGCCTGCTGCACAGTCCGAGGTGAGTCGATGATGGTTGAGAACGGCCGTCATCCACTGGCGGGTTGGCAGATTCCGGCGCTGGCCGTGGGAGGGCTTGCGCTCATCGCCGGGATCATCGGCGGGATGGCTCACGCTTCGATCTTTTTCCGCGGCTACCTTGTGGGGTTCCTGTTCTGCGTCGGGCTCGCCGTAGGAAGTCTCGCGGTGCTGATGATTCAGTATCTGACGGGCGGAGTCTGGGGGATCGTGATCCGCAGGCCGCTGGAAGCGGCCGTGCGAACCTTGCCGCTGGTCGCGCTGATGGTCATCCCGATTCTTCTCGCACTTCCGATGCTCTATCCGTGGGCACGCCCCGAGATCGTCGCCAACGATCCTCTGATCCAGCACAAGACGATCTATCTGAACGTGCCGTTCATGATTGCCCGCAGTGTGATCTATTTCATGGTCTGGATCGGGGCTGCGATCGTTCTGACGCGGAAAGCGAAGGAACTCGATGACAGCGGTTCGCAGGAAACGGCGCTGCGGCTTCGGAAGGTCAGCGGGTTCGGCCTGGTCGCTCTCGCGCTGACGATCACATTCTCGGCTGTCGACTGGGGCATGTCGCTCGACCCACATTGGTTCTCGACGATGTACGGGCTCGCGTCCATGGTCGAGCACATGCTGAGCGCATTCGCTTTCTCGGTCGTGATCCTCGTGTTTCTGTCGGGCACGCGTCCGCTTTCGGAAGTGCTGTTGCCCTCGCATCTTCGCGATCTCGGGAATCTTCTGCTCGCGTTCGTCATGCTGTGGGCGTATCTGAACTTTTCACAATTCCTTCTGATCTGGTACGCAAACCTCCGCGAGGAAGTGACGTTTTACCTTCCGCGGATGGAAGGGTTCTGGGGCGGGGTTTCACTGCTGCTCATCGTTTTCCACTTCTTTCTTCCGTTCTTCATGCTGCTCATGCGGGCTATCAAGGACCGGCCTTCGACGATCCGGCTCGTTGCCGTCCTCATTCTCGTGATGCACCTGTTCAGCCTCATGTGGCTGGTCGTGCCGTCCATCCAGTGGGCCGACGCCCACGGCATGGGATATGGAGCGGCGCATGGCGACGGACATGGAGATACGCACGCCGCGGGAAACCCGGTGAGCTGGCTCGACTTCGTCGTGCCGATCGGGCTGCTCGCGCTCTGGTTCGGATTCTTCATCAACAGGCTCTCCACGGCGTCGGTTCTGCCGATGAACGAGCCCTATGTGCAGGAAGCTCTCAGCGGGGAGGCGGTCCATCATGGATGACCGGAGAGATCTTCACGCGCCGGTAGACAATCCGGACGTTCAGCACGAGACGACCGACGTCGACGTCCGTGCGCTCGGGAAGTTCGCGCTCGGGTTCCTCATTGTCACGACCACCGTCTTCGTCATTCTCTATTTCGCGTTCGAATGGATGACGCATCGGTCCGAGCTGCGTGATCCTGCGCCAATCTCCCTCGTCGACCCCGGCACGGTCCGGCGCCCGCCCGAGCCGAATCTGCAGAGGCTGAACACCGCACCGGCAATCGAGATCGACAAAATGCGTACCGAGGAAGAGTTGAACCTCGGAATCGCCGAAGGGCAGCCGCCGGTGAAGGGACGCATCTCCATTGAAGAGGCCATTCGCCTGACTGCTGAGCGCGGACTTCCCGTGCAGCCATCGGCAAGAGCTACCGGCATGATGCCTGCGGATTCCGGAGCACTCTCCGGTCAGCCGCCGTCTCCCCGAGTCGCTCCTGGATTCGAGACCGGATACCCTCCGGCAGAACCCGGCGCCGGTCGCAAACAAGACGTTGTCCCTGGAGTTCCGAGCCCGCCCCGCGAGACGCCTCTGGGCACGCCTCGCGGTGAGCCTCAGGCAGCCGCGCCGCCGGGAGGTGAACGATGAGAATCGCAGCCATCACATTTCTGCTTGCTGCATCGATGACGTCTGCGTTCGCTGCGACCTCGCCGCGTGACGTCACTGCAAGGGAGACTTACGGTGTCGCCTCCAGTGAGCGTCCCGGCAAAGCAAAAGAAGTCGAGCTCAAACAGCTTCTCGATGCGCAGGTCCCTCTCGACCTGATCTTCTCAGATGAGCAGGGGAGAAAAGTTCCGCTCAGCAAATTCTTTGGCGAGAAGCCTGTCATTCTCACGCCGGTCTATTACGACTGCCCGATGCTGTGCAACATGGTGCTCGACGGCCTCGTTACCTCGATGCGGGACCTCCGTTTCGATGCGGGTGACGAGTTCCAGATCGTCACATTCAGTTTTGATCCGACTGAAACGCCGGCACAGGCGATGAAGAAGAAGAACGTCTTCGTCAAACGTTATGGACGTAAAGGCGCCGCGGAGGGATGGCACTTCCTCACGGGAGACGAGGCGTCTGTGAAAGCGCTGACCGATGCAATCGGCTTCACCGCGGCCTTCGACGACAAGACCGGACAGTTTGCGCATGCTGCGAACATCCTCGTGCTCACTCCCGAGGGGAGGATTGCGCGCTATCTGTTCGGAATCGAGTACAAGGCCCGCGATCTCCGGCTCGCCATTGTCGAGGCGGGTCAGAACAAGATCGGAACTCTGGCAGACCAGCTTCTGCTGCTCTGCTACCACTATGACCCGGCAACTGGAAAGTACAGCGCGGCAGCGATGAACTTCGTTCGCGCCGGCGGCCTGGCCACGGTGGCCGGACTCGCCGGATTCATGATCGTGATGCTGCGCCGGGAAAAGCTCCGGAAGGAACCCGTCGGGCGCGACAAAGAGGACGAAAACAGCTAATCATGTTCAAGGACTTTCCACTCTTTCCCAGGGCAGCGTCGACGGTCGCGAACCAGATCGACACGTTCTACTTTTTCATGGTCGGAGTGTGCGGACTGCTCGCCCTGGGCGTGGTCTGCTTCATCGTCTACTTCGCCCTCAAGTATCGCAGGCTCCACGAGGACGAGCCCGTCTCGAAAGAGGAAGCTCCGATGTGGCTCGAGCTCGTCTGGACGATCACACCATTTTTCATTCTGATGGTGATGTTCGCCTGGGGCGCCTGGCTCTTCTTCGACGTCAACCGTCCGCCGGCCCATGCGCTCGATGTCTACGTCACCGCGAAACAATGGATGTGGAAGTTCCAGCACGTCGGCGGCAGGAGCGAGATCAACAGCCTGCATGTGCCCGTCGGGCGTCCCGTGCGGCTGATCATGGCCTCGGAAGACGTCATCCATTCGTTCTTCGTTCCGGAGTTCCGGGTGCATACGGACGTGCTACCGCACCGCTACACCTACAACTGGTTCGAGGCGACGATGCCGGGAACCTACCACCTCTTCTGTTCCGAGTATTGCGGAACCGAGCATTCGCGGATGATCGGTTCGGTAGTCGTCATGGAGCCGGAGGACTATCAGGTATGGCTCTCGGGTGGCGTGCAGGGAAGCCCGGCCGAAGCGGGTCAGAAGCTGTTCACGTCGCTCACCTGCAACACCTGTCACATGGACACGGCGACCGCGCGGGGTCCGGTCCTCGCGGGAATCTTCGGGAGGGAGCGTCCGCTGCAGGACGGCAGGGCGGTGCTCGTGGACGAGAACTACTTGCGCGAATCGATCCTGAATCCGGGAGCGAGAGTTGCTGCCGGATATCTACCGATCATGCCGTCGTTCCAGGGGCAGGTAAATGAAGAACAGCTCATCCAACTGATCGCCTACATCAAGACGCTCACGC
>JBGTDX010000019.1:0-3262 GCA_041748075.1 Thermoanaerobaculia bacterium
GCCAGCAAGCGCTCTGTCGACTGCTGCTCGGTTGAAGATCTGCGTAATGCTGTTTGTAGTGATCAATCCAAAGCGGCGAAGACGCCCGCCCACTAGGGTCGCGGCCTGGCTCCACCAATACATCACGTAGTCAGCGTTTTCTGGGACATCAGGCGCGGCAATCGTGAGAGCCTTGACGTAGCCATCGCCAAGGGCCAATCGCATCCGGCGAGTTCCTATAAAAGGAGGATTCCCGACTATGTAATCAGCCTCCGGCCATTCAGCCGTTCGCGGATTCACATACTCCATCTCCGGGACCAGCGCCGTCTCGTCGGGCACGTCCTCGCCCGTCACCGGATGCTTCTTCATCGTCTCGCCGTCCCAGCGGGTGACGGGATTTCCATCATCATGAAGAAGCGGCTCGACGGCGTCGTATGCGAGCACGGCGTCGCGGCATTCGATGTTGTGGTAGTCGCGCAGGATCGGTTCCTGCGGATTCGACTTCCAGCCGCGGGTGCGGATCTGCCACTGCAGGTAGCCGATCCAGAGCACGAGCTCGGTGATCTCTTTCGCCCACGGTTTGATCTCGATTCCGAGAAATTGCTCGGGCGTGACGGTGCGCCCGCTCGGCGCGTACATCGCGCGCGTGTCGCCGAGTTTGTCGAGCAGGTCGATCACTTCGTTCTCGATCCGCTTGAACAAATCGAGCGCGACGAAGAGGAAGTTGCCGGAGCCGCACGCCGGGTCGAGCACGCGGATCTGCGTCAGCCTGTCGTAGAACGCGTACACGAGCTTGCGCGCCTCGGCCACCGCCTTGAGGTTCTTCTTCGGATCGACGTCGGCGATCAGCTTCTGCACCGACGCGCGCACGCTGTCCCACTCCCCTCGCAGCGGCTCTTCGATCGTCGGGCGCACGAGCCGCTCGACGTACGCGCGCGGCGTGTAGTGCGCTCCGAGGCGGTGGCGCTCCTTCGGATCGAGCGCGCGCTCGAGGAGCGTGCCGAAGATTGCCGGCTCGACGTCTTTCCAGTCGCTCTTTGCCGCGAGGCCGAGAATCAGAAGCTGCTGGCGGTTCAGCGGCAGCGCGACGGGTTCGGCGAAAAGCCCGCCGTTGAACCGCCAGATGTGGCCTTTGCCGTAAAGATCGCCGCCTTCGTTCATCCGGCGCCACAGGTCGCTCACCTCTCCGGCGAAGGACTCCGGCTTTTCCGCCCACTTCGGGATCTCGTCGCCGAAGATGCCTTTCGGAAGGAGCTCGGTATCTTCCGCGTACATCGTGAAGAGGCAGCGCATGAGGAACTTCGCGACCCGCTCCGGCTCATGTCCCGATTCCTGGAGCGCCTTTGCGAGTCGCGCGATGTAACCGGCGATCTCCCGCGTGACTTTCGCGGTGCGCTTCGACGGATCGAGCGCGTGCGGGTCGAGGAAGATCTGCCTGAGCGTCTCGAGATCTTCCGGCCTCGATTCGAGCTTCTCGAGATAGATCCGTGAGTTGACCGCGTCAGGGAACTTCCGGTAGTTGCGCGTGCCATCGAACGATGCGTAGAGGTCGAAGCAGTAGCCGATGTCGGTGATGACGATGAAGGGCGGCGGATCTTCGATCGTCTGCGAGTATTTCAGCGCCTGGCCGAATGCTCTCTGCATGGCGATCTCCCACGCAGGCGTATGCCTTCGCCCGTGCCCGGCCTTCATCGAATCGGCCTCGGAGCCCTGCTTGGCTTCGAGAATGAAGAAGCCCTGTTTGTAGAGGTCGATGAATCCGAGACTCTGGCGGCCGCCTTCGTGGAGCAGGACCGCTTCACGCTCGAAGACGTAGCGATCGCGGTCGGGATCGCCGGTCTTCGGGTCGGGCCGGGGAACGCCGAGGAGGTCGCAGAGCTCGCCGAGGAAGGTCTGGCTGTTCGAGCGCTCGGAGGAGGCGGAAGGTTTCCAGCGGGTGACGAAGTCTGTGATCTTCATCCGCATCTAGTGTACAGGGTGGACGTTGTGTATCGACCTGAGGGAACGGCGGGAATCACGGCAGGTTGGAGTTTGCAACGCCCCTCTCCCTCTGCTCCCACGCCCCGCTCACGTTGGGGCGAGGGACGCCGCCGCCCGCGTTTTCGATGACTAACGTATAGTCGGCCCGGGACAAGGGGGTCACCATCATGCTGAAAATCACAACTCCTGACGGACTCGTGGTCCCCGGCGGTGACGGCCGATCAGATGCGAGAGGTCGATCGAATCGCCACCAGCGGGTCTCATTGCGGTCTGATCCCGAAGACAGTCACCTCGACCTGTCCGATGTCCTCGTACTCCTCGACACCGGAGCTGATCACGGGCAGATCGAGAGGAAAATCGGCTCTCGCCGCGCTGGTAACGAGAATGTATTCGCGAGCGGCCACGGAGTTCTTCAGAAGACGGTGCGCCACGATGACGTCGACACCCGCCAGCTCCATGCCTCCGGCGATCGCGTAGACGAGTGCGGTGCCGCGTCGAAATAGAGAAACACCGCGTCGCCTTCGAGCTTCCCGAGTGTCAGCGGAATCTCGATCTCGGCGATGATCTTCTCCAGCAGAGTGGAGATGATCTCGTGACTGTGAGCGAGTTCGGTCTGGTTCGCGATCATGAACCGGGTGTAGCCGCTGATGTCTGCGATGACGATCACAACCCTCTGCACGCCGATCCTCCTGAAGGTATGAAATTGCTGGAGACTGATTTCGTCAGCCGGACGTAAATAGTAGCAAGGTAGGGCCAGATCCAAAGCCAGCAAGGCAGGTCCGGGTTTGCCACGACGCGGCGCTGATTGATCCGATCTTTCCGAAGGCAGGGGCCACGTCTGCTTTCATGATGGCGCCGGGCGCGGCGACGCACAACTTCAGAGTCTGTGAGAGGACCCTGAGCCGACATGCCGTCTGCGCTCATCTTTACCTCGGAGGGAATTGAACTCCGTCCCTCGTCGCCCCATTCTTCGTTTCGAAAGGATCTCCATGATGAAACGAGAACACGCTTATCTGATCCTCGCGGTCGCCGGTGCGATCGCACCCTGGCTCGGCTTTGCCCGGTTCTTTGGTGAGAACGGCATGTCGGGCGATTTCATCGGAGCACTCTTCGCAAATGGGGCGAGCGCCGGATTCACGATCGACGTTCTCATCTCGTCTTTAGTCTTCTGGGTCTTCCTGTTCGATCGAACGGTCCGAGAGCGGCTCGATCACCCCTGGACCCTGATCATGATCAACCTCGCGATCGGCCTCTCCTGTGCCCTGCCGCTCGCGCTCTGGCGGATCGAGCGCAGGAAGCGTCT
>JBGTDX010000020.1:0-3263 GCA_041748075.1 Thermoanaerobaculia bacterium
GCGTGGGGCGCCGACACGGCTGACGTTCGGCCCAGCCCAGAACCGCCGAGCGGTCTGGTCGCCTGACGGAAAGCGAATCGTCTTTCAGTCGAATCGGCAAGGCCACTTCGATCTGTACGTCAGGCAGCTGAACGGCGCCGAGGGGGACACGCCACTTTTCGCCTCGACGATGAGCTGGAAGGACCCGTACAGTTGGTCACCGGATGGATCGACGATCGCGTTCATGGGGTTGGGGGCGGAATCGGGCTTCGACATCATGCTCGCGTCCGCGGCGAATCCGCCGGGGGCGAAGATGTTCCTTCAGACGCCTGCCTACGAGGGATGGCCGATGATCTCGCCCGACGGGCGCTGGCTCGCATACACATCAAACGAGTCGGGCCGCTTCGAGATCTATGTGCAGTCGTTTCCCACGCCCGGGAAGAAATACCAGGTCACAACCTCGGGAGGAAACAAGGTCTACTGGACGCAGAAGGGACTCGAGCTGATCTACGCATCGCTCGACGGAACCATCGGCGCGGTCCCGGTAACCCTCGGCGAGGGCCTGCAGTTCGGATCTCCGGTGAAGCTCTTCACTCCTTCGAGGAACGAAGGGATCGACGTCAGCCCGGATGGCCAGCGGTTTCTCGCCGTCATTCCGGCGAACGCCGCCAACGCACAGTCGCTCACCGTGGTGCTCAACTGGGCCGAGGGGCTGAAGAAATAGCTCCATTTGAAGATGTGGTCGCGGAGATGCGCCGCGAAGGCAAGCTCGGTGACGGATGAGCGTTCGTATCGAATCGAAATGCGAGCCACACATCAGTCATGATTCAACGAACTGGAGGCCCGGCATGAGAACTCGCCTGCGACTGTGGATGGCTCCTTTGGTGGTTCTTCTGCTTGCAGCCCCTGTGGAGGCAAGCGGCTTCGATCTTTTCCGCAGCGAGGAAGCGACGATCGTCGACATCCACGCGGCGTTCAAAGCGAAGACATTGACATGTCGCGAACTGGTCCAGATGTACCTCGACCGCATCGAGGCGTATGACAAGAAGGGGCCGGCCCTGAACTCGATCGTCGTCACCAACCCTGCCGCGCTGAACCTCGCCGACGCGCTCGACGTCCGGTTCGCACAGTCGGGGCCCGTGGGCCCTCTTCACTGCGTGCCTCTGATCGTGAAAGACAATTACGAGACAACGGACATGCCGACTTCGGCGGGCTCGCTGTCGCTCGAGGGTGTGATGTCGAAGACCGATGCGTTTCAGATCAGAAAGCTCCGTGAAGCGGGCGCCATCATGCTGGCGAAGAGCAACATGGCGGAATTCGCCTTCGATCCGATGGAAACCGTGAACTCACTACTGCCGGGGTACACGCGAAATCCGTATGCACTCGATCGCGTCACGGCAGGCTCGAGCGGCGGCACGGCCGCAGCAGTCGCCGCGAACTTCGGCGCTGTCGGCCTCGGCACGGACACTGGTAACTCCATTCGTGGGCCATCGTCGCACACGAGCCTGGTGGGGATCCGTTCGACGATGGGACTCACAAGCCGTGATGGAATCGTGCCGCTCTTTCTCGACAAGGACATCGGAGGACCGATGGCGCGGACGGTGGCCGATGCTGTCGCGATCTTCGACGTGATCGCCGGCTACGATCCGGCAGATTCAGTGACTTCGGCCAGTCAGGGCAAGCGAGCAGACAGCTACATGAAGTTCCTGGACAAGGACGGCGCGCGCGGCATGCGGCTCGGCGTCGTGCGGCAGCTGTTCACCGCGCAGAACACCGACCCGGAAGTGATGAAGCGCATGGAGCAGGCGCTCGCCGATCTCGAGCGGCTGGGCGCGAAGCTCGTCGATCCGGTCCACATCGCGGAGATCGACAGCATCCCGCCTGGAATGTTCTTCTGCCTGCGATTCAAGTTCGATATCAACGACTATCTGGCCCGGCTGGCGCCCGATGCGCAGGTGAAAAGCCTGGATGACATCATCAAGTCGGGCAAGTTCCATCCGTCCATCGAAAAGCGGCTGCTCGACCGTAACGCGGAGCCGCCGCTGACCGAGAACCCGCGGTGCGCGCAGGTAGCGCAGAACACGCAGCGAATGCGCGAGGTCGTGCAGAAGGTGATGGACGAAAACAAACTGGACGCACTCGTCTATCCGACGTGGGCCTTCCCGCCGCGCATGATCGGAGACCTCAACACGCCACACGGCAACAACAGCCCGCGCCTGTCGCCACCGACGGGATTTCCTTCGATCACGGTTCCAATGGGGTTCGTGCGCGAGGGCCTGCCGGTCGGCCTTCAGGTCCTCGGCCGCGCATGGAGCGAGCCGACACTCATCCGGATCGTTTACGCCTACGAGCAGGCCACCCGGCACCGCCGTCCGCCCACCAGCACTCCGCCGCTGCGCCTCGGCCGTGAGACGGTTCCGGCGCTGGGCCATTGAGGTCATGAAGGCCATTGGGGTGTGATGCCCAACAGTCATCGTGAGCGCTACCTGAGCGAGCGACACTACGCGAGAGAATCGATCGGCTCAGAGGAAGTTAAGTTGATTTTCCAGATGTGCCCCCAACTTCCCTGCGGCTTTCGCAATCGCGATAATCGTTTGCAGTTGCCGTTGCCGTTGCCGTCGCCGTCGCCGTCGCCGACAAACTCTGGAGGACCGGCCCCGGAAACGGCTCGCCGCCCAGCAGCAACAGGCGCGCGCCCGGCTGGCTCTCGAGTAAAAGCTCGTCACGTCGTCGATCGCCAATCACGTGCTGCCTATGTCATTCACAGCCTGCGTCAGCAGGTCTGCAACTCCGGCCTGCGTCGCGGAACGCATCAGATACTCGCGGTCGATGAGCTCACTGGATACACGCAGGATTCCGACGATGTCACGCCACTGCCGTTCAGACTGTTCGCCGCCCATCCGGAACCACATCAGTTTCCGTACCAGCAGATCTTCGGGTGCGTAAAAAAAGAGACTGACTCCGCCGATCTCGATTGCTCGCCTGCGGCTCAGCTGCGATCGCGAGAGTTCTCCCTCTTCGGCAATGAAGAAATCGATCTTCATCGAGGTCTCGTAGTGAATCGCATTGAACGAACTCTGCTCTCGGATGGCAGCTACGGCAGAGTCCTCGTCAACGTAGTATTCCTCCCGCATGGCTTTCGCCAGCGACGCTGCAGAAGGCTCGTCCGCTTCGATCATCAGATCGAGATCGATCGTCGCTCTTGGCTCGCCCCAGATCGAGGAGGCCACCGATCCGCCTATGACATACCGGATCCCGAGTCGATCGAGAATGGCGGCGATTCC
>JBGTDX010000021.1:0-37484 GCA_041748075.1 Thermoanaerobaculia bacterium
GAGTTGTGAGTTGTGAGTTACTCCCTGACCTGACCGACGAAGGGGCGGGTGGGAACTCAGAACTCACAACTCACAACTCACAACCGGCCGGGTGGGGGCTCAGTACCGGGTGGGAGGGCGGTCACCCGAGCTGTACACAGTCAGCGGAAACTTGAGCTGGCCGAGGGGCGTGTTGTAGTAGACGTCCCCCTGAACCTCGTAATTTGCGCGATTGCCCTGGACCAGATCAGCGACCTCTCTGAACAGGGACCGGAGCTCGTTGTATCCCGTCCGTCCTCTCAGCCGGACGTTGCCCACACCGTTGGCTGGAATCCGTATGTTCTGGCTGCTGATACCCGACATGACGCGTGAGCCATTCACGAGGACATTGAAGTCGATTCGGTCGAGTCTCAATCCGACGGCGTTCGGGTTCCTCACTTCGATGTCGAAATCGAGGTCCAGAGTCGAGGCGGAGAAGGGAATCGCGACTCCGACCCGAGGCCTGATGTCGCGAATCACGTAATCGGGATTTTCGATGTTGGCCAGGCTCCGGCAGCCGGAAACGGTTCCCAGAGCGAGGAGTACCAGACCTGCCATCCATGCTTTCTGTCTCATGACGAAGTGAAAGTGCAAAGGCTCGGCCACGGTGTCGTCCGGCCTGTCGCAGAGGACGTAAGTTACGTGATGAGAGTGGTGTTGCTAATCGCAGGCCGTGTCTCGCCAGGCGGATTTCTGATGGAAGTCGGGAGCTCGGAGCGGCCATTTCATAGGTCAGTCGTCCTCCCGTGGGGACTCTTTCGGAACTCCGCGGGCAATCGAGGTTCAGGGTGCATCGGGGCAGGGCCTGAAGTGGCAGGTGTTTGCGGTATCATGCGCGCGCTGGTGTGCTGGTTGCACCGGTACTGTCTTGCAATTGCAAAAATCAAAAGGTGGGGCCTGCTTGCGCATATCAGCCGTCATCGCTGCCTTCAACGAACAGGACACGGTCGCGGAAGTACTCGAGGCATTGACGCTTCATCCTCTCATCGATGAAATCCTCGTAGTGAGCGACGGTTCTACCGACCAGACGGTCGAGATTGCAAGGACTTTCGACGTCCGAGTCATTGCGCTTCGCGAGAATCACGGTAAAGGCTTCGCGATGCGCATCGGGGTTGAGCACGCACGGAACGACGTGCTGTTCTTCGTCGACGGCGACATGCTGAACATTACCGGCCAGCACATCGAGAGCCTGGTCATGCCGGTGCTCAGGGGCGAGTGTGACATGAACGTAGGGATACGTCACCGGGGTCCTATTCGCAATTTCTTTCATCTGAAGATTCACTTCGGGCCCGTACTCTCCGGAATACGGGTCATGCGACGCGAAGTCTTCGAGGCAGTGCCATTCCGGTATCAGAAGCGGTTCAAGATCGAGACGGCGCTGAACTACTTCTGCAAGCGCGAGAACTTCATGCAAAGAAATACCGTAATCCACGGTCTCGGCCACGTGATCAAAGAGCAGAAGCGCGGCCTTCGTTCCGGTCTCGATGCGCGCTGGCTGATGAGCCGGGAAGTATTTCTATTACACCTCGACCTCTACCTGCTCCAGGGATGGCGGTGGCTGGGAAGCTCCGAACCCTCGGGTGAGTATGACCTGGTCGAAGTCGAGAGCGTCGATTGATCCAGAGATGAAAGATGAAGCCACCGCCCACCCTTCGGGGGGATGGGCAGGGACTTCATCTTTCATCCTTCATCCCTGATTCCTCCTGCTATATTGCGCGCGTGGCTGACCGACTCTCCATCGACGAACAACTCGCTTTCCTCTCCAAGGGTGCCGTCGACCTGATCGATCCGGCTGATCTCCGCCGGAAGCTGGAGAAAGCGGCGACGAAGGGTTCGCGTCTCACCATCAAGGTAGGGTTCGACCCCACCGCTCCCGACATCCACCTGGGTCATACGGTCATTCTCCGGAAGATGAAGCACTTCCAGCAATTTGGTCACCGTGTGATCTTCGTCATTGGAGACTTCACGGGGATGATAGGAGATCCGACCGGGAAGAAGACGACGCGGCCGGCTCTGACGCGCGAGGAGATCCTGGCGAATGCCGAGACGTACCGCGGGCAGATTTTCAAGATTCTCGATCCGGTCGCTACCGAGGTGCGGTTCAACGCGGAATGGCTGGGAAAGCTCGGGGCGGATGGGATGGTCAGGCTTGCGGCGCGATACACCCTTGCCCGTATCCTCGAGCGTGACGACTTCAGAAAACGCTACGAGTCGAATCAGCCGATCGCTCTGCATGAACTGCTCTATCCGCTCGCCCAGGCGTACGATTCGGTAGCGCTCGAGGCGGACGTCGAAATGGGCGGCACCGATCAGCTCTTCAACCTTCTGGTCGGGCGAGATCTGATGCGCGAGTATGGGCTCGAGCCCCAGGTCGTGCTCACGATGCCCTTGCTTGAAGGCCTCGACGGTATCGAGAAGATGTCGAAGTCTCTCGGCAACTACATCGGGATTGACGAGCCGGCGGACTCGATTTTCGGAAAGATCATGTCGATATCGGACGAACTGATGTGGAAGTACTACACGCTCTGCACCGACCTGACGCCGCAACGAATCGAGGAGAAGCGCCAGGCCGTCGCTGCCGGTTCGCTTCATCCGATGGACGCAAAGAAGGAGCTCGCCCGCTCGATCATCACAGAGTTCATCGATGCGCCGGCTGCTGAAGACGCGGAAGCCGAATTCCGGCGAATCTTCAGCGAGCGTCAGATTCCGTCCGAGGTCGATGAGAAATCGCTTCAGGCATCGAATGAGCGGATGCCCGTGGTCAAGGCCCTGGTTGCTGCCGGTCTGGTACCGACCAACAACGAAGCGCGCCGACTGCTGGCCCAGGGCGGGGTGACGGTGGATGACCGGAAGCTCGACGATGTGAGGGCCACGCTCGAGGCTACCTCAGGCAAGTCATACGTGATCAAGGCGGGCAAGCGTCGATTCGCGCGCATCGTCTTCCGGTAACGGGAACGGCGAGGGGCTGTGCGGTATGGAACTTACAGCACACCGGGGGACGCGGGTTTGCGTGCGCCGGCGGACCGCCGGCGCACGCGATTAGATTCCTATCGGAACAACACCGGGATGATCAGTTCGCTCGCATCGGTTCCGTCCGAAACACGGACCGTCAGTGAGCCGCTGGTGCCCTTGAGGTCGGCGCCCGGGTACCACTGGATGGTGCCCATGTCGTCGATGAGCGCAACGTCGGGGGACGGATTGACCAGGCTGTAGGTCAGGGGCTGGCCCTCCGGATCGACTGCGATCACGCGGAAGTAGTTCGGGAAGATGGATGTCACCAGAGTAATGGGTGCGTCGAGAACCCCGTTTCCGTCCGCATCGAAGATGTCGACCTCGCCGTTTTCGTTGACGTCGACTCCGAGAATCACGACCGGCACGTTCTCCCGAACCCTGATGGCCGGGACGTAGGAGGGGTCGGTGGTCACGTTGTTGATCACGCTGCCGTAAAGGTAGGCCCGACCTTCCTGAAATACTGCATGGACGACATCGCCGTTCTGTGCGGTGGTGTTGAACAGGGTGGCAACCCCGTTGTTGTGCTGAGTGTGCGTTCCCTCCGAGTACGACACTTCCACTTCGGCAGCGACCACACCGGTGTTCCGGAGCAGACGCCACTGGATCGTCGTGTCCTCAGCGGCGAACAGGCCGAAATTGAACCGGGTGTCGGAAATCATCGCCGGACCCGTGATGACTCCCGTATCGCCGCTCGAAAGACTGCTCGAGACGACAAGAGCCGGAATTCCCTGGCCGAACTCTCCAATTCCGCTGACGCTGCCGATGTTGTAGGTGCGCGAGGTAACCGCCAGCTTCTGCGCGAGGAAATCATCGGTGTCGATCAGAATCGCGCCGACGACATTCTGCTGATTGAAGATGGCACCCACCACGTCCCTCATCACGATGGTCGAGCGGGGAGGGATGATCGCGTCTGCCTGTCCCTGCAAGCCATCTGCGGTGTGAAAACTCAGGGTCAGAGGCGCCTCGGCCAGTCCGGCGTTGTGCAGGATGATGTCACTGATCCAGCGGGTTCGGCCGGCGCCTTCGGTTGCCGCCGCTGCCGAAATGACGAAATTCGGTGCGGCGGCGAGTGCCGGGGCGACGAGGATGGATGCTGCAAGAATATAGGGTGCAAACTTCATAGTTTTGTTCTCCTGAATTTGGTATGGGTATCGCCTTGCTGCCTGGGTGATACGGGGCAAATGCTGGCATCGTTTAGTTAATTATGCGGTAATAGCATATTTATCGCCGGTTCGTTCGGGTACCGAGAGAGAGAGGAGGCGGGGGCGGCGCTCGCTACGCGCGAGCGCCCGGGCCCGTAGGAGATAGGACCGCGGTGACGGGCTGGATTCCCGTCACTTTGCGTACGGCATTGATACGGGACGTCATGTGGAAACGTTTAGGCTGTTCCGTAGAATCAGGGCCTCGGACCGCCGGGGCCGCGCCCTTTCGGAATGTTAGAATGGCCCCCGTGCGGAGGCTCGGTCATCCCCTTGGGTTGCTTCTCTTTACAAGCGGCCTCTGGGGTTGTGTCACGGCTGCGCCGGCTGCGGACCCTGCCTTTCCTCCCACTCCCCGGGTACCAGCGATCGCGTTCAGCAGCGATGGGACGAAACTCTACGGTGCGATTCAGACCGAGGACCGCTGCCGTCTCGTCGAGCTCGATCCGGCTTCGGGATCCGAGCTTTCGAGCAGGACGCTGGCGGCGTGCCCCACCTCGCTACAACCGATGGCTGATGGCTCGCTCCTCCTGCGGAACGAGTCCGGTGGTTCGTGGGCCGATGATCCTGCCGTGCAAACGATTGTCGCTGCAGCCACCAGGACCGACTTGGTAAGGCGTGAGGGGTCGAGCCTCGTATGGGTGCGCGGAGACCAGACGTTGCGTCTGCCGTCGCTTTCCATCCGCGATCTCCGCATTCTCGACCGGGAAGGGTCGATTCTCGCCATTCTGGAGGAGCAGGGAAGCGAGAGCCTCGTGCGGATCAATGGCAACGGAGAGCTGACTCGTCTCGTAGCGGAACCGCTCCTTTCGATCGACTCCTTTGATATCTCTCCGGACCAGAAGGAGTTCGTTCTTTCTGCGAGCCGCTCGGGAGGCTTCGACGTGGCGCTGGGGTCCACCGCCTCTCCGTCAGTACGCTGGGTCGCGAAGGATCCGCTCGATGAAGTGCTGGTGAGCTGGGCACCGCGCGGCAGCAAGGTTACGTACCTGGTCAGGGGGCGCGACGGCTCACTTTTGCGATCGCTGCACGTTCCAACCGGATACTCGTTGACCGTCGACCTGCCGCAGGTCCATGTCACAGCGCTGGCCTGGGAGCCTCGGGCCGAGAGGTACGCAATCGTGGCATCGACGCCGGAGTCCTCGAGTCACATTCAGAGTTTGGCCTACGGAGGAGAAGCACGCCGTGTGGTGCTCGAGCCCGCGCGGGTTTCCGCAGGAGAACTGGAACCGTTCCTCTGGCCGGGTGGGTCCGCCTGGCTCTCCCGCCCTTCAAGAATCGGCTACGGCAGTTCGTATCCGGTCGTGATCTGGATGGGAGTTGGTTCACCGTTCGAGTGGAGCGATCAAAGGGCGGGCCTTCACGAGCAGTTCGAGGCAGTCTCCATTCTGGGGGCCGGGAGGATGGATATCCTGACGTCCCCGTTCTGGGATTCGCTGGCTTTGGTTCCGTGGGTCGACCGCTCGCGCGTGGTGGTGGTCGACGCCTCGCATGAAACTGAGAGCGTCGCGCTCCCGCCCGGCGTAACGGTCATTCATGCGACGGAACTGAGCCGAATCTCCCTCGTTCTGGGAGCGGAGAGAACAAAGTGAAGGCGAAATCGACGCCTCGGATCTATTACGAGTTGCTTCTGATCGCTGTGATCGTGGTGAACTTCACGCGGATTTTCGTCATTCAGGCATTCAAGATTCCCTCAGGATCCATGGTGGACAATCTGCTCATCGGCGATCACATCGTGGTCAACAAGTTCGTTTACAGCCCCGCGGCAAGTGCTCTCTTCCGGCAAGTTTTTCCCTTCAGGACCGTGCACCGCGGAGATGTTGTCATCTTCCGCTACCCCAGGAATCTGAGTCAGGACTTCATCAAGCGCGTCGTGGCGCTGCCCGGCGAGACGATTCTCATCCGGGACAAACAAATCTACATCGACGGCAGCCCGATCAGAGAGCCGTGGAAGGTTCACCTCGACCCGAACGTTTACGAATTTCAGCCGGACCTTGCCGAGCCGTACCGATCTCGCGACCAGTTCGGTCCGTACCGGATTCCGGACGACAGCTACTTCGTACTCGGCGACAACCGCGACCTCTCGCACGACTCGAGATACTGGGGTGCGGTTCCTCGAAGCCTGATCAAGGGACGCGCGCTTCTGGTTTACTGGTCCTTCGCGGGTACTCAACTGCCCTCGAACAGCCCTCCGATTGAGAGAGTGCGCGAGCTTTTCACCGTAATCGTCACGTTTTTCGAGAAAACGCGATGGGACAGAACTTTTCACGTGATCGACAGCAGCTACCACTATGATCGGGGAAGCGACGTCCGCCCCGAATCCCCATGACCGAGACCAATACGCATAGACAGTCCACCTTTCGTGAGTACTACGAATCTCTGATCATCGTCGCGATCTTCGTGACGTTTGCTCGAATATTCGTGTTTCAGACGTTCAAGATCCCCACCCCGTCCATGGAGGACAATCTGCTCGTCGGCGACCACATCATCGTCAACAAGTTCCTTTTCGGGTCAAGCGAGAGCGCGTTGTTCAGGAAGTTGTTTCCCTTTCACGATGTGGCCAGGGGCGACACCATCGTCTTCCGTTTTCCCCGCGAGCTGGAGAATGATTACGTCAAGCGGGTGGTCGGTCTGCCCGGCGAAACGGTTCTGATCCGCGACAAGCGCGTGTTCATCGACGGCCGGGAACTGGCCGAACCCTACACCGTTTTTGCCGATCCTCAGGTCTTCCCTTCTGCCGAGAGCCTTCCCGACCAATTCCGTTATCGCGACCAGTTCGGCCCCTTTCTGGTCCCGCCGGGCTCCTACTTTGCGATGGGGGACAACCGCGATCTCTCTTATGATTCCCGCTATTGGGGCCCCGTTGACCGGGAGTTGATCAAGGGCAAACCCTTACTTGTATACTGGTCGTTCAGAGGTCAACCTCTGTTACCCGGCAGTCCCCCGGGCGAGAAGCTCAAAGAGCTCCTGGGCGTCGCGGTGAATTTCTTCCGGGATACCCGATGGGATCGAACCTTTTTCATCATCGATAGCCAATTTCACTACCATGCCGAGCCTCGGGATGGTTCAAGAGATCATGAGTAACGAGGCGGACACAACTTCCATGGAGCTGGCTGAGACCGAAAGGCAGCCTGTGTACGTGGATGCCCTCGTGGTCGATCGCGCGGACCACGCGATCTCGCGCCGGAGCATCCCGGAAAATGTCCTCAAGGTGCTCTACCGGCTCCACCGAAGTGGATACCGTGCGTATCTTTGCGGTGGAAGCGTGCGTGACCTGTTGATGGGACGCGTGCCCAAGGATTTTGATCTGGCGACCGACGCGCACCCGGCCGACGTCCGCCGGCTCTTCAGGAACAGCAGGATCATCGGCCGCCGTTTCCGGCTCGTACACGTGATCTTCCAGGACATGGTCGTCGAGGTCTCGACGTTCCGCAGGGAGCCCCAGCCGAGCGGGGACGCCGACGATCTCCTGGTGACCGACGACAACACGTTCGGCTCGCCACTCGAAGACGCGCGTCGCCGCGACTTCACCATCAACGGTCTGTTCTACAACATCGCCGACTTTTCGGTCATCGACTACGTCGGGGGCCTCGCGGACCTCGACAGCGGTCTGATCCGCGTGATCGGAAATCCTGATCTCCGATTCCGCGAAGACCCTGTCCGGATGATGCGTGCCATCGAGTTCGCTTCCCGGCTGGCTTTCACGATCGAGCCGGAAACGTATGCCGCCATACTCCGGCACAGAACCGAGATCCTGAAAGCCTCTCCACCGCGAGTCTCCGAGGAAATCCTGGAGCTTCTGCGGAGAGGCTGGTCGCGCGATGCTGTCCGCATGTTGCTGGAATCCGAACTGATCGAGCCGATCATTCCGGAGCTCTACAAGCCTTTGCGAAAAGGGAAGGTTGATTACTTCTGGAAGATGCTCGAAGTCCTCGACCGCACCGTCCAGTCCAACCGGCGCGTTTCGGATGCCGTGCTGCTTTCGGTGGTACTGCTGCCCTACGTGGTCGGCGAGATCGAGGCCGAGGAAAAGCGGCGAGGCGGACGGCTCCGGCTCGGCGAGGTGGTTCTCTTCATCCGCGAGCTCCTTCAGCCGGTCTGCCAGAGGATGGCGCTCGCCGCGGGAATCCGGCATCAGGTCGAACAGGCCCTCGAGAGTCTCTGGCGTCTGCTCGAGCCTCCCGCTGACCGGAGAAGCATGTGGCGATTCGTCGTACGAGAACATTTCAACGACGCGCTTGCGCTTCTGGAGCTCTATGCCCTTTCCTCAGGCAGGTATGTCGAGAGCTACCAGCAGTGGAAGAGTTTCGCTCAGCGTGTGAAAGCGTCGGACGAAGTGGAAACGAAAGTGGCGCCCGCAAGAAAACGGCGCAGACGACGGTGAAGGTGTTGTTTTCACGGAGTCTGAGCTTACGAATGGACAGCTTCCGGGTTATGGCGTGATGAACCCCGCTGACCACTGATTCGTTGCTACTCGTACAATGACAGGCCTCCAATGCCTTCCACTCCCATCTACTTAGACCATCATTCCACCACGCCCTGCGATCCGCGTGTAGTGGAGCGGATGCTGCCGTACTTTACGGAGACCTTCGGCAATCCGGCGGCGATCACACACGAATATGGGCGCAGAGCTGCGACGGCGCTGGAGGAGGCACGAACGGCGGCAGCCGATTTCCTGCGCGCAAGACCGAACGAGATCTTCTTCACAGCGGGCGCGACCGAATCGAACAATCTGGCGATCTTCGGGATCATGAGAGAAGCCGGGGATCACATGATCACGAGCGAGATCGAGCACAAATCAATTCTCGCGCCGGCTGCACGGCTCGAAGCAGCAGGGTTCGAAGTGACCCGGCTGCGTCCCGACCCTGAGGGGTTCATCTCTCCGGCCGAACTGGCTGCAGCGATCCGCGAGAACACACGACTTGTGTCGATCATGGCAGCTAACGGTGAGATTGGTACTCTTCAACCCCTATCCGAGCTTGCCGCCGTTTGCCGCGAGGCGAACGTCCCGTTTCACACGGATGCCACCCAGGCGGTCGGAAAGGTGCCCGTGGATGTGTCTGAGATCGAATGCGATCTGCTGTCGTTGTCGGCCCACAAGCTTTACGGGCCGAAAGGTATCGGAGCGCTGTTCGTCAGGCGGGGCGTGAGATTCGACTCTCCGATGCGGGGAGGAGGCCAGGAGAAGAATGTTCGTCCGGGAACAGTGAACGTTCCGGGCGCGGTTGGCCTGGCTGCCGCCCTCGAATTCCGTGCGCGTGAAATGGCCACCGAGGCGATCCAACTGACGGAACTGCGAAATCGCCTGTGGGAACATATCGTGCGCTCGATCCCGCAGACTTCTGTCTACGGCCCGCGGGGGTTAAGATTGCCGGGGAACCTCAATGTCAGTTTTGATCGCGTGGAGGCTGAGCCGCTGATGCATTCCATGAGACGATTCTCGCTCTCGTCCGGATCGGCCTGCAGTTCCGGAGACCGTGAGCCCTCACACGTGCTCCGCGCAATCGGCGTGAGTGACACCCGGGCGATGGAATCGGTGCGGATCGGCCTTGGAGCCTCCACGACTCAGGAAGATGTGGACCTGCTCGCCGACGACCTGGAGCTCTCGGTCGGGCGTCTGAGGCAGATTGCAGGCGTTCGATGAGCGAGCCGGACATCAAAATCGTGGTCGCGGATCGGGATCCTGCCGGTGTTTCGCTCGAAGGCAACGTCCGCGAATCGAGTGCTCTGGGCGCGGCGAGCGGGCAGGAGGCCCTGCTCCGCATCCGCGCCGATCAACCTCAGCTCGTTCTTTTCAGCTTCGAGCTGAGAGACATGACGGGCGCGGAGCTCTGCCGCCTGGTCCGCGCCGACAGAGAGATGCGCACCACGTCTCTGCTCTTCATGACCCGTAAGGGACAGGACGAAGAGATCGACCTCTGCATGGCCGCGGGGTGCAATGACATCATCTTTCGCCCGCTCGATCCAGCCGAACTGCAGGCCAAGATCCGTATGTTCAGCACGATCCCGCTACGCAAGGAGCTAAGGACCCTGGCCAAGGTCGAGATCATGGCCGCGAACCAGAGCATCTTTCTGTTCGGACAGAGTGTGAACGTCTCCTCCAAGGGTATGCTGCTGGAGATCGAACGGCTGCTTCCGCCGGAGGCTGTCGTCCGCGTCACATTCTTTCTTCCTGACGATCCCATGGCCCTGAAACTCGAAGCTCAGGTGTTCCGGGCGGAATTCGGAGACCCGACTCCGCGCTATGGTCTGCAGTTCCTGGATATCAGCGACGCTGAGCGGGAGCGAATTGATCAATATGTCCAACGACTCCATTCCCTCGAGGCCTCTTGACCACCTCGCCCGATGATCTCCTGGCATCGGTCGTTCAGGCCGGTATCGCAGCGACAAAAGAGCGGAGGTATACCCAGGCCCTCGCCCTGTTCGTCAAAGCGTATGGTTCATCAGAGGGTTCGTCTCCGGATCAGAAGAGCAAGTACGTAGAGGGACTCTCGTACTACGGTCTCTGTCTCGCCCGAGAGCAGAAGAAGTTCCGGCCGGCGATCGACTTCTGTAAGAAAGCTGTGGAGATTCAGTTCTACAACGCCGAGCACTACGCGAATCTCACCCGCGTCTACCTGGCCGCAGGTACGAGGAAACGGGCAGTGGAGGCGCTCCAGGCCGGTCTTCGAGCTCTGCCGAATGACCTGATGCTGCAGACTCTGCAGAAAGAGCTCGGTGCGCGCGGGCGTCCCGTCATTCCCTTCCTTTCACGCGATAATCCGATCAATATCATTTTGGGGAAGGCATTCCACGCGCGAAAAAAGAAAGCGCCCGACGGATCCCGCCCGATCTCCAAATCGTGAGGGGGTGAGCCGAAGGCCACGAGTGTCATCCTGAGCTCGACAATGACGGGATCCGTCGTGGTGGAGTGACATGAACCCGGTGTCATCAGGATGACACGGCGCTGCGCCGACGATGACACGAGGTCCTGTTCTATGACGCCGGCGTGCTTACTTTCGGTACCAGCGCGCGAGCTTGTGCGGGTCTATGCCCAGGCGGTAACCGGTGATGATTGACCAGTTGATGACGGCCGTGCGCAAGAGGCCCTTCTTGAGGAATCGCCGGCCGGACGTGCGGACCTTCAACGGCAGGACGCGGGTTCGAGCTCGACGTTTCATCTCGACGGCGAGGGCGTAGTCCTCCATCAGCGGAATCTCGCGAAATCCTCCGGCGCTCTCGAAATCCTCGCGGGCGATGAACTGCCCCTGGTCTCCCCATGGACAACGGGTCAGTGAGGTCCGAGTGTTGATCATGCGCGCCGCGAGCCGGAGCCGCGGGCCCGTCTCCACGAACTCGACCCTGAAGCCTCCGAAGCGAACTCCCTGCTCCATCGCCTCTTCGATTGCAGCGGCGGCATGCTCCGGGAGCTCGGAGTCGGCGTGTAGAAAAAGCAGGATGCCGGCAGTCGTCTCAGCGGCGCCGAGGTTCATCTGCCGCGAACGCATCGCAGGGCACGCCAGCACGCGAGCTCCGGCTTCGATGGCGCGGGCGGGAGTGGCGTCCCGGCTTCCGCCGTCCGCCACGACGACTTCCATTGCACCGGCGCGGATCGCCGAGGCGACCGCGGCTGCGATCGTCTCTTCTTCGTTCAGTGCCGGAATGACGACGGCGAGGCCGCGGCGCATTGAACGGATGGTACCATCCGTCGGTGAACTGTTACGTTCTCACCGGCGGATTGTCACGTCGCATGGGAACATCCAAGGCACGGCTCGAGCTCGAAGGCCGGCGCTTCATCGACAGGATCGTGGCAGCGGCGGAACCGGTGTTCGATCGAGTGATCGCCGTAACGCGTGACGGTGAGCCTTCATGGGACGGACTGGAGACGCTTCACGAAGACCCCCATAGGGAGCCTTCCGCTATCTTCGGCATCCGCAAGGCACTGGATCACGGCGGAGATCGTGTCTGGATACTAGCCGCCGATTATCCGCTGGTGACGACGGAGCTGCTCGGCTATCTCCGCTCCCGGTTCGAACAAAGCGAGGCGTCCCTGCTCGTGCCCGTCTGGCATGGACATCCCCAATTGCTCTGCGCTGGCTACGCGCGCGGGCTCCGGGATATGCTCGACGCCATGATCCGCACGAATCGTCTGCGTCTGCGGGAGCTCCTGGTCGCAGCTGAGAGCGAGCAGATCGGGGAGAGCGAGCTGCGGGCAGCTTTTCCCGGTGAGCCGCTCTCGAACATCAATCTTCCCCGCGAGCTCGAGCGATTGAGGAGAGATTATGAGCGATGACGCCGGCGGCAAATCGCCGTTCTCGCATCTCGACGATGAAGGCCGGCTCTCGATGGTGGACGTCGGGGCCAAGGACATCACACGACGCGAGGCGACGGCCTCGTGTCGCGTGACGATGAGCGAAGCGACGATGGAGCTCCTGGTTGCTCAGGCGCTGCCGAAAGGAGATGTGCTGACGACGGCGAAGGTGGCCGGGATCTTCGCCGCGAAAAAGACCTCGACGCTGATCCCGTTGACTCACCCACTGGCGATCAGCCACGTCGACGTGCAATTCGATGTAAAGCCCTCGGACGGCGTCATCGAAGTTTCCGCGACGGTCCGGTGTGAGGGAAGGACGGGCGTGGAGATCGAAGCGATGACGGCTTGCGCGATCGCATCGCTGACGATCTACGACATGTGCAAGAGCGTGGAGAAGGGAATCGTCATCGACGCGCTCCGGCTCCGAAGGAAGTCGGGAGGCAAGAGTGGAACGGTAGTGATCGAGGATGAAGGATGAAGCCACCCAGCCTGCCGGGCGGCGCCTTCATCCTATTCTTCCGGTTCGGCCCAGGCGGGCTGTGCGGGGCGCGGTGTTCCTGTCGGCCTGCGAAGCGCTTCCCGGGCCTGTTGTTCGGCTCGCTGGAGCTGGGTGCGGATTGTGGCGAGAATCCGTTGGTCGGTCGTGATCGCCTGATCAATGAGAGCCTGCCGGTCTCCGAATCCCCGGAAGGCAATCACGAATCGGTCCAGACGGAATGCCACCGTTCTTCCGAAGAAGCGATCCTCTGCCGTGAAATTGTCTTCGCCGAGATTCGGGATGGGATCGAGGACCCGTCCGTTCGCGATGAAGAACTGGCGGTAGCGGTTGAGCAGGGTCGCCGCCGCGGACCTGCTGGGCGCGGGAAGGATCAGTCCGTCGATCGGCTGATTGTTGACCGTGAACCGGGCCGTGAACGAATTCGCGAAGAAAGGCTGCCCGAATCCGCCCTCGGCTGCAAACGATTCGCTGTTCACCACACGGGTCGTGACTGGAAGGAAATCGAATACCGCCGGTTTTCCGGGTGCTGGCTGCATGCCACTTGCGACCGCCGTAGCGAGGGTAGGCAGGGTCTCCTGCGCCTGCGCATCGCCCCCTCCTATTACGCGCACATAAAACGGACCGCGCCAGATGTGCACCGAGCGGGGGCCGATGAAACCCTCGTTCTGAATGTCGAGGGGCTGGGAGTTTGCCGTGCGCCGCGTCGAGTACGCGCCGAATGCCTTGACGAAATCGGGAAACCTGAAGATCTCGACGCGGGCAAATCCCTGGCCGCTGGTGCTGCCGTATGTGCCGATCGTCGCATCCATGGCCTCGTATTCGCGGAAGTGCGCTGCATCGGCACCGATCTGCGTTTCGAGGTGTTCGGCGGGAACGACCAGCGGATCGTCCTCGAGGCTCCAGCCCGGCACTTCGTCCCGCCGCGGGAGGAACTGCATGCTGGGGGAGTCGAGTGCCTGAAACTCGGCGTCCGACGGCCTCGGGATTGGCGCTGCGACTGCAGCCTGAGGCGCCTCGGGCGCTCCGCATGCGGCAAGCGCCCCCAGGCAGAGGGGCGCGAGCCACGCTCCCCGAAGGCGACGTATCAGGAATCGAGAGATTGAAGGAATTCGATCGTCGCTCTCAGGCCCGCGCCGGTAGCTCCTCTGGGACCGCGCGCGGATTCGTCCACGTACGCTGTGCCGGCGATATCGAGATGTGCCCATGACCTGCAATCGACGAACTCCTTGAGAAAGAGTGCGGCCGTACTCGCACCAGCCCAGCGGCCGCCTGAATTTTTCATGTCCGCCCAGTCGCTGCGGATCAGCTCCTTGTAGTCGTCCCACTCCGGCATCCGCCAGAGTCGCTCTCCGACTCGCTCTCCGGCATCAATCAACTTCTGAGCCAGTTCCGTGTCGTTGGAGAAAAGGCCCGTCGCCGCGGAGCCCAGGGCGACGACGCAGGCACCGGTTAGGGTGGCGAAATCGATGAGGT
Source organism: Thermoanaerobaculia bacterium (assembly GCA_041748075.1). GTDB lineage: Bacteria > Acidobacteriota > Thermoanaerobaculia > Gp7-AA8 > Gp7-AA8 > JBGSYJ01. The sequence goes on from JBGTDX010000021.1 coordinate 14,492, forward strand.
GGTCCGGATCGAACTGCTTCGCGTAGTGAAGCGCGTCACCCAGGATCATCCGGCCTTCCGCATCGGTGTTCACGATCTCGACTGTTTTTCCGGACATCATCGTGATGATGTCGCCGGGTTTGTAGGCGGTCCCGCTTGGAAGGTTCTCGGTCGATGCGAAAATCCCGATCACGCGCACAGGGATCTCGAGCTGCGAGATTGCCTGCATGGCTCCGATGACCGTAGCCGCGCCGCACATGTCGTACTTCATGTCCTCCATCCGCTCGGAGGGTTTGATCGAGATGCCACCGGAATCGAAAGTGATGCCCTTTCCGACCAGGCAGACGGTCTTCGCGTAGCTCCCGGGAGTGTGTTCCATCACGACGAAACGAGGCTCCTCGGCCGATCCGCGATTCACCGCGAGCAGGCCTCCCATCTTGAGACGCTCGATCTTCTTCTTGTCGAAGACCGTGCACTTGATTCCGGTTTCTTTCGCCACCTCGACCGCCCGCTCTGCCATCCGAGTCGGCGTCGCCTCGTTGGGAGGAGCGTTTGCCAGGTTCCGGGCGGTCGTCACACCCGTGGCGATGGCGTTCGCTTCCCTGCGAATCGCTTTGAGCTCTCGCGGCGAGAGGCCGCCCGGAGCTTTGAGGATGCAGTGGATGGGTTTCGGGGCTTCTTCTTCACGGACGGTGATGTAGGCGTCGTAGCGATAGTCGGAGTGGGTGAGGAGATCGGCGAGCAGCCGTGTGGAGAAGTAAGGGTCGAGGCCGACGGTCTCCCACGGAAAGAAAACAGCAATCCTGGTGTCGCGCCCTTTGCGGGCGGTTTTGGCGATCAGATAAATGGCGCTGCGCAAACGGCTGCTTGCGAGCTCGCAGTCTTTTCCCAGCCCGATGAGGGTCACTTTGCGGGGTCCGCTCTCCGGGAGGACCGATAGGGTCTCGTCGGTGCGTCCCGAGAAACCTGCCTGGCGCGTCGCCTTCTCTACGGGCTTGGCGAGCTCGTCCGGAAGTCCGTGAAATTCTTCTTTCGACTTCCTCTGGGGAAGCAGCACGAACACATTGTCCAGTTTTGACAGTTTAGGTTTGGGGCTCAGCTCGACCTGCAAGGAAAATCCTCCTGTGTGCCTGATAGGCGGGCGAATTGTAGCAGAGGGCGAGCGGCCGTCGGCTTTTGGCCGAATCTATGCAGTGAGGCTGTTAAATGGCACAGACTGTACTGGTCATCGACGACGAGACTTCGATCCGGGACGCGATCAAAATGACCCTCGAGTACGAAGGGTACAAGGTGGACGAAGCCCGCTCGGGGCAGGATGGCATCGACAAGGCAACCAGAACCGACTACGACGCAATTCTGCTCGACATCAAGATGCCCGTGCTCGACGGCATGGAGGTGCTCGACAACTTCAAGTCCCTTCGGGTGACGAGCCCTGTGATCATGGTTTCCGGCCACGGAGATCTGAGAACGGCGGTCGAGTGCACCAAGCTCGGGGCGTTCGACTTCCTCGAGAAGCCGCTCAACCGCGACCGGCTGCTCGTAGCCGTCCGCAACGCGATCAAACAGCGGGCTCTGGTGAACGAGAACACCGAGCTTCGGGAGCGGACCGAAAAGGAGTATCAGATTGTTGGAGAGGCGGAGAATGTCCTCGCCCTGCGGGCGCAGATCGAGCGGGCGGCGCCGACGAAGGCGACCGTCCTGATCCAGGGGGAGTCGGGCACCGGAAAAGAGCTCGTTGCGAGGCAGATCCACCGCCTTTCCTCGCGCGCGAACGAACCGTTCGTTCAGGTGAACTGCGCTGCGATCCCCGAGGAACTGATCGAGTCCGAGCTGTTCGGTCATGAGAAAGGATCGTTTACCGGTGCCGTGCGCAAACAGACAGGCAAATTCGTCGCGGCAGACGGCGGCACGATCTTCCTCGACGAAGTCGGCGACATGTCGTTGCGGACTCAGGCGAAGGTTCTTCGGGTTCTTCAGGAGGGGGAGGTCGAACCGGTGGGTTCGGCGACCGTCGTCAACGTCGATGTGCGGGTGATCGCGGCTACGAACAAGGATCTGACCGACGAGATCAAAGCCGGAAAGTTTCGCGAGGATCTCTACTACAGGCTCAATGTGATCCCGGTTCGCACGCCTCCGCTTCGAGAGCGTCAGGAGGATATCCCGCTACTGGCAGACTATTTCGCGCGCCTGTTCTCTCAGGAGCACAGCTACCGCCCGAAGACGTTCAGTCCGGCAGCGAAAAAAGCGCTGCAGGACGCGGCGTGGCGTGGCAACGTGCGCGAACTGAGGAACCTGATCGAACGGCTCGTGATCATGTGCCCTTCAGAAGTGATCGAGATCGGGGACCTTCCTTCGGATTTTTTCCGCGCGCCTCAGGAGATCATCAGCGGGGCGATGAGCCTGGCCACTCTGCAGGATTTCAAGGATCAGGCGGAGAGAACGTTCATTCTCGCCAAGCTTCGGGAGAATGGCTGGAATGTGTCGAAAACAGCAGAGTCGATCGACACGCCGCGCTCCAATCTATACAAGAAAATCGAGCAGTACGGCATCAAGCGAGAGGGTGGGGCGCCTGCCAATGACGGGCCGCCCGAAGAGTGAACCGGATTCGCGATCGATCGCAATCTTCGACAGCGGTGTCGGAGGATTGACGGTCTTTCGCGAGATCGCCCGCGCTTTGCCTCAGGAGTCCCTGATTTACCTCGGCGATTCCGCCCGTCTGCCGTACGGAACCAAGTCGGCGCAGACAATCGAGCGCTATGCGCTCCAGGCTGCGGGACACCTGGTTGCGCAGAACATCAAGATGCTCGTGGTCGCCTGCAACACCGCGACTGCATTCGCGCTGCCTCTCCTGCAGGCCAGGCTGGAGGTTCCGGTCATTGGCGTCATCGGGCCCGGTGCTTCAGCTGCGGTTGCAGTAAGTCGAGGCACTATCGGTGTGATCGCCACCGAAGGAACTGTTAGGGCGGGTGCGTACAGGAAGGCAATTCACGATATCGATTCGTCCATCGAAGTGATCGAACAGGCCTGTCCGCTTTTCGTTGCCCTGGCTGAAGAGGGCTGGGCGAACACGCATGTCGCACGCGAAGTGGCCGAGATCTATCTCACTCCACTCGTCGACGCCGGCATTGATACACTCGTGCTCGGCTGTACCCACTATCCGCTGCTGAGAAGCACGATTCGTCACGTTGCGGGGGATGGGATCACCATCGTCGATTCCGCCGAAACGACTGCGCGGGCCGTCGCAGCGGAGCTCACGGTTCAGAAGGCCATCGCCTCGAATGGCGCGGGGGCGCGACGCTTCCAGATAACTGACGCTTCGGAACGATTCAGCCGTATCGCAGCGGAGTTTCTCGAATCCCCCATGCAGGAAGTGGAACTGGTGAGTCTGGGGTGAGACGAATGACGAATGACGAATGACGAGTGACGAATAGGGCGCCAGGTGACCACCCCCGGCGGTAGTCTATTCGTCATTCGTCATTCGTCATTCGTCATTCGTCACTCGTCTCACTCATGACGCAATGCGTCGATCGGGGCGAGCCGGGTGGCGCGCAGGGAGGGCAGCAGCGTCGCGAGGAATGAGACGATGATCGCGAATCCACCGATCGCGGCGAGATCCGACCACTGCGTCACGAACGGGATGGAGGAGACGAAGTACACCTCGGCGATCTCTGGACCGAACGAGATCAGCTCGTACCTGGTGAGGACCCAGGACACGCTCGTTCCGAGAAAAATCCCCAGAAGTGTGCCGGAGATGCCTACCAGGGTGCCGTACCAGATGAAGATCCGCCTGATCAGGCTGGAGTCCGCTCCCATCGAAGCGAGAATCCCGATTTCGCGGCGCTTCTCATGCACCGTCATAATGAGCGTCGAGACTATGTTGAAGGTCGAGACGAACACGATCAGGCCGATGACGATGAAGAGCACCAGTTGCTGTATCGCGAGGAGTGAGAAGAGCTGTCGATTCATCTGTCGCCAGTCGGTCACCACGTAGCGGTTCCCTGCGACCTCGGCAATCCGCGGAACCATCGCATCGAGCTCCGTTCCGTCGTCGAGCTTGATCTCGATCAGGTTCGCTTCCGTCGTATCGAGCAGCAGCATGGCTTCTTTGAGCTCGATGAAGAGCCACTTCGCATCGAACTCATAGAAGCCCGTGTCAAATACCTGCATGACCACGAAGCTCCCCGTGCTTGGCAGGAAAGATCCTTCCGTCTGCGAGGGAACTGTCACGGTCAGTGGGTCGCCCTTCGCAACGCCCAGCCGTTCTGCCAGATACTTACCGACTGCGACTCCCGGAAGGCCATCGGGGCCCCGAAGCGACGTCGGACTCGCAATGATCTTCCGGAAGAGGGGAGAGGAACCGGACCGGTCGGGCTCGACTCCTTTGAGCATCACCTGTTCACCGGTGGCATGCTGCTCGGAAGACACGAGGGCGTTCTGGAAAATCACGGGCGACGCTTCCTCGACCCCGTCCACGGATGCGATCCTCCGCAGCGTCTCGTCGGTGTCGATCACCGAGCCGTCGATCGAATAGACGAACATCTCGGCGTTGCCGCCGAGAAGCTTCTTCTGAAGATCTCCGCGGTAGCCAGTCATCAGTGCCATCGAAATGACGAGAGCCATCACGCCGATGACGAGACCCGCCAGGGATGCGAGACCCACCGCTGTCACGAGCCGGTCACTCGGACGTCGCAGGTACCGCCACGCGATGCGACGGGCCAGACTCATCGGGAACACCTGACATCGAACCTGTATACAGGACAGAGTGGAAGGCAGACGAGCGGCTGACGATCCGGCCGGAGATTCTGTCCACTGTCTACTGTGTACTGTCTACTCATGCCTCATCGGTCATCCGCAGAAACTCGTCGAACAGGTGAAACGAGTCGTGCGGGCCAGGTGCAGCCTCGGGGTGATACTGCACCGCGACGACGGGCTCGCTCCGATGCCGGAATCCCTCGAGCGTTCCATCATTCAGATTGATGTGGGTGAGCTCCACGTCGGATTCACGCAGGGAATCGGGATCGACGGAAAAGCCATGGTTCTGCGCCGTAATCTCCACCTTGCCCGTTTGAAGATCCTGGACGGGATGATTGCCGCCGCGATGCCCGAACTTCAGCTTGTAGGTTTTTCCACCGAGAGCGAGGCCCAGGAGCTGATGCCCGAGACAGATTCCGAAAAGGGGAACCCTGCCGATCATTCTGCGGATCGAATCCTGAGCATAGAGAACCGGCTCCGGATCTCCGGGGCCGTTAGACAGGACGACGCCGTCGAAGTTCCGGGCGAGAATCTCATCCGCCGGTGTTCCGGCGGGAAACACGGTGACATCGCAACCGCGGGACGCGATCTGCCGGAGAATGTCGCTCTTGACCCCGAAATCGTAAATGGCGATCTGCTTTCGCTTTCCCTCGACATCTGAGTTTACGGTGTAGATGGATGACGTGGTGACCTTCGCCACGAGATCGAGCCCCGACATGGATGGGGCGCGCCGGATCTCATCGAGGATGGACTCGACGGCACGCCCGGAATCCGACGTGATCATCCCGCGCATCGCGCCCTCGGATCGGATTCTCCGGGTCAGTGCGCGCGTGTCGATCCCGGTGATTGCCGATACGTTGTGCCGGACGAAGTAGTCACCCAGCGAGAGCTCCGAGGTTGGGCTCGAGGGATGCTCCGAGAGGTCGCGAATGACGAATCCCGCGACCTGTGGGAGCTTGCTCTGATCGAACGCCGCGTTTGTCCCGTAGTTTCCCTGGTGGGGATAGGTCATCACCACGATCTGGAATCTGTAGGAGGGATCCGTCGCGATCTCCTGGTAACCGGTCATAGATGTGTTGAATACGACCTCACCTATGGAATCGGCTTTGGATCCGAAGGAGGTTCCTTCGTAAACAGTTCCGTCTTCGAGGACCAGCCGGGCAGCGTTCATCAGGCGGGCATTATAGTCGGGAGTCAAGGACGGACGAATCACTCCGGGTAGCGATCCCGGTCCGTGCTGTCAGTGTGGATTGGCAGCGAAGAGCGGTGGGATGGCAGAGGGGTCGATTGTGCGGAGACCGGCTCCGCCGGCACGCCAATGCCGATTCTGCGGACCCACGCAACGAGGCGGGGCATTCTCGACTCAGCCTTGCTCAGAAGTACATTGAGTCTGCGATGACGGGGGAAGAACATCAATCCGGAAATGATGAAGAAGATCAGCTGGGGCATCACAGGGACGAGCACTCCGATGATGCCGAGCAGAAAGAAAAAAACACCGAGGGCCATACGCAACCCGAATAGCCACATCTCCTTAGTATCCCTGCTCGCGGTGTTCTCCGAAGGTCCCTTTCAGAGTCCGGACGATCTCGCCGACAGTAGCCTGATGCCGCACTGCATCGATGATCAGCGGTAGCATGTTCCGGTCCGTCTTCGCTGCTGCGTCGAGTTGTGCCAGCGCATTCCCGTGCTGTTCTCTGGTTTTCTCTCCTGAGTCCCTCTGTTCCCTCATGGTCCGAACCCGGGCGACCTGCTCGGCCTCGATCGCGGGGTCGAATTTGAGAAGTGGAAGCGCCATGACTTCCTCTTCGACGAAGGAGTTGACGCCGACGACGATCGATTGCCTCTTCTCAATCCGTTTCTGTGCCTTGTATGCCGATTCGCCGATTTCGTTCTGGATGAAGCCCGACTCGATCGCCGCGAGTGCGCCGCCCATCTCGTCGACTCTTCGGATGAGCTCGAGGGCGCCCCTTTCGATGTCGAGCGTCATTGCCTCGACCGCGTAGGAGCCGGCAAGAGGATCCGTCGTAGCCGCGACCCCCGTCTCATGCGCAAGGATCTGCTGAGTACGAAGTGCGATGCGCGCCGATTCCTCACTCGGCAGTGCCAGAGCTTCATCCCTGGAATTCGTGTGGAGTGACTGGCAGCCCCCGAGGACTGCAGCGAGCGCCTGGTAGGCGACGCGGACGACATTGTTCTCCGGCTGCTGGGCGGTGAGAGTCGATCCCGCCGTCTGAGCGTGGAAGCGCAACGCCAGCGAGCGTGGGTCGCGTGCACCGAATCGCTCTCGCATGAGCCGCGCCCAGAGTTTTCGCGCCGCGCGGAACTTCGCCACTTCTTCGATGAAGTCGTTATGGGCATTGAAGAAGAAGGACAGGCGAGGTGCGAACGAATCGACCTCGAGGCCCCGTTCTACGGCACTCGCGACATACTGCAGACCGTTAGCAAGCGTGAAAGCCACTTCTTCAATCGCTGTCGAACCGGCTTCCCGTATGTGATATCCGGAAATCGAGATGGTGTTCCAGCGGGGGATTTCCGCGGTGCAGAACTCGAACGTGTCGGTCACGAGGCGAAGCGAAGGCGCAGGAGGAAAGATCCAGGTTCCCCTCGCGGCGTACTCCTTCAGGATGTCATTCTGAATCGTTCCCGTGAGCCGGTCCCACGCGATTCCCCGTCGCTCGGCCACGACAAGAACCATGGCCAGAAGGATCGCCGCCGGAGCATTGATCGTCATGGACATCGAGACAGTTTCGAGCGGCAGCTGATCGAGCAGAGTTTCCATGTCTTCGATCGAATCGATCGCCACGCCGACTTTGCCGACTTCGCCGCGTGCTGCAGGATCGTCCGAATCCATCCCGATCTGCGTCGGGAGATCGAAGGCGACGGAAAGGCCCGTTTGCCCGCGTTCGAGCAGATATCGGTAGCGGCGATTCGATTCCGCCGCCGTCGAGAACCCCGCGTACTGACGCATGGTCCAGAGTTTGTCGCGATACATCGAGCGGCGGACCCCCCGAGTGAACGGGAACTCGCCCGGTCTACCGAGGTCATCAGCGGGGGAGAATCCCCGCTCTTCCAAAGCGGTCGGTTCGAAAACCTCGGGCAGCTCGATGCCTGATGAGTTCGTTACCGCTTCCCGTTTCTCTTTTTCGTTGGTCGCCATGATCTGGTTTCGATTCTAGTCCCGTTTCCCCTCGAGTTCTCCTGCCGCACCTACCAGTTCCATGTGGCCAGGGCTCTCAGGCCCTTCATCCAAACGCCTGAATGAGTACCGCCTGAAACCTGCCCGGAAGTGATATCCCCTTTGTTCTGGCTCTGACGCCCAGCGGAATGTCGAGATAGGGCCTTCCGCCAGATACACCTTGCCGAAGCGCTGTTGTTGCTATAAATCTTGCAAACACTGTTCTTTTGGACGATGCTGGGCAAAATCGATGGGTCTGACAGGGAACCTCAGGACAATGTTGTTCGCCGACCTGCTCCAGTGGCTGAGCCTGGGGCAGAAGACCGGCACGCTGCTGGTGGTGTCCGACGCAATCGAGAAGCGGATTTTTTTCAAGTCCGGCAAAGTCATCGCTTCGGCATCGAGTGATCCTCGCGAGTACCTTTCCGAGTTCCTCATGAGTGAGGGCTACGTCACCTACGAGCAATTGCAGAATGTCATCGAGGCGCAGCTTCCTTCGAAGATGCTTCTCGGAAAAATCCTGGTCATGATCGATTCGATCAGCGAGAAAGACCTGCTCAGGCTCATGCGCAGGAAAGCCGAAGAGGAAATGTACGACATCTTTCTCTGGACGGAAGGGAGCTTTCAGTTCGTCGACGACGACTTGCCCACCCTGGAGATGGTACCTCTGCAGATCGACCTCACAGGGGTCCTCATGGAAGGAACCCACCGGTTGGACGAATGGAATCGAATCAGACACTTGATTCCGGACAAGGCGATGATCCCCGTGATCGAAAAACCGATCGACCATAGCGGCTTCTCCGAGGCCCAGAAACTCATTCTGCAGTGCGTCAATGGGCATCGGAACATCGAGCAGATCATGGTCGAGAGTCACACCACACATTTCCTGGTCGCAACGACTCTCGCGGAAGTCGTGTCGGCGGGCGCCGTTCGGTTCCATACCGAATCTGTGACAGTCGCCGCCGCCCCGCCGGCAGCGGCTGCCGAGGAACTTCCCGAACCGTTCGCTGAAACGTCAGAGAGCGAAGCGAGCGACGAGGTATCCTCGCTCGTCGCCAGGGCTCAGTCGGCTCTCCGCGCAGGAGAATTCGAGAAGTCCTTGCGACTGCTTCGCGCTGCGCAGAATCTCGATCCGGAGAATTCGAATGTTCGCAGTTCCATCAAGGGAGCGGAGACCGTCATCTCATCGGAGTTGAAGAAGGCCGGCATCTCGCTCAGCCGCGTGCCGCGGATGACGAAGCCGCTGGACGAGATCACGGATCTCGATATCACTCCGAACGAGGGATTTCTGATCTCTCGGATCAACGGGATCTGGGATGTGGGATCGATCATCAAGATCAGCCCGATGCGCGAATCGGAAGCGCTGCTGATCTTTCACCGCCTCCATAACGACGGCATCATCGACTTCGCGAAGTGACGCAGCCGGATCCTTCGGATGACACGCTGAGCTTTTGACGGGAGCGGTACCCTATTCGTCATTCGTCATTCGTCATTCGTCATTCGTCATTCGTCAGCCCCACTTTCGCCCTTACCTTTAGTTCCAGCGCGTTCATCTCGCCCTGGTCGGTCTCGTGGTCGTAGCCGTAGGCGTGGATGATTCCGTGGAGGATGAGGTAGCGCACTTCGGTGGCGAGTGAATGCTTCTGTTCCGAGGCCTGGCGACGCGCCTGATCCACGGAGATGACGATGTCGCCCAGGGGCCGATCGGCCGATTCCGGCGGCGCGTACGAATCATCCGCCTCGAACGTCAGTACATCCGTCGTCTTTTTTTTCCCGCGCCAGGTGCGGTTGAGGTGAATCATCTCGTCATCGTGGACGAATAGGATGGAAAGCTCGCTCGCCCGGAACGGAGCCGCGCGAAGCCGTTCGATTTTCGCGATGCAGGTGCGCGCGAAGGACGCAGCATCCCGCCGTGATAAACGCGGCACTGCAACGCCGGAAACTTCTGCTTCGATCAACTCTCTCTTTCCATCTCCCGGTCGCGCTGATCGTAGGCGGTGACGATCTTGCCGACCAGCGGATGCCGCACGACATCCTTGTGCGTGAACTCGAAGAATTTCATTCCTTCCACGCGATGAAGAAGCTGATGCGCATCGCGCAGACCGGAGCGCTTTCCTTCCGGGAGATCCACCTGTGTGACGTCGCCTGTGATGACAGCCTTCGAGCCGAAGCCGAGTCGCGTAAGGAACATCTTCATCTGCTCAGGCGTGGTGTTCTGCGCCTCGTCGAGGATGATGAACGAGTCGTTGAGTGTCCGGCCTCGCATGAACGCGAGAGGAGCGATCTCGATGACGCCGCGCTCGAGAAGCTTGCCGACCTTCTCGAATCCGATGATGTCGTAGAGCGAGTCGTACAGCGGCCGCAGATAGGGGTTGATCTTCTCGGCGAGATCGCCAGGCAGAAAACCGAGTTTTTCGCCCGCTTCCACGGCGGGCCGGCAGAGCACGATTCGCTTGATCGAATGGTCGTTGAGCGCCGCGGCGGCGACCGCAACTGCGAGAAACGTTTTGCCCGTTCCGGCCGGCCCGATTGCGAAGGTGACGTCGAACTCCTGCATCGCCTGCAGGTAGAGCTTCTGATTGACGTTCCGTGGAGTAACCACTTTTCGCAGCGCAGGCTGGAGCTTCTCGTCGGCGAAGAAATCGACGATGTCGGCATCCGGTTTATCGCGAAGCACGCGAATGCCTGTCGCGAGCTCTGTCTTGCGGATCGGATGACCGCGATCGATCAGTTCGTGAAGACCCGAAAGGAGCTTTTCAGCCGAAGCAATGTCGGCGGGTTCGCCCTGAACGAAAATCTCGCCGTTGCGGGCGGAGATCTTCACGTTGAACGCATCTTCGATCATCCGGAGGTTTTCGTCCTGGACGCCGAACAGTTTCGTTGCGGTATCTTCACTGAGAGTCAGGCTCATAGATTCTTTCGTTCTCCTCTTGACGGATAACACGCTTGCCGGGATGAACCCGAGTGAGGGTCGGTACCGGACCGCACCAACAGCGCCGTTCGAGGCGTGATTCCGGCCTGCGCGCCCCTGGTCATGACGTCCCCGCCTCGAACAGGCTGAAAGCGACCTCGCCGTACGATGCAGTGCGAATGAACTGTAGCCGGCTCAGATCGTCCGTGCGGAACGGTTCGGTTCGTCTGCGGTGCTCGATTGCCACGGTTGCCCCACTGGCCAGGGCGGCAAACGCGTCGAGTTTCTCCAGCAGAACCTGATAGCGCTCGAAATTGTACGGAGGATCCGCATAGATCAGATTGAACGGCTCGCCCCTGCCGAGTTGTTTCAGCGCTGGAAAGACGTCGCCTTCGATCACCTGAAGATTCAGGCTCCACTCGATCGCCAGCCTGGAAAGAGTCTCGGCCGCCTTCGGCAGCTGTTCGACGGCGACGGCGGACGCCGCTCCGCGCGAGAGCGATTCGAGTGAAAAGATGCCGCTTCCGGCAAACAGATCGAGAAACCGGCTTCCCGGGACATCGAGGGCCACGATGTTGAAGAAGGCCTGCCTCGCACGTTCCGATGTCGGCCGGTGATCGTGGGCGGGAATCCGGATCTTGCGACCCCGAAACTCTCCTCCGGTGATTCGCAGTCCAGGCATTCAGCGACCGGAAGTCGTCTCACGCGGGTCGAGAGCTCTGCTCGAGAGGTTCTTATTCACTCCGTCGCGATCCGATGAAGTGCTTGTGCAGATCCTCTGACGCGATGAGCATCCGCGTTGGGTCGCTCAGCGAGACAAGCTCGACGTACTTTCCATCCTGGATCACCCGAACGACCCGGTATGTTTTCTGGTCGTCGGTGACGAGCCGGTCGCCGACGGCCGGCTTGTAGCCGGTTACGGTATTGGTGACATCGCGATCCTGAATGAGGGCGCGGAGGAGATCCTGGAGGACGGTCCGGAACTGCTCCATGTCGTGGGGAAGGAGCGAGGTCGAGTTGAACGAACGCTCGACCGGAGTCCCCGCGGAATCGTAGACGCGGATGGTCGCCCGCTTCCCCGGCGAGTCGTCGATCAACTCGTGCTTCCGTATGCGGTCGAGTTTTGCCGCCGAGAGCTCCGTGCGGTAGACCTCCACGGCGTCAGGCGGAAGGATCAGCCGCTTCTGAATTCGGCCGCCCGGACTGTCGAAGTGAATGGACACGAGACCCGTCTCGAAGATCGTAATCCTCTGAAGGTATGCGTCGACCCGGGCTGAGTAGTCGATCAGGGGACGTGGCAGACGGCCGTCTACCAGCTGCGAGCCGAGTGCCTGGCGGGTTCCTGCAAGCTCGGGAAGCTCGAGTTTCCGGGGATCGACCCTGGGGTCGTCGAAGGGGACGGCGATCCCGGTTCCGGGAGGTGCTGGAGCGACGCTTTCGATTCCGTGCCCCTGACCGAACAGGCTGCCGGCCGTGGACACTGCAAGCACGAGGACTCCGATCGCTAGGTACGCCAGCCGGCGATTGGCCGAAGAGGCGCTGTTCGCTCCCGAGCTCTGCTCCGGAGGGCAATTCGGAACCACGCCTTGACGACCTGTCCGCATCTGCTCTTCCGCCACTCCCAATCAGGACAATGCAGGATCCGGATCAGAGTCCGGATCCTCTTCGTTCCCAGCATCAAGATACTTCAAGCCGGCGCGGCGCGCAAAGGCACGAGCTTTTTCCGGGGGGACAAGCTCGAGATAGACGGCCTCCCGTGTTGCCTCGAGAGCCCGTGCGATATGTGGTCCGGCAGGCAGCCCAAGCTCGTCGCCCCGGAAGCCGAGAGCGAGCCGTGGATAGTCGCGGAATTGCCTGATTTTCGCTGCAGCAGCCTCGCTCATCGCCGAGGCGACGGCCCGGGTCTCGTCACTCGCACGGGCACAAAGTCGCAGCTGCTCGACAGGTGTGCGCGCCTGTTCGAGCTGTCCGGCGAGAAGCCGGGCGTCGTCTACGAGCGTGACGGTTTTGTTTGTTCGTGAGTTCGAGAACCCTGCGCCCTCGAGACTCCGGCCGGGTTGTTCTGCGCGTTCTGTCAGGATGCCCACGTAGGTCACTTCGCGATCGATTCGTTCGGCGATGGAAAGATGATCGTCGACCTGTTGCAGGAGATCGTCATTTCCGCTGGAGGTGAGCAGGAATGGGTCGAGCAGGCCCCATCGGCGCATCGCGACGAGCGTCGCGGCGGGTCGGGCATCCTTTGTTGCGATGAAGATCTCCCGCCAGACCCGTTCGCGTGAGACCGTTTCGAGAGCGCATTCCGCAGCCGACTCTCTGATCAGATCCGCGGTCGCCGGCTCGAACTGGAATCCGAGCCGTGTGGCGATGCGGATGCCTCGCAGCATTCGCGTCGGATCGTCGATGAAGCTGCGCGAATGAAGCACACGCATGATCCCCGCCCGGATGTCGGCCAGCCCGCCGGTCGGATCCGTGATTTCGTTCGTGAGAAGGTCGAGCGCCACCGAATTCGCTGCGAAATCGCGGCGGAAGAGATCCTCCCGCAATGTGGACTGGGCGACCACCGGGAGCGCGCCTGGATGCTCGTACGACTCGGTCCGGGCGGTGGTGATGTCGATCGGGGCTCCGTCTCCTGCATCGAGACGCCACGTCAGGAATCTGGGAAACGACTGCACCTCAGCTTCCAGCGCCTCGGCCAGGCGGGCAGCGAGAGACTCGCCTCCGTTCTCGACGACCAGGTCGATGTCGACGAAAGGGATGCCCAGGGCGAGATCCCTCACGGGACCTCCAACGATGAACAGCCGTATGCCGGTATCGCGCGCAGCATCCACCGCGCGCTCGAGAATACGGCGCTGAGCCGGCGCAACCCGGCTTCGCCAGTCAGGCAGATCGCTCATGGAGAATCTGATTGTAGAGCCGGAGCAGGGACTCGGACCGTACCGAAGGATTAAACCGTCCGGATTGCGCGGCGGCAGCCTCGAGCCTCTGGCCCGCGATCTCATCTTTGAACAGGGCCGTCACGATTGCGTGCGCCAGTTCGTTCGGATCCTCGATCGGCACGGCGAATCCGCTACCGTCGGCCAGCCGATCCCGGTTGATGGCGGTTCGGCAGGCGACCACCCTTATCCCCGCGACCAACGCTTCGGCCGTAAAGCCGTCGTAGTCCGTCTCGTCACTGGCCGGATCGACCCAGAGATCGAGCTCTGCGAGCTGCTCCCGAGACGGCGGCGCATCGAACATCATCCAGTCGAGATCCTGGCGGAACCGTTCCAGCCGGGCAATCGTCCGTTGGGTAAGGGAACGCACGCCATGGCGGCTGGGTCCGTAGCTGCCGATTGTGTAACGAGCCTTGCCTCCAGGCGCCGGGCGGCCTTCTTTGACCGAGTAGTACTGCTCTTCAACCGCTTCCGGGAGGGCCGGTTCGGTCAGTGGTCCCGCGATGAGCGGAGGAGGGTCCGTGCGGCCAATAAAGAACCTCCTGACCCGTGGGGCCCCAGAAGCTACCCAGGGCACCGGAAATCCGCGAATCAGGGAGGCATGGCTGGAAGGATCGCCGTACACATGGGCAAGGTCGGCTGAGATCTGACGGAGCTGAGCGGCGGGGCTCGAGGCGCCGTCCGGCGAATCCGAGCACAGATGTACGGTTTCCTGCCGGGCCAGGATCTCATGGTCGATCCGCTGGCATTTTCTTTCGTATTCAGAGGCTCCCGGCAGCAGAATCTGACCGACATTCATCAGTTGCATCGTAAATCACGTCAGCCGCCGCGCGCATCCGCAACGTCAGAAACGTGATCCGAGGCTACAATTGAGATTCACGAACCATGACTCGTTCAAAAATCGCGCTCATCTCGGAAGATCCGGAACTGCTCTCGAAGCTCGAGGGGCTGGCTGGCTCCCGCCAGTTCGTGCGAGCCGCCGAGTGCGCTCCGGGGGAGCTGATGTTCACGATATTCGATAGCACGGGGGGGGTGGAGCCCGAAGAGGGATTCGCAGGTCTGGTCCTGACGGAATCGGATGAGCTTGAGTCGGGTACGCTCAGCATGCGCAAATCCGCTTTCCTGTCCGAACCCGGGCCGATCCTCGAGCTGTGTGAGCGTGCGGCCCGTGCCGACGAGCAGACCAGGGTTCTGAAGAGTGAGATCGAGATTCTGTCGCACATGCAGGAGCTCCTCGCGCTCAACGACACGCATTCGCTCTCGCAGCGCGTGACCCGGGAAGCCCTGCAGATTCTCGGGCTTCCGAATGGAACCATGCTTCTGCACGATCCGAAAGTCGAGCGCTATGTAACGACCTTCAGCGACGACCCGAAGCACGTCGAGGCGGGGGAGTTCCTCCCCGGCGTTTCTCCGTCTCAGATTCAACAGGCGATGGAGGAAGAGGGGGGATACGCATACGAAAGGCCGACTGCCCAGTCGAAGGGGCTGCTGGTACTCACGATTCAGGTCGAGCATGATCTGATTGGCGTGATCAAAGTATCCGTACCCGCAGATGCAGGTTTCGACGAGACCTTGATTCCCGAAGCTACTCGCTACATGAGAACCGTCACGGCGATCCTGAGGAACGCGTATCTGCTTACCAGAAGCCGCGAGCTCGCCCTTCGCGACGACCTCACCCGCTGTTTCAATCGGAGGTTTTTCGAAGCGTTCGTTGAGGACGAGATGGAAAGGGCCAAGCGTTACAAATCGGTTCTAAGCATCATCTTTCTCGACCTCGATGATCTCAAACTCGTCAACAACGCCTACGGTCACATGGCGGGTTCCCGGACACTTCAGGAAGTCGCGCGCCTGATCATGGACGCAGTCCGCACAGTCGACAAGGTCGTCCGATTCGGAGGTGACGAGTTCTGCATCATCCTTCCGCAAACGGATCACGAACAGGCCACTGCCGTAGCTTCACGCGTGAGGGAAGCAATCATCCGCAGGCCGATCCAGCTTGATTCGGACATCGATGTCCGTATTACTGCGAGCTTCGGAATCGCCTCGTATCCGCTGCATGCGGATACCAAAGACGATCTCATAACGGCTGCTGATGCGGCGATGCTTCTGGTGAAGTCGACGACGAAGGACGAGATCGGAATCGCGAGGACCACGCCTTCTAAAGCCTTCATCGATCGGAAATCGGGACGATGAGAAGCAACGTTCGGCCACTTAGCTCAGGTTCGTCAGAAGCCTGGTCATGCAGGCGGGAGGACGGCCGTGTCTGAGAGACTGAGCATCGAGGGGACTCTCGAGGAAACCACGGTGCCTGATCTGATCCGGGCCCTGACCAGAAGAAGTGAGACGGCGGTGCTGTCGATCGAGCGCACCGACCGGAACGATCAGATCTACGTGCTCGATGGACTGATCGTCTTCGCAACGACGACCGATCCCGATTATGGAGTTGCCGAGGTGCTGTTCCGTAGCGGCGATATCAACCTCGAGAACTACAGAATGGTTCAGGAGAAAGTCGCTGGCGCCCGGCGAATCGGGGCGGTGCTCTGCGAGCTGGGATACCTGCAGGCGGACGAGTTGCTGGGCGCCTACGAACGGCAGGTCTCGCGCATTCTGCGGCAGAGCCTCGGGTTTCGCTCGGGAAGGTACCGGATCGATTTCACGTCGGACTTCGGCCCCGAGATCATGACGCTCCCTCTCAAAACGGACCGCCTCGTGCTCGACGCCGTCACTGAGATCGATCACTGGTCCCTGATCTCGCGCGGCCTGAGCGACGGCGATCTCGTTATGCAGCAGGCCAGGGGTTCTGATGCCCGTGTCTTCCACCTGGAGCTGACCGACGATGAAACACACATTTATTCTCTGCTAAGTGACCCACAGTCGGTCCGCTCAGTGATCGAACAGAGCTATCTGTCCAACTTCATTACGGCGCGTACGCTCTGGGCTCTGCAGTCTGTCAACCTCATCGAAGAAGCTGAGACCAGCCAGGTCGATGAAAACCGAGCCGCGGTGGTCAATGCAATCGAGCTGGAGTCGAACGTCGAGAAGTACAACTCGGTCTTTCAGGCTATTTTCCGGATGGTCTTCCAGCGGATCGGCGATTACACCTGGGATTTCGTTGACCGCGTCGTTCAGCATCTGTCCACGGACGTGTCGTCCCATCTGACGGGGATCAATCTCGTCAACGAGGGAAGGGTCGATTTCGACCAGTTGATGAACAACCTGATCGCAGCGGGAACGCATGACGCCCGCACGGCAGTCTATACCGTGCTCAATGAGCTGCTCTACGGCTGGATCTACGAGATCAAGACCGAGTTCGCGGGTGAGCTGGACGCCGAGGTCGAGGAGATCATCCGGTCGCTCAAGGGGTGACGATGGCGAGGCGTATCACTGATGACACGCATAGCGGGCACGGCGAGTCCTTTTCCCAACGACGGCGTCCGGTTACAATAACCGCATGAAATGGCCCGCGGCGCTGATTGTCGCTCTCCTGCTGTCCTCCTGCGTCTCGTCCGGTCCACCGACGCGTCCCAATGAGATCGAGTGGAACGCCCTTCTGTCGGAGTACCAATCGCTCGAGATGCTCAGGCGCTCCGCCCCGCAGGCTCCCGCAGGTGCTTCCCGCGGCGAACAGATCCAGACGCTCCTGGGGACGCACATGAAGCTCGAGCCGGTTTATGAGCCGCTCATGGACAAACTTCGAGAGTATTACGAGCGGACCCTCGACCCCCGCGCCGCACAGCTTTACGCCAGGGAAAAAGTCTTCATGGCGGATCAGTATACGAACGTCCTGGCACGCTATGACCGTGCCATTGGAATGTATCAGGCCGCGCTCACCCTCGACCCCGGCAATCAGCAAGCGGTCGCCGGCCTTCGCAGGGCGGAGGAGCTTCGGTATGTCAAGCTCGAGCCATTTGCGACTATCAGACCGGGAATGAAGGAAGACGACGTGCGGAAAACCATCGGGTCGCCGCGCGAAGACTGGATCAAGCAGGTCGTGCAGAAGAACCGCGTCTACACCGTCTGGATCTATCCGAGGCAGGACGGAGGGGCGTCTGCTATCTACTTTGACAACGGAGTGGTTTACCATACGAACTGGAATGCTGCTCCGGGCAGGAGCTAGCCGTATTTTCCGGGACAGGGAGGGTGTGATATGGCTCTGGAACAGACACGGGACGATTCGTCTCACTATGAAGTCTCGCTCACCGCAGGACAGGCTTTCATCGCCTTCGTGCTTCTTCTCTTTTCACTCGCCGCGTCGTTCGCCTTTGGAGTGATCATCGGCCGGGAGCAGAACGGCGAGCCACTGATTGCTCGAACGGAAAGGCCGGCGGTCGTGGCTCAGGGCAAGGCCAGCCGGGAGACTCCTCAGATCGTGGAGCTCGGGGTCGGGAATGAGCCGGCGGCGCGCATCATCGAAGAGGAGCCCCCCGTCGCCAAGCCCAGGCCAGCGGTACCTGTTGCGGAACCCGTGAGAACGACCGCGGTCGAGCCGTCGTCGGCCGGCCCGGAACCTCCATCCGCGACGGCGCCTGCTCCGCGGGAGTCCACGGGCAGCGAAGGACCCTGGTATGCGCAACTTCTTTCGACCTCCGATGTCAAGTCGGCTGAGGCTCTTGCGGCGCGCCTGATCGACAACGGCTACACCTCTGCATATGTCCAGAGAAATGCAGGCGAGCAGGGAAACGTCTTCCGAGTCCGCGTTCGATTCCCCGATGAGGTGGCGGCACGGGCTGCGGCAACTCCCCTGAAGGCCTTCTCCAAGGGGGATGTCTGGGTGACACGCCAGTAGTCCGTCGGTCCTGAGCTTGCACTGCACGGATAACGGGACAGAACAGCCGGGTCTGGACTCCGCTGGTAGCGTGAGCTTTGCCCGGTGCGCTATTGTTCTCCTCCCGGCCACGCCATGAAAGACTCGAAAGGACCCATGTCTCGCAAGAAATCCACCTCGCCGGAGCTCGAATCGCTCCGTGAGTCCGAGGCCGATAAAAAAAGCCCGGTCGATCCGGCCCGAATCCTCGATCGTGCCATCTATCACCTCTGGGAGACCATCAACGACCTCGACAAGATTCAGCCTGAGACTGTCGAGCATTTCCGCGTTTCGATTTTCGGCAGCTCCCGAATTCAGAAGGGAGATCCGCTCTATGCCGAAGTCAAAAAGCTGAGCTATGACCTCGCGCGGATGGGGACGGACATCGTCACGGGCGGGGGCCCGGGATTGATGGAAGCAGCGAACTCAGGAGCGGTCGAGGGTCAGATCGACAGCAACATCCGCTCGTACGGGCTCGCGATTCACCTTCCGATGGAAGAGCAGGCGAACGCGTTCGTCGACAAGGTTTACAACCATCAGACCTTTTTCTCACGGTTGCATCATTTCGTAAGACTCTCTTCCGCCTTCATCGTCATGCCCGGCGGGATCGGCACGGCACTGGAGGCGTTCATGATCTGGCAGCTTCTGCAGGTCAAGCACATGAAGGAACATCCCCTGATTCTGGTGGGGGATATGTGGCATGGGCTGGTCGGATGGATGAACGAAGCGATGGTCACCCGTGGCCTGGTCAGCCCGGGGGATATGAAGTATGTCACCGTGGTAGGATCGGGAGACGAGGCGCTTCCGATCATACGCGAGGCCTTCGAGCAATTCAGGCAGGAGTGACCCAATGGCCACCAGGGACCAGGTTCTCGACGCGCTGAAGACCGTCCGCTTTCCCGGTCTGTCGCGCGACATCGTTTCATTCAACTTCGTTCGCGACCTTCGAGTAGAGAACGGCAACGTATCGTTCGTGGTCCACTTCCAGACCGAGAACCCTGCAATCGGGGAACAGATCGTTCGGGAAGCCGATGCAGCGGTTCGCGCGCTGCCCGGGGTGAACTCGGTCGATGTGAAGCTCGAGGTCGTGCCGAAAGGATCGACTCCGCCTCCGCAGGCCGGTGGCGCACCGCAGGGTGATCCTCAGATCCTTCCGCAGGTCCGTTACAAGATTGCGATCGCTTCAGGGAAGGGCGGAGTCGGAAAGTCGACCGTCTCCACGAACCTCGCGCTGGCCCTCAGGTCACTCGGAAACACCGTGGGCCTGCTCGACGCCGATATCTACGGTCCGTCACAGCAGATGATGCTCGGGATCGAAGGCCGGCCTCAGGTCGACGAGCAGGACGAGAAGATCATTCCGATGGAGCGCCACGGCGTGAAGACGATGTCCCTCGGACTGATTACCGATCCCGATACGCCGGTGATCTGGCGTGGTCCGATGGTGATGAAGGCGCTCGATCAGTTCCTCAGAGATGTGAAGTGGGGCGAGCTCGATTACATGCTGATCGATCTTCCACCGGGAACGGGCGATGCGCAGCTCACGCTAACGCAGAAAGTGGCGCTCACGGGCGCGGTCATCGTGACCACACCACAGGACGTTGCGCTCATCGACGCGCGTAAGGGCCTGGCAATGTTCCGCAAGGTGAACGTCCCGGTGCTCGGAATCATCGAGAACATGAGCTACTTCATCTGCCGTCATTGCGGGCAGCGCGAAGAGATCTTCGGACATGGTGGCGGCCGCAAGACCGCACAGATGCTCAACGTGCCGTTCCTCGGCGAGATCCCGCTCGATCCGAAAGTTGTAGTGGGTGGAGACTCCGGCGAGCCGATCGTCTCGCTTGATCCTTCGTCGCCGGCGGCTCAGGCGTTCTTCGAGCTGGCGCGACAGATCGTTGAAGCGATGGAGCACGTCGAAGCGACGGTTTGAGCCGGTGGTTCACTGACGGCAGGCCTGGATCGAGGGCCGAACATGCAATGTTCGGCCACTTTGCGTCGGAGCGAAGTCCTCAAGTGTCCGAACGTTGCACGTTCGGCTCTCGGTTTCTCCGAAGCCACCGGACTCCGCCCAGCAACGCAAGCACGGCGACCACGACAGAAATCCAGAACGACATCGGTACGTATTTCACTTCGACCACATGCTGTCCGGCGGGCACGAAGAATCCGATGAATGCACCGTTGACCGTGTGAATCTTCGCGCGCTTGCCGTCGATCCCGACCCGCCATCCCGGGGAATGCGGCTGGCTCGATGCGATGAACGTTCTTTCTTTCGCGTCGATGCGAAGCCTGAACTTTCCCGAGCGGGGCTCCGTGATCGCGAGCGAATGGGGCGGCGGATTGGCATGTGTTTCGACTCCATGAATCACGGCCGTAGTTCTGAAGTCCTCGATCCCTTTCAGCTGGGTCAGCAGCGAGCTCTCTCCAGGAACCAGGCGTTCGGGCGCGTAGAAGCGGCGCATCGAGAAGCCATTCTCGACAAGCGTTCCATCGACACCCTGGTACACCACGCGCCATCCCGGAGGCGCCATCGCACCCGGCTCCGCCAGCGCGAATCGGACGTTGAGAAAATCCGCACACGGTTGCGCGAGGTTTTCGATCCGTTTCACACCGAAGCTGTCGTCCTCCGCCTCGATGAGCCCGAAGAAGTCCATGTACGAAGACGTAGCCATGGGGTCGCTGCCGCGGATGTCTTCGACACCGTACTCCGCGGAGGTCTGCGGCATCAGCACCCACCCGATGCCGGCGACACGAAACGGCTCGCCGGGCGAGCGCTCATGGATGGCGTTGATGATCGGCAGCTCCGGCCGATATAGCCGCGTGTCCACCAGAGCGTTGAAGGGGATGTTGATGACAAAGAGCTCGATCGTGATGGCGGCTACGGCCGCTGGAAGGATGAGACTCATTTTCCCGCAGCGGCTCGCGTAAATGGTAGCCAACCAGAATCCGGCGACCGTGAGAATTCCTGCAAACGCCGGAGGCGCGATCGTGATCCCGAGCTTCCGGTGGAGGCCTTCTGCTGCGATCAGGACTACGAGTGCCGAGCCGGCCAGTTCCAGCCATCGCGAGCCGCGCTCGATTCTCGTGAGAGCTCTGGCCGCGATCATGGCTGCGAGCAGCACAGTGACGAAACGGATCTTGTCGTTCGCCACGATCGACAGCGGTGGGATCGCGTTGAGTACTCTGCCGAGGATCGTCCAGTTCATCGCCATCAGGAAGCTCGCAATGGCGGCGATTGCGAGAATTCGATCCCGAGCAGACGCGCGGCGTGAGAAGAGGGCTGAGGGAATCAGAGCGAGCGTAAGCAGGCCTGCGTACGAGCTCGCGACGACGGAGTAGTTCAGCACCCACGACCAGTTTCCTCTGGCGGGATTCCCAAAGAGGTCGGGGTTCAGCAGCGTCCATGCGCTTGCTCCGGGGAACGGCGGCGTCATCTCACGGGCCTCGGAGATCTCCTGAAACCGTAGGCTCTCGGTCACCTGCTCGAGCACGGGAACCCACGCTGGTGCCGAGATCAGCATGCCGAACAGCGCCGCTGCAACTGGCAGAAGGAGCCTCGATCTCAGTGAAACCGCGGAATCCTCACGCGGAACCGCTGGGGCGACCACTTCGATGAGCAACAGCACGACACATGCGACTGCTACATGGAGGACGCTCTCGGGATGTCCCGCGGTCTGAAGAACGCCCACCACGATCGCGCAAAACCAGAAAGCGCTCCTGCTCCTCGGGTTGTCGAAGAGATGAAGCACCGTGAAGATCGCGGCGGGCAGCAGGGAGGTGACGGCTGTCGTCGAGTAGTAGAGATAGACCGTCTGGAAGACGGAGAACGTGAAGCAGACGGCCGCGAACACCGCTGCGGACGACGGGAGACGCTCGCGCCGTATCAGAAGCCAGGTGAAGAGCAGTGACACGAACAGCTTGACGCCTGCCATGGCGACGAGCTGCTTCGGAAGCGGCACGAAGAGCGTGGCGAGAAAGCTCGGAAAGAATGGCGCGGACTCGCCATTGCCGAGCAGGGGGTAGCCGGAGAATGCGTAGCGATTCCATAGCGGGAGGTTTCCCGCTGCGAGCTCCTCCCGCACGACATGCATCCACGGCAGGAAGAGCCGCACCGTATCGTTCGTGAGCGGATTCCGTGGCGCGATCTCGCCGGTCACGCCACGGTGAGGATATCCTCGAGCCACTTCGTCGAGGGGAACCGGAATGCCGGTCGTGAAGACAGCTCCACCCAGAAATGCGAATGTCAGGAAGAGAAAGAGCGTGATGATCTTCCACGGCACGCGAACGAGCCATCGACGGACGGCAAGTGCGATGAGGAGTGAGGGCGCGCAGATGCCCGCGATGGTCAATGCGATGTGAAGGGCGGCCTGCATGCGAGAGCATTATCGCTGGTCAGCGGTTCCCTGAAACGAGGGCCGAACATGCAATGTTCGGCCACCTGGAAC
>JBGTDX010000022.1:0-78026 GCA_041748075.1 Thermoanaerobaculia bacterium
TCGATGCGCGAAGAGCTCAACAAGATGAAAATGCGTGGGACCATCGTCATCGGCGAAGGCGAGCGCGACAAGGCTCCGATGCTTTACGTCGGCGAGCCTCTCGGCCGCGGCTATAACGGTGGCGATCAGGGACTTCCGGAAGTGGACATCGCAGTCGATCCGCTCGAGGGGACCAACCTCTGCGCGGTTGGCGCTCCCAACGCAATCGCGGTTCTCGCCGCGTCCGAAAAGGGTGGCCTGCTCAATGCTCCCGACATCTACATGGACAAGCTGGTCGTCGGTCCGACGGCGACTGACGTGGTCGACATCAACAACTCCGTGCACGAGAATCTCAATCAGATGGCCGAGGCATTCAAGCGGGATGTCAACGAGCTGACGATCGTGGTGCTCGACCGGGACCGTCACGAGGACCTCATCGCGCAGATTCGCGATGCCGGCGCTCGCATCAAGCTCATCCCGGATGGCGATCTGTCTGCAGGAATCTCGTCTTCCGTGCGAGGCACGGGAGTGCACGGAGCCATGGGCGTCGGAGGTGCTCCCGAAGGGGTGATGACCGCCGCTGCCATGCGATGCCTGAACGGCAGGATGCAGGGCCGCCTCAACCCGCTGGAAAAATGGCAGGAGGAACGGCTCGCCGAGATGGGCTACACCGACACGGAAAAGGTCTACGACACAGCCGAGCTGGCCTCAGGCAACGACATCATCTTTTCCGCGACAGGGGTCACCGACGGCGACCTTCTGCGCGGTGTCCGATTCTTCGGGGGCGGTATCCGAACTTCGTCGATCTTCATGTCGCTCAAGACCAGGACGATCCGTTTCGTCGATACGATCTACACCGACGAGGGCGGTCAGCTGGCCGTCAGCTTCTCCTAGTGGCCTGTATTGGTGACACCGGCGTTCACAGCTCGAGCCGCGAAAAAGAATCCGGAAGCGGCGCGGTGAACTTCATCTGCCTTCCCGTCACTGGATGCACGAGCCCGAGCTCCATGGCGTGGAGACCCAGCCGACCCATGGGATCCACCCCATTTCCGTACATCGTGTCGCCCACCACGGGATGTCCTGCCTCCGCGAAGTGAACCCGGATCTGATTCCGTTTGCCTGTCTCGAGCCGTATCTCGAGCATCGAGAACCGCGTTCCGGCCTTGATCGTTCGGTAGTGCGTGGTGGCCAGCTTGCCGCGCGAAGGGCTCGACACGCTATGAACCCGGAGATTTCGATCTTCGGCGAGAAACGATTGGATCATGCCCTCCGGGCGAGGCATGCCGCCATCGATGATCGCCACGTACATCCGGTGAATGTCGTGCTCGGCAAACCTCTGTTTGAGCGCGTCTTTGGATTTGAAGGTCTTCGCGAATACCAGAACCCCGGATGTGTCTCGGTCGAGCCGGTGGACAACCTGAATTCTGCGCCCTGTCTTTCCGGCTTTCAGGTATGCGTTCAGAAAAGCCTGAGCCGTCTCCTCGCCCTCGCCGGGACTCGCGACCGTGAGCAGCCCGGCCGACTTAACGACCACGAGAATCTCCTCGTCCTCGAACAGGATCGACAGGCGCGGATCCAGATGCTGCTGCGAGGAGCGATTCGACACATCCAGCACGTCCCCGGCATGAAGTACCCGCTTCGCATCGGGTTCCAGTTCGCCGTTCACCCGCACCCGTGTGGCGCGAAGCATCTTGCGCAGCGTGCTCCGCGAAGAGTCGGGAAACATCCTCTCCAGGGCTTCGAGGAGGAAAGCTTCATCCTTTTGGATTTCACGCATGAGATTCGGGAAGGCATCGACGGAGCTGGGGGCCGAGGAAGACGAAGCACTCAGGTCTGGACCACTCTGTTCTGTCTGATCTCTCCTGCCTGCGACTTTATACCCAGCCGAGCCTCTCTGGAACTCCCGCCTCAATGTGGTATTCTGGAGCCTCAGCTACTACCCCTATGAACGGAAGTTTTCCATCGAGTCCTCCGCCGGCATCGGTTGAGTTGTGGTTGATCTTTCACCAGTCCTGCGGGAGCAGCTCGAAGACTGAAACAGCAGCCTTGATGAGGGTTAAACGGATGAGTCCTTCGAAACATTCAGGTGCGCGATGAGAATGAACCGAACGTTGTTGCTGATCCTTACCCTGACGTTGCTGCTCTCGTTTGACGCGCTGGGCCAGAGCCGGTCACGGGTCAATCGCCCGACGGCGGCGGCCCCGGAAGCTCCGAACATATCTCCGGCGGACTGCGCCGGCCAGGCATTCCAGACGGTCTGCCGGGAGGGTGGATCCGAGACGTTTCGGGCTCTCAGCGCAGCGGAAGCCGCCAATCTCGTGCGCGCTCCCTTCGTCGTGCTCGACAATCCCCGGATGACGGCCGCAGTCGTCGACCGGACAGGACGCGTGCTGTCGCTGATCAGGGGCCCCCTGGCCGATCCCGCGGACGACATGGTGGCCGTCGGCGTGGCACGGACGGCGGCGTTCTTCAGTCACGATATGGCGCCACTCACTTCGAGAACGGTGCGATTCATCAGCGGTGTGCATTTCCCACCCGGGGTCCGCAGGGCTCCCCCGGCAGCGCTCTACGGGATCGAGAACACGAATCGGGGTTGCGATTTCAATGTCACATTCAATCCGGGCAAATGCATCCCTCGGGCAACCTCGCTGAACGGCAAGCCTTGTAATGCATCCGATCAATCGGGATGCGGTCCGGGGATCGTCACCGGGAAACCCGACCCCTTCGACGGGCACCCCCACCCCGATGAGCATCCCGCTCCGGTCGGCCTGCGCTCTGTGGTCAACCCGAACGGTCTGCCCGTGAATCCCGGAGGGATCCCGGTGTTTCGGGTGGCCAGCTCCGTAATCGAAGGATCCTTCCAGGACGGCACCGGCAGGTTCGTCGTGGAGGGGCCGAGTCACCTGGTGGGAGGGATCGGCGTCGCGGGCGTTCCTCCGGATCACGCCGAGTTCGCGGCATTCGCCGCAGCGGCTCTCGGTTCGCCCAACCTGTTTCCTGCGCCGGAGTTTCCGGTCCCGGTACCCGGCCGGGTATTCATCGACGGAATCCGTCTACCTTTCGTCGAGCAAGGCGTTCGTCCCGAGGGAACTCGATCGGGTCAGATCCCTCTGGAGTTCCGCGTACAACCGCGTGCCGGCCGCTGCGCACCGAACCGCTACCTTGTGGGACCGAACGGCAGCGCCCAGCTGAGCCAGGCCGAAGTCGATTCGATCGTCCGAAAGAGCGTCGCTGCGGCCCAGAGCGTCCGCGGCAACATCCGTCTTCCGCTCGGGAGCTACGCGCGGATGGTCATCGCGGTGTCGGACCTCGGCGGCAACATCCTGGCACTGTACAGGATGCCCGACTCGACGATCTTTTCGATCGATGTCGCGGTAGCCAAGGCACGCAATGTCGTTTTCTTCAGTGGAGGATCACCCGAGGCGGCACGCGATCTTCCCGGTATGCCTCCCGGGACTGCAGTCACGAACCGGACCCTGGGGTTTGGTGGGCAGCCGCTCTTTCCAGCAGGTCTCGACTTCTCCCAGCAGGGTCCCTTTTTCGATCTCTTCGAGAGGGATCTCGCAAACGCATGCTCCCAGGGGTCGCAACCGACCAACTTCAATCAGAACGGGATTGTCTTTTTCCCGGGAAGCCTTCCTCTGTACAGAAACGGCCAACTCGTCGGCGGACTCGGAGTCAGCGGAGACGGCGTCGAACAGGACGACTTCGTCTCTCTGCTCGGTGGCGAAGACTTTGCGCCACCAGCGGAGATTCGCGCTGATCAGGTCAAAATCGACAACGTTCGCATGACCTTTCTCAAATTCCCCCGAATGCCCCAGGTCGTGACCGAACCGACGTTCGATTCCTTTGACGAGCCTTGACACACAGCGATTACCTGACCCAGAACCGGAGGAATCGATGCGCCGACCGACCGCCACAGCTGCTCTCGCCGTTGTCCTTGCAGTCTTTCTGTCGCTTCCTGTGCACGGCGCCGACCATGCGGATGCCCCGAACAATTCGTTCGACAGGGCGACGGATGCAGCCGACCTTTACTTCTTTCTCGATCCCAATGACAACTCTCAGGCCGTGATGATCCTGACCATCACCGGGTTCATCGTGCCGGGGGAAAACATCAACTTCGGATTCTTCGATTCCAACGTCCGCTACGTATTCAAGATTGAGAACACAGGCGACGCCAGACCGGATCAGTTCATCGACGTGCAGTTTGCGCCTCGCGTCCCGCCCGCGGCTCAGATGGCGACCATCAAACTCCCGAATGGAAGCACCTTTTCGGCGCCGGCAAGCATCCCTTCGAACAGCTCGCCGACTCCGCCCGTCCAGAGGGTCACAGTCGACCCCGCCACAGGCGTCAGGTTCTTTGCCGGTCAGACCGACGACCCGTTCTTCTTCGACATTCCGGCATTCGCCCGGTTCGTCGGATCGATCAATGCAGGATCACCCAATCCCTCCGTCTTCCAGCGGGGCCGCGATTCGTTCGCCGGCTACAACATTCTGTCCATCGCCATCAGCGTTCCCGTTTCGATGATTCGCGGATCAGCAGGAGCAGAGGTCGGCCTTTCCGGCGCGACGGAACGCCGGCAACACCAGACGCTCCTCCCCGGAGGCTTCATTGAAGGCCGCGGCCGCTGGGTGACCGTCGACCGCATTGCGAACCCCGCCATCAATGTCGCCCTGATTCCCGCATCGCGCAAGAACGCCTACAACGTGGCCAGCGAAGTCGACGATGCGAACCTCGAGTTCGCCGATGAGATCATCGCCACCCTTCAATCATTCGGAACGAACGAGTCCAACATCAACCTGCTCGCGAACCTCGCCGTCGTCCGCGGCGACATCATCCGCCTCAATACTTCCATTCCGAATACGGGACCCGGCGGAGGCAACAACCCCGAAGCGTCATTTCCCAATGGCCGCCGGCTCGGGGACGACGTGATCGACATCATCCTCACAGTGGTCAATAACAACTCTCCATTGGGCGATAACGTCAACTCGAACGAGCTTCCCTTCGGCAATGTGTTTCCCTTCATCGCCCTGGCTCATCCGCCACGTCCGCCCGGAGTCGACGACCAGACCAGAAATTAGGAAAGGCACGTGATGAACATGTATCGGATCCTTGCCGCCTCTGTCCTGCTATTCGCCGGCGCGTCCTCGGTATGGGCTCAGCGACCGGTCATCGAGATCACCGCTCGCGCTGTCCGGATGGAAGTTTCGGAGTCGAACCGCGGGTTCAGCGATCCGGAGCAGGACTTCACGGCAGAGTTTCAATCCGCGACCGGCGCCGGTCTCGGCGTCAATGTCTTTCTGACCGATTCCATCTCGGTGGAGACGACGGTCGCTCTCATTGAGCCCGATCTGCGCATCTCCCTGTTCGCCGACGACGGCCCGCAAAACGTCTTCCCGCTGGAGATGATCCCCATCACAATCGGCATTCAGTATCACATCCGCCCGGTCCGTTGGCTCGACATCTACGCAGGAGCGGGCGGCGCCTACATTCTTGTCGACGACATCGATGACTTTGGCAACCTCGCCCTTCGCGATGTGAACCGCATCGAGATCGATGACGAGTCAGGCTTCATGGTCAACCTCGGTGTCACCGTCGAACTGCGAGGCAGTCTGGGGCTGAACATCGATGCCAAATACCTCGGCATCGAACCCGACGCGACCGTCGGCTTCGATCGGGGAGATTTCGTGGACGTACAGAAGATCGACTTCAAGCCGGTAATGCTCTCGGCCGGCGTGTCGTGGCGATTCTGAGCCTCGATGCGCTGACCACACTCATCCAATCCTCCTCCATCCCGGCGAGCGCGAATGCCATCCGAGCCGGCGAATGGCTGACGGTCGTTTGTGGCGAGCAATGAACCTCGGTGTCATCCTGAGCGCAGGAATGATCCGACAGATTATTGTGGCGTGGGATGAACGAGGATCCGGCGCGCGCAGGCGCGCCACACAACTTAGCCCCGGGCTCCGCCCCAATAGCGTCAACTTAAGCGGCAGACGTGTTCGAACGCTTCGCGCTTCGTTCGCAGTCTATGCGAGAGCGCGCGAAGGCGCGCTCAACAATTTAGCCC
This sequence comes from Thermoanaerobaculia bacterium, assembly GCA_041748075.1. Lineage (GTDB taxonomy): Bacteria > Acidobacteriota > Thermoanaerobaculia > Gp7-AA8 > Gp7-AA8 > JBGSYJ01. The sequence goes on from JBGTDX010000022.1 coordinate 6,048, forward strand.
CGGGCTCTGCCCGGCGGATTTTGGAGCACGAAATTTTGTGCGGCCGCGAAGGCGGTCGCTACAGGACCAAGTCTGAAAAGAGCGACGACGGCCTGTAGCGGCCGCCTTCGCGGCCGCGTTTGTTTCTGATGTCACGCCTACCCCGGGCAGAGCCCGGAGCCAGACTGTGTAGCGCGCCACACGGTTCTGGCTCCGGGCGGCAAATGGCGAACCCCACTGAAGCGATGATCAACGACGCGCGCACCGGAGGTGCGCTGAAGCGCAGCCACCGGACACCGGGATCTGTTGAGTCACACCCCTGAGGGATGCCAGAGGAACACCCTCTGCCGCCCCGCCCGGGCGGAGTTTTGTTCGTGGCTTTACCGGTGGCGGGCTTCGCTTGCCACCGGCCACCCTCTGGTGCGCCTCCGGCGCAAGCAGTATCTACTTGTCCGATCTGGAAGGTTCATTACAGAGTTTTTGACACCCTCTTCTGCGCGCTGGATACCATGGAGCCTGGTATGAAACCTACCATACTCTGTGGCATTTTATCTGCCATGAAGAATGGGTCACACTATGGCATAGTCGAGGGTCACAGTTCTTTGTAGATTGTGGCTCACCTGGCGTGAGAAGTGGGGAGGACCAACGGAGTCATCCTGGTTCATTTTTAGCCACAAATGAGGAGAGCCCGTCACTCGACCGACAAGGATGAGACAGTGAGGGTGAGACCGCTTTCCCCCCTCCCGCCGGGGAGAGGGGAAATGTCTACCGCAGTCGCGCGAGCGTCGCCACGAAGCGATCCCTGTTGAACTCATCAGGGAAGCTCGGGGCATTGAGCTGGGCGTAGAGCGCGTCGATGTTCCGAACCAGATCGCTCCGGACCAGACGTGGATTCTCCTGAACGAGCTGGCTGCTGAGGCTGACCAGCGCGTAAGTGACCTGCTCGGCGGAGCGACGGTCTGTGAGCTGACCCGATGGCGGAGTCGCGGCGCGGCTTATCATGCTCCGGATTCTCCGTTCGTTCCATGTGAGCTCGTCGATCCTCGGAACCAGGCGACCGACTCGCGAACCGAGTGACCTAGCATTGCTCGCGATCGCCGCTTCGTCCGTCATCCTGGCCGTCGTGCGGGCCAGTGCCGCCACTTCCCTGTCCATCGTGGCAAGCTCGCCGGGGGCCACTTCCCCGAGAATCGCGCGGAGGACGATCCACTGCGAGGAGCTCCAGTGCGGCAAGCCCGGAGGTCCATCGTAACCTCTTTCCTGGCGCCAGGCACCTTCGCGCAGGGTGTGATGACAGGTGTCGCAGCTCAGCACCGAGAACTCTGGCCAGGTGTTCGATCCGGCCACCCGGGCGAGCTGATTCATCGACTCACCGAATGCGACGGCCTGTCCTACGGCCCATGCCCTTACTCCGTGGGTGTTACGCTCGGTTGCGGCATAGGGCCTCTCCCCGTGCGGCTTCCAGTGGGGGGGCATGAGGGGACTTTCAGTGTAGTTGTCCAGTTCGAAGCGGAGCAGCGGATGCCCGGCTGCAATCAGGAAGTGATCGACGCTCTTGGTCGAGTCGCCCAGATGACAGCTCATGCAGAGACGGGCACGGGTCGGCACGCTGCGAACGTCGGTCATTCCGGCTTCGACGGATTGCTCATGAGACCAGTCGCGCTGCACATGCTGCGCGATCCAGCCGCTGGCCGGGCCATGGCACGCTTCACAGGAAACCCCGTCGGTCAGCTCGATGGGATTGGACTGGAGGCTGGTCGGAACGTTGGTCGAATGGCAGTCGAGACAGAGCTTGGTCCGCTCGGCGGGAGTCCTGATGCCCATGTTGCGCATGATCCGCCGTGAGGTGGCGTTGAGCAGGACCTCATAGGCTTTCACATGAGACGGACTCCCGGCATGGAGCCACGAATCGTATTCGTTCTGCAGGATGCCGGTGTTCTCGAGAGGAGCAGGACTGCCGTGGCAACTGCTCGCGGCGCAGGTCGCCGGGCCCATGTACTGGCCCGGAGGAAGATCGCCGAAACGCTGGGGTGAACTTCCAGCCAGAGGAGGTGCCGGGACGGACCGCGGAGCGGTCGTCGTCGGGCTCTGGGCCGAGACCCACAGCACGATTCCCAGCAATAGGAACGTGTAGACGAATTTTTTCATCAGGAGCCTCCCTCACGTCGCCGAGTCCGCGGCGCAACTGCGGACGCATCCTGGGGCGCGCCGGCCGGCGTTTCCGGATCATCCGACACGGTAAAGACGCCACCTTCACGCATGTAAAGCCGCTGCATCTCTTCCAGGTTCATCGGACGAGATCCCAACCGGTTGAATACAGCGACCTGGTTCCCGCTCTCGTCGGCCGCTCGATCTCGATCCAGACCCTTCGACAGGGCGAGCGCAGGACCATGGGTGTGCTTTCTGGCGATCAGCTGTGGATACGGACGCGGACTGAACCCCTGATATCCCGGAACCGTCGACGGCGAGGTGAGCTGCAGCACGAAAACTCCATTCTTTCCGTCGGCGACGTAGGCAAACAGCGAGGCGTTCGTCGATGCGACCTTGATATCGTAAGTATCCTTCAGCATGCCGCCGGTCCACTTCTGATCGATGAAGGGTTTATCCGGACGTTCAACATCCACGATGACCATTCCCTCGGCTCCGGCGGCGACGTACGCGTACGTTCGTGCCACATAGACGTTGCGCGCATCCGCGAGCGGAACTCTGGCTGCCAGCCGTGGCTTGCCGGGGTTGGTCACATCCACCACCGCCAGCCCTTCAGCATCCGTAACGAACGCGTAACGGAACTGAACCTGCACGGAGGTACCCTTCCGAATCTCCGGCATGAGCGCGATCACCTTCGGTTCAAGCGGCGCGGAGATATCGAGCACGACCATCCCACGATCCGCCAGGATGTAGGCGTGATTCCCTGCGACGGTGAGGTTCAATGCCCCGGTGAGGATGCCGTCGGGGTTGTACGTTAGTGCCCGTTCAAGGAAGTTGTTTTCCGGATCACCGTCGGTCAGCGTATTCGTATTGGTGAGGATCAGCCCTTCTTCCTTGTCGCTGATGAAGGCGTAACTGTAAATCGGATGAATGGGTTGTTCCTGATTCACCGGGAGCGGTCTCCGGTGCGGGGCCATCGGCATGTTGGTCGGCAGAGCAACGGCGGTCGCGTACTTACTCCGGATCCAGGTCCGCTGTCCCACGGGCGAGACCGGCGCCGAAACGATCCGCTCAGAAAGGCCCTTGTTGTCGATGCTGGCCACGTCGTAGACGATCATTCCGTCGCTGCCCTGCGCGGTGAAGAGATACTCACCCCGCAACTGGATGTGCCGCACACCATGGCCGTGGTGATGTTGCGCCATCTCCAGTTCGAGACCGCGCTTCTGAAGCCTCTCCCAGTCGTAGGGGTAGACGATCTTGTGAAGGCTGCTTCCGTAGACAGCCTGAGGTTCTTCCCACTCGGTGACTGCGACGCCTTCGAAGCCTTCATCGTCCAGTGCAACCCAGAGGAACCGACCGACGAAGTTGACGAAGTTCGTTCCCTGAAGGAGCAGCTGAGCCATCCAGGCATTGTTGTCGTTCTCGTTCGAGATGTGGCAATCCGAGCAACCTTTGGTCTCGATGGTGCGGACGGTGTGCGGGACATGCGGATTGAACGCCTGCCCGTTGAATCCCGGCGCGGAAATGGTCGGCTGCTGGATGTAGAAGCGCTCGCGGTTGGGGTTGGTGGAACTGAGGACCAGCGCGCTGGACGAGCGCACCGGCGAGATTTTGTTCCCTTTGATGTTCGCCGCAACGCCGAGCATGTAAGCATCGGCCCGCACTACCTGAGGATTGTACGAGGCGTAGTTTCTCGTCGTCTCGCCCTCATAGCGAAGCATCTCCGATTTCTCGTTCGCCGTCTGCGGAAGGTGGCAGCCGAAACAATTCGTGATCCACGACGAATGGCAGGAGTAACAGGTCATCGAGTCGTCGGTGTGGGCGTACGAGCTCCCATTCGACGCAGTCTGCGCGCCCCATGTGCGACCATCCTTGCGGACTGTCTTGGCGTATGCCGACTTCTCGTTGTACCGGGCATTTCCGGGCGTGACCGTATCCCGCACCTGAACCGATTCCCACTCGAGATCGGGGTTCATCATCGAGCGCTGATAGAGCCTTCCTTCACGCCATACGAAGCGCCGCTGTCCGAACGGTGTGGTACCGAGGGATAGATCCGTCCCGCCAGGTGGCGCGGCGGGGCCAGAGGTCCTCAGGTTCGTGTACTGCTCGGTCGTGCCGTGACAGTCCTTGCATTCGATTTCGATCGAAGCTGCATACTCGCTGTGCAGCATCCCGTTGCCGTGCTCGTCGATGTCGAAGTGGCAGTCCACGCAGTGCATCCCCCGCTCGAGGTGGATGTCGCGAAGATGGACGGCCTTCTGGAACTTGGCCGGATCATCGAACGGCACGATCTTGTTCTCGGCGTCGAGAAGGTTTCCCTTCCGATCGCGTTTGAACACGGCGCTGAAAATCCATCCGTGTCCATGGTAGTCGGCAAACTGAGTGTGCTTGAGCAGAGGATTCAGATTCGAGACATTCTCGAGAAATTCGATGGCGCGCCACAGACCGCGTACCGCCGCGCCTTCGGGGTTGCGATTGAGGCCTTCCCGCCGCTCTTCTCTTTCCGGCGTATCCGACTTGAGCATCACATACGCCGTCGGATACCGCTGCTCCTTCGGAAACATGTGTTCGGCGTCGCTTTCGTAGTCCCACATCGTGTATCCGAGGTAGGTGTTCACGAACGAGTTCGGCTGGTGCATGTGGCACGACATGCACTGGCTCGTCGGGACGGCGCGTGTGAGCCGATGGGCGATCGGATGCCCTTTTTCGTTCTTGGGAATGGTGGGGTCACCCGTTGAGCTCATTCCGCGGTGGCCGAACTTCGCGTATGGCCCGGAGTGGAGCGGATCCCGGTCGTTGGCATAAACAACGTGACAGGCCGTGCAACCGCTCGACCGGAAATCACCGGGATGCTCATTCGTCCCCAGGAATGAAAGGTGCGGATCGTTCAGCCGGCTCTTGTGAAGGTTGATGATCGCCGGGCTGATTCGAAGGCCGGTCCCCCGTCCCCGGTTGCTGACGCGCATGTCCGGGCGGCCTGCGTCCTCGAGAACATTCGGGTTGCCCACTTCCGGAGGAAGGTTGTTCTGAAGCAGCCCGCCGCGCTCGAACACCCGGAAGTACTCTCCGGGCTGAATCGTCTCCCATCGGGGCAGAGGCAGGAGGAACGGAAGGGCTCCTTTCTGAATCTGCTCTTCCGTGAGAGGCTCTTTGACCTTGATCGCGCCCGGCTCCCCACCCCGTGTGTAGTTCTCCCCGAGGATGCCGTATTTGAGGCCCAGAATTCCGTTCGCATAGGCAGCTGCGGCCCAGAAAACCGCGGCGGTCGACATCGTGCTCTTGGGGACGCGGTTCGTTTCGCTTGGATGGCATCCCCCGCAGCTTTCCCATGCGACTCGAAGATCACCCGGATTGATGAACCGCACGAATTCCGGAGACTCCTTGTTCAGGAGCGTGTAGGTGCGCTCCGGGTTCCGCGCGCTTCGTCTGCCATCTACGCTCCATTCTTCCGGAAAAAGCGGCTGGACATGCGCACGGTTCTTCGCCTCTTCGTAATCGGGGTGATCGGGCATCGTGCCCCTGGCGATCGCAGCGGAGACATCTCCGCCGTGGCAATCGATGCAGCCGAGTTTCACAGCCGGAGATGCGTGCATCGGCTCGATGCCCTGATGGCAACTCAGGCAACCGGAGCTCTTCGCATCGGCGTCGGCCTGCGTCTGCCGCAACCACTCCTGCCCAGGCGCAATCTGCCCGCTCAGAGAAACGACAGCTACGAGAAGAGACACGAATACCGCACCCGCAAGCGTGCGGCGGAATGGACGGTGTCGGATGAGTCGATCGATGCTCATAGGCTCAGAATGAAAGAATCACGTTCGTGAAAATCTGGTACAGAGGTTCGTCATCTTCGTAGATGTCCTTGAAACCGGTCGCCGGAATGAACCCGGCGACACCCGCCAATATGATCACCTGGTTGTTGAGATAGGGACGATACCGGGCTCCGACACTCAAGTCGAACCCAACCTCTTTCGAGATGTCGTCCTGAAAGAGCACGCCCTCGAGAACCTCGGTCTTGTCGAACCGGATGTAGTTCGCCGTCGCGATGATCTTGGTCTTGAGTGTCAGCTCGACGTCGACGCCGGTGCTGATAATCTGCACGCCCGGATTCACGAAGTTCGGCTGCCCCTCGTCCTTGCTGCTGTTCAGGTCGGGAATCAGGCTTCCTCGCTGCACGAGCCCGACGCCGGTGCCTGCGAGCCTGATACCGAGACGGTTCCAGAAGCTGAATCCGCCGCCGAGGAAATTCGGGTTCGAGAAGATCGCGTCGAAGCCGTTTGCCTTGCGGTCGAACACATCGTCGTCCCCGCTGGCATAGAAGACCGCAACGCGGGGACGCCACCAGTCCTTGTCAATGGAAGCCTCCAGGGCCGCCATGAATGCGCTGATCTCGACCGACTCGCGGCCTCGTTGAACGCCATCCGGACCGACGGGGCCTCCGATCGGATCGGCTCCAGCGATCGGGTTGTGGCTGTCGCGTCCGAAGACGTAGTAAACCGAATGGTCGAGGTTTGCGCGTTTGACTTTCCCGAAGCCGGACCAGCCGACGTAATGAGCCCGGATTGAATGAGGTACGAAGTCGCCGATCGGGTCGGGGCGTACGAGGAAGTCGTTCTGGTCGTAATAAAGCGACGCCTGATCGCGCAGGAAGTGGTAGCTGAACGACGCGGTGTAACCGAAGGCGAAGAAATCCTGGATGTAGATGTTCGCGATGCCTACCTGCTGGTCCCGCCGCTCGTAGGCGATGTTCAGACCGCTGTTGGTATCTTTCTCGAGCCGGTCGAACGCAGCGACGTTGTACTGAAGGCGATTGTTCGAATAGTTTCCGAACAGCCGGATCCCGAGATTGTTGTCGTTGAAGATGAAGCCACGGAAGTCGCTCGAGAACTGCTGGACGCCTGCCCGCACGGAGACGAAATCGAAATTTGGACTGAGGTCTGCAAGCTTCCGTTCGTAGAAGAGCTCCTGAAGCCCGAACTGCCCGTCGGAACGGTCCGTACCGCGGCGGACGTCTGGATTCACGGCACCGCGCTCCCTCACCTCGAGATGGTTGAAGTTGAGTGCGATCGTCGCCCTTGCCCGCCAGGTAGCGGGTTTGAACACCGTCTGACCCTCGAACAAATCAGCCGTCAGAATGATGTTCTGGTTGAAGAACCCCTGGTCGCCTTCTCCGAAGAACTCAATGGCGCCGGCGCGCTCGGCGCTCGGGCCGGAAGGAGTGGGAACCGATCGCCCTTCGAGCAGGGTGTCGGAAGTACCCGTCAGGCTCAGGAAAATGTTCTGTCCGATGATCGGAAAATCGCCTTTGAGAACGTTCTGATTGTATGGATCCCACCAGCCGCGTGACTTTTCATCGAGCTCGTACGCGGGAGGAACGATCCGCCAGCGGTCCGTCGTCGCCTGAAATTCGTCCAGGTTCGGAACGATCTCCGGCAGTGTCTCGGCGGGAGGCGGCGGAAGTAGCGGACGCCGGGGAAGCGCACCCGGCAGATCGACTCGTATGTCCCGGCGCTGGGATGCGCTTCTGCCATCTTTAGTCGTCACCGTGACGACCATCTCGTAGGATCCGGTCGCCAGCTCATGAGGCCACCTAACCTGCCAGCGGTTCACTGGATCGACAACCGTCTCGCTCTCGAGTCCGTCGATCTGAACGACCACCTTCGACCCTGCCGGTGCCGTGGACGACCCTGCGAACATCGGCGAGGGAGCGATGACCACGATCGGATCCTCGCTCTCGATCTCGATGGTCACCGACTGCCCGAAGGCGGCGGCGCTGAGCAACAGGAGCATCGCAACATTCGTCACGAAGCCGAGGCTTCGATTGAATAGTCGCCCGCGCAGATTCCTCGAATGGCTCACAGATCTCCTCGATGGTCGTGCCCGTCGGAGCATGTGGGGACAGATCGCGAAACGAATTCCAGAGTACAGTTGTAATGGTTTGGTTCAGTCAGGATAAGACGAAATTCATAGAAAGCCAACCCTCAAGGTTCATATCGCAGCTTCGAGACCCCCGAAGCGAGCGTGATCTCGTCGCCGCCCTTGAGTTCAGTCTCGCGTATCCGGGTGCCGTTGACGAAGGTGCCATTGGTCGATTCCTGATCAATGGCCATCACCTTGCCGTCCTTCAGGCCGATCCAGACATGGCGCCGCGAAACCTCGGTGCTGTCGATCACGACCTCTGCCATCGTCTTGTCCCGCCCGATATAGAAGCCTTCTTCCATTACAGGGAAGCGGTCGCCGGCTCGCAGCCCGCCGATTCCGACGATCTGCCCGTGCCACTGGACCATCATCGTTCCCTCCGGCTCGGGCATCGCGACAGTCCGGCCAGCCGACGGTGGCGGGGCGGATTGAGGTGCCGGTGCGGGCGCGGGAGGCGGAGCAGGAGCGGCCGGGCGTGCAGCAGGGGCCGGCTGATTTTTCAACGGTGGAACGACGGTTCGCGGCCCCGCGGCCGGTGCGGCCGCGTTTGCCGCTTTCTTTTTCTTGCGGCGGATGCTCAGCCAGGCAACAAGAGTCGCTCCTGCGACGAAAGCGAGTAGAGCGATTCCGATCAGAGCGACAAGCAACCAGATCGGGAGGTTCAGCGTATTGTCGGGTCCCATGACGTTCTCCGGACTTCCTTTCTCCTGGGGCGTCGCTGCGCTGGGCAGGGTTGCTGACGCAAGATTAATCCCAGCGGCTCGCGAGGTCCACCCCGGGCCGAATCGTGTGGTGAGCTCATGATAGAAGTGACAGGTCGTACAATCGCCCAGCGTCTGCTTGCCCGTCATGCCTTCCGAGCCATGACAGGCAGTGCACTCTTTGATGCCGGGCATTGAAATGTCCGCCGTTACCGCCGACTGAGTCACGTTCAGGTGACAATCGACGCACTGGAGCTTGAGACTCTCGCTGAGGTGATCGACGTGGCTGAAGTTCGACATGCCGGCGAACCACTGGCGCGCTGTGATCGGCGGTATGACCTTCGCTCCCGCAGAGTCGAGCTCGTGACACTGGATACATCGCACCCGGAGGACGTTCCTCGCGTTCCGCACCGTCGCGCTTCCGATATCGAAGGCTGAAGGGGGACGCGTCGCGAAGATGCGCAGGACTTCTTCCGGACTCTGATTGAGCAGTTGCGTGTTTCCGCTGTATGCGTTGGCGATGACGCCCGCTACAGTGCCGAGCTCGAGCCGGTGAGGCACGGGGGGAAAGCGATTGTCGAAGGTCAGCAGATGGCAGCGCGAGCAGGCCGTCTGGTAATCGAAGGGGACGATTTTTCCGCTGGCCGTATCGACCGTGTGGCAGGAGTCACAGGTGAGCGTTTCCGCTGTGGTGCGCGTTTCTCCGGAAGCGGGAGGGCGCTTGTTGCAGTCACCGACCATATGACAGCGATGGTTGAACTTCAGCCTGTTGGGATCTCGCTTGACCTTGGGGTCGGTCTCATCCACGGCGATCAGCTTGTTGTCGAGAAGAAGCCGGAACTGGGGATGGTCTTTTTCGAACGAGGAGACCTTCATGGCCACGTTCGCGTCCGGATAGCGGCCGGTCAGATCAGAATGACAATCGATGCAGGCTTTCTGCTGCACGACCCTAAGCCTGGGAATGTCTCGATGCTCGGCATGACAGGAATTACAGGCTCCCAGATCGGCAAACTGAGCCTGGTGGAACGCCTGATTGTGGCACGCCAGACAGCGGGCGTCCGTGGCGCCGCCGAACGGTTCATGACAGGCTCCACACTCCCCATCGGGAATCATCCGTTCGCCACTCGGCAGGGCCGCTCCCGCGTGCGCGACCGACAACCCCCCCGGGATGAAGGCATCCTCCCGCCCCATGATGAAGATCATCGCTACCGCAACGGTAGCAATGACAAGAGCGGCAATGGAAAGGTTGCGCTTGGACAGAAGACGGTTCTTCAGCTGGTAGGCCTTCTCGTAGTCCACCTTTGATGCCTTGAGCACGGCACCAGCCGGTCCTGCGGGAGAGGCGGCAACCGCCTCTTCCGGACCTTCGTCCTTAGCGACGCCCGGAGCCGGCTGTTCGGAGATACTCTCGACTCTCAGAAACAGCGGTCGGGTCGGCTCTGCAATCTGCACGAGGATCTTCAGATTGCCGATCTCGACCTGATCTCCCTTCGACAGGCGGGAGGCTTCGACCGGACGGCCGTTCAGGTACGTTCCGGTGATGCTTCCCTTGTCGAAAAGCTCATAGCCCTCACCCGACTGTTCGATGTATGCATGCTCGAGTGCGACTGCCGCATTGTCGGAGCGGAGATGGGCGTTTGTTCCGCGGCCGATCCGCAGAGTCCTTCCCTTGATCTCGCTGAGCGAGATCCGGGGACCGTCAATCCGTTGAATGATGAATGCCATCGTTCCGCGAGCCCTTTACGGCTTCGACTCCCACGGCCAGGGAATCATCACCGACACGTTGCTGTAGTAAAACGCACCCCAGATGTGCGTCACGATCAGGATGAGCATCGCAAGCGAGAGTGGAAGGTGGAGAAACAGCCAGAAGTCGAGCAGGTTCTTGTAACGCTGCTGGGCAACGAGCCTGATGTGAAGCTCTCTGTGTTGCCGCGAGAGCACCAGAAGCTGGCGCAGGTCGGCCTGCTCCTCTCTGCCGACGCTGCCGATCTGTTTGGTCCACTCGCCCTGGCTTTTTCGCAGGGCGCTTCCCCGAGCCCCGGAGAACAGAAGCCGCCATCCGGCGGCCCAGCCAGGCACCGCCTGTTTCATCAGTTCCCGGTAGATCCGCTGGAACGGAGCTGACTTCTCCGAAGCCACGCGTGCCATGGAGCGGGCCAGCTGATTGATCTGATCGCTCATCTCTTCGATGGTCAGATTGCTTCCGACCTCAGTGAGCATCCGGGGCACGATCCGGTAGAGCACCGCGCCCAGCATACCGCTCAGGATCACGGCAATGATCACGACGAAGAGCGAAACGGCGACTCGATCCTTGAACCGGAAGCCCGTATGCGCCAGGATCACGAAGACGCTCAGGACCCCGAGATACATGTGCGCCTGAAGCCAGCTCTCGAGCTTTCCCCATCGCGTCCTGTGCCACCGTTTGCGCATACCGAAAAAAACGAGGATCAGCATGAGCGCGAGCGCAATGAAGCCGTAGATCAGGCCCATGAGCGAACCACCGTGAGGATAGGGCTCGCTCTGAATGTACCGCCAGTACGAAACAATCAACGCAATGAACAGCGCAAGGCTTAGCAGCTGCCAGCGCAGGCTGTACCGCTTCAATGGCACTATTCCTGCCCTCCGCCGACCACGAGCTCTTCGAGCGTGCTTCTGTACTCCTCAGGAGTGACTCGAATCGCGGCGCCGGTCGGGCAGCTGCGGACGCACGCCGGACCGCCCTTGATCTCACGACAGAGGTCGCACTTGACCGCCAGGGTTCGCTCGAACTCTTCCTCCGGTTCCTCATCGGCAAACAGCGAAACCAGCCAGCTCCACACCCCGCTCTTCTTTTCCGGATGCACCATGAAGATGTTGTCGTAGGGACAATTCTTCTCGCAGTTCCCGCAACCGATGCAGTTGCTCTTGATGTAGACCTCGCCGCGCGGGTCGCGAACCAGCGCATCAGGGGGACAATCGAGCATGCACATGGGGTTCTCGCACTGCCAGCAGGAGTTCGGCGCGAGAAGATTGTAAATATGGATGCCCGTCAGCGAGAGCCGCGCCTGACCATCTTCATGCACAGATTCGCAGGCACGGATACAGTTGTTGCAGCGCACGCACTTGTGGTCGTCGATCATGAGCGAGTGCGTGCCCATGACGACTTCCTCCCGGATCAGATCTTCGAGAATGTTCCCCGCGTCCGGCGTCGCCTCGGCGATCAGTGAACCGATGCGCCGCTCTTCCAGCTTCTGGAGCGGCTTTTCCCTCAGGTGAGGATACCGTGCCAGAAACTGGTCGAAATCGCGCTTCGAGAGCCGGATCAGCTCAGAAGGAAAAATCGTCGTGACGGTCGCTGTTCGCGGTGCGTCCGACAACAGCGCGCTTTCACCGAAGAAGTTGCCGGAGACCAGATACGACAGAACGATCTCCTTCTCACCCGATGTCCGGGAGATCTTCACCATCCCATTGCGGATCAGGTAGAACGCGTCGCCCGGCTCGCCCTCCCGAAAAACGATCTCCTCCTTGCCCAGGCTCTTGACCGTTGCTTTCGAGATCAACTCTCCCAGAACTGCACCCGGCACGTCAGGGAACAGATATCCCTGCACGGCTCGGATCAGGAATGCCTGATCGATCAGCATGTCGACTTTAGGCGCAGTGCGAATCAGTTTGAGCATCGCCTTGCGGGGAATCTCGATGATTCGCGTGGGACCTATTGCGATCACCGAGGCATTTCTTCGACGTCCCGAGATGAGGCTCATCTCACCGAAGAAGTTGCCTGCAGTCAGCTCGGCGACGATGCGTTCGGGGGCGTGGTCGGGCTTGGCGCGAACCTCCACGCGACCCGACGCGATGATCATGAACTCGTTCGTGTAATCGTTCTGCCGGATGATCAGCTCGCGATCGTTGTACTCGCGCACCGTAGTCGCGAGAAGCATCTCGCGAAGCTGCTCTTCGCTCGCGGCGCCGAGGATGGGGATTCTGTCGCGGAGAAGCCCGATGCGCTCGTAGACCGTCCCTTCGAGAAACGGAAGCTTGCTTTTGAGCACCGCTTCGTCGGCCGGTTCGCACTCGCGACCCATCAATCGCTCGACGACTTCGAAGCCCTGGTTCATTCCGAGCTTGATCAGATCGCGGCCACTCGCCGCACCGATCAGATATAAGCCGGGAACGGTCGTCTCGTAGTACTGGTTGAGAATGGGCTGCGCGTCCGGCCCTTCACCGTTGTATTTGATGCCGCACTTCTCGAAAAACTTCCTCGGAGGATCGGCTCCGAGCTTGAGAAAAATCATGTCGGCGGGAACCCGCACCACATCTCCTCGCACATTGAGATCGACGAACCCTTCCTCGATGTGCTTGAGAGTCGTGCTGTAGTAGATCGTCATGCTGCCGTTCGCAGCACGGCTGACCGCTTCGCGGATCAGCACGTCTTTCGCGCGGACAATTTCCGCCGAACGGACGATCAGACTCACCCGGTTGGTATCTGCGAGTGCCAGCGCAATCTCGAGCGCCGAGTCGCCGGCACCCACCACCAGAATATCCTGGTCCGCATGATCGGATGGATCGACAAGCCTGTACTGAACGTGCGGAAGATCTTCTCCCTCAACCCGCGGCTTCCGCTGCGAGCCCTGAGTACCCATCCCGAGGATCACATTGCTCCCGCGGTACTCTGAGCTCGGAGTGCGTACCACGAACCCGTCCGCCTCCCGGATCACCTCTTTGACTTCCTGATTCAGGTGAACGTTCAGGCCCCGGCTGGCGACGTGCTCGTCCCAGGCGCCGAGAATCGACTCGCGCGAGCCGGCCTCGAACGGAAGATCTCCTCTCTGCGGGATGAGGGTCGGCTCCGCCATGACGTACTTGCGAGCCTGATAGCTGTAGATCGTGTCCGATACGTGGTCAACCCGTTCCAGAACTACATAACGGAGACCGCTCTCCTGAGCCCGGGATGCCGAGCTCAGTCCTGCCGGGCCGGAGCCCACAATAATCAGATCGTAACGTTCCTGTGTATTCATAACCGGGGGTGAGGTCCTATATCACTGCGTGGGAAGTTTAGTCATTACTGTGGCACTCGGCTCGAGCTCGGCGGCGACGCTGAACGTCAAGTACACCGTTCCGAGTCGAATGCGATCATTGTTTTTGAGCAGGGCCGTTTCTATACGATCGCCGTTCACGAACGTGCCATTACGGCTTTTCAGATCTTCAATTTGATATCCCGTCGGAGTGCGGTCGACCCTGGCGTGCGTGCTCGAGATGCTTCCATGGACGATTCGAACGATGTTTTCCTCGCCGCGGCCGATCGAAGTCTGGTCGTCGAGAAGAGGGAAAGAAGTCTTGGAGTCATCGTCCAGCGTCAAAACTGCGAACGGCAACTCCTCGCCTTCCGCCATGTCATCCCGATCCTCGGCCTCGAGAGGCATATCGAGCGCCGTGGGATCGATCCGGCGGTACGGAATGTCGGGCGTGGTGACATTGATGGAAGGGGGCTCCATAGGCTGGGAGGGCGGCTGAGCTGCCGGAACGGGCTCGGGCACTTCCGCGTGTCGAGGTTCCTCTTGCGCGGCGAGTGCGGGCGACTCCGGCTCGGCCAGGGGTTCCGCAGCAACTGGGGGCGCGTCTTCCGTACCGGCCGGCGCTACTTCGATGAAACCCCGGACTCGAAGCCGGTGAATCAACCGCGAAGTTTCCTGCTCATCGCCTTCGATCTCGCCAAACGCGCTTCCATGTCCGATTGCGAGGAGCAGCCTCAGCTCCTCGGCTGACAATGTCATGCTCGGTGGAAAGGCCCGAGGCATCACGATGAATCGCGTACCCGCGGCTGGTTTCATCGAGGTGGCCGCTTCCGCACTTCGACGTGCGGCTTCCTTCTCGGCGCCATCGAGATCGAGCTCGAACAACCCCAGGCCCGCCGGCATGGTCTGCTCATCCGTCCAGCGGAACTGGCCATACTCCCAGCTCAACGCGTCGATCAGAATCTCCGTGGCCTGAAGGCGACCGAAGTTCCGCAATTCCTCGGCCGAGAACTGCTCGCTGTTCTCGAGCGGGCCACCCGAAGCCCGCATAGCTGCCTGAAGTTTCGCTCCGTCGGCCTCTGAGATCACCTCACGCCGGACGAGAAGAGCCGGCAGCTGAAAATCAGGATCGTCGCAGCGCATGGCAAACCGGGGACCGGAGCGAAGATGCAACTCGGCTGAGCGTTCCGGCCCTCCAATCCTGACCAGACCTTCCCTGCCGTTTTCGGTGAGCAGCCGAATTACGGAAGACAGGGGAAGCCCTTCGAGAGACCCTTCGAGAAATGCATTCATGATGTCCGCCGAACCTGAGTGATTTGGATGCCGGAGATCTTAACGGCAAAACGAGACTGGAACAACCCCATTCAGGAATTGTCAGTCCAGGCCATGTTCGAGGACATCGCGCCGCGGCTGATTCGTCATCGCGCCCGGAAGAACTTCAGCACGTGCTCGCGCGTTCCCTCTTTGTTATTCAGCGCGAGATACATCGTCATCGCATCTTCGCCGTCCCGACGGATCGCCAGACCGCTGAAATGATGAACCCCTTCGATCACTCCGATCCAGCGGAACTTCACGAAGTCGTTGCGCTCCTCCCAGCCGGTCATGTCGGGGTTCACGTGCTTGAGGCGCATCGCCATCTCGCCGTCGAATACGCCGAGGGAAATGATCTCGTAGAAGACCGGCTCGCCGTCCTTGACGAGGCGGAACATCCCCACCATCTTCCCGCCCGCCGGCGCCGTCCAGACCTCCTCGAGCGTGCCGCCAAGCCCCTCACCTTTCCAGTGGCCTTCGAGCCATGCGAGATCGGCGATCGTTCCTGAACCGGCTTGCGCGTCCGGAGCAAGCCGGAGCGTGTGCTCCGTGAGTTTTTCCTGCGCGGCGGCCGGGCTCGCGAAGGTCATGGCCAGGATTACCAGGGCAGCAGCTGTTCTCATCGTTTCATCCCCCTCGGAAGAATGACGCAGAAGGCTCCGGAAATCGACAGTTGCGGAGGATTTGGCGGCGCGGCACAGTCACAGACAGAAAACCGGGACGCTCAGGGGAAATTGGGAAATTTGGCAAAGATGTGCCACAGTTGAATAGAATGGGAGGAACCGAATGCCTCTACGGACGCTGAAGGAACTCGAGAAACTGGCCGGTACGCAAAACCGGCGACCGGCCTCCGATGTGAAGTCCCACTGGCGGGAGATCGTCGAGGATGTCAGAGAGTATGGGGAAGTGATCGTCACCAACTACAACCGGCCGGAAGTCGTCATCGTGTCAATCGATCGTTATGCGAAGCTGCGGCGCGATGCGGTGGCAAACGATCCGCTCACTGCGCTGAGGGCCGAGTTCGATCACGAACTGGCGGCGCTCGGAGAACCCGACGCTGCGTCCAAGCTTCGCCGGATCTTTTCATCATCCCCCGCTCAGATTGCAAAGGCGGCCAACGCGTCCGTTTCGCGCCGCAAAGGCTGATGTGCGCGCTCGAACTGCAAGCACCGGTCATCTTCGTGATCGCTGGGGTCAACGGTGCAGGCAAGAGCTCAATCGGTGGCCCGACACTTCGGGAAGGACTCGCCTACTTCAACCCGGACGAAGTGGCGCTCAGGATCCGCGAGACGATCGGCTGCTCGGTAGAAGAGGCGAACGCTCTCGCCTGGCACGAAGGAAGGATGCGTCTCGAGTCGGCGATCCATTCGCGCTCGAACTTTGCGCTCGAGACGACCCTGGGCGGAAACACCATCACGCAATTGCTCGTCGGGGCCGCCGAAGCTGGATTCGATATTCTCGTCTGGTTCATTGGACTGTCGAGCCCCGAGCAGCACATCACCCGCGTTCGCGCGCGAGTCGCTGCAGGCGGACATGACATTCCTGAGACGAAGATCAGGGAGCGGTGGGACACTTCGCGGAAGAACCTCATCAGGCTGATGCCATTCCTGACGGAGTTGAAGGTGTTCGACAACAGCGAGCAGCGGGAAACTGAGCTCCCCGAGCCGCGGATCGTTCTGCACATCCGGCGCCGGCTGATTGTCGCACCTGCCTTCAAACGGCTGGATAAGACTCCCGAATGGGCAAAACCCATTGTCGCGTTCGCCGTGAGACTTCATCGCACGACGATCCGGAATGATTCGTGAGGATGAGTCGTGTGTCCAGGTGCAAAACGCAGGACCTGCCAGCAGGCGTCATCGAAGCCGCCCTACACGAGAGGGCAGTGTCAGGTTTCGCGAGAGCGCCCGATGGATAGGCCACCATCTTTTGAGTTCAGAGACTCGCTCGGCGGTCAGTCCGGCAGCGAAGAGATCGAGAACGTCCTTGACGCGGATGCGGGGAGTTTCGATTCGAATCAGTGGGCGCCGACCGGCATGTCGAGGCGGCGGTAGCGCCTGGTGCCGGGAAGGCAGCTCTTGTGCTCGAAGTGGTACTCGTACTCCGAGCGGAACTTCTGGATCGACGAGATCACCGGGCCAATCGCGGCGTCACCGAGAGCGCAGAGGGACTTGCCTCCGATGTTGTCGGCCATGTCGAGGAGCAGATCGTGGTCGTGCTGCCTACCCTCTCCCCTCTCGATCCGGTCGAGCACCGACTCCATCCAGTTCGTCCCTTCACGGCAGGGAGTGCATTGTCCGCAGGACTCGTGTGCGAAAAATTTCGACAGGCGCCACACGGCATCGACGATGCACGTGCTGTCGTCGAGTACGATGATTCCGGCCGAGCCGAGCATCGATCCAACCTTCATGAGGGCGTCGAATGTGAGCGGGATGTCGATCTCGTCGGCGGCCAGCATCGGGGCCGACGCTCCGCCGGGAATAACAGCCTTGAGCTTCCTGCCGTTCAGAATGCCGCCGCAGTGGTCGTAGATCAGCTCCCTGAGGGTAATGTCCATTGGAAACTCGTACACTCCGGGTTTGTTCACCTGACCGGATACACAGTACAGCTTCGGTCCGGTGTTTTTAGGAATGCCGAAGCTCCGGAACCACTCGGCGCCATTCTTGATGATCAGCGGCACACATGCGATCGTTTCTACGTTGTTCACGATCGTGGGTCCGCCAAAGACGCCGACGACAGCCGGGAAGGGCGGCTTCACGCGCGGCTGTCCGCGCTTTCCTTCCAGCGATTCGATCAGCCCCGTCTCTTCACCGCAGATGTACGCACCGGCGCCCCGGGCAACCGTGATGTCGAAGTCGAAACCGCTTCCGAAGATGTTCCTGCCGAGAAACCCATGCTCGCGCGCCTCGGCAAGAGCCTTTTCGAGGACCATGGCGCCGAAGTAGAACTCTCCCCGGATGTAGATGTAGCCCATCGGGTTCGAGCCAATGGCAAATGCGGAGATGATCATCCCCTCGATGAGCAGATGGGGATCCTTCTCGATGATCTCTCGATCCTTGAAGGTTCCCGGCTCCGCTTCGTCGGCATTACAGAGCAGCCAGGTGGGCTTCGGCGCATTCTTCGGGACGAACGACCACTTCATGCCGGTGGGGAAACCTGCCCCGCCCCTCCCGCGCATTTCCGAATCCTTGACCTCCTGAGTGATCTGATCGGGACTCATTGCGAGGGCCTTCCTCGCGGTCTCGTAACCACCGGAGTCGAGATACGTCCGTATGGAAGCGGAGTCGGGCTTGCCCCAGTTCGCCGAGAGAATCCTGAGCGGCTCCATCTACTTCAACCTTCCCAGAAGCTCGTCGACCTTCGCCACGGTCATCTGTTCGTGGTAGTCGTTGTTGACCTGCACCACGGGCGCCGTGCCGCAGGAACCGAGGCACTCGACCTCGGTAAAAGAGAAGCGGCCGTCACCGGTAATCTCGCCCGGAGATACGCCGAGCTTCTCGTGAAGGTGGTCGTAGATGTCATACGCCTCGCGCACCATGCAGCTGAGGTTCGTGCAGACCTGCAGGAAGTACTTTCCCACGGGCTTCTGGTTGTACATGTTGTAAAAGGTGACGACCCCGAACACGGTCGCCGGCGACAGCTCCAGCTCGTCCGCAACGAGCAGCACGACTTCGGGCGAGATCCATCCCCAGATCTCCTGGGCCAGATGCAGCACCGGCAGCAGCGCCGCCATCCTCGTCGGATATCTCGAGAGAATCCATTCGATCTTTTCTCTTGCTTCAGGCGGAAAGGTGAGCTTCTTATCCGGATCGGCGAAGCGGTTCTCCGCGTACGGATTCTCAGGATGCAGGTCGGCCATAGGTCACTTCCAGTCGAGCGTTCTTTTCTTCCACACGTAGACATACCCGACCGCGAGCAACGTGATGAACACCAGCATCTCGATGAATACGAACCAGATCACGCCGCTGGAGGTCACGGTCGCTTCGCGATAGATGACAGCCCATGGATAGAGAAACGCCGCTTCGATGTCGAACAGAATGAAGAGCATCGCTATCTGGTAGAAGCGGACGTTCACACGCTTCCTGTTTGTGTCGAGCAGCGGAACGCCGCTTTCGTACGGGCTGAGTTTCGAAGGGTTTCTCTGATGGCTACCGACGAACCAGGCCAGCGCGAGCAGAATCGCACCCAGAACGAGGGCGAAGATCAGAAGGATGAGTACGGGGACGAATGTCTGTGTCATGGGTTCAGGCGGCGAGCATGCTATCAACTGCGATTGAGAATTCAAAGTTCAGATATGCGAAAAGTGCGAGGCGATGTCCTCCTGAGGCCTCGCTCAGCATGACACATCGGTTCATCACCCCTTCACCGGCGCCCAGCGCCGTTAGGTAGCTCGGGATGACATATGGAGAGAGTTTTGACACGCTCGCTCGCTCAGAATGACATGCCGTTCGTCTTCGGCATCCCGAGCCCTCTCAATTCGGCCGCAGGTGCTCGACGGCCTCCTCCTCGGATTCGAAGATATCGAAAATCTGTCCCAGCTTCGTCAGCTCGAGGAGTGCCTTGATCCTGTGCGACGGCTTGACCAGCACCATCGGCCGCCGTCGCTCTTCGAAGCGCTGCAGGTACCCGATCAGCTCTCCGAGCCCGGTGGAATCCATATAGTTGATCTGTTCGAAGTTGATGATGACGGCGCCGGTCTCGTCGTTGAGCACCTTGTCGAGGTAGCGGGAGAACTCGCGCGCGCTCTCGCCCAGCTTGATGACGCCCTGGACGTCCAGGATGGTTACGTCGTTGAGGCGTCTCTTGATGATGTTCAGACGATTCGGTCTCCGGGCGGACGCGAGTGTATCGAATCGGCGGCAGCGGTTCAACCGGAGAGGTGCGCGCGTAGCAGTTGCGTTCAGCTGAGAGTTTCGTGGGTAGAGGATCGGAGTCCTCTGCCACATCAGATCCTGCCTACGACTCCTCCCGCCCTACCCTGTTGATGAAGAGCGAGAGGATGCCCAGAATGATTCCTCCGATCGCCGCAGGCCAGAAGCCGTCGACAGAAAATCCGGGTACGAGAAACGCTGTCAGCCCCAGCATGATCGCGTTCAGAACGATCAGAAAAAGGCCAAGGGTGAGGATCGTCAGCGGCAGCGTGAGCCAGAAGAGAATCGGTTTCACCACAGCATTGAGAAGGCCCAGCACGGCGGCTGCGATCGCGAGCGCGACGATCGACGTGGCGTGAATACCCGGCACGATCCAGCTGATCAGCAGGAGGGCGAGTGTGTTGAGAATCCACCGTGCGATGAACCCGGGCATCAATCTCATCTCCAGAATTTGCCGCCGCCGGATACGACGATGAGCAACGACACATCGGAAAAAAGGCAGGGCCTCGCAGGGCCCTGCCAGATCTTCATTACTGCGATTGCGGCTGCGGCTGTGCCGTCGGCGGGCCTGCCGCCGGGAAGAACTCGGGGACGAACTCGACCTGGGCTTTGAGCCGGAGGTCTTCGATGATCTGTTCGGCCTTGATCTTGTCACCCTGCTGCTCGATATACGTCCTCACTTCATCAAAGCTCTTCACCGTCTTTTCCGTGACCTGAAAAATGTGATATCCGAGCCGGCTCTCGATCGGCGCGCTGATCTGGTTGACCGGGAGGCTGAACACCTGCTTCGCGATGTCGGGAGGCAGCATGCCCCGGGTAAGCTCTCCCAGCTCGCCTCCCTTTTCGGCGCTGTTGGGATCGGCCGACTCCTTTTTCGCGATGGCACCAAAGTCCGCCCCGCCGCGAAGCTGCGCCACGATCGCGTCCGCTTTGGCTTTCGCCTGTGCGGGCGGAAGCGCATTGGCTACCGTAGCCTGTCCTCCGGCGACCGGTATCACGATCTGACGTGCTTTCACCGTCTCGAACTGCGACTTGCTCTTCTCGTAAATCTGCTCGGGCGTCATGTTCTCGGTGGTGGCCAGCTTCTCGAGCGCCGCATTTGCGAGGATGTTTCCGCGAGCCATGGCGAGCCTGCTCGCAATTTCAGGATCCTTCTCGAGCCCCATCTTCTCGCCTTCCAGCTCCAGGACCTTCATCCGAACGAGCTCTTCGGCGAGCACCTTCCTTCCGGAAGGCGACGAGAGCGCGCTGCGCATCTGAGCGGGGATGCTCTCCATCGCCGCCTCGAATTCGGACTCGCGGATCTCGCCACCATTCACTCGGACCATCACGGGATCCGGTTTCACGGCGGTTGCCTGGGTGCCGGTGACGGGCTGATCGGTTGCTTCCTTTTCGCAGGCCACAAATACGAATGCCGCCAGCAGCGGCACGAACATCATCTTCTTATTCACGTTTTATCCTCATTGTCCGACGTGGACACCATCTCCCGGTTTCTCACAGACTCGGTCCTCGAATCAGCCCCGTTATCTTTCGGGCAGAACCGTTTCCCTCTAAAGGCGGCGGCGCCCGTTCAAATTTCACTGGAGGGCAGTGAACTGTGGCCGTAACGACACTGTTTTGATGGCTCGCTCATTGTTCGGCGACAATGACAACCTGTCATTCCCTTGCTCGGGAGACACCGTCGATTAATTCGCTTCGGCGGGTTTTCTGCGGCGATTGCGTTGACCCGCGAGAGGCAAATGCGTATCCTGCGCACTTGTGAAATTTTTCACGGCCTCGCAGCGCCGTATCCTCGGTTCATTCCATCTGCGCGAGAGGCAAGAAGGTCGTTTCTCCCGGCTCCTTTCTTCAGCATCGAGACCGTTTCAACTCATTCGCTATGGCCAAAGTCACCATCGATGGAATTGAAGTCGACGTCCAGGATGGGATCAATGTCGTCGAAGCCGCAAAGGCCGCCGACATTCATGTCCCCCACTTCTGCTATCACCCGAGTCTGAGCGTCGTCGGGCAGTGCCGCATGTGTCTCGTCGAAATCGAAGGCATGCCCAAGCTCCAGGCCGGCTGTTCGACCCCTGTAAAGGACGGCATGAAGATCGCCGTCTGGAACGAGAACGTCGACAAGGCACGCAAAGGTCAGATGGAGTTTCTTCTGATCAATCATCCTCTCGACTGCCCGATCTGCGACAAGTCGGGCGAGTGCCCCCTGCAGGACTACTCGTTCAACTACGGCACGGTCACCTCCCGCTACGGCGAACACAAGAGGACCTATCCCGGGATGGACCGCACTTCCATCGGCCCGCACGTGATCCAGAACATGAACCGCTGCATACACTGCACGCGCTGTATCCGTTTCTGCGATGAAATCACCGGAACGAACGAACTGGCTTTCTTCAAGCGCGGCGCTGCCACCGAGGTCGGCGTTTTTCCCGGCCGGCCCATCGACAACTGGATGAGCGCGTGCGTCACCGACGTCTGCCCCACGGGAGCACTCACCACCCGAGAGTTCCGATTCGAATCGCGCGTCTGGAACCTCGAGCACACCGAGTCGGTCTGTAACGGGTGCGACGTTGGCTGCAACCTCTTCATCGGTCACCGGAGCGGGGTGATCTACCGATATCGCCCCCGCGTCAACGAAGATGTCAACGACCACTGGCTCTGCGATTACGGACGGTTCTCTCACGAGCGCTATGAAACGGACCGCGTCGTCGTTCCGCGGGTCAGCCGCGACGGCTACCTCGGAATCAGCACCTGGGATGAAGCTCTCGACCTGGTCGCGGAACAACTGGCGTCCGCAAACGCGTCCGCTGTGGCGGTCATCGCGTCCGCGCAGCAAACGAACGAAGAGGGGTATCTGCTCCGGAAACTCTTCGTCGATCAGATCGGTTCGCCGAACGTGGACGTGATGGTCGACGCCATAGGACCGATCCAGATGAAGTCGAGAACCGAATGGCTCGAGGGGACGCAGGCGGGTCCGAATTACCGCGGATTGCGCGATGTCGGAATTGCGCCGGCCGGTGGCGGCCGAACGGTCGAGCAACTGATCACCGAGGGCGCTGCGGACATCGACTTTCTTTACGTATGCGAAGCGAATTTCAGCGAGCGATCCAGCGATCCCGCTGTGATCGCGAACCTCCGCCAGGCAACGTTCCTCGTCGTTCAGGCCTGGGAGAATCATCCACTGGCCGAGGCCGCGGACGTGGTGCTTCCTTCGACGATTTTCGCCGAAAAGGAAGGTACGTTCACGAATCTTCAGGGACGCGTACAGCGAATCCGCCAGGCCTACCCCCCGAAGGGCCAGGCTCAGTCGGATATCGAGATCCTCGGAAGTCTCAGCCGGCGCCTTGCGGGTCCGGAGAGCCGGATGGTTACGGCCGACGCAGATGCACTGTTCGAAGAGATCCGATCATCGATTCCGGCATTCCGCTCCATGACCTGGAATGCTGCGGAGCAGTACGGAGTGATGGCCGGCGGCGACACCGCGCCGGCGGCCTCGTGAGCTGAACATGCCTTTCGACGCGACCGACATCAGTCTGAGCCTTCTGAAGATCGCCATCGTGATTGGCGTACTGCTCAACGTGACCCCGATCATGGTCTGGGTCGAGCGGCGGGGAAGCGCCCTGATCCAGGACCGGGTGGGGCCAAACCGTGTCGGACCGTTCGGCCTGTTTCAATCGATTGCCGATGCACTCAAGTTCATTCTCAAAGAGGACATCATCCCTGCAAAGGCGCATAAGGTTCTCTATACCCTCGCTCCTGTGTTCGGCCTGCTTCCCGCGATCACAATGTTCGCGGTAATTCCCTGGGGCCGGGCGTTCGTCATTCCTGAGATGTCGATCTTCGGCCGCACGCTCTTCGAGGGTGGCCGGTGGTTCGAGCCGATCGTGGCAGACGTGAACGTCGGAATCC
Organism: Thermoanaerobaculia bacterium; assembly: GCA_041748075.1. Classification (GTDB taxonomy): domain Bacteria; phylum Acidobacteriota; class Thermoanaerobaculia; order Gp7-AA8; family Gp7-AA8; genus JBGSYJ01. The sequence goes on from JBGTDX010000022.1 coordinate 29,865, forward strand.
TGCTCGTTTTCGCTCTGGCGTCGCTCGGCGTCTATGGCATCGTCACGGCGGGCTGGGCTTCAAACAACAAGTACTCCATGTTCGGAGCGGTGCGCGCCTCGGCCCAGATGATCTCCTACGAACTTGCGCTCGTGCTCGCGGCGGTCGTGACCCTCATGTCCGCCGGCTCGCTCAGGCTCGTCGACGTCGTCAATAGTCAGGCCGGCTATTTCGTGCTGTTCGATGTGATCAGGATTCCGGCCTGGAACATGTTTCCGATGTTCATCGGATTCGTCGTGTTCACCGTGTCCGGCTTCGCTGAGACGAACCGCCTGCCGTTCGACCTACCGGAGGCGGAAGCGGAACTCGTGGCCGGTTACCACACCGAATATTCGTCGATGAAATTCGCCATGTTCTTCATGGCCGAATACATGGCGATGTTCACGATGGCTGCCCTGATCACGACTCTTTTTCTGGGCGGATGGGATGTTCCCTGGTATGACGAGCCGCCGACGTTCCTGGGCTTCGCACTGTCGGTTCTGGCGTTCGCGGTCAAGGTCGGATTCCTGTTGTTCGTCTTCGTCTGGGTCCGCTGGACATTGCCCCGTTTCAAGTACGATCAACTCATGCGGCTCGGCTGGAAGGTGTTCCTGCCGCTCGCCATCCTGAACATCATCATCGTGGCTTTCCTGATCGCCTTTCGCTGGATCTGAGACTCTGATGCTCGAAACCATCGTCTTCTATGTCTTCGCATCGATCGCCGTGATCTTCGGGATCGTGGTCATCACGCACAAGAACACGGTGGTGAGCGCGATCTCTCTCGTTGCGTCGCTCTTTTCCCTGGCCGTCATGTATGTGCTCCTGGAGGCGCCATTCATTGCGGCCCTTCAGGTCATCGTCTACGCCGGCGCGATCATGGTGCTTTTTCTTTTTGTGATCATGCTTCTGAACCTCCAGTTGCAGGATGAGGAGCGCACGAGGCCCGTACAGCAGTTTCTCGGCTGGTCCGGCTCGGCGGCATTCGGAATCACCCTGATCTACTACATCACGAAGGCAACGGTCATCCAGGCATTGCCCCATACACCGTTCATGAGTGATGTGCGGAGCATCGGTATCCGTCTTTTCGAAGCCTACGTATTCCCCTTCGAGATGGTCTCGATCCTTCTGCTGTCGGCCATCGTCGGCGCGATCGTGCTCACTCAGCGCGGACCCATGGGGGAAGAGCCCCGGGGGGACAGGTAGATGGTTCCGACCACTCACTTTCTGATTCTGGGCGCGATCCTGTTCTCCATAGGGGTCTGTGGTGTCCTGACCCGGAAGAACGGCATCGTAATCTTCATGTCGATCGAACTGATGATCAACGCCGTGAACCTGACATTTCTCGCCTACGCGCGGGACCTGCACTCACTGCACGGGCTGATTTTCGTATTCTTCATCATGGCCATCGCGGCGGCCGAAGCGGCCGTCGGCCTCGCGATCTTCATCACGCTGTTCCGTCACCGCGAGACCATCGATGTCGATGAAGCGAATCTGATGCACTGGTAAGTCAAAGATGAGGGATGAAAGATGAAAGATCAAGGCCGCCGCCCCGCCCGGGGATGGGGTGGGCTTCATCTTTCATCTTTCATCTTTCATCCCTGCTTTACGGCACGATCGTCGCATCGCCAGTTCCTCGAAAGGTTCGAGGTGCTGACATGTAAAAAGAGCAGATCGGTGACTGGAACGAAGACGAAGTCAGTGACAAGAACCGGAACGGAATCGACGATGAGATCGAGCCGCCGATTCCGGACATTCAGGCGGGAAGCGAGCAGCTTGCCGAACGCCTCCGGAACAATCCGGGAACGAATCCCGGCCTTTCGGGAGGCGATGTCGACGCTCGATGGGAGGATGCCGAATCCGGTGGGGATGAAACGGTCGGGGGCAGCACGGCTACGCCCGGCCAGAATGACGTCGGTGAGATGGGCAGGGCGATGGGTGTCAGTTATGCCGATGATGAAGAGCTCAAGCTCGGAGAAAAGGAACGAAGCCGGGACAAGCACCGATGGGAGCTCGATCCGGCATCATCCGAAGACTACGTAGAAAGAAACAGAAACAAGGAATAGCAGACGCGGAGCCTCTTCGCGTCTGCAACAACGACGCGAGGAGAAAAAGGCAGGGATGAAGGATGAAAGATGAAAGATGAAGCCCCTCCCCCCGGGTAGGGAGGCGGCTCTTCATCTTTCATCTTTCATCTTTCATCTTTGCCTCCGCATATGCTGAACCAACTAGGCCTCATCCCCCTGATCCCCTTCATAGGATTCCTGCTGAACGGGCTGTTCGGCAGACGGGCGGGTAAGTCCTTCGTCACGTTCGTCGCCCTCGCCACGACGTTCACAACCGCGATCCTCGCCACAGTCGCGTCATTCCAGTACGTCTCGACCTACGAGCACGGCGAACGCCATCTCAATGTCGTTTACGAGTGGTTCCTCTCAGGAGGTATCGGGACCGACATCGCCTTCCAGCTCGATCCGCTCTCGATCGTGATGGTGCTCGTTGTGACCTGGGTCGGTTTTCTGATCCACCTCTATTCGGTGGGCTACATGGCCCACGAAGAAGGGTATTCGCGATACTTCGCCTATCTGAATCTCTTCCTCGCGGCGATGCTGATCCTCGTGCTGGGCAGCAGCTACCTCTTCATCTTCGTCGGGTGGGAAGGCGTGGGACTCTGCTCGTATCTGTTGATCGGGTTCTATTACGAGAAGAATTCTGCGGCTGCCGCAGGGAAAAAGGCGTTCATCGTGAACCGGATCGGCGACTTCGGATTCCTGATCGCCATGTTCCTGATGTTCACCTGGATCGGCTCGGTCGATTTCGAGAGGGTCGCCGCGGCCGTTGCCGGCGGGGGAATCGCACAGGGCGTGCTCATCGCGATCTGCCTGCTGCTCTTTCTCGGTGCGTGCGGTAAATCCGCGCAGATCCCTCTTTACGTCTGGCTGCCGGATGCCATGGCCGGCCCGACGCCTGTCTCCGCACTCATCCACGCCGCGACGATGGTCACGGCCGGCGTCTACATGGTCGTCCGCTCAAACGTCCTGTTCCGCGCAGCACCCGAGGCGTTGATGGTGGTGGCGGTCATCGGTGCGCTGACTGCGCTGCTCGCAGCCACGATTGCCGTCGCACAGAACGACATCAAGAAAGTCCTCGCCTACTCGACCGTCTCGCAGCTCGGATTCATGTTCATGGCGGCCGGAGTCGGCGCCTTCGTGGCAGCCATCTTTCATCTCGTCACGCACGCGTTCTTCAAGGCCTGTCTCTTCCTCGGGTCCGGCTCGGTCATCCATGCGATGGGCGGCGAACAGGACATCCGCGCGATGGGCGGACTGAAACCAAAGATCCCGATCACCTTCTGGACCTTCGCCGTCGCGACCTTCGCCATCGCCGGCTTTCCGTTCGCGGCCGGCTTCTTCTCGAAGGACGAGATTCTCGCATCAGCGCTCGTCACGCCGTACTTTCCGGTTCTGGGAAAATTTGTCTACGCCGCGGGCACGATCGCCGCGTTCCTCACGGCGTTCTACATGTACCGGATGTTCTATCTGGTGTTCTACGGGAAGTTCCGGGGCACGCACGAGCAGGAGCATCATCTGCATGAATCCCCATCATCGATGACGATTCCGCTCATCGTGCTGGCCGCTCTTTCTGCGGTGGGCGGCCTGCTCGGAATCCCCCATCTCATCGGTCACGCAGTTCATTTCCCGCACATTCTCGAGACGTGGCTCCATGGAGTACTTCCGGAGGTCGCGGGCCTGCCGCCGGGTGTCTTCGCGATTCCCGCCGGTCCCGAGATCGCCGTGATGGTCATCTCGACGCTCGTAGCGCTGGGCGGATGGGCTCTGGCAAAGTCGCTCTACAGAGACAAGGCGCTCGCATCCGACAAGCGGCTCGAGGCACAAAATCCGGCACTCGTCAGGACACTCGAGAACAAGTACTGGGTGGACGAAGCCTACGATCGCGCCATCGTCACGCCGCTCAACCGGTTCTCGACATTCCTCTGGAAGGTCATCGACGCCATCATCGACGGCACCTTGAGTCTTCTCGGCTATATCGCCGCTGCGATGGGCGATCTGATGCGGTTCATTCAAACCGGAAACGTTCGCAATTACGCCCTGATGCTCTTCCTCGGCGTGATTGTATTCATCTGGGTGTATGTGTAGGAACCAATGACAAATCTACTGAGCATCATTCTGTGGCTGCCGCTGGCAGGGGCGATCGTTCTCGCCTTCTTCCCCCGAAGCGCCGTGGGCGCCGTGAAGGCGGGGGGCCTGCTTGTCTCGCTGGTCACATTTCTGATCTCGCTGACGCTGCTCAGCGGCTTCCGGGACGGAGAAGCCGGCTTTCAGTTCGTCGAGAAGATTCCCTGGATTCCGGACTGGGGAATCAACTACGCCCTCGGCGTCGACGGCATCTCGCTCTGGCTTGTTCTGCTGACGACGCTGCTGACCCCCGTCGTCCTGCTCGCGTCTTGGAATTCGATCCACAAGCATGTCAAAGAGTATGTGCTCGCGATGCTCATCCTCGAGGTCGGGATGGTCGGCGCCTTCATCGCGCTCGATCTCCTGCTCTTCTACATTTTCTTCGAGGTCATGCTCATCCCGATGTACCTGATCATCGGCGTCTGGGGCGGGCCGAACAGGATCTATGCGGCGATCAAGTTCTTCCTCTTCACGATGGCCGGATCGCTCTTGATGCTCGTCGCGATCATCTATCTCGCATTCACGAACTATCACGTCACTGGCATCCCGACGTTCGCCATCACCGACCTGTACGGTCTGGCGATTCCGATGCAGACGCAGATGTGGCTTTTCTTCGCATTCGCCCTGGCATTCGCGATCAAGGTTCCGCTCTTCCCGCTCCACACATGGTTGCCTGACGCCCACGTCGAGGCGCCGACGGGCGGGTCGATCATCCTCGCAGGCGTCATGCTGAAGATGGGCACCTATGGCCTCGTGCGTTTCGTGCTCCCGATGTTCCCGGACGCGACGGCCAAATATTCGTGGATCTTCATCACGCTCGCGCTGATCGGGATCATCTACGGCGCGCTCGTGGCCTGGGTCCAGCCCGACATGAAGAAGCTCGTCGCCTACTCCTCAGTCTCGCACCTCGGTTTCTGCGTTCTCGGGATTTTCGCGATGAATCAGGCAGGGATCGAGGGATCGATTCTTCAGATGGTCAATCACGGGATCTCGACCGGCGCGCTGTTCCTTCTCGTCGGCGTGATCTACGAGAGGCGGCATACGCGCCTGATGGCGGACTTCGGCGGTCTCGCGAGAACCGTTCCCGTCTTCTCCGTTCTCTTCGTCATCGCGGTGCTCTCTTCGGTCGGGCTTCCGGGCCTCAACGGGTTCATCGGTGAGTTCCTCATTCTCACGGCAGCCTTTCAGGCGAATGCCTGGTATGGCGTGATCGCAGCAACCGGTGTGATCCTCGCGGCGCTTTACCTTCTTCTCATGGTCCAGAAGGTGCTCTTCGGCCCGGTGACTCATGAGGAGAACCGGACGATGCCCGACATCGCCTGGAACGAGCTGGCAGCCGTGATCCCGCTGATCATTCTGATGTTCTGGATAGGGATCCATCCCAATACGTTCCTGAAAAAGATGGAGCCATCGGTCAGGCAACTCCTCGTTACGGTGCGCGAGGGTGAGAGCAGCCAGATGCTTCTGACAAAGCATGGCAGCGTGGTGGCCGATCCACTGACCCCGGCGTCGAGCCTGCACCCACAACCCACAACCCACAACCCACAACCTCTCTCGGCTGGAGGTGAGCGATGATCCGCCCACTTCTCGAGCAGAACTGGCTGCTGGCAATCCTTCCGGAGATCATCCTCTGCGTAACGGGAATCGTGCTGATTCTCTGCGAAGCTTTCAATTCGAAGCTGCGCGGAATCTTTGCGCCACTGACGATCATCGGTCTGGTGGCGACGTTCTTCGCCGAGTTCGTCGTGGTGGGAGGCAATTACTTCGGCGGAACGTACCAGATCACCCCGATCACCCGCCTTTTCGACTTCACGTTCCTTCTGGCAGCTCTCCTGACCACGATGTATGCGCGGGACTACCTGCAGCGCGAACGGATCGAGAGCGGTGAGTTCTACGCCCTGCTGCTCTGGGGAACCGCCGGAATGATGATGATGGCGAAAGGCCTGGACCTGCTCATCATCATCCTCGGGCTCGAGATTCTCTCGATCTGCATTTTCGTACTCGTCGGCTACAACCGTCGATCCATCATCTCGAACGAGGCGAGTCTCAAGTACTTTCTGATGGGAGCGTTCGCTACGGGGTTCATTCTGTACGGAACCGCGTTCTTCTTCGGTGCGACTGGCTCGACTCACCTGCACGACCTCGCGGCGTACATGCAGCAGCCGGGGGCGGTCACGCCGCTGCTTTCGGTCGCGTTCATTCTGATGATCGGCGGCATAGGGTTCAAGCTTGCGCTCGCGCCGTTCCATGCCTGGGCTCCCGACGTTTACCAGGGCGCTCCGACACCGGTCGCGGCATGGCTGTCAACGGCACCAAAGGCGGCGACGCTGATCGCGCTGATGCGCATCCTGTCGGCTGTCGTGCCGGTCTCGGACGCGGCACGTTGGACCAGCATCATTGCAGTCCTCGCGATCCTTTCAATGGTGATCGGCAATTTCGTCGCCATCGCGCAGCGCGATCTCAAGCGCCTGCTCGCCTACTCCGGTATCGCGCATGTCGGGTACATGATGATCGCGCTGATCTCGATCCGGGAAGACGCTGTGGCCGCCGTTTCCGTCTACGCCCTCACGTACGTCCTGATGAACGTCGGAGCCTTTGGTGTCGTCTCACTCCTGCAGAAGAGCCAGAACGACGCGCAGACGCTCGATGACATCGCGGGTCTGGGCTTCCGCAAGCCTTTCCATGGTCTGGTGCTGGCACTCTGCATGTTCTCGCTCGCAGGGCTGCCGCCGACCGCGGGCTTCATCTCCAAGTTCTACATCTTCAAAGTTGCCATCGATTCGGGGCATGTCGGAATTGCCATCATTGCGATTCTCACCAGCATCGTGTCGGTCTATTACTACCTCCGCGTCGTCTACTTTCTTTACATGAAGGAGCCGGTCGAGTCGACTCCTTCAACTGCCGGGGGAGTTTTCACGACCGGAGCACTCGCGATCTCGATGATCGGGATTCTTCTGATCGGTCTCGTTCCAACGCCACTCTTTCAGACGGCACTGAGGGCAGCGACAGGCCTGTTGACGAACCAGTAACCACCCGTGCGCATGTCCAACCGCCAGCCTCCCGGAATGGATTCTGTCTCTGAACTGACCACTGAGCGTCTTTCGGTATACCTCCGCTGCCTGACGTTCCTGGAGGCTCTGAACGAGAAGACGGTCTCCTCGCATGAGCTGGCCAGGCGATTCCACCTCAATTCCGCGCAGATTCGCAAGGATCTGGCGCACTTCGGCGAGTTCGGAATCCGCGGAGTCGGCTACGATGTGATTCGCCTGAAAGAGCATCTGGTTGCGACGCTCGGCATCGATCAGGTGCGCAACGTCGTCATCGCCGGCGCAGGCAACCTGGGGATCGCACTGTCGAACTACAAGGGATTCAACAGCGGCGGGTTTCGAATCGTCGCACTCCTCGACTCCGATTCGAAAAAGCACGAACGGAAACTGAAGAGCGGAATCCCGATCCTGCCTCCCGAGACCCTCTCCTCGGTCGTCAGCGAGAACTCCGTCGAGATCGGGATCATCGCCGTTCCGGCAACCGAGGCGCAGTCAGTCTACGAGGCGATGGTCGAAGCAGGCATTTGCGCGATCCTGAATTTCGCGCCCGTCCAGCTCAGCCGGCGTGAAGGCATCAAGCTTCGCAGCGTGGACCTCCGTATCAACCTCGAGTCGCTGTCGTTCTTTCTCAAGCATGCGGCTGACGAAGGATGCGACGAGGGGCTGGCCGATAATCAACCTCTGCCAGAGTAGCCGAGATCCAGGTGTCTTGTGAGCCGCGCCATCCTGCCATCCCGGGCAACCTAACGGCGCGGGGCGCCGGTGAAGGGGAGACGAACCACCGTGTCATGCTGAGCGAGGCCACGTCATCCTGAGCGAAGCGAAGGATCTCGTCTTGCGGTGCTCGATCCTCTTCAGCAGATCCTTCGCTTCGCTCAGGATGACAGGTCGGTACATTCCGCGAGCAAGCACCTACCGCGACTTCCGCGCACGAGCCTTCCCCACCGTCATGCCGGAAACAGCTCACGAGGTGATCGTTCACCATCCCGGTAGCCTGCATGTAGGCGTACATGATCGTCGTGCCGACAAATTTGAAACCGCGCCGTCGCAGCTCCCGGCTCATCGCATCCGACACCCGCGTACTTGCCGGCACCTGTCTGGCCGAGGTCATGCGGTTGTCCACGGGCGCACCGCCGGCAAGATCCCATATGAACGTATCAAAAGCTGAGACCTGCCTGCGCCCCCTCGAGGATCAGAAATTCGAACAGAACCCGGTCGTCATGTGCCGGGACACCCCATTCACGATCGTGGTAAAGAATCGCGAGGTCGGAAATCGCCCAGGGGCACCTTGACAGCTCTTTCACCGCGAGCTCCGCTCCAGAGCGTCGAAACGCTCCTGCAGGAGCCTGGTGATCTCACCACGCCGGCCGGATCCCAAAGGACGGCCATCGACGTGAGTGACCGGCATGACACCCTGAGTCGTGCTCGTGATGAAGGCCTCATCGAGCCTGTAGAGCTCGTACTCATGCACCGGCCGCTCGTCAACACGAATCGTCTCCGCAAGAGCGAGCGAGATCACTTCGTGACGGACGATACCCGGCAGGATAGCCGGCCCGGTGGGGTGCGTCACCAGCCGGCTCTCGCGCACAGCAAAGAACGACGAGCTCGCGCCTTCACGCACGTCCATCTCGCTGTCCACAAACAGCACTTCGTACGCCCCGGCCCTCTGCGCCCTCTTGCGCGCTATCGCGTTTGCCAGCAGGTTGATCGACTTGACGTTGCAATGTTTCCAGCGGATGTCGGGCATGGTGATTACCCCGACACCACGTTCCTTCTTCGTCGCATCCGGAAATGGGAACCGGCGGGTGTATGCAATCGCTGTCGGTTCGAGGTCCTCGGGATAGAAGAGCGCCCGTTCCGCCTCGCCGCGCGTCACCTGGATATAGAGGATTCCGTCCGTGAAAGCGGTACGCTCGAGCAGGCGCCTGCACATTTCGCTGAATGAATCCGCATCCCACGGATTCGGGATCTCGATTTCTTCGAGACCCGACATCAGACGGCGGTAATGCCCGTCTACGAACAGCAGATGCCGGTCGAGAAACTTTATGACTTCATAGACCCCGTCACCGAACTGGAATCCGCGATCCTCGACTCCGATGACCTTTTCGTCCGTCGTGGTGTAGCGACCGTTGATGTAGAGGATGTCGGCCAATTGTTAATCCTTTTCATGTGAAGTAGGCGATACAGTCCGCCCTCCGTCGGGGCATCCCCACCTGAAATTGAAAGCGCCTGCAGCAAAGGTAAACTCGCGCCCGCAATGATCCAGAACGAATTTTGGCGAGAGACGCACAATCTGCCGTCTGGTGGACGCGGGGGCTACTGTCTACTGTCTACTCTCTCCCCCACCGCCTTCACAATGACAATGGTGCGGTCGTCCTGGCCCGGTGGGCCCCATGCGTCCACCGCATGAAGCACTAGTCCCACAATCTCCTGGGATGAAGCGCCTCGGTTCTTCCGGACGATCTCCTTCAGTCGCTCGAGTCCGAACTCCTGCTCATCCCCGTCGTTGGCTTCGACGATCCCGTCCGTATAGAGGCAGAGGATATCGCCGGGCTCGACCTTCACGTATCCGCGCGTGTAGGAGGCATCGGGGGTCGGACCGAGGACCATACCGCCGGCCGTGAGCAGCTCGTAATTGTCGCCCTTCAGAAGAAAGGGGGGGTTGTGACCCGCGTTCGTGTAAATGAACGTTCCGACCGATTCCAGCTCGCCGTAGAAGAGGGAAACGAACTTCGTCGTCAGCTTGTTTCGGTGGATGATGTGATTGAGCTTCTGAATCGTCCGGACGATCTTGAAGTCGCGGTCTACTCCCATCCGAAGCCCCATGTAGATATCCCGTACCACGAGCGCGGCGGGAAGACCATGTCCCGTTCCATCGGCGATCGCCAGGCCGACGATCGAATCCGTTACCGGAATGAAGTCGTAGAAGTCGCCGCTGATGATCTCCGCGGGAACGGTGCGTCCATAAATGTCATACCCCTCGTAGTTCGGCATGCGGTTGGGCAGGATGGACTGCTGAATGCGCTGCGCTTCTGCGAGCACGGTCTGGTATTTGTCCGCTCTGAGCTTCTGATTGATCGAATACCGGATGAGGTTCAGCGAGAACAGGATGTCTTCGCGGCTCAGCTCTGCCGCGACGTTGAAACTGAGGATAAAGTCCTCGTCGCCGACCGAAATAGCGGCGAAGCGTTCCGCACCGAGCTCCTGTTCGAGAATGGGATCGATCCCCTGGTCGGTCCGGTCCATCACCACAGCGCCGTTCTCCAGGGCTTTTTCGAGCGGCCTGTAATCACGAGGCACGATGATTCCCAGCTGACCGCTGGTGTTCTCACCGAAGCGGTGCACGAGCTGGTAGGTACCATCGTCGCGGTACTCGAAAAGCCGTCCGCCGGTGATACCCAACTCGTCCTGAAAACTCGAAGCAATCGTGTCGGCAACCGACGAGATCGTCGTGCGCGCATCTTCAGAAGTCTCGAGAACGGCGATCGTTTTCTGAACCTGCATCAATAGATTCTTGTAGTCCATGTCTCTTTACGCTACCTCAACGCGACGCCGTCCAGCTTGTAAGGGGGCTCCAGTCCGAGCACGTCGAGAACCGTCGCATAGACGTCCGCGATGTAGGGACTGCGGTCCGTCGTGAGTTTTCGATTCACGAACAGAATACCCTTGACCAGTTCCGGATCTACCGAGCAGTGATCGCCGCTCCAGACTTCATTGTTGATCTCGAGCAGCTCTTTCTGGACTCCGCCAAGCGAGGTCTGCCACGACACGCGGTAACCATCCGTGTTGGTCACAAACAGGTCGGGCATCACGTTGGGGTCGAACGACTCGTAGATTTCCTCGCGCGCCACAACTCGCGAGACCGGCCGGGCTCCATTCTCCGGATCGATCATGGCCTCCAGACCGTCAGCGAGCTCCCGCTTGAGCGCATCGTACTCCGCCCCGGGCTGGACGACGCCCTGCGATTCACGTCCAGCGAGATTGATATAGACCTCACCGAGCCCCAGGGCGTACGCACGCGTCTTCGACCAGTCGACGTTTTCCCAGAACTGACCCTGATCGAACAGAATCTCGAGGTTCCTCTCTTTCGCTTCGACTCCCTCCCGCAGTCCCATGTAGCCGTTCTGCACAAGCCAGGTGTTGTAGTTCACCGCTTTGCGGAAGCTCGCAAAACCGTGATCTGACAAGATGATCAGCGTCGCATTGCTCCGCGCCGCCGCCTCCATCGCCTCGCCTACGATCGCGTCCATGATCTGATAGGACTTCAGGATGCTGTCTCCCCACCTGGCGGCCAGATCTTCGTCGTACGCCGGGTGTTCCGGGTCGATCGCTCGCCAGAACACATGTCCCACCCGGTCCGGAAACTCGAAGCACTGCACGAACAGGTCGTTGTCCTCGGTGAGAAACTCTCTGAACATTTTTCTGTATTGATCGACAGTCCACACCATGTCATCCCAGAAGATCTGCTCGGTGGCGAACCCGGCTGAAACGGCCCATGTGTCGATCGCCCAGCCGATCGTCTTGTACGGTCCGAACTGTTCCGCCAGGGCAGGCGCCCAGTCGGCCGGCGAGGAAATACGAAATCCCAGAGGCAGACTGCGGGGGTCGAAATTGATGGGCGAAAGATAGAGCCTGACTTCAGGAGCGACGCTGAGCAGGTAGAACCTGCTAATGCCATGGACCCTGATGAACGGATTGAACTCGAACTCGAAATCCGTCCACCCGCTCCATTCTCCGGGCCTCAGAGGGATCTTCTGCCGCCCCAGCTCGATCTGGACTGATGCGCGATCCTCCGCGACCGTTATGGTCATCGGCGTCGAGATGAATTTCGGCTCGGCAAACAGTTTGTTCGGCGGACCCACGATATCGGTTTCGATCACCCCTCTGTTGTCTTCGAGCTGCACGACCTCGATGGAAAACTCATTCGATCCGCCGCCGGGAAGGTCGAGCTCCGACGTGAAGTAGAAGGGCTTCCCGACGCGTCCCGAAACGTCGGGCACGCCGAGGCCGGACAGTAGATTCCCATGTGCGAGATCGGAGGCTGGAAACGTGATCGGCACGTGAACGATCTTCGATTTCAGCCCTTCAGCCGCAACGACATCCCACATCGGAATCCCCTGCCTTCGATTCACGGCGGAAGGGCGGCTGGTCGGGATGAATTCGGCTGTCCAGGAGGAGGCTCCCCATGCTGCGAGCGCTGCCGGGACCGCGGCGATCAGGCCGGCCATCAGCCAGCTCAGCCGGAGCTTCAGGATCAGGCCCGTGAAGAGGAACACGACGAAGAACGTGATTGCCGCTGCCGCCCAGCGGTTTCCTTTGCCCAGCAGAAACGGCTCGGTCGTCTCCTCAATCGCTGCGAACACCGGCAGATACGTCTTCGGGTCGCGGCGGAGAAAGTCGAAGATTCCCGTCCGTCCGGGATCGATCCCCGTCGAGAATGTCGACCATGAGACCGGCGTCTGTGCCGGAAGGGTCGGCAATAGCGGACGGAAGGTGCCCTCGGCGCGAAGGCGAGCCAGGTTCGGCAGCTTTCCTTCATTCATCCACTGTTCCGTAAATCGGGCGTCGACTCCGTCGAAACCGACGACGATGACTTTTGGCCGCGGCTCAGTCTGAGCGGAGGTCGAGGAGACAAGGACGAGGGGCAGTAAGAGAACCGGGAAGGTGAGGGCGCGGCGAATTCGAGTCATCAGCGTTTGATTGCTCCTGAGGAGGACGGCAACTGGCGGACCCATGATAGCTGGTTGCTGTTCGGATACGCAGTCCTGTTGCTCCTGGGTGGCGGGACCCGCACCCTGCCCTCTTTTCGCCGCAGACTGGGACCCGTCGGAGGGGGGTCTCACAATCCGCAATCCGGACCCCACGATTCATTTAGGCATTCCTCTTGTAATCAGGCAGTCAGAGCGATAAACAGCTCCCGAGGAGTCAACATGAAACGAACGATCTTCATCACAGCATTGATCCTTCCCCTCGCACTCGCATTCGGATGTGGAGGCCGCGAATCGGGCGCCGGCGGCGGGCGGGGAAACCCACAGCAGGATCTGGTGATCGCATTCGCCAGCAGCCCGACCAATCTCGATGCCCGTATCGGAAATGACAATGCCTCAGGACGGATTTTCGACCTGATCTACAGTGGCCTCATTGCCGTGACGAAACAGAACACCTACGCTCCCGATCTGGCGGAGCGATGGGAAACTCCGGACGATCGCACGCTGATCTTCCATCTGCGGCCGAACCTCAAGTTCCACGATGGACGTCCCCTGACCGCACAGGACGTCAAGTGGACGTACGACTCACTCATGGCCGAAGACTTCGCTTCGGGAAAGAAGTCGGGCTATGCGGCGGTCGCTTCCATCGAAGCGCCGGACGATCGTACGGTTATCTTCCGTCTCAGCGAACCGAACGGAGGCATCCTCGCCAATCTCAATCTCGGCATCGTGCCTCGCGGTGCGGACGCTGAGGTCTACAAGACCCGGCCTATCGGTGCAGGCCCGTACCGGGTCACCGAGTTCACCACAGACGAGCGTGTGGTCATGGAGTCCTTTGACGACTGGCACCTCGGTACGCCGAACATCAAACGGGTGATCGCGCGCATCGTCCCCGACGCCACGACGCGCGTACTCGAGCTGCGCCGCGGCTCGATCAATTTCGAGATCAACAACATCCCGTTCGATCAGGTGGCCGGGTTCGAGAACAACCCCGAGTTCAAGGTTCTCAAGGAACCGGGTGCCACGTACCAGTATCTCGCGTTCAACATGAGAGATCCGATTCTCGCCAAGAAGCCTGTACGCCAGGCGATTGCGCACGCGATCGATCGAGACCGCATCATCAACGACTTGCTCCTCGGGTACGGAACCAAGACCGAATCCATCTTCCCTCCAGGCCACTGGGCGCGCGCGGAGGGACTCCCCTCGTACGATTTCGATCCGGCCAGAGCGAAACAGCTACTCGATCAGGCAGGGCACCCCGATCCGGATGGTGACGGCCCCCGGTCACGCTTCACACTCAGTTTCAAAACCTCTACCGATCCCGAAGCCAACCAGAGGGCACAGATCATTCAGCAGATGCTCAAGAACGTCGGAATCGACATGCAGATCCAGTCGAACGAGTTCGGGACCTTCTATGAGGACATTCAGAAGGGCAACTTCCAGATGTTTTCTCTCTCTCGAGGTGGAATCCCGGATCCTGATTTCTACCAGGTCATCTTCCACTCGGCCAGCGTTCCGCCCGAGGGACAGAACCGCGGGTACTACATCAACCCGCGTATGGATCAGCTGATCGAGCAGGGACGCTCCACCTTCGATCAGCCGAGGCGCAAGCAATTCTACGACGAGGCGCAGAGGATCCTGGCCGACGATATACCGTACATTTCGCTCTATCACCAGACGAACATTGCCGTCATGCGTGACTATCTCGACGCATTCGAAATGTACCCCTCGGGCTTCCTGCTCTCGGTGCCGAATATGACGAGCAGCGCGGAGTAGCGCAGAGGTGGTCAGGAGCCGTCGCGGCGAGAAGAACATCTCACGCGCGAGTGCTGAACCATGTGTCATCCTGAGCGAAGCGAAGGATCTTCTCGAGTGGATCGTGCCTCGCAAGAAGATCCTTCGCTTCGCTCAGGATGACAAGTCCCTCAGGTCCCTCGGGAGGGAGGGCTCCTGACTCCTGACTTCTGTGTACTGTCTACTGTCTACTTCCCCCTACTCCCCGCAGACCGTCTCGATCAGAATCGCACAGACTTCGTAGGGATCCATGTTCGCGGCGGGACGCCGGTCCTCGAAGTAACCCTTCTTCTGTGCTGCAGTAGCCATTGGAATGCGGACGGACGCACCGCGGTCGCTCACACCGTAGCGGAACTCGTGGATTGGCGCGGTCTCGTGCAACCCTGTCAGCCGTTCCTCGTTGTGGGCCCCATACACCTTGATGTGATCCTCGTGACGCTTTGCGAGCTTCTCCATCGCCGCCTCGATCACAGCAATGCCTCCGTCTTCGCGCATTGCCCTGGTACTGAAGTTCGTGTGGGCGCCCGCTCCATTCCAGTCTCCCTTGACAGGTTTCGGGTACAGCGTCGCGCTCACCAGATACTCTTCGCCGATTCGGTACAGAAGCCAACGGGCGAGCCAGAGCTCGTCGGCCATCTCGAGCGGCGGAAGTGGTCCGATCTGAAACTCCCATTGTGCCGGCATCACCTCGGCATTGGTTCCGGCGATCTGGATGCCCGCACGGATGCAGGCCGCGGCATGAGCTTCGACGATCTCGCGTCCGAAGACTTCGTCGACGCCTACGCCGCAGTAGTAACCGCCCTGGGGCGCCGGGAATCCCTTGTCCGGCCACCCGAGGGGTTTGTTTCCGTCGAATAGAGTGTACTCCTGCTCTATGCCGAACCAGGTTTCGTGATCGGCGTACTTTTCAGAAATCTCGCGCAGCTGTGCGCGCTTGTTGCTCCAGTGCACCGTCTCGTCCGGATTCAATACTTCACACAGTACGAGTATGTCGTCGTCGCGATGCAGAGGATCGGGCGCTATCCGCACCGGATTGAGCTTCAGATCGCTGAAGTGACCGGATGCCTGGTAGGTGCTCGAGCCGTCATAGCCCCACTCGGGAAGGTCGCTCAGCTTATGAACGGGACCGTCGATGATCTTGGTCTTCGAGCGGAGCTTCTGTGTCGGTTTCTGTCCATCGATCCAAATGTACTCCGCCGTAATCTTGGCCAAGTGATGCCTCCGGGAACTGCAGAATGATGAGTGTGAGAGTGAGCGGGAAAGCGTTGCCTCAAGATAGCAAACCGGAGCCCGCCGGCGAAAGATGAAAGATGACCTTCCGAAGGCTGCGAACACTTCGGATCGCCTTCGCTCAGCTTGCTCCGAAGAAGCCCGAAGCGGCCTGGGCAGTGCCCGCGACCACGACACGGTTATTGCCCCGGTTCTTGGCCTCATACATGGCTGCATCGGCGCGCCTGAGCAAGTCGTTCTTCTCGATCTCCAGAGAGCGCGATCGCCCGGGAGGATAGTGAGCCACTCCGATCGAGGCCGTCAGCCAGCTCTTGAGATGCCGAGCCGGCATTCCGAAACCATAGGCGTGCTCGAGAAACACGTTCTGTTCGATGGCTTTCCGGATTTGCTCGGCCACCTCAATGCCGCCTTCCTCAGAGGTTTCCGGGAGAATGATGACGAACTCGTCTCCGCCGTAGCGCGACACGGTGGCTGACTCATGCGAGACCACACGGCTGAGCAGAAACCCGGTCTCGCGCAGCACCTGGCTGCCCGCCAGGTGGCCGTGCGAGTCGTTGATCTTCTTGAAGTCATCCAGATCCATGAAGAGCAGGACGCAGCCTTGCGCACTGGCGTCGGCCTCGAGCATCGTTTCGCTGAGCCTGACATGGAACCAGCGGTCGTTGTAGAGACCGGTGAGGTCGTCCTTCTTCGCGAGCTCCTGCGCTCTTTTTGCTTCGAGCGCATTCAACAGAGTGAACGACGTATAGCCGGCGAAGATCTCCAGCAGCGCCATGTCCCGCTCGGTGAAGGGCTGCCCGTCCATCCCGTTGATCAGTTCGAGCACCCCGCAGACGTTCTTGCCGATGTAGATGGGCACGCAGACAATCGATTCGGACTTGTGGCCGGTCGACTCGTCGAACTTCGAGAAGAAAAACTGGTCCGTACTCACGTTGGCCGACAGGTATGGCAATCCCGTCTGATAAACCCGGCCAGCGATTCCGTTCGCTGCCGACAACGTCTTTCCGATCAGGCCCTCGCTCGCGGAGCCGAAGGCGGCGATGAACGACAGAAGGTTTTTCTCTCTATCGGCAACCTTGTGCGCTGGATGATCCAGGAGAATGGAGCCCGACTCCGAAGGCACGAACTCGAACGCCTTCTGCAGGACCTGACGCAGCAGGACGTCGAGATCAAACTCGCTGCGAAGCGTAAAGCCCGACTTGTGACGCTCGAGAAAGGGCTCGAGGTCACGAATCTGAAGCGAATGAAACTGGATCATCAGGTGCGTCCGCGCTGAAGGTTGTAAAAATGCCATTATAAGCGGTTCGAGTGTCATTGCGGTGCGAAAAACCCTCCAACTAATAACAGTTCTCGAATGACTCGACACGGCCCACGCTATCGCAGACCAAAAATGAAATCCCCGACAGTGAAGACCAGAATCAGGATCAGGATCGAGAACATGACGTTCAGATAGACTCCCGCTCGCGCCATCTGCGGAACCGACAGGCGGCCACTTCCGTAGATGATGGCGTTCGGCGGTGTAGCCACAGGCATCATGAACGCGCAACTTGCCCCCAGCACAGCGGGAATGGCCAGCAGCAGAGGATTGATGCTCATCCCGGTCGCGATCGCGGCGATGACCGGAAGAAAAGTTGCCGCCGTCGCCGTATTGCTGGTCAGTTCGGTCAGGAAGATGACCACCACCGTCAGTGCGAGAGCGACGAGCGGCACTGGCCATTCCTCCAGCGCACCCAGCCTGCTCCCGAGCCACACCGCCAGGCCCGTCTTCTGAATCGAGTCCGCCAGCGCGAGCCCCCCACCGAATAGAAGCAGCACCGACCAGGGAAGACGTTCGATGTCCTTCCACTCGAGACCGAAGCGTCTCCAGCTCCCGTCCACCGGAATCACGAACATCGCGAAGCCGCCTGCCATCGCGATCGTTGTGTCGTTGAGGCCCGGAACGTACGGATCGAGCAAGGGCCGGATGACCCATAGAAGCGCTGTCACCGCTGTGATCGTCGCCACGATGGTCTCGTCGCGGCGGCGCCTTCCGAGTTGCGCGAGCTCCCGCGCGATGACTTCCGCGCCGGAAGCAAACGCGCTCCCCTTCAGGGGATGGAGAAACCGGGTCAGAATCAGCCATGTGAGGGGGAGCGAGACGAGAACCAGCGGAACGCCGAGGAGCATCCATTGACCAAATCCGATCTCGACGCCATACGTCTCATTCATGAACCCGGCAAGCAGCGCGTTCGGCGGAGTTCCGATCAACGTACCGAGCCCTCCGATACTCGCGGCGTAAGCAAGACCCAGCAACAGCGCAACCGAGAAGTTGCGCTCCTCTTCCGGATCCCCGCCCTCTTCCGCGCAGAGGGCGATGATCGACGTGGCCATCGGAAGCATCATCAGCACCGCGGCCGTATTGCTGATCCACATGCTGAGAAACGCGGTCGCTGCCATGAATCCGCCGATCAGCCGTGCCGATCCCGTTCCCGAATGAGCGACGATGTTCAAGGCCAGTCGCCTGTGCAGCCCGCAGCGCTCGAGCGCGAGCGCAATCATGAATCCTCCCATGAAGAGAAAGATCACGGGGTTCGCGTACGGAGCTGTTGCCGCAGCGACGTCCTGAATGCGCATGAGCGGCAATAGAACGATCGGAAGAAGCGCCGTCACGGGGATCGGCACGGCCTCGGTGATCCACAGGATCGCCATCAACAACGCCATCGCGGCTGTCCGCCAGGCCGCAACCGACATTCCCTCGGGCGCCGGGACGACGAGCAGGATCAGGAACCCGGCTGGTCCGAAAATCAGCCCGGCCCTTTGCCGGAGAGAGCTTCCGGCCGGGTCGTCGGAATCTCCGGTCGCTTTGCCCATCGCGGAGCATCATAGCGAACCGGCGTTGAATCGACGCGGTTCCTGCCGCATGATAGGAATCGGAGCGCGCCCCGGGCCGAACGGCGACTCGAACACATTGATGAACATTCGCAACATTCATGAGCGCGTTCTCGACGCACCCCTCGAGTCCGTCGGCGCGCTGATCGACAGCCTTGCTTCCGAAGACGACCGGCTCTGGCCGAAAGACCGCTGGCCGGCCATGAGAATGAATCGTCCGCTCGCGGTCGGCGCGCAGGGTGGCCATGGCCCGATCCGATACACCGTGGAAGCGTACGCCGCGGCAGAGAGCGTTCGCTTTCGATTCACTGCCCCACGCGGTTTCGACGGCACGCACGGTCTGTATCTGGAGGTGCTCCCGACCGGCGGCGTGCGATTACGACACAGTCTGTTGATGCAGGCTCAGGGCTTGGCACGCGTCACCTGGCCGCTTCTGTTCCGTCCGCTGCACGACGCGCTGATCGAAGATGCATTCGACCGCGCCGAACGGAGTCTCGGGCTTCCCTCCCGCGAGCGACGATGGCCTGTCAAAGTGCGCGTTTTACGCTGGATTCTCAAACGGACATCAAGGCGGAGAAGCCGCGAGTCGTGATGCGCGTTATCCTGCCTGCCATGACTCTTTCCCGACCATTCGCTTTGCTGCTCGCTCCCCTTTCGCTCCTGGGCTGCATGACTCCGGCTGATCGCGCTCGAGACCGGCGTCGCGAGTGGGCCGGAGTTCCTCCTCGTCCACGCAGCTCGTCAAAGAGATCTTCAGGTCACCTGCTCCACCCCCTCCGGGGCGGCATCTGCGAGCTCCTGCATGCGCTCGCGTGCCGAGACGGCTTTCCGAGGCTCACCAGCGCGGGTATGGAGGTTCTGAAGATTTGCGAGCACACGGATGAGCGTCTGTCGTTCGGTCCACCCTCGCAACATCTCGCTCTCGAGCCTCATCTGGCCACCGCTGAGCTCCTGAAGCAGGATGTCGAGCTCCTGAAGCGTTCGCGTCTCGCCATGACTGAACGGATCAACGTAGACCTCGTTGAGCTCGAACTGCACTTTGACGATGTAGTGCCCGGGAAGCCCGACCCCAGCGGCATTCAACCCGACGCGATGAGCCACATGGAGAAAGATGATCGACAGCGCAATGGGCATGCCCTTTTTCCGATCGATCACCTCGTTGAGATAGGCATTACGGACATCGTAATAATGCTCCCGATCTCCATGGAAGCCGTCGACATCGAACATCTCCGCCTGCAGGTGCCCCAGTACGAAAATGCCGGGCTCGCCGGGCGTGCAGCGCTGGATGACGCGCGTTGCGAGCGCATCCAGCTCCGCGAGATAGCGACCCGCATCGAGAGACGGGTACTCCTCGAGGGCAATCAGCAGCGCTCCCCGCGCCAGGTCGTCGCGAAGAATCGGCTTCGCCGCGAACTCCCGGAACTGCCGCCGTGCCTCGGCAGGATGAACGTAGAGAGGCACGGGGGTCATCGAGTCTGAGGATACCGCACTAATCCCTTTCACGCCGCGTTCGCCCGTGGGGAATGCATGCTTCTCTGCCTTGTTGCGTCGTGGTAAAACCTCCCCATGAATGAAAGCGATCTACCGTCCCACCCGGTTCCCGTCACCGGTCTGAAATTTGACGAGCTCGGCTTGAGTGAGCCAATCCTTCGAAGTGTTGCAGAACTGGGCTTCGAGCATCCCACGCCGATTCAGGCAGCCCTGATCCCTCTCGCGCTCGGAGGCAAAGACCTCATCGGCCTGGCGCAGACAGGCTCGGGCAAGACCGCCGCCTTCGTGCTGCCCATCGCCCAGCACCTGACTCACGGAAAGGGCGTGCGTGGACTCATCCTCTCGCCCACTCGGGAGATCGCTCTCCAGACGAAAGCGTTTCTCGATCTCTTCGGACGCGATCACCAGCTCAGCACCGTCTGTCTGATCGGCGGGGTGAAGATGCAGCCGCAGATCGACGACCTGAAAAACAAGCCCGACATCGTCGTCGCTACTCCCGGAAGACTTCTCGATCACATGCAGCGCAGGAACGTGCGGCTCGACAAGATTGAGAAACTCGTTCTCGACGAAGCCGACCACATGCTCGACCTCGGCTTTCTCCCACAGATTCAGGCAGTGCTCAAGGAAGTTCCCTCAGAGCGCCAGACGATGATGTTCTCGGCGACGATGCCTCCTGCAATCGAACGGCTTGCCCAGCAGTTCATGAAAGATCCGAAACGGATCGACATCCTTCCGGAGGGCGGCGCGGCGGAGGGAATCAGCCACAGGCTGTACCTGGTGATGCCCGAGAATAAGCGTCCGTTGCTCCTGGCACTCCTGCAGCAGGAGCTGGGAAGCACGCTCGTCTTTGCCCGCAAGCGGAGCGACGCCGAGTGGCTCTCGAGCATCCTCGAGAGGCAGGGACATCCGGTTGTGCGCATTCACTCGGATCGCACGCAGTCGCAGCGGGTCAAAGCACTCGATCAGTTCCGCAAGGGTGAGCACCGTATCCTGGTGGCAACCGACATCGCCGGACGCGGTATCGACGTTCCAGGCATCACGCACGTGGTGAACTTCGACATCCCGGAGACGGTCGAAGATTACATCCATCGCGCCGGCCGCACCGCGCGGGCGAATGAGCTGGGAATCGTGTCGACCATCGCAACGTGGCTCGAGACCTCGATGGTCAAGCAGATCGAACAGAAGCTCGGCCAGGAAATCCCGCGCTGTACCATTCCCGGTGTAGCGGCGTACGTGGAGTCGAAGTCGAAGGGGGCGGCGCGCACGCGACGGTTCCGGTAGCCCCTCCCGCCCGCCCGGGTTGTGAGTTCTGAGTTGCGAGTTGTGAGTTCCCTTCTCCCCGACTTCGCGGGGAGAGGGAGAGCCCGAACTGCTCAACTCTCCACTCACAACTCAGAACTCACGACTGGGTGGCGGCCGTGCCGGCCTTGGCAATCTCACCAGCAACTCCTCGGTGAGGAACTCGACTTTCTCATGCAGGTGTGCGATCTCGAGCTCCGCTTTGAGATTCACCTGGTAATCGAGGTCGGCGCGGAGGCGGTCTTTCGCTCCCTGGCGGTTCTGGCTGACGAGGACGAAAATCGACAGAAAAATTGCCTCGAGGGAGACGGCCATCGTGAGAAAACCGAAGGGGTACGGATCGAACTTCGGAGTTCCCGGAAGCGTATTCCATACGATCCAGACGATGAACCATAGCGCGTTGAGCGCAAGGAAGGTCAGGCTTCCGGCGAATGCGGCGATCGTGTCTGCAATGCGCTCGATGACGGTTGAGCGGATTTCCATCTCTGCGTTGATGTTGCGGGACACGCGGGAGCGGAGCAGCGCGTCTGTCGTGCGCAGCCGCTCGCCCATGATGGTGAGCAGGTCGAGTGCCGCGTCGGGGTGAGCGCGCAGAAACCGTATGAGATCCTCGCGATCGAGCACGACCAGCTCACACTCCGACACGGCCGTTGCGGTTGCGGTCCTCGCCCCTCCGTCGAGTAAGGAAAGTTCGCCGAAGAAATCTCCCCGCCTGCATTCCGCGAGAACGATCCTCGCTCCAGACGTGTCGCGAACGGAAAGCTCCACCGTACCTTCCGCCACGATGTAGAGCGAGTCGCCCGGCTCACCGAAGTTGAAGAGCGTTTCGCCCGCATTGCTTTCCCGACGCTCGAGGACCTCCATCAATCCTGCGCGCTCAGTCGGGTCGAGGAGTTTGAAAAGAGGGACCGCAGCCAGGATCTCTTCCAGGGATTGATGCTCCATGTCCTAGATTGTAGCGTCTCGGCTACCGGACATCAGGGGGAATCAACGGCGGATTCTCTTCCAGGTCGGCCCGAATCGTCCGGTCCAGCAGCAACTCCCGTACGCCATCACGCCCTCTGCGTCGGAACGCATCCTTCACTTCCGAAGGCGACAGATCGATTCCCGTCATCTGATGAAGGTACTGACAGAATACCTTGGCCCTCAGGAGGTACGAGATCAGCAGGATCAGCAGCAGCATCACCACGATTACCAACGCATTCAACAGCGCAGGCGACAGGCGCAGGAGCTCGGGCAGATTCATCAATCCTCCATCGGATCGCCGGCGACAACGGCGAGGTTCCGCGACTCTCCGCGGATGACCAGTTTGACTTCGATTGGATGAGTGTAACGAATGAGCTCGCTATGTGAAAGGCGGAGTCGTACCAAAGCCACGGCATCGTCACGAATCGTCCTCATTGGCTTCCTCGTCATGGCTTTTCTCCTCGGCGATCTCCGCAAGGCGTTCAGCCGGGATCAACCCGCGCTTCACGGCATCCTCTCCCGCCGCCAGCGAGTTCTCTACGAGCACCATCTCGGTACCCTCGGCGAGCAGAGTGTCGCGCAACGTGTGGACGACTTTATCCCGCTCCGGAACGGTCACATCGCGGATGTAGATCACGAGCACGCGGCCAGGAAAGTCCCGGGCGATCTGGCTGTAGATCTCCGGATCACGCTGCCCGCTGTCTCCAACGAGAACGAAGCGCAACGCAGGATACGCATTCATGACACCGCGAACTGCGGCCATCTTGTGCTCATCGTGCGACGCATGAATCAACTTATCCTCCTCGATCCCGAAGTCCCCGAGCATGATGGGGCCTGCCGGAATGTCCTGGAACTCGAGAAAGTCGGCGTAGAGATCATAGAGGTTCCACGGCCCGCTCGACACGTAGAAAATCGGATTCAGCTCCTCTCCCCGATTTCCGCGATGCAGCGCGCGATAGAACGCCGAGACCCCTTCAAAAGGAATCCGCGTGTGCGCGTTGTGAAGAAAAACCGTGCGGGCCATGGACGTGAGTGCGGTGGCGCCCGTCTCCACGACCGTGTCGTCGAGGTCGCTGATGATTCCGTATTCAGCATCTGATGAAGGCACGAGCACGTTGGCGCTGACGGGTTCCCTTTCCTCGCCGTCACTCAGACGAAGCTCCACCTGGTGCCAGCCATGATGCGAAGCATCGAGTGCCGCAGGAACCTCGAAATGGAAGTAACCCTCATGATCGGATTCCGAAGTCACCAGAGTGTCGCGGAACATGGCGGACACAGGCGCTCCGGGGATTTCATCTGTCGCGAGCCGCTTGTAGGCATTCACCACGTTGCGCCAGACGTTTTCGTGCTCACTCGCCGGCGTGATATTTCTATCCCGCAACACCCTCCCACGGACATGAAGCGATTGCGCGCTACCAAAGCTGCGATAGGGCACGATATGGATGTCGGCCGGGTCGACCTGTCTTCCACCGACATCGGCACGGCGCAGATCGAACTGCGACTCCAGCTGATGTGCGACGCGATGCAGAATCTGCTTCCAGCGAGCCATCGGGAGTTTCAGGAGCGGTGAGCCGCCGATGGGGCATCGAAAAGCTCATCCTCGCCCAGGCCGCGGAGGCTTCGGTATTCGGCCAGTCCGGCGCGAAGGACCTCGAGGGCGTTCCTGAGTGCCTCCTCGCCCAGAACGTACGCGATCCTCACCTCGTTCGTGCCGAGTCCCTGCGTCGCATAAAAGCCGGCGGCCGGTGCCAGAAGGATCGTGGCTCCCTCATGCTGGAAATCGCGTAGTAGCCATTCCGCGAAGTCGTCACTATCGCGCACCGGGAGCCGAGCCACGCAGTAGAACGCCCCCTCGGGTCTGGTGAGAAAGACCCCTGGCATCGAACGCAACCCCTCGAACAGGATGTCGCGCCGCATCTGATACTCGGAAATTACGGTCTGCATGTAATCCGGCGGAAGGTTTCGCGCCCCAAGGGCAATGCGTTGCGCGATTCCCGACGCGGACAGGCGGGCCTGCGCCATTTTCATGCAGGCTTTGATGATCGCCCCGTTGCGCGAGATGAGGCTTCCGAGCCGGATGCCGCAGGCGCTGAACCGCTTGGACAGGCTGTCGACCACGATGACCTGCCCTTCGAAGCCCTCGAGCTCCAGTGCGCTCATGGCCTTTCGCCCGTCGTAAACAAATTCTCTGTACACCTCGTCCGAAACCAGGAACAGATCGTGGCGCCTGCAGAACTCGGCAACCTGCATCAATTCATCTTTGCTGTACACCGTGCCGGTCGGATTGTTCGGGTTACAAAGCAGCACCATCCGGGTCTCCGGCGTGAGCGCACGCTCCCACACGGCGGGCGGCGGAAGGTGAAACCCGTCCCGACCGCGACTGGTGACCGGAACGAGGCGGAGCCCGCTCATAGTCGCGAATGCCGCGTAGTTCGTGTAGAACGGCTCTACGACGAGGATTTCTTCACCCTCGTCTGCGCAGGCCATCATCGCGAAGATGATCGCTTCACTGCCTCCCGTCGTTGCGATCACGTTCTCTACCGAGATCGGAATGCCTGCGGAAGCGTAGTATTCACACATCCAGGCGAGAAAGTCCGGTGTGCCGGGCGACGGGCTGTAGCACAGAACCTTGTCTTCGATCGCCGCGAGCTCACGGCGGATCGCTTCGGGAGTCTCGAGGTCTGGCTGGCCGATATTCAGGTAGTGGACGTGAGTTCCGCGCTGCTTCGCCGCATCCGCCAGAGATGCAAGTTTCCGGATCGGAGAGGCGGGCATGTTATGCCCGCGGTTGGATATCTCAGGGATCATGCTCCGCAAATCTGCCAAAGACGTGCCGGAAGAGCAAGAGAATGTTCGATCTGCGTAACGCGGGTCACAATCGGATAACCACAGGTCTCTCGAGCCGGCTTTTCGGGGAGCTGCCTCGAATCACCTGTTAACCGCTTCCACCCGGGGAGCGTTTTACGTGTAGACCCGGCCCGGCAACCTCGAGAGGCTGTCGCCGTAACCATCATAAGCAGGAGAGTTCACCATGATTGATTGGGTACCCGTTATCGGGATCATAGGCACGTTCGCGACCATCAGCCTCGTCCACAGCGTGATTGCTGACGAGTGACGCGCTGTCACTCAGAACGGCATTTCGTCGTCGCTGAGTCCGAAGAAGTGTCCGAGCTCGTGAATGACAGTCTCGCGGATCTCCCGCACGGCTTCGCGCCTCGACCGGCATATGCGAAGAATCGGTCCGCGGAAAATGGCGATCTGGTTCGGCAGCGCCGGCAGAGCCGAAAAAGACTGCTCAGTCAGCGGAATTCCTCGGAAGATCCCAAGGAGCTCGTCATCGCCGATGTCGACCTCGTCGAGGTCATCATCCTCCGGTTCCTCCTCGATGACGATCGCGATGTTCTCCATCTGCAGGCGGAATTCGTCCGGCAACTCAGCGAGGGCTTCTTCCACCAGCTTCTCGAATTCCGCATCGGACATTCTCGATCTCATGCGGGGGACATCCTACGCGGATCGAAGGGAACGGGTAAGATACCCCTTCACAAGGAGGCTCGATGACTAAGGGTCTGAAGATTGTTATCGCACTTTGCGTCGCTTCCCTTCCGATGACGGCGCAGCAGGACTTATCGAAGGTCGAGATCACAACCACGAAAGTCTCCGGCAACATCTACATGCTGCAGGGAGCGGGTGGAAACATCGGCGTTTCCGCTGGTGACGACGGGATTCTGATCGTAGACGATCAGTACGCACCACTCGCACCGAAAATCATGGCCGCCCTCGAAGGCATTTCGGATCAGCAGGTGAAATTCGTCCTCAACACCCACTATCACGGCGACCACACGGGCGGCAATGAAGTGTTCGGCGAGTCGGCTCCGATCATCGCCCATACGAACGTGCGAAAACGATTGTCGTCGAGAGCCGACGGCAAGCCTCCGGTCCCGGATTCGCTGCCGGTAATCACGTTCGATCATCACCTCACGGTTCACATCAACGGTGAGGATATCCGTGCGGTCCACTTTCCGAACGGTCATACCGACGGGGACTCGGTGATCTTTTTCACCCGCTCGAAAGTCGTTCATATGGGCGACAACTACTTCGCGGGCCGTTTCCCCTACATCGACATCGATGCGGGAGGAAGTGTGCGAGGACTCATCAGGAATGTGGACAAGGTCATCGCGGAGCTTCCCTCGGACACGAAGGTGATTCCCGGTCACGGGCCGCTCTCGACGATGGCTGACCTGACCGCGTATCGAGTCATGGTCGAAGATGCTTTGAAGATCGTCGATCAGGGGCTGAAGAGCGGGCGCACACTCGAGCAACTTCAGGAGGACAAGGTGCTGGACAAGTACGCATCGTGGGGATGGTCGTTCATCACTGCCGAACGATTCATCGCGACACTGCACCGCGAGCTGACTCAGACGAATTAGCGGCGCGTCACTCCAGTGTGGTGAGTACAAACGAAAGCGCCTTCTGAACCAACCGAAGAATCACCCGATGTCCAGCGTCGCGCAACTCATTGAGTCCATTCGTCAGCCCGTCACGGCTCGACGAACTTTCCGTTCGCATTACGAACGAAAAACTCTCCCGTCCAGATATCGACTCTCCAGACTCCGAGACGGCGCTGGCGCTCATCGCCGGGACAGCCGCCACCGTGGACTTCGACCGTGTAGCCTTCGTTCTCAAAGCCAAGGCTGCGCGTGGTGATGCATTCGCGCCGTACAGGGTAGTAGTAGGTCGACGAAACGAACCCCAGCAATCGGTCGACCGCCTCAGCTTCGGAAAGCCGCTGCCTGTCCTGTCGTGGAGAGCGGGATGCAGGAGGCGTTCGCGGAACGACCGTCGGTGCCGGGGTTGGACGCGGCGTGGAAGCAGGCGTCGCTGCGGCTCGGGGCGGGACTCTGGAATCCGGGGTCGCAGGCGGCGCTTCGCCCGCCGGATCGGGATCGCGTTCGGCCTCGCGCTCAGTTTCGTTCGGGGTTCCGCGTTCGCTCTCGCCGTTCTCCCTTTCGAGGTTCTCTTCCGGAGCACGATCAGAAAGCTCTTCGACGATCGCGTACGAGCCGGCGTCTCCTTCCACGACGGCGCTTTCCGTTGGCGGCGGTGTCGCCGCGAACGGGGGAAAGACGGGCCCCGGCGTAATCCGGACGGTGTCCGTCTTCTGACCGCCCTCAGCAGCGCGCCAGCCGGCCCACGCCGCGCTGAGCGCAAGCAGCGCGATCGCAGCGATGATCAATGGGGCGACCAGGCGACTTCGTTCTCGCCCTTTGCTCATGCTGCTGTTCACCGGCCTGGACGGCGCGGCCGCTGCGGCCACCAACGGACCTGCATGCTCCGCAGGTTTCTGATCACGAAGAGCGCTCAGCGCCCCTCTGAATTCGGCTGCGGAGCCAAAGCGCCCGTTTCGGTCCTTCGCCATCGCTTTCTCCACAATCTGCGCAAGTCCAGCGGGGATCGCGGCCCCGCCCATCGCAGCAGTTAGTGGCGCCGGAGTCTCGTGAATGTGTTTGAGCAGGTAACCCTCCGGCGTCGGTGAATCGAACGGCGCCGTGCCCGAAAGCATCTCGTAAAGAGTGACTCCCAGAGAATAGATGTCGCTCCTCTGGTCAATCGTCTCGCCCTTGCCCAGCAGACCCGCCTGCTCCGGCGAGGCATACCGGGCCTTCCCGACGAACGCCCCCGTCTGTGTCCGCCCCCCTTCGTCCTCGTCCAGACTCTTGGCAATCCCCAGGTCGAGAATTCTCGCGATGAATCCCGGCGGATCATCTGCCTCGTCATCGGACACGATCATGATGTTGTCGGGCGAAACGTCCCGGTGCACCACGCCGGCCTTGTGAATGGCCTCGAGCCCTGTGAGAACCTGGATCGCGATCTCGATCGCGACGAGCGGCTCGATACGTCCCTTCTCGTGAAGCCACGACTGGACCGTGTAGCCATCGAGATACTCGGAGACCATGTAAAAGCTTCCGTCCTCGAGACGGCTGAAGTCGTGAAGGCTTGCGATGTTGCGGTGACTTACGCGACTCGCGAGCTTCGCTTCATGCTGAAACCGCTCGGATGTGCTCTCTTCACGGGCCAGATCGGATCGCATGATTTTCACGATCCTCAGCTCGTCCAGGTGAAGGTGTCGGACTTTGTACACCTCGCTCATCCCTCCCTCGGCGAGGCGTTCGAGCACTTCGTACTTGCCGTCGATCAGCTGGCCTTCCGTGAAGGCTGGCATGCGGGCTCCGCAGGCGGGACAGAAACGCGAGGCTTCGCTCACGGCGGCAGAGCAACGGGGACATCCGCGAGCTTCCACGAGCTCATGCGTACCAAGAAGTGTGCCGGGATGGGAACTCTGGACCGGGCACAGCAGCCTCGAGCACGATCGGGCAGTGCGAAGGAACTGGGCGCGCAGGCGCGCCGGGTACCGTCACTCCGGAAATCCCGCCGGATCGATTCCCGGGATGAGTCTCAGCGCATTCCTGTAATAGATCTTCTTCAGCACTTCGTCCGGAAGGTCCAATCCGTACATCTTCCAGAATGCGTGACGCTTCCTGTAGTAATCGAAGTACTCGTCATCCGTTTCGAGAACCCGAAAGTACACCGGGTACTCACTCGGTGCCCATGAGTCCTTTCCGAACAACACACGATCCTGATACCTGATCAGAAAAGCCCGCGCATTTTTCGGCTGGCGGCCGAGCTCGGCGAGCACAGCGCCAATCTCGGTGTACACGTTTGGCAGCTCGTCGAGCAGCCTTCCAAGCCGTCCCAGGTCGTTGCCCATCCATCCGAGATGCGCGTTGATGAAGGTCGTTTTGGGGTGCCGCCGGAACAGATCATGTTGCTCGCCCATCGTCTGCTCGAATGACGCGAACTGATCTCCCGAACGGCTGCGGTTGGGGAATTCCTTGAGTTCCAGCCACCGCTCGTTGAACCTGTCATGCGGCAGCCAGAATGTGGAGGGCTCGCCGGTGTGAATCAGAACGGGAATCCCGAGCTCCGCGCATTTGCGCCAGATGGGGTCGAGCCGCGGATCGCTGGTCGGCACTCTCTTGCCGCTCGCATCCACGAGAAACATCCCGAGGTTTTTGAAAATCTTCAGACCCTGAGCGCCTGCCCGGACGTCATCCTCGAGTTGCCTGGCTGCTCTCTCGCCGAATCCTGAAGAGTCGATCTCCCGCAGATCGACGTTTGCGAAAACGACGAATCGCTGTGGATGCCGCCCTTTGAGATTCTCGATTCCCTGACGGAGCTCAGCGCCGCTCCCGCCGCTGAGATTCACCATCACCGCCATGTTGAGCTTGTCCATCTCGGTGATGAGCGTATTCACTGCCTCCTCGGTAGCTGTCCGCCGCTGGTGGCTGTGGACGTCGATGAACGGAAACTTCGCCCGGGTGACGGGAGTCTGCGGTACGACCAGAGTCGATTTCGGCTCGTACTCCTCAAAGGACATCGCGGGCACCTCTTCCTGAGCGGAAAGCACCCCCGATAACGAGAGGGAGAACGCGACGACGGCGGCAAGATGAATCAGCTTATCAGTCAAAATTCTGGCTCCTGTGAAAAGAGGATTATGCAGGACTCGGAGTGGGGCTGGGTGACGGAGTTGTGAACCCCGGAGCGTCAGAGGTCATCTGTTCGAGGCGAAGGATGGCTCGCTGGTTCCTCTTCCGCACTCGATCGCGTGTTCTGACTTCAGGCAGCATGTTTGCTCATCATCCACAACGGAGAGACCGATTGAGGCCATTATTCCTGTTGATTCCACTGCTGATGCTCGCGTGCGCTCCGACACCGCCGAACAATCCGCCCCCCCCGACTGCGACTTCGACGGCTCAGGCTACCGAAACGTCTGATGTCGAGAGCCGCTGGCCGAGCCCGCTCGCCACACCCCCGCCGGAACGTAGCGGGATCCGTCAACTTCCTCCCGTCGACCATGCAGTTCGCGATCGAGAGTTTGCGAAGTTCCGGGACGGGTTGCTCATCGCCGCACGGGAAAAGAATCACTCCGCACTCCTCGCCACGCTCAATCCGCGGATACGCACGTCGTTCGGAGAAGAAGGAGGTATCGACCACTTCAACACCATGTGGCACCCGGAGGATCCCGGGTCCTCCCTCTGGCCGCAGCTCGAGGATGTGCTGGAACTTGGAGGCTCTTTCCTGGCCTCGAGCGGCAGCCAGATTTTCTGCGCACCCTATCCGTATAGCGAATGGCCCGGAGACCTCGATGCGTTCGAGCATCTCGTTGTGATCCGGCCCGGTGCAACCCTCAAGGTGAGCCGGGATCCTTCTTCCACTGGGCATACGTCTCTCGGCTACGAGTTCGTCCGCATCGCGGCGGATGATCCGGTTCGATCCGGGAACAGGAAGGCTCTATGGAGGAAGGTAGTGACAGCCGATGGAAAAGAAGGCTGGGTAGACGCGTTCAACGTCCGTAGTTCTATCGGCTACCGCGCCTGCTTCTCGCGCCAACCTGAGGGATGGAAGATGGACGTGTTCGTCGCGGGGGATTAGGGACGGCGCTCGACCGGTCGGACCCTGGCTCCACGTATTGACCGCAGGTATATTCCGCAACAGCGTCTCTCCAGCGCTCCGCCGAAACGGAATTGGTACAGGTTCAATGCGTTATGCTGGTTGGGCGGGGCCACCCGCTCCTGCAGCCACTTTGATACAATCCACCGATCGGGTCCGCGTCGCGGTCCCTGTCCGCTTTACTCACTTCCGAAGGAGCTCAGACGTCTCATGACTACAACGACCATCGAAACTACCCATCCGTTTGCGGAGGCTTCCGCTGCCGGACGGGAACCGTACAAGGTTGCCGATCTCTCCCTGGCCGAGCTCGGCCGAAAAGAAATCCGCCTCGCAGAACATGAAATGCCGGGACTGATGTCGGTCCGGAAGCAGTACAGCGCCGAAAAGCCGCTGGCCGGAGCAAAGGTCATGGGCTCGCTTCACATGACCGTACAGACCGCAGTCCTGATCGAAACACTCGTCGAGCTTGGCGCCGACGTTCGCTGGGTCTCCTGCAACATCTTCTCGACTCAGGATCACGCTGCCGCGGCTGTCGTCGTTGGCCGGCCGGAAAGCGGTGGCACGCCGGAATCTCCGAAGGGCATTCCGGTATTCGCCTGGAAGGGCGAGACGCTCGAAGAATACTGGTGGTGTACCTCGGAAGCGCTGATGTGGCCGGACGGCAGCGGGCCGACGCTGATCGTCGACGACGGCGGCGACGCCACGCTTCTGGTGCACAAGGGGCGCGAGTTCGAGCTTGCCGGACGCATTCCCGACTTCAAGCCGGATGAAGATCCGGAAGAGTGGGGCGTCATCCTCGATCTGCTCCGCAGCGAGGCAAAGACGGGCAACGACCGCTGGACGCGCGTCGCTGCCGACATCCGCGGAGTCAGCGAGGAGACCACTACCGGTGTGCACCGGCTCTATCAGATGATGGAAGCAGGCACTCTCCTCTTTCCTGCCATCAACGTCAACGACTCGGTGACCAAAAGCAAGTTCGACAACATCTATGGCTGCCGGCACTCGGTCATCGACGGACTAAACCGCGCGACCGACGTGATGCTCGGCGGGAAAGTCGCACTCGTCGCCGGCTTCGGCGAAGTCGGCAAAGGATGCGCACAGGCACTCCGCGGCCAGGGTGCGCGAGTCATCGTCACCGAGATCGATCCGATCTGCGCGCTTCAGGCCGCAATGGAAGGCTTCGAGGTGAGAACCCTCGAGAGCGTCGTGTCGACCGTCGACATCTTCGTCACCTCGACCGGCAACAAGGACATCATCACTGCCGATCACATGGCGCGGATGAAGGACA
The DNA here is from genome assembly GCA_041748075.1 of Thermoanaerobaculia bacterium. Lineage (GTDB taxonomy): Bacteria > Acidobacteriota > Thermoanaerobaculia > Gp7-AA8 > Gp7-AA8 > JBGSYJ01. Next base: position 62,272 of record JBGTDX010000022.1, read on the forward strand.
AGGCGATCGTGGCCAACATTGGCCACTTCGATAATGAGATCGACATGGCCGGTCTCAAGAAGTTGCCGGGCATCAAGCGGGTGAACATCAAGCCTCAATACGACGAGTGGGTCTTTCCCGATGGACACAGCGTGCTGATTCTCGCCGAAGGGCGCCGGATGAACCTCGGTTGCGCGACGGGACACCCGTCGTTCGTGATGTCAGCGTCATTCACCAATCAGGTGCTCGCGCAGATCGAGCTTCAAAAGAACGACGGCAAGTACGAGAAGAAGGTCTACGTCCTTCCGAAAAAACTGGACGAAGAAGTTGCACGGCTCCACCTCGACCACCTCGGAGTCGAGCTGACACGGTTGACGAAAGACCAGGCCGACTATCTCGGCATCTCGCAGGACGGCCCGTACAAGCCGGAGATGTACAGGTACTGAGTCAGCCTTTCAGTCGAAACAGAAAGGGCGGCCTGCGGGCCGCCCTTTTTGTGTTTGGTCGCGACAGGCCGTCGTGCTCCCCTCTCCCCGCGAAGTCGGGGAGAGGGTGGCGCGCGGAACTCGCGGAAAAGTTGAGGGCTTGCGAGATCTTCGCGCGCCGGGAGAGGGGCGTTGGGAGCTTGCCACTTATCCTGCCATTCGGCTGCATTCGAATTCCCTGCGCGGCCCCTCTCCCCTGCCCCTCTCCCCGTTCACACGGAGAGAGGGGAAATGCGTATTCCCCTCAACTCTTCTTCACCCGGTATCCAAATCCCGCGAGCAGCTCGGCGACCAGCTCGACCTTCTCCCCCTGAATCACGATCTCGTCGCCTTCCGAAGAGCCTCCGGCCACGCAGCGTTTCTTGAGTGTCGTCGCGAGCTTCTCGAGCGACGGCGCCGTGAGCCGAAAGCCTTTCGCGACGGTGACGGCACGTCCCTTGCCGCGCTTGCGGTCGATCGCGACGCGGACGGTCTGTTCTCCCGGAATGGCGTCCCGGACGACGACGGCCTGCGACTCTTCGCGGAGCCGCTTCGCCTCTTCAGGGTCGCTGGTGTAGACGAGCCTCGTACCGGGTTTGTTCCTGTTCATCTGAGGTTCGCACGTCAGTGAAACTCAGGAACCCGCCTGCGCCAGAGCGCGATCGAGTCGCTCCCGCGTTGCCGGGACCTTGCGCATGTAATTCTGGGTCTCCGGAAGATTGGTGAGGAGTCCGAACATAATCCGCTTGATGTTGTGGCCACCGCCGTTGTACAGCCCAGCGGTCACCCGTTCGAGCTCCGGTTCCGCCACGCCGAGGGCGCGGGCTTCCGCAAGCTTGGTCTGCATGTGATCGACGAGAAAGCCGGCCATGCTGATTGGCGAGAACCGGTCATCCAGCTCGCGCGCGAGCAGCTCCGACGCTTCGTAGGCCCTCGTCCTGATGATCGAGGCGGGATCCTGACCGTACGTCCTACGAAGGAGCTCGTCGCGCGCGCCGGTCAACTCTGCCTCATAGCGCTTCCACGAGACCTTCTGAATGTCACGCAGCGATCTGTACTTCGCCTGGGCATTGTCATGAATGATCGTGAATTCTTCCCGTGAGGCTCCCCGCTCGACCATGCCCGCGAGCTTCTCGAGAAGCTCGCGATTCTCCTTATCCGATCTCCGAACCTTTTCGATGAAGCCGGGTCCCGCATACGGCTCGAGCAGTTCGAGCTCAGCCAGTCCTTCGGCACGCACCTTGAACGCCGACTGAAGCAGCCTGCCAGCATCTTCGAAACGTCGCGGATGTACAGGATCCTTCAGTATCCGCGCGATCTTCTCCACGTCATTGAGCGGCTTCTTCAGAAAATACGCCCAGGCTCCCGTCGTGTACGCTTCGGTGACGAAGAGCTTTCCGGTGCGTTTCTCCTCGAGATATGCGATCGGTGTCGCCTGTGCGAGCCCGACTGCTCCGGCCTCCGAGACGAGCAGCACGCGGCCGTTCGTCTCGGCGTGCGCAATCGCGAGCAGAAGCGTCAGCGGCGTTTCTGGAGACCGCTCCTTCACAGCCGACTGCAGAACCGAGACGAGTCGCCCGGCGTCGCGCGTCCAGAGTCCGCCGAGCTCCATGGCGAGAAGCCGGCCTTCTGCATCGAGCGGGTAGTCGGGGTCGTCGAGTACGACGGTCAAAGGGCGGGGCGCAGCACGTTTCGGGGCGGACTTCTTCAGCTTTGTCGAAGAAGTTTTCTTCGTTGCAGTCGTGCGCTTGTCGCGACTCTTACTAGTCGAGGCATGCACCTCGCTGGCACACGCCATGAGCAGTCCTGCAGCAAACAATCCGGTTACACCAATGCCCCACCCTTTTCCATCCATCACGACCCCCGTGGCATCCGTTGCTGAACGACTCCAGAACTTAACGACCGAAAACTTATCGCAGTGTAACAAGCAACCATTCGCCCGTGTGCCCGAACTTTGCAGAAATTGTGGCCGCGGCACTACCACCACCGAGCCAATGGCTTTAGCGCCGAGCACGCGCTCGTGTCATCCTGAGCGAAGCGAAGGATCCCCTTAATATCGGCTGTCTCGAAGGCTTTGGGGGATCCTTCGCTACGCTCAGGATGACACTTGGCGTCATTGCACCACCGACCCACGTTGCGAGCTCCTCTGATGTATAAAGACAGCCTGCATCGGTACGCACACCAGAAAGGATTCGCCCACTTGCCTGACCCAGTCGAAGAGAAAGCCACTCCACGCATCGAATTCGAAAAACAGACACTCCCCAACGGACTCCAGCTGATTCTTCACGTCGATCGGAAGTTGCCCGTCGTTCACGTGAACCAGTGGTATCACGTCGGATCGAAGAACGAACGGAGAGGACGGACGGGCTTTGCCCATCTGTTCGAGCACGTGATGTTCCAGGGCTCTCTCAACGCGGCCGCCGATTACTTTTCGTTCGTCGAGAAGGCCGGGGCGAATCTCCGTGAAGGAGGAGTCAACGGAACGACGAGCTCGGATCGGACCAACTACTTCGCCACGGTGCCTTCGGGAAACCTCGAGTTCCTCCTCTGGCTCGAATCAGATCGCCTTGCGACGCTGGCTGAAGCCCTGACGCAGAAGAAGCTCGACATGCAGCGCGAGGTCGTACGCAACGAGCGACGACAGAGCTACGACAACCAACCCTACGGCCGCGCTATGACGCTCGTCACCGAGCACCTTCACCCGCCGGATCACCCCTATTCATGGCCCGTCATCGGAAGCCACGAAGACCTGATTGCAGCATCCCTCGACGACGTGAAGGAGTTCTTCGAGACGTTCTATGCGCCGAACAATCTCACGCTCGTGATCGCCGGCGACTTCGACCGCGACGAAGCAATCGCGCTGGTCAATCGATACTACGGAGGCATTCCGGCGGGCCCGGCACTCGATCGACCCGCCCGGTTCATTCCGACGCTGCATGGCGAGAAGATCATCGACGTGAGCGACCGCGTTCCGCAGGAGCGCACCTACATCGCCTGGCCGAGTGTTCCCTATTTCGACCAGGTTGAGGCTGACCTCGATGTGGCCTCTCTGATCCTCAGCGACGGGCTCTCCTCCCGCCTGAACAGAAGACTCGTTTACGACGAGCAGCTCGCCACGGACGTCTCTTCGTTCCACTGGACGAGCGAGATCTCCGGCATCTTCATGGTGGTTGCAACGGCGCGGCCGGGCGCCTCGATGGAGTCGATCGAGAAGGCGGTCACCGAGGAGATCGGCCGGCTCGCGTCGGAAGGCCCGTCGGCAGAGGAGCTCGATCGCGCGAAGACGAAATGGGAGTACGACTTCGTCACGGGGCTCGAGCGGATCGGCGGCTTCGGCGGAAAAGCCGATCGCCTCGCGCAGTACAACACGTTCCTCGGAGATCCCGCGAAGTTCGACGACGACGTCGAGCGCTATCGCAGGGTGACTGCCGCAAGCGTACAGAAGGCGGTCGAGCAGTGGATCAATCACCGCAACCGTCTTCTCATCCGCTTCCACCCTGAGAACTCGAGCCGCACGGCAATCGAGGCGATCGAGCGCGCGGAGGTTCCGAGCCTCGGCGAGGACCGCCCATTCTCAGCTCCGTCGGTGCAGACTGCGAAGCTCTCGAACGGCATGGATCTCTTCGTCGTCGAGCGAACCGACCTGCCGAAGGTTGCCGTGAACCTCGTGACCAGGGCGGGTGCGATGGCGGATCCGCCAGGCCGTGAAGGCGTCGCACATCTTGTGGCCCGAACGCTGACGCTGGGCACCAGCACTCTCGCTGCGCTGGAGATTGAAGACAGATTCGGCGACCTCGGGACGGGAGTGTCGGCCTTTGCAGCGAGAGAGTATTCGGCCGCCGGATTCGACGTTCTCGAACGAAATCTCGCTCCGGCGCTCGAGCTCTTCGCACAGACAGTCATCGATCCGCAATTTCCTTCAACGGAGATCGAACGAGAACGATCCATCCATCTCGATTCACTCGCTCAACAGTCGAACAATCCATCGAGCGTCGCTACCCGCATCCGGCCGATGCTCGCATTCGGAGCTCAGCATCCCTATGGACGTCCAGGACAGGGTCTGCCATCGACCGTGGCGAAGATCACGCGCGAAGACCTCGCCAAATTTCACCGCGACCGGTGGAAGCCGGGAAGCTCAGCGATCATTTTCGCAGGCGACATCTCCCTGGAGCGGGCACTCGCTCTCGCCGAAGAGGCTTTCGGCAACTGGACCGGAGGAGAGGTGGCGCCGATCTCCGTGCCGCCTCCAGCACGGGAAGGCGCAGGGAAGATTTTTCTCATCGATCGTCAGGACGCATCGCAGACGGTCGTCATGCAGATCCTTCCCGCTCCCGGTCGTCATACCGACGACTACTACGCGCTTCGACTGATCGACGCAGTCTGGGGAGGCGGTGGATTCCGGACTCGCCTGAACCTGAATCTGCGCGAGGACAAGGGCTACGCCTACGGGATCTTCTCCAGCCTGGCGTTGTTCAGCGAGAGCGGATCGTGGTGGGCTGGCGGGAGCGTGCAGACAGACAAAACGACCGAGTCGGTCGTGGAACTGCTTCGTGAGCTGGAAGAGCTCGCGTCTTCGCGTCCTGTCACCGAAGAAGAGCTGACGATGGCGCGAGAGAGCCGTGTCCGCGGTTACGCACAGCAGTTCGAATCGCTTGGCAGAGTCAGTCAGCAGGTTGGCGACCTCTGGGCCATGCGTCTACCCATGTCCGAGATGCAACACGAGATCGAAGCGATTCAGGCGATGACGATGGACCAGATCACCCCCGCAATTGCGCGCTACGTCAACCCGGGTGAGGCGACTCTGCTCCTGGTAGGCGATCTCGATCAGATCGAGCCGGGGCTCCGAACATTGAAGCGGGAGATCGTCGTGCTCGATGAGGAAGGCAATCGCGTCCGCTAAAGAATTCAGAATTGAGAATTCAGAATTCAAAAACAGCTACGCGTAGGATTGAAAGGGCGGGGGCATTTCTGAATTCTGAATTCTCAATTCTGAATTCTTCCCCCCCGCCCTCTCTGATCAATTCACCAATCCGTCCGCTTTGATCGACACCGGGCCGTTCACCGTCGACATCCGGATCACCGGAGCCGTCGAGCCGAACTCGAACCGCTGTTCCTTTCCGCCCGTTGTCGTCGTTCGCGCTCCATCGCAATCGCAGGTCACCGGCGAATGTTTCGAAGCGTCGACGACCACGCCCGAGCGAAAGCCATCAGGCAGCCGCAGCGAGAGCGGCCCGTTCTTCGTGTGGGCTTCGAGATGACCTCCCCGCCACTCGATCTCCTGCAGCTTCACGACGATCGGTCCGTTCTGGGCATTCAGGACCATCTCACCTGAGCCGCCGTCGAGACTGATCGGCCCGTTCTTCGTCGAAGCATCGATGTTGCCCGACGATCGGGTCAGTGAAATGGGGCCATTGGTTGCCCGTGCGTTGATCCGTCCGGAAACCTCGTAGAAGCTGATCGGCCCGTTCTTCGTGGCGAGATCCATCACTGCATTCGCCGGGGCGCGGACGATCAGATGTGCCGCCCATCTCCCCTCATCGGGACCCGACACCTGCAGGCGGCCGCCGCGAACTTCAGCTTCGATACCGCGAAGCAGCTGGGATGCCTCGCCGGCAGAGTCTCCAGCAGCGACCTTGCAGACTGTGATCTCGTAGCTCGAGCCGCTTCCTCCCGAGACATAGATCGCGCTGTTCTTCAGGTCGGCCACCGTGAGCCCGCCAGAGCCTCCGGGAACCGAGAGCGTCTGCGCGGTTCGGTCCATCACTTTACCCTTCCAGTTGCTGTCGATCTGATCGCAGCTGGTAACCGGACTTCGCCCTTTCATGGAGCTCGTGTACGTGTCGGACTGCGCCGCAAGAGGCATGCTTACCATTGTCAGGGTCAGTACGGACGACAGGACCTGGGAACTTCTCTTCATTCGAAACCTCCTCGTTGTGCTGCTCATTGGAGGGTTAGACGGCGGGATGGACGGTTTGTTTGAACTTGTAACAAATTTGACGGGACTGGAAAATAGCCGACCGATGAAGTGATGCTGAACCACGCGCACCGGAGGTGCGCTGAGAGGGTAGCCGGTGGCAAGCGCAGCGCAGCCACAGGACAGAGAGTCCTTCTTTGTACACGCACCCCGGCAGGAGAGCCAGATCCGAACCACTAACGAGATCTCAGGGATGCGACCACCCATTCCCTGAACATGGTCACGTCGATCTCGTTGCTTGCCAGCGTAAACTCGACCGTTTCTCTCAGTCGCCAGAACTCCAGCGGTGAAGGGTAGTCCGGATCCCAGACGGGAGGCTCATGAGCAACGGTAGCGCGTGTCCGCGTTCGGTGCAAAGGCGAGTTAGCGCGCGCACCTCAGCCGAGGTAGGATTGACATATGGCAGATAGCACCAAGGACGAAGCGCACCGGCTGGTCGACCAACTTCCCGACTCCGCGGCAGGATCCGGCCCAGCCCCTGGCTCCACGCCAATGGTCGAGCCCGTCCCCACAGCACGCTCGTTTCCACCAGCCCCGCAGGGATATGCTTCCCCGAACATGGAAAATCGGGAGGTCGCTGATGCCACAAGAGCAGTCGCCAACGCCGGCTGAGAGAGCTGTGACCGTTGCCGGAGTCACACCCATTCTGCGCGTCGCCGAATACGACGCGAGTGTCGAGTATTACGTGAACGTTCTCGGCTTCAAGGTCGACTGGGGCTCCGGCGGCTTCGGCTCGGTGAGTCGCGGCAAGGCGAGCCTGATGTTGTGTGAAGGGAGTCAGGGACATCCCGGCACCTGGATGTGGTTCGCGGTGAGCGACGCCGACAAACTCTTCGAGGAATTACGAGACCGCGGTGCCCGCATTCGTCATCCGCCGGAGAACTTTCCGTGGGGCTCCCGCGAGCTGCACGTGTTCGACGTGGACGGTCACGTGCTCCGGTTCGGTTCCGAGACACCGGAGGGAGCTCCCCTCGGAAAATGGCTCGACGAGGATGGCGTCCGATGGCAGGCGCATTCTGACGGACGGTGGACGAGAGTCGAGTGAGCGGTGCCGGCTCGTCGCATGAGGCGGACTGCCGTTTGCGTCAGGCGTACGACCGCTCACGCCAGCGCGATTGCGCGCGAAGCGCGAGGAGCGAGAGCCTCTGGACATTCTTCTTCATCTGAGCTCCTCAAACAGCTATTTCAGTGCTCGCTTCTGCTCCTTCGGGGAGGACGGGATTTCAAGATGAAGAGCGCGATAATTCCAAGGATCACGGCGAAGTCCCATATGCAGGTTGAGTACATACTGCGCAACTGGAGTGAGCCCCGCGTGCGCCTCGGGACGCATTCGCATCGTGAAATCGGTCGACGCGCGCCCGTCCCGGGGATAAACGCACCCTGGATCGAGCGGCGCGGGTGAGCCGAAGTTGTTGTCCATTGGCTACTCTCAGCGGAAATATCGTTTGGCCTCACCTTGCAAATGAGCGCGCCTGGCGAATGTGTTTCCGCGCTCGTCCGTGAACAGCCATTGTCCAGAGATCTTGTACTTGCCACGACGCGACGAAGGACTTTCACGGTCCGAATGTGAACTGCGTCTCGCCGCCCCAGATGTACGCCAGCCAGGAGATTGCGAGGCCGACAGCGACGACTGCACTGACGCACAGTGCGAGGGAAGGGGCGGCCTGCCGGTCGAGCTCGGAAATCTGGTCGAATCGGTAACGGCGCAGAAAGATGCCATATGCGACGACCGCCAGAATGACACCCGCGACCACATCCAACACGTAGTGCTGCTTCGTGAACACTGTTGAGAAGGCGACGAGCGTCGCACAGATCATCGCGATGATTCCCAGCCGGCGATGCACGCGGGAACACGCCAGCGCGGACACGAAAGAATGCGCGACATGGAGCGACGGAAAACAGTTGTACGGCGGGTCTGACGAATAGAGTGCACGCAGGCCCCACACGGCAAATCCTTCCCCGCTCACCTCCTCGGGCCGAGGAGCCGCAGTCGGGTAGACGACGAAGAAGAAGATGTATGAAGTAATCCAGATCACGAGGTAGGCATGGACCGTCCGCCGGATGAGCTCCTCGTGCCGGACGACAAAAAGAGGAAGCAGGATCAGAAACAGGTAGATGGCTCCGTAGACAATTGCCCAGGATGGGACGAGAGGAAGAGCGCGATCGAGTGCCAGTTCGGGAACGTGTCTCGTTTCGGGAGGAAGGAGCTCCGGAATCAGGACATACAGGGGGACCAGGGCAAAGAGAAGAAGCATCGAGACCGGCACGCGGTATGGCTGCGCCAGGGATCGCGTGACCATTCCCCAGTTGAAAGCGGTGACAGCGGGTCCTGGAGATGCGCTCATCTCTTACCAACGGCACTGCGCTTCAGCCGCGAAGGCCGCGACTCCAATGATGGCATAACTGTCCGGCCTGACCGCTTCTGCAGCGACCTGTCCGCAAGCGTCATCTCGCGACGTCCACGCCGCCTTTCGCTGCTGCTTCGACGCGGCCGGAATGTCGGGCTGCGTGGGCTGCCTCGAATGCGCCATCCAGGGCCAACGCCATGCGCCGAAAATCGTCTGCGCGCATCAGCGTCACCAAACGCTCACCGGTGCCACAAACCACCATCGGTGACCCTCCGGATCACGCGTTCGATGAACACCTCCCGCGTCGAACCCGAATGCCTCGACCAGGAAGTCGTGGGCAGCGGCGATGTCACGGTAAGTGAGAACAGGGATGATCCCGTTGACGTGTGGCATGGTGATCTCCGTTCCTGTTGACGCCTGACGTCATGCCGCTCAGCCGCGTGCGGCGCCCACGATCGCTTTGAACAGCATAGAGCTCCGGCGTGGGATGAGCGAGCATCGTTCGTACTCCTTCTTCGTTCATTCCAACCTCCCGCGCGTCATGCGCTGCCTGACGGACCTAGCGCTCACCGGCGCCAACCGGTGGGCAACTGAAGTATAGCGCTCGATGGAGGGAGGGATGGCGAGGATTGCTCCTGAGCAACCCTCGTCACACGCGTGGCGCCTTCGCACCATCGACCTGAACGGGGACGACCGTCCGGAGTGAAGCTCCACGCATCTCAGGTTCAGCGCCCTGTTAGTCCGTACTATCGAATCCAAGTCGTATGAATTGCTGAAGCCCTTCGAGATCCAGTGACCGCTCTGGCATCTCACAGAGATCATCCAGAGCGTCGATCAGCTTGTTCCAGGCGATCCGTGCTTCGGGGCATATGCCAAGCGCGTCGCGTGCTTCTGATTCGTATCCTTCCAGTGTCGGGCAAATCGCGTCGAACGGAATGGCGGTGAAGTCCAGCGTGGGATCGCCCCAGCCCGCGTCGCCCCAGTCGATAATGGCCAGCAGCTCACCCTCGGCCGAGCACATGATATTCATCGGGTGGATATCGTCATGGATGAAACGCATCTCGGTGTTTTTGACGATCTGCGGGCGCAGTGCATCGGCCAGGCGCTCGACTCGTGCGGCCGTCGCAATGTTGAGCTTCTTCGCATCGACTAGTCGCTTCACAATCGCGTCCACATCCTGGTAGCGCTCAGGGTTGTCGAGATATCCTTCGGGGTCGGCGCATTCTCGAACCCGCAGGTGGAGTCTGGCGAGCTCGCGACCAACGCCTCGCCAGACATTGGCTGTCAGACCAGACGACAGACTCGTGAAGCCGAGGGTTTCTCCATGCACGCGCTCCCACAGCGAGAAGGGTCGCTTTACCAGCGTTTGATCGTCATCGAATGCGATCAACCGCAGCGTCAGAATGCCTGCCGCGTGCGCAACCGGTGCAGCGACTGATTCCGTCCGTGCGTCCACCACACCGTCGGGATGATCGGTCGGCACGCGGAGTACGACGTCCCTGGTCGCAAAGATGTGATTCGCCATACCGGTCGTGGGCAGGATCTCCCATGGCCCTGGTACGCCATGCTTTGCGAACATCGCATCAATCAACTCCTGGTCAAGCTTCATTGCCGTATGAATTGTGGGCTAACGTCAGCGATGAGCCGCGGCGTGTCAGGCGTCAGTTCCACGCGGTCGGCTCCATCGCAGTGCTGGGCAGCACGTGCGCCACGGCCGCATCGATCAGTTCTGAAACGGGGATCATCGTCTCGAGCTTTGCCGCCGAGAGGTTGCGGTAGACGCGAAAACGCTGCCGGATGACCTCCTCCTCGCGAGCGGCCGAACGACAGAACGGGCGGGCCAATCGACGAACGCGAGCCTCAGGCGGCGGGCAAGCCTCGCGCCCATTCATGACGCATCGGGTGCAACGCGTTTTAGGCTCACCTTACGAGCTGTCGCTACGATTGCAGCACCAATCAGCACGCCGACCCCGTCCGGAATCAGATCACGCATTCGACAGTTTCCAGCGCCGGTCGCACCCTGAGCGAGCTCCACGAACAGGCCCATCGTCATGCAGGCGACCGCAGACCAGACCATCGCATTCCGCACGTTCCACAGCTGCGCGTACGTGAGGAGAAAGAAGAGCCCGAACAGAAGGATGTGTGGGTAGTTCTGCAGAGAGTGCACCCCGAGTGCGAAGTCAAACGTCCACTGGCACTTCACAGGCCCGATCTGGTAGCCGCTCTCTGACGGAAAGTAGAGCAGAGCCTGGAGCAGGAGAGCCGCATACGAGAGACGGCTGGCAAGCAGCGCATGCGATGCCCAGCGGGAGCGGCGCAGTAAAAAAGCCAACGCAGTCGCCAACACGGCCAGAGCTGAGATCAAAATGTCACGCCCATTCGCGACCATGCGGAGCTGAGTCCGCTGACGAACATTCGCGGGCCGTCGACCCAGCCGGCAGCGATGGCATCTCTCAGGGCGACGTCCGCATAGTAGGGGCCGAACGGGTCTCGCACCGTCGTGAACCCGGCCATCAGCGTCCGCTTCGCGACGATGCGCCCGTCGCGAATGACGATCGCCACGTTCTCCCTCGGCGCGCGGCCGGTCCCATCGATCACGACTCCAGCCCTGATGAGGGTCGGCTGTGACTCCTGCCCATTTCCCGAGACGGGCATCGCAATCAGCAACCCGAGGATCCATGCGAATGCCGGGGCGGCGGCCTGCTGACGGATTCGCTTATGACGGGTCATCGCATGTCCTCGATGATGGCGCGCGACGGGACTGCGGTTCCATGGGGAGAGCCGCACGCCGAATATTATAGAGCTGGAGATGCCAGCAGCGAGCGGTTCGCGTCGGGTACAAACGGCTGGTTCGGCGTCGGCTAGGGGGCTGGAATCTGAAGATCGCGGCAGATCTTTGCGACCGTGAAGTCATTCACCTCGGTGTGGCGAGGGACAGTGGAAGATCGACCCGTGGACCGATTTACATATACAGAGTGACGCCGGCCTTCGCGAAGAAGTTCACATCCATTGTGCTCGAGATGTTGGATGAGATCACGACGTTTCATCCGGTGACCGGAAGACGTTCCCTGATCGCTTCGCGGCCGGCCAGGGCCTCCTCAGCAAGTGCCCGATTCGCTTCGAGCACGAGCTCTATTGCTTCCTGCAGGTTCACCCGAGCTTCATCGAGCGTGGCTCCCTGAGCGTTTGCGCCAGGAAGTTCTTCAACGAAAGCGGCGTAGCCCTCCGGCACTTCCACGTACACAGCGGTCCAGTCTGTCATGTCAATATGATAACTCCGGTTGTCTGTGACCTCGGACACCCATAGTGTAGAGCTGGCGGCGCAGCTGCGAGTCAGGCCCACGGTTCCTCGGCGTGAGTGAGCTTTCGTAACCCACCCAGAAGGAGGATACCGAGAAGGCCCACGAGCGGCGAACTGTAGAGACCGGGGAAGTAAGCTCCCTCACGCAAGGCCATCAACGGATGAGCAACGCCATTCAGTAACAGAGCGAGTGCGAGGAACCAGACTGGAACGAGCGCCACCACGAGGCCGATGCGCAGACCGAACGCCGCAAGCACCCACACCACAATCCAACCGAGGTTGAACCATACGAAGAACGTCAGGGTCCATGGCGATAGGCCAAGAAGAACCGGAAATCGCAAGTGGAAGCCGGTGGCGAGCTCCTCGGCGAAGTGCACGCACTGGCCAACGATTGCTGCGGCGAGGATCAGGAGGAACCGTCGCCGGACGCCAGGGTCAGGCGACACGTGGGGCCGCGCGATCGTCAACACCACGGAGATGATGACAAGGACCGAAAGGCCGGCGGTTCCGGAGAGGACGCTTCGAATGTCAGGGCCTGTCACGGTGTATCTGCTGCGACGCCTGCAGGGGGCGAACGCATCTGGCGCTCACCGGCGCCAACCCGCACGCCGAATAGTATCAAAGCTGGAGACAGCGCTACGCACGGTTCGTCTCCGTGCAACCCCGGTGACGGACGGAACTCGCAGGCAGCGTCCACGTCGACCGTGGACGGGCCGGCTTCGGCGCACCCATGCCGGTTTCAAATTTAACGAGAGGAGCAGCGAAATGGCACTGATGGCTTTGGGTATCCGGATCCTCCCGGGAAGAAGGAGAAGTGGGAGGCGATGGCGGACCAATTCTCGAGGCCGGGTCCGATGAGGGACCGTCTGGACGCGTCGCGGCGTGAGGCGGGTGTGCACGAGCGCACGTTCCTGCAGGCCTGCCATTTCCCTTCATGCTGCTCCCTGCTTAGGCCAAGTCCATGCATACCAGACAATGAGTCCCGTAAGTACGACATCAACGCTCCCCAACAATAGGTAGAACGCCCAGGCCCCCGGCATCGTGAGAAGCACAAACAGCGTATAGATTACGCCGAAAATGATGTTCAACCAGCGGCTGAGGTTAGCCTTTAACGCCAGTGACAGGAAAATCATGACGGCTGGGATCGCCATCGAGACCGAGGTAAACAACAGAACCCCTTGAGTTGTCTGTCCGAGTGGCGCCATGTTTCCATACAGTATGTCTTGCAGTTTCCCCGGCTGGTAGAGCAAAAAGTAATCCCCATAGACGTAACAGAACATCACACTCGCCCACAAGGCTGAAAGCTTCAGCTTCACGTGGACCTTGACGTCGTCCGAAGCAGTTCGGTCGTTCCTGGTTGAGTCCAACGGATTCCTTCCTCCGTCCGGGTAATTGTGGTGCGGCCCGATGCCGACGAGGTTCTTCAACAGCAGACTAAAAGTAGCGGGCGGGGGGCCGCAACTACCCCCCGGCGACCTGCCGAGCGACCTCTTTCTCTCCCCACTTCGGAGCATTCACGCCCATCGCAATCAACCACAGGGAAAGTGCTAGTTCCGCAACGCCGCCAACCATCCCGATGTCAGGGAGCCAAGCCGCAAGCGCAGGCGAAAGGAAGACCACGAAGCTATTGGTCAGGAAGCACAAGCCCCCGGCCGCCATCAGTACCCCGAGTATTCGCGGCGGCGTCCGGATTCTCCGGAAAGTTTGGTGGCACATCGGCGTTTACTCTGCCGAATACGATGGCGGAGTTGTCGGGCGAAAATTCCGGATCGTGTACGCTGCCGACCCGATTCGCCCCTCCTCGATAGACCAGGCCGGGATTCGAGCCATCGGCGTTGATGAACCAGAGCTCCGTGTGAGTCTCATCATCAAGGGGCTGCGAGTGAAACGTCACCAGAGAACCGTCTTCTGAGACGGAGACATCCGCTTCGCCGTCGAGAGGGGTGTAAAGAATGCGTTGAAGCAGTCTTCCGTCGTAGCGAACTCGATAAATGTCGTTGGCTCCGGCATTGGCGAGGAAGTCGGCACGAGTCACTGGATCAGGGACGAGATCCTTTTCTTTCGCTGCGAAGTAGATAAATCCTCGAGCGTCCCAATCGACGCCGCCATTCCCGGCCGTAAGAAACCCAGGAAGCAGACGCGCCTCGGTTCCGGCCTGCAGGTCGAAGATCCAGAGGTGCGAAATACCACCGGCTTGCACGGTTGGATTGGCGAGTTGCTCGTTGGCTACGACGAAGCGACGGTCATGCGAAACGGCCACGTGCTCCCACCGTCTTGGGTTTTCAAATGTGATCCTTGTAACGATCGCACTCTGTCGATTCATCACATAGATGAACTCATCCTGGTGGAAGACGATCTCGGCATCGGAGGGAATTGTTCCGAGTCGTACTGGATGAGGTGGACCCACGAGCCGGCCACCTGGCGACACTCCGCGACGGCGGCCGCTCGCGTTTGCGTCGACGAATGACAACAGGAGCAGGATTCCGCCGAGCAGCAGGATCGAGGCAGCAATCGAAATCCTGGTGATGCGAGCACTCATATCCCTGAAACGTGCCTCGTTCGTCTTCGGTTAACAGGTTTCTCGAAGCGGGCGGCCCGGTGTTAGTGAAGGCCATTGGGGTTCAGACCCGAAAAAGGGGCGCCGCCTTCGGGGTCCGCCTTCGGGGTCGCAGCTTCAGTCGCGCATGAGATGAGCAAGGTACTCCTTGATGACACCTGTCCTCAAGAGCTTTCCCGCGCGACGCAACAGTCTCGCCGCCGTCCCTTGTTCGGAACTCACTATTGAGGAGCCTGTGACGCGCGAAAACGCTCTGAATGAAGCTACGACCCCAAGTGCCCTTCGTGCCCGAGTACGTGCCGGAAGCCGCCAGCAGCCTTTTTCTTTTGTATCTCCTCACCCGGCTTTCCCACAGCGACCGCCGATACAGAAACTCTTCGATTGCTCATCCGCGACAACTTCGGCCACGAACGACGCAGCCTCGAAGACCGGATCGCCGACCGGCCTAACGAGTAGCCTTCCGCGACCGCCGCCGCCCCGCCCGGCTTTCTGCTTGACCTGGACACTTCTCCGGGTTGAGAATCTCCCCGTCACACTACAATTCGTTGCTTTCTACCACCAGGAGTTCGAGGGGGTCAGACATGAAGAGAATCGTGGTCAGAACCGCGTTATTCGTGATCCTTCTCTCAGTCGCCGTCACCGGCGTTCCAGCCTTCGCCCAGCAGCCCGAAGCGACCAAGCAGGAGCAGGAAGAGGAAGAGGAAGAGGAGAAAAAACCGGACGCCGTCCTCACCGATGAGATCGTCGTCACGGGAACGCGCAAAGAGGGGGTCGCCCCGGAGGAGACGCTGTCTCCGGTCGACGTGCTGCCTGCGACGCAGATCACCCAGCAGGGCGACTTCGATCTGACCGAGAGCATCGCTCAGATCGCGCCCTCCTTCAATACCCAGCGCTTCCCGATTGCGGACGGGACCGCCTTCATCCGCCCGGTGACCCTGCGCAACCTCTCACCGGACCACACGCTGGTGCTGATCAACGGCACCCGGCGGCACCGGTCGGCCCTGGTGAACCTGCAGCTGGCGCCGCTAGGGACGGTCAACCAGGGCGCTCAGGCGGTCGATTTCTCGACCATCCCCGCGGCGGCGATCAAGCGGATCGAGGTGCTGCGGGACGGCGCCTCCGCGCAGTACGG
>JBGTDX010000023.1:0-41774 GCA_041748075.1 Thermoanaerobaculia bacterium
CCGTGAATGGCCCGAATGAAGTCTCACGCCCCCGCCTCATGTTCTCGTACACACCGCGGGCAGATAACAAACCGAAAGCCCCGATTACTAGGAAGACCGGGACATAGAGGCCCAGCTTCCGAATGCGTCTTTCGAACGGCGTCTTACCGCCTTGAAAGACGCCGAGACCCGTCAGTACGAACGATATGTAAAACGGAAGAATTGGAAAAAGAAATCTGATTCCCTGGGTCGCTGGCCAGACGATGTATAGAGCGAGCGTCAACATTACATAGATCCATACGTGATAGTCCGAACGTGTCCTTTGGATCGCTCCGATGATGGCGAACGGAAGGCTCGCTGCGTACACCGCCCGGCTATAAGGGATGCCTGCAAAAAAATCGGCTGGCAGAAGAGTCAGATAGTAGTAGACGTGGTCCCTGAGCGTCGTCGGTGAGATCCTCTTCAGTGCGTTGACATGGGATCCCCCCCCCTCCGGGAGCATAAATTCCCAGACCAGGACCGCACAAAAGAAGGTGGCGTAGGGAGCCGCCTGGATGAGCAGCGAGCGCAATGAGACCATCTCCGGGATAAAGAAGCCTCTCAGGGAGATCGTCTGATTCTCGAGCCTTTTTTGTCTCCAGATTGGTGCTTGCAAATGAAGGTACATGACGATTTGCGACAATCCAAGAGAGATCAGTAGCAGCCCACCGTTCGTCCGAATGAAGAAGGCGGCCGCAATCACCAAGCCGAGGACTATGCCATCCGCAACGCGCGACCTAGTGACGCGAACCCTAGTAATGAACGCTCCGATCAGCCCGACACTCAGGGTTGAAAAAAACAGGAATGGCAGGTCAGACATGATGAAATTCGAGGACGCAAGGATCGTAGGGTTCAGAGCGAAGAGGCAGACGAGGCAGAGGAGTACCGAAGCAGAGTGGGCTCGGCGGAATACGAACCAGAGCGAGATGAGGAAAAACAGATAGAACAGTCCGCCCACGGCTTTCAGAGCGATCATGTCCAGACCAAAAACTGCGTACACGGGTGCCAGCAAAACCGGGAATCCCCAGGGATAGGCGACGGGTCCCATCGAGTTGGAGGAGTGCTCGATGGTGAACCTGTTCGCCTCGATGAAGCTACGAGGCCCTTCCTCTGTGAGACTTCTCGCCTGCATGATGTACGACGCAAAGTCGTCGCCCCAATCCTGGCCCTTCGTCAGCGTGCCCCATAGCAGCAGGCACCCCACGCCTACAATCAGTACGAAGAGTCTGAAAGCGTTCACGTCCTTCACAGGAGGATGTCCTTTTGGAAAAGTTTCTTCACGCTTGGTGAGGCCCTGAAATTCGACTACTGCGCCATGATAGGGTCACTCCCGGCGAGCTCGCCGTTTCAAGCGTCACGGTTGCCGGCGACGCTGGATCGCTACGCGTCGCGCCTCGGCTCGATCCCGGCTTCGATCCATCGCAGGATTCGCGACGGTGTCCTGGGTGAGAAACGCTGCGAGGGATTCCACCGTGGTATACCTGAAGAGATCCGTCATCTGTATCGGACGCTTGAACTTTTTCCGCAGTTCATTCAAAACCTGGATGATGAGCAGTGAGTGTCCCCCGATGTCGAAAAAGTTCGCGCGAACATCGACGGTGGGCAGGCCGAGGGCTCTCTGCCAGATCTCTGTGATTGCAGCTTCCGTTTCGCTTCTGGGTGCCAGCGGTTTTTCTGGAGAGACATCAATCTTCGCGGGCGGAGGCAGTGCCCGTCGGTCGAGCTTTCCATTCGGCGTCAACGGGAGTTCGCTGATCGACACCCAGGCCGAGGGAATCATGAACGAGGGTAGCTGGCCCGAGAGCCATGTCCGCAACTCGGGAACGTCAGGTTCACGGCCGGGCGCTGAAATTACATACGCAACCAGGCGCTGGTCACCGGGCGAGTCCTCGCGCAGCACCACGACGGCTTCAGTCAACTCCTCGCGGCCGCGAAGCAGAGACTCGATCTCTCCCAGCTCCACCCGATGACCACGGATCTTGACCTGATGGTCCACACGCCCCAGAAACTCGATCCGGCCGTCCGGAAGGTATCGGGCGAGATCGCCGGTGCGATACATCCGAAGATTTCCACCGATGAAGGGATCGTCAACGAATCGTTCAGCAGTCAGCTCCGGCCGCCCGAGGTACCCACGGACGACGCCCGCGCCCCCGATCACGAGCTCTCCGACAACGCCTGGCGGAAGAGGACTCTGTTTGTCGTCGAGGATGTAGATGCTCTCTCCATCCAGGGGGCGGCCGATGGTAATGAGCGACGCCCCCTCGTCCTTCTCGAGCTCCGCGGTCGATGACCAGATGGTCGTCTCGGTCGGACCGTACATGTTTGTCAGTCGGCCGGAGACGAGCCCAACGAGAGATTCTGCGAGATCCGGAGGTAAGATTTCGCCGCCAACCATCATCTGCTTCAGCGAAGCGAGCCCTTGCGTCGCCGTCGTGTCCGAAACCAGCATTCTTGCCATTGACGGAGTGCATTGCAGATGCGTCACGTGGTGACGAACCATCATTGCCGGAATCGTGTAGTCATGCGACGCTCCTGCGTCCAGAGATGTCTGCGCAACATCTTTGAGCTGGGCGAGCCACGGCAGATGATCGAGTACGATCTGCGTCTCGATTCCGAAGTCGATCAGGCAGGCGATTTCATCGACGCCGGCATTCCGCACCTTCTCGATCACCGGCCCGCACGATGCCGGTGTACCGAACAGACCGCTCGTCCGGAAGTATCTCTGGAAGGCGAATTCCAGCAGAGCGTCCATGTCTTCGGAAGAGATGTCAGCGAAGAACTGATCGAGGGTTCGTCCCTGTTCGTCCGAGAGCTTTTTGAAAGCGGGGAACTGCCAGGCCGCAGCCTTGACGAGAAACACCGCGCTCTCGAGATACTTCTTCATCGGTTCGCGGACGATAGCCTCGACCTCGTCCGCGGAAGGGCCGACGAAAGTGTGCAACATCAGAGTGACCACTCCGCGTCCCGAATGTCCCGCGTCTGCGCGCGCCTTTCGGTAGGCAGCGATCTTTTCAGTCACCTCTTCGACGCTCTGCCCGAGGAGATGCGTCAGGAGATTGGTTCCGGCCCGCCCTGCTTCGATGAACGTCGCAATGTTTCCGGCGCTGGTGACCCAGAGGGGAAGCTCTTTCTGAATCGGTCTTGGAAGAGTCCGGACGTCGACCGGCCCCTGCGGCCCGGGAAACGATACCGTTTCGCCGCGCCAGAGTCGTCGCACAGTTTCGACTGATTCGAACATCACCTTCCGGGCGTCTGCGAAGTTCTCGGGTCTGATTGCGAAGTCCGGCGCCGCCCATCCTGCAGCGATCGAGATCCCGACCCGGCCGTTGGACAGATTGTCGACGACCGCCCACTCCTCGGCGATCCTGATCGGACTGTGGAGTGGTACCACGCAGCTTCCCGCTCGTAACGCTACGCGGCTGGTGATTGTTGCGAGTGCTGCGCAGGTGACGGAGGGATTCGGGAACAGTCCGCCAAACGACTCGAAGTGGCGTTCAGGGTTCCATACCGCGTTGAAGCCGTTTGCATCCGCGAATTTTGCTCCCTCGATCAGGAGCCGGTACTTATCGGGCTCGAGGGCACTCTCTTCGCTTGCGACGTTCCAGTAGAAGAGGCCGAACTCGAGACCTCGAGGAGCGGTCGCGCGAATTTGCTCTGCGCGCTGCAGGCCTGAATCGTCATGCAGTACGACGGTGAATCCGCGTGCAAGCGTCCAGAACAGTTCCAGAACCGAGATGTCGAACGAGATGCTCGTGACGGCGAGCCAGACACCAGGCTCCTTGTCGATCCGTTCATCGATGCTTTCGAAGAATCGGACGACGTTCCCATGTTCGACCATTACGCCTTTTGGCATGCCGGTCGACCCCGAGGTGTAGATGACGTAGGCGAGGTCGGCGGGCGAAGTGGGCACTTCCGGGTTTGCCGGGGAGAATTCTGCCAACCGCAGCGAGACATCTCCCAGAATTATGGCTGGCGCGGAACTGACCAATTCGGCATATTTCCGCTCGGTCACCACCGACCTGAGCCCCGCATCGGACATCATGAAGTCGAGACGATCCTGCGGGTACTCCGGATCGAGAGGCACGTAGGCTGCCCCGCACTTGAGAATCGCCAGTAGCGTAATCAGCATCTCCGGGGAGCGGGATACGAGCACGCCGATCAGGTCACCGCGTTCCATACCTTCGGATCGCATGAAATGAGCGAGACGGTTCGCCGCCTCGTTGAGCTGACTGTAAGTGAGAACTCTCTCCCGGAAGACGCACGCGACCTTCTCGGGCGTACGGGAGGCCTGCATCTCGAAGAGTCCATGCACCGTAGTGCTTACCCCGTGGGGATCTTCGATACTTCGGACGCCGCTGAAGTCTGCCAGTTGACTGTAGTCGGTGGCGGTCATGATCTCGAGATCGCGCACGGGACGCGTCGGGCTTTCGATGGCATGCGCATGAAGAGCTACCAGCGAGCTGACGAAACGATCAAAGTCTGACCGGCTCAGTCGCTGACCATCGGCAAGGAGTCCGATGTTCGCTCCATGTTCGGGGATGAACAATGTCAAAGGGGCTCCCGCGGCGGTCGATTCCGCCGTCGAGCGATCGAGATTCGCGACTCTGACGACCCGGATCGGGAAGTCCGTGGCAGCCATCCTGCTGATCTGCGCATAGCGAGCGGCGAGATCGCTCAGATGGCTGACTTTATCTTCCGACTCAGTCAATAGACGGTCGATCTCCGGGCGGAGCGTATCGAAGGCGACTTCCGGGTCGACGCGTACAGGCAGGGTAACCACCGAAGCGAAGAGGAGGCCGAACCAGTCCGGTTGTCGGAGCAGCGATGCAGGGACGTAACCCAGCGAGAACTCATTCTGCCCATTGAGTCTCGCCAGCAGCAGCGCTAGGCTCGAAACGATTGTCGGAATCGTCATCTGCGGATCGTCTGCCGCTCCGGGATCGAGCTCACGCCAGAGGCGATCCTCCGACTCTTCGGCGTGCTTAGGGAAGGGTAGGTCCGCAGGCTCCAGTCTCTCGAAGCGTCGCAGCCAGAACGCTTCGTGACGGGCCAGCGCTGCGACCGTGTCGTCGATGGCGGCTCCCTCTTCGGATGTCAGGAGCGGGAGGCGTGAACCGATCTCGAGGTCCATCGACTGAAGACTCGTACGTATGTCGACGGGATCGCCGCGGAGATCGGTCAGACGCACGATGCGCAGCGCATGTTCAGCACATCGGACGGTGAACGAATCGGAGTCGAGCGCCTCGATTTCGCCCGGTGACCCGTGCGAGACAGCAGTCATCAACTCTGCTCTCCGGACGAGTAGGACCCGGCCTCCGAGGTCGGCTTTCGCCAACGCGACTGGATTTGGATAGGTGCCGAAGTCGAGTGCACGGATCAACCTGTCGAGCTGCTGTGCGGGTTGAGTCCAGTCGAGCAGTCCGCCGGCGTGAGGTTTCCTGTTGGTGCCGAACCAGGTCCTCGCGGCGATTTCCATCATCCGCGGTTGCAGGCGGTCAGCCTCCAGAAGCTCGATCAGTTCCTCGAAAGCCTCGAGCCCGTGCTGGTAGCACTTCGCGTTCAGACTCAGAGCGGTTTCATCGGAGGCGATCGGAAAACTACGGGCCACCAGGATCGAGCCGCTGTCGGCCTTCGCTGCCATCTCATGCCAAGTGATCCCGTATTCGGTCTCCCCGTTGATCAGCGCCCAGACCGGAGCGTTCACTCCTGCGTAACGCGGCAGAGGGCCGTCATGGAAGTTGATCGACAGACGCCGTGGTTTCGCCAGCAGCCATTCGGGTAGAACCTTGAGATTCGTGGCGCTGAAAAGGTAGTCGAATGGATCCAGTTCGCGTAGTTCGGAAAACTCCCCGAACCGGAGAATGTCGCGTTCGCGACACCACGAGATGATTCGCGGATCGGCTGAGACGACGGCGACAAGACTGTGCCCGCTGCCGAGAAGCGCCTCGGCGCACTGAATCAGCAGCGATTGCTCGCCAAGTATCACGAAGCTGAATTCCGGATCGCTCGATCTCATAGGCAGCCTCAGCTTCCCACGCCCGCAGACCGCAGTCAACGACCGTTAGCGCAAGCCCGGACGTGGCTGCTGCTGAACCTCAAGGAACCTGCGCTGACCTTCATAGTTTGTCATCCCGAGCTGCGGTTCGGCAACAGGCCGCCCTCCGGGGACAGAGGAAGATCATCCGAGCTTTCGAGAAGTCAACGGAAACGCTGCGGGCATCGATGCCGAATCGAAAGCATGCAACGTCAGTCTTGAAGATCGCCGGGCGCTTCAGAGCCTGAGGACGTGACGAGTCTTCCACGGTACGTTCTCACGTGCTTAAACCCCACGTTTTCTATGGCGCGTCGAGAGGGAACGTTTCCGGAGAGAACGTAAATCTGATACACATTGCCGATCGGGCTCCGGCAGATGTGCTTTAACAATTCTGTGTAGTGCCCCTTTCCGCGGAAAGACTCGGGTGTCCAGAAGTCGTAGAGCATGACCGCGTCGCGATTGTCGACGCACCGTCCAACCTCGCCCATGCAGACCACAGGCTTAGTGGTTGCCCAGCCGTAGGACAACACGTTCTGTCCGTCGTGGAGGTATAAAAATCGATCACTTTCCCTGAGCCTGTCGAAATGGCATGAAGGGTTAGGAAAACGATTTCTTCGCGCGAGGTCAACGAGCGCGGGCCAGTCGACGATCGTTGCAAACTGATGTGGGGAATCGATGTTGATTTTTGCGTCCGACTCTCGACGGTAGACGCGGACGGTATGGATAAGATGACTGATCTTCCTTTTTATACGGAGCTGCACGGCGCCCATCGAACCCGCCACCGACCTCAACTGTGATCCCCACCGCTTGCGGATGTAAAATAATCCGTGCGCCAGCCATCCGCGCATTGATAACGGGAAGACGATCTGAGCGAATTCACGATCCGCGTTCGATACGCGCATTTTGTAAGCCTCGTCCCCGATGCCAAGATCGAGGAAGCGAAGACCGCGGCTCTGGCAAAAACGTGCCGTCTCGAGCAGAAGTTGCATCAGAGGCGAATGTCTCAGGTGCTTCACGCTGATAGCCGGCGTGTAAAAGATGAGTGTGTCACCAAGCTGCATGCCGAAATGGGCAGCGATGAGCTCATCGCCATCGTAGAGTCTCGTCAGAAGTTTGTTCTCACGGGGATAGCTCAAAAGTGCCTGCCGCGCTCGAGGTTCTTCGAACTGGCTGTGCGGTCCACTGAATCGCCACCGCTCGATGTGAAGATGCATCAATGTCTGGAGATCTTCGTCTGTGAAGTCGCCGAAGCGGTGTTCACATCGATAAAGAGTCTCCCGCCGGATCCGTCTATCCTTCCGCCTCAGGTCTCTCTGTCTGAGTATCGTGTCCCAACCGTCAGGCGAGGCCTCAGCGTCAAAGTAACGTGTATTTCCGGTTCTGACGTACCGTTCGATCGAAGCATCCGCGGCTAGTCCGACAAGGTACTTGAGGTTCAAGAGGTCTGCTCCCGCGCTTCGTGCAGTGCGGCCGATAGCGCGTAGCAGAGTGGAGAGTGAGCCGGGCCGACAAAGGAGGGCGAGGTAATCGTATGAATCGTCGCCGATCAGACGGTACGCCGTGGCAGGAATTCCATAGACAGTGCAGCGTACTATGTGTCCAATTGATATACCTTCCCATGCCCCATTCCTCCTTAGAACCGTGATCTGAGGAGTGTGTCCCAGAGCACAGCATAGCTGTGCCAGTTCCCACGAATTCGGCGCGGGAGCAATATTCAGTTCGTCGAGCAGTTCGTTGAAACACGAATGTACGTCTGCGTCGAAATCGGTTTTCGTTATGATTTCAACGGCCATATAGGGAGCGTCCGCGGCGAATCAACGAGGATAACAAATGGCGCGGTGACCGCCACCCCAATCGTTTACCGTCCACAATTGTCCTGGCCCCCCACGCAGAAAGTGTGTGCAGTCCCTCCGGGTAGGCCCCTTCCGGGTCTGGCCGGAGAATATTGACAGTCGTTTCGGAGAATCGAGTAGGCGAGAGTGCAGTGATTCGATTCAAGGCCACGGCGCCGCCATAGGTACGGGAGCAATCCTGGGCTGGACGACACCAGGACCCCCCGTGAAAGAACGCCGTCCCCGCTGGACGGCTGCTCTGCGGGTCTCGTTTTACCGGGTTGTCCGGGTGCGGCCGCCAGACGCCGAGCAAATCATCCGCGTACCAGGCGAAGAGCGCGGCGGTCGATCGAACTTCCCCACACAGCATCCACCACCTCGAGTCATCGCGGAAAAGGGTGGAATCAACCAGATCTACGCTGCCGAGCAGCGTCTTCACCCGCTCCCATCGGTGACTCTCACAATCCCAACGATACAAGGCAACCTCCCTGCCGTTTCCTGTGTCTGGTACGCAGTAGTATTCACCGTCGTGCGCGAAGGTAAACGGATACGCTATGTGCCACGGGACTTCCAAACCTGAAGCGTGTCGAGGGAGTCGCGTACCTTCAGGAAACTGTATCGCGGTGAGACGGCCACGTTCCTCCAGGTAGCTATACTCTTCCACGAGTAGCGTGTCGGAAGTACCAGGAAAGGGGAAGGGGTCTGCGAAGTACCTGTCGCCACCTGCCTCTGGAAGCCAACTTACGGTGCCTAAAGGTTCGCTCAAAAACGTTTCGATCGGGCGATCGATCACCCCTACAGCCCAGATGTCCCGCCTGAAGGATTGCATCAGAGAATCTTGCCCTTAGCTTTTGGAACTAGGCTCGGTTACGCGACCCAAATGATCTCGCCCAGAGAAGTTTCAAACGTCAAGAAATCATAATATATGTATCAATCTCGTCGCGCCATGTTGGCGTCAGTTTGGAACGATTTCGTCCCACGCGAGCAGGTTTCGTGGCCGGCCGGCTCGCGTGCGCAGAGCATCCACGATCGCTCTCGCCAGTTTGAGCTCGGTTACAAGCGGCACGCGCGCATCAATGGCTGCTCGACGGATCAGATAGCCATCCGGACGCCCTTCTGAATCAAAGGTGCGAGGGATATTGATTACCAGATCGACGAGGCCCCGCTCGATTGCCTCCATTGCGGAGGGGCCCGCCTCCGAAGGATGCTTGGCGAGCCGCGTGCTCGCGATGTCGACCGCAGACAACGCGTCAAACGTTCCGCTCGTTGCGAACAATGGCAAGTTCAGCTCTTCCATCAGGACCCGCGCTTCGTCGTAAAACGCATACTTGTCGATTACCGGTCCGAGCGACAGAAGCACGCCGTTCTTCGGAATCCGAAAGCCGGTGGCGATGAGTGATTCGAGAAGTGCCTCACCTAGATCATGTCCAAAGCACCCGACTTCACCCGTGCTGGTCATCTCGACTCCCAACATCGGATCCGCACCAGCGATGCGAGAAAACGAGAACTTGGGCGACTTCACGGCCACGTACTCGAGTTCGAGTAGATCAATCGGCAATACGTCTACAGGCGCCCCCAGCATCGCACGCATCGCGATCCCGGCAAAATCCCTATTGGTGGCCTTTGAGACAAAGGGCAAGCTACGCGAAGCCCGGAGGTTGCACTCGATGACTTTGACTTCGTCGTTTCTCGCGAGGAATTGAATGTTGAATGGCCCCGTGATCTGAAGTGCACGGGCGAGCTGCGTCGCGATTTCCCTCACGCGACGGATTGTGGGCAGATAGAGTCGTTGAGGCGGAAGCACGATAGTCGCGTCTCCGCTGTGAACTCCGGCATCTTCGACATGCTCCGAGATGGCAACCAGCAGGAGTTCGCCTTCGCGCGCGACCGCATCGAGCTCAACCTCGCGCGCATGCGTCTCGAACTTCGAGATAACCACAGGATGCTCAGGCGTTACTTTCGCCGCTCTGCTCAGTATGTTCACCAGTTCGCCGTGTGCATGCGCCACCATCATGGCTGCGCCGCTGAGAACGTAGCTTGGTCTCACGAGAACCGGGTAGCCACCGAGCCTCGAGACCATCTCTTCAGCAGATTCGGTATCAGTGACGTGTACCCACCGGGGTTGATCAATACCGATCTGGTCGAGTAGCGCACTGAACTTCTGCCGATCTTCGGCGACATCGATGCTGTCTGCGCTGGTTCCGAGGATCGATACGCCTGCCCGCGCCAGCGGGAGCGCCAGGCGATTCGGGAGCTGACCACCCATAGATACGATCACCCCGACCGGCTGAAGTCGGGCGCAGAGGTCGAGAATCGATTCAACAGAGATTTCATCAAATACGAGGATGTCGCACTCGTCATGATCAGTGCTGACTGTCTCAGGGTTGTTGTTCAGCATGATGGTTTCGAAGCCTAAGGCAGAAGCGGCCTTTGCGGCGGTCACACAGGACCAGTCGAATTCGACGCTCGAGCCGATGCGGTACGGACCCGAGCCGAGAATGAGAACTCGAGGGTGGATCGAATCGGGCACTTCGCATGCCGACGCATGGTGGCTGGCGTAGACATAGTTTGTTTGGGCGGGGAACTCGGCGGCCAACGTGTCAATCTTCGCGAGTCCCGGCGCCAATCCTGCGGCTCGGCGGCGCTCACGGACAGACGTTTCCGTGGCCCCCGTCAACAGCCCGATGCGTCGATCGGAGAAGCCGGCCTGTTTTGCGCGCCGTAACAGATCGGAGGCGATGGAGCCTGTGGACGCACGTAATGAAGCTTCTACCTCGAGAACACCGAGCATCTCGCCGAGAAACCAGGGATCGATGGCTGATAGTTCTGCCACTCGCGCGATCGAAGTACCTCGAGCGAGTGCCTGTGCAACTGCAAATACCCGAAGAGGCGTCGGATTCTGGATCGCATCCTCGAGGTCATCAAAGCAGTGCGCGTCGGGATCGAGGCCGTCCACGCCCACATCGAGCATGCGGATGCCCTTCTGAAGAACTTCGCCGAAGGTGCGGCCGATCGCCATGATCTCGCCGACACTCTTCATTTCGCTGCCGATTCTCATCGATGCTCCGCGGAACTTATCCAGGTCCCAGCGGGGCATTTTGCAGACGATGTAATCAAGCGCCGGCTCGAAGAAGGCCGTCGTACATCCGGTAACCCCATTTGGCACGTCGTCCAGGCGGCGGCCGATCGAAAGCTTGGCGGCTACGTATGCAAGTGGATAACCGGTCGCCTTGCTTGCCAGGGCGGATGACCGCGAGAGGCGAGCGTTAATCTCAATGACACGATAATCAAAAGCGCCTGACGCCACGGCATACTGGATGTTGCATTCGCCGACGATGCCAAGATGCCGTACCGTGCGCAGAGCGATGCTGCGAAGCTCCTGGTTCTCGGCTTCGCTCAACGTCTGCGTGGGAGCGACGACGATGGATTCGCCAGTATGCACGCCCATCGGATCGAAGTTCTCCATACTGCAAACGGCAACCGAGTTGTCATGAGAATCCCGGACGATTTCGTACTCGATTTCCTTCCATCCTCGCAGGCACTCTTCTACCAGGACTTGCTTTGTGCCGGATCCGAATGCTCGAGCCGCGGCCGCGTGCAGGTCGGACTCGCGATCGACGATGCCGCTGCCCATGCCCCCCAGAGCAAATCCGCCGCGGAGCATAACCGGTAGCCCGAGTAGCCGCGCCGCGGTGTGTGCCTCCTCTATGGTGGTGCAAACATAGCTCCGCGCTGTCTTGACCCCGATCTCTGCGAGTCTCTCAATGAACAATCCGCGATCCTCGGTGTCGCGTATCGCTCGCACCGGGGTGCCGAGCACTCGAACACCAAGCCGGCTGAGCGTCCCACTCCCTTCCAGTGCGAGTCCCGTATTCAGCGCCGTCTGGCCACCGAATGATAGAAGGATTGCATCGATACGCTCGCGTTCCAGGATTTCTGAGACATTCTCAGGGGAGATCGCGACGAAGTACACTCGATCCGCGAGCCCTGCGCTGGTCTGGATTGTCGCGATATTTGCGTTGATGAGAACGGTCTGGATACCTTCTTCCTTCAGCGCTTTAATCGCTTGAGAACCGGAATAGTCGAACTCACCGGCTTGACCGATTTCGAGAGCACCGGAGCCGAGTACCAGGACCCGACGAGGAAGTTCGCTGGACTGCACTATTGCTTCTCCATTGAGTGAACAAGCTGAAGAAAATCGTCGAAGAGGTAGGCCGTGTCATCCGGACCTGGGTGAGCCTCCGGGTGGAACTGCACCCCGAAGTGGGGTTGTTCGGTCGAACGAACGCCCTCGTTTGTGCCATCGTTTGTATTGACGAACCAAGGTTCCCATCCCTGGGGGAGCGATTCGTTGATCACCGCGTAGCCGTGATTCTGGCTCGTCACGTAGCAGCGACTGGTCTGTAGCTCACGAACGGGTTGATTTACGCCGCGATGGCCATATGGAAGCTTCTCCGTTTCTCCCCCGGCGGCGAGTGCCAGAATCTGGTTGCCGAGACACAAGCCGAAGATCGGCCTCGAGTAGGACCGCAACAAGCCTCGCGTCGCATCGATCAACGATCCAAACTGTTTCGGGTCGCCTGGGCCGCTACCAATGACTACGCCATCTACGGTTGCCGCCAGTGCGGCAACTTCGGCGGTGAAAGGGGCGCGGAGTACTGAAACTCCCCGTGCTAACAGCGAGCGCACGAGATGATCTTTGGCACCGGCGTCGATAACGAGTACAGTACGATCGCCTCCCTCGTAACGTACGATCTCCAGCGGAGCCACGAGCCAACCCACGTTGTCCATTTCCACTTCATGGATTGCTCCATGCGCGCTCTCACCTCCGATGAGCCAGCCCCGCATGGTTCCATGCGCCCTCAGATGAATCGTCAGTGCGCGCGTATCGACGCCGGCTATTCCTGGGATTCCGTGCGACTCCAGCCATTGAGACAGCGAGCGGGTTCCCGCGTGGTGGCTGTAACGATCGATCGGATTCTGAAGCACGACTCCCTGGACCTGGATCTGACTCGACTCGAATGGTCCTATTAGTGAACCCTCCGGTCTGTCGGGGGGCACGCCGTACCCGCCGGCGAGCGGATAGGTTAAAACCAGGATTTGGCCTCGGTATGAAGGATCGGTGAGAGATTCCACATACCCGGTCATCGCTGTGGTGAACACGACTTCGCCGACCGCCGAGCCTGCCGCCCCGAACACCGTACCTTCGAACCGCGTCCCGTCTTCGAGACGAAGCTCGGCCCGCATCACTTTGCGATCCGCACGTTGCCGAGGTAGAGAACGTCCAGTGCACAGGTATAGAAGGTTCTAATCGCGTCCTCAGGTGAACAGACGATCGGCTCTCCGTTGAGATTGAAGCTCGTGTTCAGAACGATGGGCACACCAGTTAGTTCCTCGAACGCGGCGATCAATGCGCGATATCTCGGCGCGGAATCACCGTCGACAGTCTGCAGGCGTCCTGATCCATCCGCGTGAACCACTGCCGGAACCAGCTCCCGCTTCTCGGGCCGGAACTGGAGAACTTTTTCCATAAAAGGCACCTTGGTGCCGGGCTCGCACTCGAACCACTCATGTGTCTTCTCGAGCAGAATCGCCGGCGCAAACGGGCGAAAAGCTTCACGAAATTTTATAGCAGCGTTCACAACATCTTTGCCATCTTCGCGTCGGGGATCAAGAAGAATTGAGCGATTCCCCAGCGCTCGCTGGCCGAACTCCATCTTGCCCTGAAACCAGCCGATTATCTTTCCGTCGACGAGGTCTCGTGCAGCAGTGATTGAGGGGTCGTCGACCACTCGAGCCGATGTCAGCTTGAATTTGCGAGCGACATCCATGCACTGTTCGTCAGTGTACTCCGGTCCCCAATAGTTGTGACGAATCGACTCAGGGCTTCGGGTGCCTGTGCGCTGGGCGTGGAGCCATAGCGCAGCTCCTACGGCCGTACCTGAATCATCGGGCGCACTGCCTATATAGATATTCTTGAATGGCGTAGTCTTCTCGATCCTGCCGTTGTAAACACTATTCATGAAGCAGCCACCGGCAACCACGAGATTATCCATACCTGTACGTGCGTGGAGGCGCTCGAGAATCGAGGTCACAGTTT
Organism: Thermoanaerobaculia bacterium; assembly: GCA_041748075.1. Taxonomy (GTDB): domain Bacteria; phylum Acidobacteriota; class Thermoanaerobaculia; order Gp7-AA8; family Gp7-AA8; genus JBGSYJ01. Next base: position 13,985 of record JBGTDX010000023.1, read on the forward strand.
CCTCGAATACCCGCTGCATAGCCGCCGCTATCTCCTCATGCCGGTGTGTCAGCGGATCGCTCTTCTTGCGCACGGGACCCAGTTTTCTGACCAGCTTGTCGGAGTACATCCGGCGATCAAAAAAGTTGTGGTATTCAAAGTGGCCGAGCGCCATCTCGAAAGTGCCGTCATCCTCGACGGTGATCAGCGATTTTAAAATGGGATAGAACTGATTGTCGGCGTCTGCATACGATGCAAGGGCCATTACCTTCCATTCGTCGCCGTCCGGTTTGAAGCCGAGCATCTGCGTGATCGTTCCATAGAAAAGCCCGAGGGAGTGTGGGAACTTCACGTCAGAAAGTTTTTCGACACTTGTGCCACGGCCAACCGCGAGGAGACTCGTGTGCTTCTCGGCCCGCCCATCGAGGACCAGGATCGCAGCGTGATCGAACGGGCTTCCGAAAAATGCCTTGCCGATGTGCGCATCGTAGTGGTTGACGAAGGTGATAGGCGGGCAGCCCTGTGCGGCGCCGGTCATGATGATTTCTTCAGACGCATTCGAGCCAAGCATTTGCATGAAACGTCCGGGGACTTGCGTCAAGTGCTCGGTACGCCATCGTCGCCCGGTGAGGTAACCTCCGGGGATTGTCTCGAGTTCGATGCCGGGATTCCAGGCGATGGAGATCTCGTCTACATCGGCCAGGGAAATGCCACCCATCTCGAGGCACTTCTGTATCGCGAGCGAGGGGAAGACCCGGCTCTGCTTGACACGATCCAGGCGCTCTTCGGGAATGGCGCTTACAACAACCCCATCGCGAACGAGCGCAGCGGAGCAAATGAGGACGTCATGACAGACTCCCAGGACATTCATACGCAACGCCAGCGCGTGATGCGCAGTCTTCTTCCAATAACTGAATATTCAGTTTCGTTCATACGTCGTACCCAGCCTCTCTCACTCATTTACATTTGATTTCTGCTGAGATCGGTCGCATGTAAATCGGCCATGCTCGCTTCCTACTTGATCGTTTCAAGTTAGCAGGACCTCTAACCTATCCGTGTCCGCCACCGTAGTCAAACCAAATCTCCAGCTGCGTCGAGGCAAATCGGGTTGCGGGTGACTAACCCGCCCTTCTTTATTCGGCTATCCGCACGCGTAACGCGCTTCGGAAACCTGAATCCGCGGAACTCAAGGTCATCGAGTCGTAGACACATCGTGTAGGCTTCTCGCCTGTACAATCACGACAGCGGGCGGCCAGACTAACGCGACTCGCGCAAACTTTTAAACGATTTGAACTCTGGCGGTCGAAAGCAGCGCCCGGCAGTTCCTGATGAAGTGACGATCTCGAGGGTACGATTGGTGACCAGACTGCGATCGATGGTGATGGTGATTCGTCCGACCTGCCGGTAACACAAATGACGCCCCAGTCACACATACCGGCGACAGGACAAACTCCCCAGCGAGGCTGGCGACGCCTCATCAAGCGCGCTTTCGACATCACGCTTTCCGGGCTGGCTCTCATGGGTTTTCTCCCACTGATGCTTCTTGTGGCCGCACTGGTCCGCTTTCGGCTAGGCTCACCTGTACTTTTCAGGCAGAACCGTCCGGGGTTTCAGGGACGAATCTTCGAGCTTCTAAAGTTCCGAACAATGACTGACAAGAGAGATTCTGAAGGCCGCCTTCTGCCAGATGAGGATCGGCTGACGGAGTTCGGCTTACTTCTCCGTTCGACGAGCCTTGATGAACTGCCGCAGTTGTTGAACGTGTTACGGGGCGATTTGAGCCTGGTAGGGCCGCGGCCGTTGCTGGTGCAGTATCTGGCCCGCTACACACCTGAGCAGGCGCGCAGGCATGATGTTCTTCCTGGAATCACCGGGTGGACTCAGGTTAATGGCCGTAACGCGCTACCCTGGGAAGAGAAATTTGCCATGGACGTATGGTATGTCGACCACTGGACTCTCTGGCTCGACGCAAAGATTGTTTTCAAAACTCTCTTCGAAGTCTTGAGCCGCCGGGGAATCAATGACGGTGAATCTTGTACGGCGAAAGAGTTTCTTGGAGCGGATCACCGTCCGTCTCGGCCAGCGATGGGCGAAGCCGAAGACGTATGATGGAGAACCACGATACTCACCCCGCAAATCCGCGGTTTGCCTTTGCCGGGGACCGGGAAGTGGGAGTTCAGGACTTACGAGATGACAACGAATTTAGCCGAGCCTCGCCGAATTTACCTTTCACCTCCGCACATGGGGGAAGCCGAACGTGCTTTACTTCTAAATGCATTTGACTCGAACTGGATCGCGCCCCTCGGCCCGCATGTCGATCTTTTCGAAAAGGAGCTCGCCGCTGTGGTCGGGCTGCCGCACTGCGCTGCGTTGTCGAGCGGCACCGCGGCCCTTCACCTGGCGCTGAAGATGCTTCAGGTCGATCGCGGGGACGACGTTTTCGTCTCCTCCTTCACATTCTCGGCGACTGCGAACGCGATCACCTATCTCGGTGCCCGGCCGGTTTTCATCGACAGCGACCGGCGGACCTGGAACATGGATCCGGCCCTCCTCGAGGACGCCCTCATCGCAGCGAGCAAAGGGGGCCGGCTCCCTCGCGCAGTCGTCGTCGTCGACCTCTACGGGCAGTGCGCGGACTATGAGCCGATTCTCGCCGTATGCGAAAGGTACGGCGTTCCTGTCATCGAGGATGCGGCAGAAGCCCTCGGTGCAACGTACCGAGGTTCGAACGCCGGGACGTTCGGCCTGATCAGCGTGTGCTCCTTCAACGGGAACAAGATCATCACGACCAGTGGCGGCGGTGCGCTTCTTTCCCACGAAGCCGGATATGTCGAGAAGGCGAGGTTCCTGGCCACGCAGGCCCGCGATGCTGCGCCCCATTATCAGCACTCCGAGATCGGCTACAACTACCGGCTCAGCAATCTTCTGGCTGCCGTCGGGAGGGGGCAGCTGCAGGTGCTCCAGCAACGCGTCGATGCCCGGCGCAGGAACTTCGAGGCATACCAGCAGGCATTCGACGGAACTGAAGGGATCGAGTTCATGCCGGAGCCTGATGGGTTCCAGTCCACTCGCTGGCTGACCTGCATAACGATCGAGCCGGGGGCCTTCGGTGCCGATCGCGAGACAGTGCGTCTTGTTCTCGAGGCGGAGAACATCGAAGCGCGCCCGACCTGGAAGCCGATGCACCTGCAGCCCGTGTTTGCGGGGTGCCCCAGCTTCGGCGGATCGGTCAGCGAAGATCTTTTCGGCCGGGGGCTCTGTCTTCCCAGCGGGTCCGCGCTCACGGCCGAGGAGCTCGGCAGGGTGGTTGAAATCGTGAACTCCTGCCGGCGGTGATCGGCCCCGGGTCGCCGGTGATGAGTTGGTGAATTAGTGTGTCATCCTGAGCGAAGCGAAGGATCCACTGAAGTCGTACCGAAATCGCCTCTAGGAAGGGGATCCTTCGCTGCGCTCAGGATGACACGACGGTACGTCTGCGCTGGTAGGGGCATAAGAAGCTCGACGCTTGGGCTGGAATTATCGGTCAGATTCTCAGGGCTTGTCATTCCCGCGAATCCGGTTTATATTGGCGACTCACAATTTTTGGCAAGGGGTGGTTCAGGTTAATGGACACGCCCCATTAGCAGCACCTCCGGCATCTTGCCGGAACCTGACGACGACGGCGTAGCGACGACGACCGGAATCGTTATTCCAATTCCAGGGTGAGGGGATCATGAACGATACGGCATCGCGGCCGTACCGCCTCGCTCTGCGAGGCGCGCAATCGTCGCTCGGACTATTTGCCCGGGGGGCTGCTTGGCTTCAGGCAGCCGGGCTTCCAAGGCCTCCAATGCGCCTTTTGCAGGCGTTGCTCGACGTCGCTGTTCTCGCGGGCTGCTTCTATCTCGCGTACGCACTTCGGTTTGAATTTGCGATCACGCGGACGGTCGCGGAGCAGATGTTTCTCCAGAGCACGTTCGTCGTTCTCCTTCAGGTCACGGTCCTCCGTCTCGTGGGTGCCTACTCTTTCATGTGGCGCTACGTGGGACTTCGGGAGGTGCGTACCTTCGCCCTGGCCGCGACCCTTTCGGCTCTAGCTCTTCTCGCGCTCCGCCTCAGTCTGCCGGAGACGCTGGCGATGCTCCGCGTGCCGCTGTCGGTCACCTTGATGGACGCGTTCTTCGGGTTCAGCGCCGTGCTCTGGCTCCGCGTCGCTCGCCGTGTGGTTCACGAAAGCTTCGACCGCACGGGAAGAATGCAGCGGAGGCGGACCGATTCCGCACCCCTGCTGCCCGTACTGCTCATCGGCGCAGGACAGGCCGGTGTCATGGCGGCAGGGGAGATTCTCCGCCGGGGCGACACGAATCTGGACATCAAGGGCTTCGTCGACGACGACCCGTTGAAGCAGGGCCTGTTCATCAATGGCGTCAAGGTCCTCGGCACAACGGCAGACCTGCCGGCGCTCGTGCGGCAGCTCAAAATCGACCACGTCGTCATCACCATCGCTCAGGCTCCTCCGCAGGAGATCCGGCGGATTGTCGAGATCTGCGCCGCAATTCCCGTCAAGGCCCGCACGATTCCCGGGCTCTACGAGCTGCTACAGGGACACGTCGAGATCAGCAGAATCCGAAATATCGAAATCGAAGATCTTCTGGGCCGCGAGCCTGTGAAGCTCGACCTGGACGACATGGCCTCCTTCCTCACGGGAAAGTCGGTCATGGTGACCGGTGCGGGCGGCTCGATCGGCTCCGAGCTCGCGCGCCAGGTTGCACGGTTTGCCCCGAAGGAGCTGCTCCTGGTTGAGCGGGCCGAGTTCGCACTGTTCGAAATAGAGCGTGAGCTGGGGCAGACCTACTCCGAGCTTTCCATCGCACCTCTCGTTGCAGACACCGGCGACGACGTGCGGATGCGGAACCTCTTTGCTCGATACCGGCCACAGGTGGTCGTCCACGCGGCTGCCCACAAGCATGTCCCCATGATGGAGCTACAGCCGTCCGAAGCGATCAAGAACAACGTGCTGACGACCCAGCTTCTCGGGCACATTGCCGGTGAATTCGACGCCGAAGCCTTCATCCTCGTCTCGACGGACAAAGCAGTGAACCCGACTTCCGTGATGGGCGCATCCAAGCGGGTCGCCGAGCTCGTCATCCAGGACCTCTCCCAGCTTCCCCATTACAGCACCAGATTCCTCGGTGTCCGTTTCGGCAACGTCATGGGATCCGCTGGCTCAGTTATTCCCATCTTCCGCAAGCAGATTGCCGCCGGTGGCCCGGTGACGGTGACGCATCCTGAGATGACCCGCTATTTCATGACCATTCCCGAAGCTGCACAGCTCGTTCTCCAGGCGGGGGCAATCGGTGAGGGTGGCGAAATTTTCGTCCTCGACATGGGCGAGCCGGTGAAAATCGTCGATCTCGCGCTTCAGATGATCAGGCTGTCGGGTCTCCAGCCGTATGAGGATATCGACATCTCCTTCTCCGGCATTAGACTCGGTGAAAAGCTTTTTGAAGAGCTGGACAAAGAAGGGGAAACGCTCTCGCGCACGAAGCACCCGAAGATCTTCAACGGCAACCTGCGGCCGTATCCGCGCACAGAGCTTCGGCAGTATGTCGAGCGCCTTGAAGCGGCTGCAAGGAAGGGCCTGGACGTGGCCGTGCGACAGGCGTTGTCGAGAATGCTGCCGGAAGCGAAGCTCGAAGCGGGAGATCACCCGGAGGAGTTCCCCGACGTTTTGGTGTTCGCGCACGGTCAGGCGAAGAGAAGATCGGCAGATGGATCCGCCTCAACCGCGAGGATCGCAGCCGACAGCCCCGTCCGCGACGATCAGATGCTTGCCGATCGGAAGACAGCCCTGGCGTGGACACAGCATGCCCTGGCAGTGATCGAGGACGCTGAACTCGATGAGATGCTCCACCTCGGATCGCGCACGCTTGCGCAGAATCTCTCGTTGATCCCATCGGCTCGCGTAGCACAGCCGAGGCGCACGGCTGGCGGATCGATGCGTAACGCCGTCGGTCAATCCTGGCCGCAGGATAGAGCGATGGATCTCACCACGCGAGCTCTGCTTCACTTGAGGCCGGGCGAGACATCGGCTTGAAGGTCGTCGTGACAGGCGCTCGCCCCGGGCTCTGCCCGGAGGACTTCGTTCATGCGAAAATCTTGCGTGGCCGCGAAGGCGCCGCCACAGGAAGATCATTCCTTCAGGCTGTAGCGACCGCCTTCGCGGCCGCTTGATTCCTGCCTGGATCGATCGACCCCGGGCGGAGCTCGGGGCCACTGCTGTTGAGCGCGCCTTCGCGCGCTCTGGCATCGGCGGCGAACGGAGGCGAGTGTGCGAACGCCTCTGCGCTGTTGACGCCATTGGGGCAGAGCCCGGGGCTAGACTGTCCGGCGCGCGCAGCGCGCGCCCGATCCTCGTTCATCTTTCGCCACGATGATTTGTCAAAGCATTCTACGCAGGATGACACGCGCTCGTTCGCCGCTTAACTCAGAACCATTGCTCGATCCATGCCGCGATTTCGTTCGCGGATCCTGCCTTCGACGCGGAGAGTGAACATCGCCGCTCCGATCCTCCGATCGCCGTGTTCGAGTTTGCAGTGGCCATACCTGATGGCTGCGTACCTGGGCCGATACAAGGAACTCCCCCAACCCGCGAACCTGTCACAGAACCCCAGCAGACGGTCTCGTGGGTACGCGCCAGGGCGATGGGCGACAGCCCCGAACACTAGCACCGGTTGGCCCGACGCCCTAAGCGGGGCGTCCGTTTACCGCTTCTGGCTTGGGTGCGACGGTGACAGTGTAGGACATGGATCCGCCCAGACTGCAGGACCGTATGGAGGGCTTCCCTGTGGGACACCGGTCGGGAGGCAGAATGGTGGATTTCCAGGGAAAGGATTGGGAGCGCCGTTGGAACCGCGATTTCCGCTGTGAGTCGATACCTGGGTTCCTTTTTTCTCCGCCGCGGGAGCTTCACTCACCGCTCCGGCGCCTGCGGCAGTTGTCCCCTTCCTGCAACCTCGGTACGACTGCAGGTATCCGGAATCACTCAGAGTCGCGATGACTCCCTCGCATTCGAAGCCTGCCGGAATTTTCTGGTCCTTTTGAGTCGAACCTACGATCAACTTCGAAGACGAAACCTCTGGAGGAACCGAGGCAGGCTGACAGGCGGCCGTGATCGAGATCTCACCGCTGGAAAGCGTCTTCGGGGAGTTGTCCGTGACCGAAGCGATTCGGTAGTGAACGGTTTCTGTGCCACTGGATGCACGAGGCAGGACCGCCCAATTGCGCGAGCCCTGACTGCGCATCTCGACGAAGTGCTCACCAACGCCGGCATCAGAACGGAAGTAGACGCGCAGGTTGTTTGCCATCGCCGCGGTGCCGGTCCAGGTTACGACCGGGTTGTCACCGGGTCGTGCGCATTCAGCCGCGCTAACGGGCGAAGCGGTGATCAGAGTGGCAGCGGCGAGTGCGGACACAATCAGCGGAATACGTGGGGCGTTCATGGGCAGTCTCCTTCTGTAAAGCGTCGCCGAGATCGCGAGTCTATCCTATTGGCTCCGGGATGGGAAGGGGGATCTTCCTATCTCGGAAACGTGTGATTCTGGAACCATGAACCAGGCTACTGGCGAATCATCCGAGCCGCGCACGGAGCGCAGGCGGCCCGCCCGCTCCCGATCAATCGCAGAATTCGAATGCGCCACGAAGAATGCGGGCATGGGCCACTCTACGGGAGCGCGGCTGCTATGATCCGCCTGGACTTTGCTCATAATGACCACTTTGGACCATGCGGAGATGGCCCTCGCAGTTCCCCGGCATCATCCGGCGGCCAGAAGGATCGCCCGCGGTGTTCGCAAACATCGCGTGGCACTCCTCGTCCTGGTCCTGTTCAACCTGATCTTCTTCTATCCCTCGCTCTTCATGGGACGGGTGATCTCGCCCCTCGACATCCTCTCGCGGTACGACCCGTTCGCTACGGTGCGCCCCGCCGAGCCGCAGAACGGCACCCTCAATGACATTGCCACATCCTATCTGACGCTCATGAACATGGTCCGGGCCGACCCGGGCTCCTTTCACTGGAACCGCTACGTCGCTGCCGGAATCCCGGGGTTCGGGTCAGCCGGCGCGGCCGTTCTCAGCCCGTTCGTCTTCGTCCCCGTCGTCCTGCTGCCGTTCTGGCTCTTCTGCACAGGCATCCTTTTCCTCAAGATCAATCTGCCGTTCTATTTCGGCTATCTCTGGCTGCGCGAGGAGCGGCTTGGGAAAATCCCGGCGGCGGCGGGAGCGATCGCCCTCTCCGGTGCCGGCATCTACGCCGTATGGTGGCTCTGGCCGTCGAGCAATGCGATCGCGCTCTATCCGGCGCTGCTGCTTCTGGTCGCGCGCCTGATGCACGGAAAGCGTATTTCGATCGCGCTGTCAGGTCTCCTCGCCGTCTCGTTCGCACTGTCGGGCTACGTGGCGACGATCGCTTACGGCGCGTGGATGGCCCTGCTCTACGCCATCTTTCTCGCTATGCAGCAGAGATCTTTCCCGGGCAGACAACTCGCGAAGACCCTCGCGGGAGCCGGGATCGGCGCGCTCATCGCCTCTCCATTCATCCTGCCCTTCATCGGATTCCTCCGGCGCACGGGATACCTCGCCGGAAGGGAAAACGTCAGCAGCGAGCTTTTCTATCCGCTCGAGCATTTCGCCGCCTTTCTCGACCCCTACCGACTCGGCAATCCTGTGGCGAATCTCTGGTACGGCGATGTGCGGCTCGGTTCCTCGAACAATTTCGTCGAGGCGACGATCTTCGTCGGGATCATGCCGTTGCTCCTGATCGTTCCTGCGCTCTTCAATCGCCGCGGCCGTTCGCGATTCTTCTGGCTGGCTTTAGGGCTGTTCGTCCTTGGAGGCATGTTCGGCGCGCCGGTGATCAAGTCATTGCTCGACGGCCTGCCGGGGCTTCAGTACTCGCCGCTTCCCCGTCTGCGATTCCTGCTGCCTGTGTCCGTGGCTTACCTCGCCGCCTGCGGCATAGCGATGTTGATGCGCGCCCTGTCGATCCGTTCCTTCCGCTACTCGCGGCCGTTCGCACGACTTGCCGGCGTCGCGTCGGCGCTGGCCATCGGGATTCCGCTCGCGTTCTTCGCGGCCGGCTTTTACCCCTACGTCAATCCCGCACTCGCGAAGCTTCCCTCGAGTCCGACCGTCGACTTCCTTCAGTCAGCGCAGCAGCAGCCGTTCCGGATCGCGCCGTTCTTTACATATCTCTTACCGAACTCGTCCGAGTACTACGGACTCGAAGACATCCGGAGCCACTTCAGTTCCGAGGAAAAGTACCGGCGCATCCTGCAACGGATCGATCCCGGCTCGTTCGGTTCATCCGGGACCGTGATCACCTTCAACTCGTTGAACTTCGATGTCCGGGATCCATTCGTCTCGTTTCTCAATGTCCGCTATCTGGTCGAGCAGCCGTCGATCGATATCCTGCGATGGGAAGTCGAGAAAGATGCCATCCCGGTCGGCCTGCTCGCGGGAGAGGTCGAAGTTCTTCCGGGCGCAGTCCTTCATCGTGACTTCGACGTTCCCGAAGCGTCGGGCATCGAGCTGGCCATCGCCGGGATCGATGCGAAGCCCGCGGATGGTGCGCTCGTGATCTCGCTGCGACGGCCGGGCGAGAGCGAGCCCGTATATGAGCGGCGTCTCGTCGGCGAAGACCTGCGTATGTCGAAACTCAATCTTCCGCTCCGCGACATTGCCTCTGCGGGTGAGCGACTGCAGATCGAGGTCGTTTCGCGCGGAGTGCGCGCACGTTTTCTCGGCAGCGAACCCATCGCCGGACAGGATCCGCTCTTTCTCCGATTCACTACCTCGCCCCTGATCCTCGTACGTGAGGCTGCAGATGGAAGGGTGTTCGAAAACCTGAACGTACTGCCGCGCTACTACCCGGTGTGGGACACACGAACGCTGGAATTCGAAGCCCTTCTTGCCGACGAAGCGTTCAATCCTGCCATCGAGGCCGTTCTCACAACCCCTCCGTCCGAAACGGTTCGCCAGCTGGCGAGCATCAGTCCGGAAGCCCGCCGCGCAGCTGTCCGGATTCTCAGCTACACCCCGGGCGCGGACGAAATCGAGACGACCTCGGGCGTGCCGTTCCTCCTGGCATCCTCGGAGAAGCTCACGCCGGAACTGCGCGTGCTGGTGGACGGCGCGGAAGTCGAGCCGCTCGAAATCAATGGAATGTTCGCCGGAGTGCCGGTTGCTGCAGGCACGCATCGGGTGATCTTCGAACGACGCATCGGGCGGGGATGGTGGATGCCTGCGATGATCGGCGGGATGTTGCTCGGCGTTGCGGCAGGGTGGGAGTGGAGGAAGAGAATGACGAATGACGAATGACGAATGACGAATGACGAGGGACGAATGACGAGGGACGAATGACGAATGACGAATGACGAGGGACGAATGACGAATGACGAACTTCCCCAAGCGTCAGGAATTTAACGGGCTTGTCATCCTGAGCGAAGCGAAGGATCTTCTCGCCGGGACCAAGCGTCACAAGATGATCTTCGCTTCGCTCAGGATCACACCGCGCGGTTACTTCTTCCGCGCGACCAGAATGATCTGGTAGGCGAGGAGGCCTTTCCACAGCTGCGTCACATGTGACAGCAGAGACTCGGACGGACGCATGATGGCCTCGGGGATGCGGTTCCCGATCACGAGGCGTACCGGAACGGCCGATCCCCTCGTCTGCACGATCTCGAAGCCGGCCTGCTCGACTTCTTCGCGGATCGTGCGCGCTGTGTAAAAACGAAGATGGGTCGAGTCGAGAATTCCCCGATCGCGATAACGAAAGACTCCGAAGAGGAGTCCGAGGCGGATGGTGAGGTTTGCGATGTTCGGCACGGAGACGAAGAGATACCCACTATCCGCGAGCGCCTCTCGCGCCACCCTCAGCGCCTGGGCCGGATCGCGAAGGTGCTCCAGAACGTCGGCCATCACGATCGCGTTCATCTCCGAAGGGAGGCGTGCCACGCGGTCGAGATCGCTGATGACCGCGTGATCGAACCGTTCGGCGAGGTCACCGATCCGATCGACGTCGAACTCGAATCCGATCGTCCGGTCGAAGTGATGGCGAAGCGCTTCGCCGAGGTGTCCGCCCGATGCACCCAGGTCGAGAAGCGTGCCGCGATTGCGTGCGAAGCGTTCCACCAGCCCCAGGAGGATCCTGTGGCTGCTGCCGTCGAAATCCTTGAACTGATAGACGTTTGGCACGGGGTCGGAGGCTACGGGAAGTTCCGGCGGCGGTCAATAAAGCAGTTGTGAGTTGTGAGTTCTGAGTTGTGAGTGGATTGAGGGAGGGTGCGGACGGAGCGAGTGTCGATTCGAGCGGATGTCGCTCCATTTGCTACGCCCCTCACCCGGCGCGCGGAAGCCTCGCGGCCGGCAGATCGTTCGCATTCTCGAACGCCACTCCTCCGCCGCTGCGGCGGGGAGAGGGATGTTCGGTCCACTCAGAACTCAGAACTCACAACTCACAACTCTTCAGTACTCGGACCAGGCCACTCCATCCGGGTCGGTCCCGGATGCGCCGCTGCGAATGTCGACGATGGGACTCGTCGGATCATCGACGGCATCCTGGTTCGCTACGAAGTCGTCCATCTCGACGGTGGTCTCCCGGATGAGTCTCCAGGTATCGTTCGACCGTGTGATGGGGTCGACCGGAATGCGAGCGATGACCCCGGCGGTCACCATTTCTTCCAGTGTCAGCGGATAGCGGCCATTCTTCTTTGCGAACTGGCTGAGCCCGTCGCGCATCTGTTGCAGATTGGCGCTGAGTTGCGCCGCCTGATCAGCAGTGGCCACCTCGGGCTGTCGTATCGTGACCAAGGCAACAACCCCGATGCCGATGAGTACCAGGCTGAAGATGAACGCGATGATGATGCGAGATGATCTGGACATGATTTACCTCAGGGTGAGGGTAAGGGTTCTGAGGTTCCGTTCCACTCACAACTCACAACTTACAACTCGGAACTCGGAGCTCAGAGGTCCGGAACCCGGAACTCCTACGTGATCCCCACTTCGCTATTGTCGCCGAGCATGAACCGGTACGCGACAGGCTTCTTGTGGGTCCGGCCGATCTTGACGTTCTTTCCGATCAGGCTCGCTTCGATCCGTCCGTCCACGTGCGCGATGGTGGAGTTCTCCAGCACGATCGAGTTTTCGATCTCGCAGCGCTCGACCGTACAGTTCTTGCCGATCGATGTGTAGGGACCGACGAACGCTTTGATGATCTTCGCATCCGCCCCGATGATCACAGGACCTCGTATGACGGAATCGATGATCTCGGCACCCGTCTCGACGAGTACTTTTCCTTCGATCCGGCTCGTCTCGTCGGCCGTCCCCTGAATGTCCATCTCGAACGTGTCGAGGACGGTCCGATTCGCCTCGAGCATGTCCTCGATCTTTCCGGTGTCCTTCCACCAGCCCTTGACGATGTGAGGGTGAACGCTGTGGCCGTTCTCGATGAGCCACTGGATCGCGTCGGTGATCTCGAGCTCGTTGCGCCACGAGGGCGTGATGGCTCGCGCCGCCTCGAAGATCGTCTTGTCGAACATGTAGACGCCCACGAGCGCAAGATCCGACTTCGGTTCCGGCGGCTTCTCGGTCAGTTTGATTACGCGTCCGTCACTCGAAAGCTCCGCCACACCGAACTGTGTCGGATCCGGAACTTTGGTCAGAAGGATCTCGCTGTTGCAGTTGAGGGATCTGTACTCCTCGACCAGCGGCGTGATGCCATGCTGCAGCAGGTTGTCGCCGAGGTACATCACGAAGGGCGATTCCTGCATGAAGTCCTCTGCGACGAGCACGGCGTGGGCCAGCCCCCGCGGCGCATCCTGTTCGATGTAGTGGACACGGGCGCCGAAACGGCTGCCGTCTCCGATCGCTTCGCGAATCTCTCCGCCTGTCTCGGGGGAAACGATGATTGCGATCTCCTCGATGCCGGCGGCCACGATCGCCTCGATTCCGTACTGGAGCACCGGCTTGTTGGCCACGGGGATCAATTGCTTGGCAGAGGTATAGGTGAGCGGGCGCATTCTCGTCCCCTTACCGCCCGAGAGGATGAGACCCTTCATCTTGACGTCATTGCGCATGTTGTTTCCTTGTATCGAGTCTCGGTGATAGGCGGTGTCATCCTGAGAGGCTGTGAAGGAATCCATTTTGGCCCCCGTTTATGGGCGGGAACGGTCATGATACACGTCATCCTGAGGGAGCGAAGCGACCGAAGGATCTCGTTTTGCGAAGGAACGAGCTCACTTGTCATGGTTCGTGTGGAAGAGATCCTTCGCTTCGCTCAGGATGACGTGGCTTCCCAGGATGAGACGTCGTTACGAACTTGCTGAACCCTCTTCTCAAAACACTCCGTCGAGCGAACCGCGGAAGTCGAGAAACGTGCCGACGTTTCTCAGACTGATCGAGATCTGGTAATCCTGGCTGCGATCGGGCCGGCCGATCTGGAATTGCTGGAAATCACGGACTTCCACCGCAATGTCATAACACGAGGCGTGGAATCCGAGCACGTAGCGCTGCTCGAGGATACTGGATCGCTCGAAGTCGTAGTTCATCTGAGCCGATGCGCGAAGGCGGTCCTTCCAGACGGGGCCTCCCGTGGCGAATCGGACCTGGCTGCTTTCAAACGGGTTGACTTCGCTGGCAAAAGTGGAAAACCAGGTCAGGTTCAGAAAGCCCCGATCGCTCGTCAGATTCGCCGAAAGCGTGGCCTGATCGAGCTGTTTGGATACATTGCCGAACGAGGCGCTGGCGTCGACCGTGATCCGCTGGTAGGGATTGATGTGTGCGGTGAGCGTGAGCGGGCTGAATTTGTCCCTTCGCTGAGAGGTGGGACTCGACACGCTGTCGAAGGGTTCCGAGAGGGCCACGGACTGGCGGATCGAGACGGACATGATGTCCCGCGCCACGGCGTTCTCTCCCGCTTCCTTTCCGATGATGCGCTGGGTCAGCGAGTACTCCACCGTATCGCGGACCAGCGGAAGGAACGGCGCATCGGTGGTGTCGAATCGGATGACGCGCGCCTGATTGTCGACGTCGGTGGTGTAAATGTAGCGGGCCCGCGGTTCGATGACGTGTTTGAACCTCGTAAAACTGCCGAGGTTCATGGCAAAAATTCGCGAGAACGAAGGTCCGACCACCTCGACTTCTCCCTGCGCATAGAACCGATCGAGGGATCTGTCGACAATCTGACCGCTTTGCGATGGCGAACCTGTACATCCCGGGTCGACGGCCGGATCGCACAGGCTGGCGCTGTACCAGGTCTGCCGAAGCGACAGTTCCGGCTTGATGGACAACCATGGAGGTGTGCGGAGCTGCATGGTCACGGTCGGGCTGATGTCGGCACGGAAGTAGTCGGAAGTGAGCTCCTGAGTGCCACCCGCATCGTTGATGGTTCGCAGGTGCGATGCGGACGAGGTGAGCGAGTAGAAAAACGGGGTCCGCCCTATCCGGTTGGGATAGCTCCGGTACTCGAGTGCCGGGAGTTGTTCAAAGATGCGCGATGGTTGCGTCGTCGTTCCGTCGGGATTCTGTCGAAGTCCCAGAAAATGTTCGCGCCGGTCAGCCCGGATGTTCAGCGAGTATTTCGGCCGGTTCTTCGTCAGGTAGGCCGACGAATAGATGTTCGAGATGGTCGATAGGCTGAAATCCCGCTCGTAGCGCTGGAAGAACTGGAGGTCCGAGAAATCCTTGATGTCGATGACCCCGCGAAAGCCTCCGGGAAGGTCGTCCTGCGTATGCTGGTACGAGTACTTCCACTCCACCTGCTCCTCCCGTCTGCCGAGGTCGGGGAGGTCGTTGCCCGGATCGCGGAGAACGTAGCCATTGAACTCACCCTTCACGGAGGGGCTCGGAACGTATCGGGCCTCGACTCCTCCTCCAATGAGGCCTTTGGTGAAGACGTCGGTCTGAATCGTCGCGTCCGCGGATTCTCCGAAGGGGATGAAGTAGGCGTTCTTAAGATACGCCCCGAAGTCGCTGTTGAATCCCGGCTTGGGAATCAGCAGTCCTCGTGAGCGATCCGGCTTGGTCGGCCAGACGATGTACGGAGTCCAGAACAGCGGAACGCTTCCCGCCCTGAATGAGATGTTTCTGAGCCGGGCGTATTCGTCGAGAGTGATGGTGCCCGAGGCGACGCGAAACGACCATTCGGGATCCTCGATATCGCAGGAGGTGAACACTCCGTTGGTCAGTCGGTAGGTCTCCTCGCCGAGCTTTTCGATCTTGTCGCCGGTGAAGTAGAGCGAGGGCTCCATGGAAGCCTTTGCATCCAGCAGTGTGCCCGTCTGCGTCTGAAGGTTGTACTCGGCGCTCGCAGCGGAGAGTCGCTGCGGACCCTGATCGATGACGACGTTTCCTTCAGCGATCGCTTCACCCGTTTCGAAGTTGTATTCGATCCTGTCTGCGCGGATCGTGACGTCACCGTAGGTGATCTTCACGTCGCCTTCGAGGATGACGTACTCGTCGCGCACGTATTCCTGACGGCCGCCCGGCGCCACCTCGATGCGAACCGCACCCGTGGGCTGGGTCGTCTTGAAATCGAACGAGAATTTCGAACCTCTTCGCGGCCGCTGCTCGGTATCCTGGAAAGTCTGGGCGACGACGCCGGAGGCGAGAAGCAGGAGCAGAAGCAGGAAGATGGACGATCGCCGCATGCGGAGAGGCTCAACCTTTCGTGAGCATTGTATCGAAGGGATGGAAGCGCCGGGGGCTGGGATCGGCATCAGAAGTCGACCCGGGACATATCGGATCCATCCGCCTTCCGCTCGGCCGCCTGGTCGAGCATCAACCGCATGCGTGAAAGATCCTGCAGTTCGCTGCGCAGCTTGAATACGTCCAGCTGGTGGATCCTTGCCAGGTCGGGATGCCCGGTCCTTTGCTGCCGCTTCCGGATGGCCAGCTCATTGGCCACCATGACGAAACGCCGTCTGAGTGCCCGGTCGGGCCAGCCGCCACGGAAGAGGCGGCGGATGGGATTCGCCGTCGGGCGGACGGCATCCTCCTGCATCAGGCCCAGCCGTGCTTCCTCTTCGAGCTCCCTCAGGAGGCGTGGCCAGCGGAGAAAGACCCCAAGGAAGACGACAGCGGAGGGAATCAGAGCGGTCGCGAGTGTCATGTGCCGTCCGTCAACGTACCCTCCGGCGCCTCGCACGGCAGCCGACGCCAGTGTCGCGACCGTCGCGGCGATGCCGAGCACGAGCAGGGTTCGGCTTTTCCAGCGTTCGCGGAGGAAAGTGAGCACGACGCCCGCGGTCCCACCCGCGAGGATCAATCCGGCGGCAGCGGAATCGGTTCGCGGGGCCGCTGCAATGCTGGCCGCGGTCGCCGCAATTCCGCCAAGGGCTCCCCGCATGAAGCCTTCCAGCGGCTCGGAGTGAAGGCCCCGCCGGTAAAGGTATGCAGCCGAGAGCGTCATCGCGATTCCCGTGATGACGGCCGCCGGTAACGGAGTCCTGCCGAGCGAGACGGCGATCGCAAGGCCAGCTGCTGCGCCGTAGAGGAGCGGGGTTCCTGCCGAGGACCGCCATTGCAGCGCCAGGTTCTTGAACAGGCCCGCGAGCACGAGCAGGGTAAGTCCCGCAAGCAGGCATGCGAGGGTGAAGTACGGCTCCGGGATCTCGGTGTTCAAAAAGTGACCTTCGATGTATCGATGGGCCTTCGCAGAAAGTAAGCGCGCGATCTCGTGATGTCGTTGCGGATCTGGTTCGTGAGCTCCAGGGCAGAACGGAAGCGTTGTTCCCTGCGAAGGAGCTGGTGAAAGTAAAGGCGGACGGTATCCCCATATACGTTTGAATCAAAGTCCAGGATGTGACTTTCAATGGTCGTCGCGTAGTTCTCGTAAAGCGTCGGCCGGATCCCGATATTCGTAACGCTCTCGAAGCTCCGCGAGAAGGTCTCGAAACGCGATGAAGTCACGTAAACTCCCGAACCGGGAAAGAGGTCGTTCGCCGGGTCGACGTTGACGGTGGGGAATCCCATCTTCCGTCCCAGCCTTCTTCCCGTCGCAACCCTTCCATCCACGAAGTACGTCCGTCCCAGCGCGAGCTCTGTCAATCTCATGGCGCCTTTTTCCACCGCACCGCGCACCAGCGAGCTCGAGACCCGAACACCTCGTATCTTCACTTCCCCGACGCCTTTTACTTCGAAGCCTTCTTTCGCGCCGAAGCTCTCCAGCAGTGCCAGACCACCCTCGCGTCCCGCCCCGAAACAGAAGTCCCTTCCGATGTGAACCGCGCGAATCCGGAGCGCGCCCACCAGAAACTCCATGACGAACCGGGTGGCTGTCCATCGGGAGAATTCGTGGGTAAAGGGAACGATGAGAAGTGCGTCGAGCCCCATGGCGGCGAGCAGTTCTTCCTTCTGCGCGAGCGTGAGGATCTGTTTCGGCACACGGTCCGGTGCGACGATCGAAAGGGGATGTGGATGGAACGTCACGGCGGCCGAGGGGACTCCCAGCTCGCGGGCGCGTTCGATGACTCCGCGGAGAATCTCCTGGTGGCCGAGATGCAGACCGTCGAAGTTTCCTACGGTTGCGACACAGCCAATGGGCAGATCGGTTTGACGCAGAGGATCGTGGAGAACCAGCATGGTGTTCTGTCGGGGCGTTGCGGACGGGGCATTCTATCAGGGGAGGGACGAATGGCGAATGAGAATGGCGAATGACGAATGACGAATGGCGAATGACGAATGACCCCCACCCCTTCCCCTCTCCCCGCATGGTGAATAATCGCCTCATGGCTGCTGTTGCAGATTTTTGTCCATGCCGACCTACTACTCCGAACATTCGGTTGATCTCCGGCGAGAGCTGGGACAGGAAGTCCCGGTCGAGGTCGTCCGCGAGCTTCATCAGAAGAGGCCGCTTCTGCACTTTGCCATCGCACTCGGGCTGGCTGGCGCGCTTGCCGGCTCCACGCTTGCCATCCTTCTGCTGGATGCCTGGTATTTCTGGCTTCCCTTCGCTGTGGTTTCGGGCTTTGCCCTGTTCAACTTCACGGTCCTGCTTCACGAAGTGGTGCATCGTACCGTGCTGCGTGACAACGATCCTCGGTGGATGCGCTTTCTGAGTGTCCTCTACGCGGTGCCGAGCGGAATCTCATCGATCCAGTTCACGCGCTGGCACCTCGACCACCATGCGGGGCTCGGCTCGTACGAGGAAGATCCGAAGCGACATTACCTTTCACCGAAGCGGAATGCGCGCTGGTTCAAACTGCTCTATTTTACGCCCGCGCTCTTCATCATCTATTTCCGGGCCGCCAAGATGGAAGCGCGGAGCTATCCGAAGGAGATGCAGAAGCGAATTGCGATGGAGCGGAATCTCACCATCGCGTTTCATCTCGCGCTGCTCGCCGTCATCATCTGGTTTGCCGGGTTCGGGATCGCATGGAAGGCCTACCTCGTTCCCTACTTCTTCATGTTTCCGATTGCCTTCGCCCTGAACCGCCTCGGGCAGCACTACGACATTGACCCGGAAGACCCGGCGAAATGGGCGACGCTGGTCAAGGGCTCACGGCTCTGGGACGTCATATATCTCTGCTCGAACTACCATCTCGAGCATCACTATTTTCCCAGCGTTCCCTTCTACAACCTGCCGCGTCTGCAGCGGGTGCTCGCGCCGTTCTATGCGAAGCGAGGATTCGTTCCCCGCACATACGGCCAGCTGATATGGCGCTACATCGTCTTGAACCGGAAACCGCATACGAACTGGGCGGTGCCGTTGCCTGCACCCTCTATCGCTCAGACCGAACGGACGCCCGTTTAGGCGATCCGGCTGCGCCAGAGCCAGCCGCACCGGTGTTCTTTGCACGCGACATCGATGCGCCGCAGACGGTAAAGTTCCCTGTTCGTCCACGCCCGGGATTATGCTTGTCAAAGTGAAAGGGACTCTCGATGACCAGACCAGGCGCACACTTTGAAAAGCGTGTGAATCGGATCCGAGCAGTATTCGTAATCGTTCTCGCTCTCGGGGGGTCAGTCGCGTCTGGCCAGGCCGAGACGGGAACGAAAGAGAGGTGGGGGCAGCGCGGCGAGTCGCTTCAAGCCCGGGCGGCTGTCAATCCTGTCCTCTTGCAGAGCCGGCAGCGTCCCATCTCCTACGGGGTGAGAGTCGCCGCGAATGTCGAGGAAATGGCTGCGATTTCAGGGAAAGAAGACTCAGTGCTCTTTCTGGCTGGACCGCGCGGGGGCGGTACTCCTTTCATCTGGACCTCAGCCGGCGTCGTTGACGACGTGTTGACGTTCCGGGCAGCGAACGGTTACTGGGTCCGTCAGGCCCCTGCAGGAAAGATCTACGTCACATGGGCGGGTGCTGTCCCTCAATCGAACTACGACGGCGCCGATCAGACGGCAGCGATTCAGAAAGCAATCGACGCGCTCCCTCGCAGGCAAAGCGGAACGATCCTCATTCCTCAGGGCTGGTTTCCTTGCGACGGGCCTCTCGACATTGCGTATGACGGCGGCGCGGGAGACAACCGGCGCGGACCGATCACCCTGACGGGCGTCTCCGGTCCTGCGTTCGGTCAAGTGCAGTTGCAGGCCTCACGGCTCATCTATCGAGGATCAGGGCGGCGCTTCATCGACTCCCGGAGTAACCCCGGCCGTATTCAGAACCTCGCCGTCTACTACTCATCTCCGGAGTTCACCGGTTCCCTGATCGACTTCTCATGGAATCCGGACAGCGCCACAGCTCAAAGCTCCGGCGATACGAACGGCGCCGTAGTCGAGCATTGCACGCTCGGCTCCTACACGAACGCATCGGGAAGGCCGACGAGTGCAGACAATCTCCTGAACTTCGGGAACACCGTAGTTTCGGCCGTGCGGGCCACTAAGTTCATCGGCGCTCAGGTCGGCATCCGGGGCATGGGATGGGATCAGGGGCCGGGGCTCGGCACGACCTACTTCGCGAACGGTGTGCTCGTAGAGGGCTGCGACTTTCAGTACCTATGGAAGGCCGCAATCCTCAACCCGGCTCAGGCGTGGGCGATCCGCTCGAATACGTTTGAGTTCTTCCGGGCTGAGGTGATGTATGACACGCCTCGTGACACCGGAATGGACCGGGCAATCTACAGTGACGAGTTCGTTGCACAGACTATCGGCATGGAGATCTCCGGCAACTGGTTCGGTGATCCGGGCGGTGATGTGGACCCCGAGATCATCATCTCGAATGGCCCGGCTCACTGGATGGGCGTTTCGATTCACGGCAACCAATTCGGGGCGACTGATACCGAGAAAGCGATTCATCTGGTGGGCGGTGTCAGCGGCATGTCGATCACCGGAAACAGCTTCTCAACAAAGGTAGGGGTAGAGATCGACGAGACGAGCAACGCCCGGCGCGAAGGGATCGTGATTTCCGGGAACGAGTTCACGCATACGCTTCAGCCGGTCGTTGGGGCGAACAGGTACGGCGTAACGGTGTTCGGGAATTGGGGTACAAATGGCACCTATTTACCGGCGCAGTGGTGGGGCGGCATCGGAGAGCTACGCGGTGCGGAGATATGGCCCGTTCAGCCGCCGCTACTCTCGACATTCAGCCGGGCGGGCGTCCGGCGCATGGGCTTCGCTCCTGAGGGGGAGTTGCAGTTCTTCGACCCAACGCTCGAAGCCGCGGGGGCCGAATTGCCCGAGCGACCGCTTGGTTTCGTTATCGTGCTGGACTCGCAGGGCCGTCGGGTGAAGATCCCCTACTATCAGGAATGAGAAGCGGGCGAATGATCCGGAAACCTAACGATTGTTCTCCCGCTCATTCGCCTGCCTCGTCACCGAAAGCATGTGACGGCGATAGCGGCGCTCGCTGAAACTGCGCTCCACACCATCGAGCGGGGAGGGGGCGGTCCTGGCGGTCGCGGGAAACGAGACTCCTAGCATGTAGAACGGGTCGATCGTCTGGAGTGCGGCGGCTGACCCGTAGGCGCCGTCGTTCGTCGCTCCATCCATGAGTGGCACCCACCGGAAGACCCAGCCGAAACGCTCATAGGCGAGGCCGGGGAGCTCCGGGGTGGTGCTCGTTTGTCCGGCATCGCGGAAGATGAACCGAAGCGCAGGCTTCGAGTAGTCGGGGACGGGTGTCGGTGTCGGACTGGCAGCAGGCTGGGGCGTGGCTTCAGGTTCGGTCTCCTGTGCGCCCGATACCGCAGCGAACAGGGCGATGGTCACCGCCAGCAGCAGCGTTCGTATCATCCGCTCCTCCTCAGTACGGTTTTCGACGCAAGAGACGGGCCGGAAGTTCCTCAGCTGACTTTCGCCAGGGCTTTTTCCATCCGGGCGATTGCCTCATGGGCCTCTTCCATCGAGAGGTTGAGCGCTGGACGGAAGCGGATCGACTGGTGTCCTGACGACAGAACGAACAGGTCGTGTTTCCCCATCGCTTCGATGGCCTGGTCGCGCGCTTCTCCGCTGGGGAGATCGAAGGCAGCCATGAGTCCACGGCCGCGCACGTTGCTGACCATGTCCGGGCGTTGCTCGGCGAACCGCTCGAGCTCTCCGACGAAGAAGCTGCCGACGGTCGCCGCGTTGTCCACGAGATTTTCCTCCTGGATGATCTCGAAGTAGCGCTGCGACCGCACCATGTCGGTGAGATTGCCGCCCCAGGTCGAATTGATTCGCGAGGAGACGTTGAAAACGTTCTCGTCCATCTCGAGAATGCGCTCGTTCGATGCGAAGCCGCAGACCTGGGTCTTCTTTCCGAACGCGAAGATGTCAGGCTCAACGCCATAGTGCTCGAACGCCCACATTTTCCCGGTGAGTCCGACACCCGACTGGATCTCGTCGAAAATCAGGAGCATGTCGTTCTCGTCGCAGAGTTGCCTGACGGTCTTGAAAAACTCAGGCCGGAAGTGGTTGTCGCCGCCTTCGCCCTGAATCGGCTCCATGAGGAATGCGGCAATCTCGTCTTTCCTGTCGACGAGTGCCTGTTTGATCTGCTCGACGGCCATCTGCTCACGACGGGCGGCGTCCTCGAGACTCTCGTCTGTGAGAGGGAACCGGAGCTTGGGGTTATCGATGCGAGGCCAGTCGAACCTTGGAAAGTACTGGGTTTTCCGCGGATCGGCGGTGTTCGTCACGGAGAGCGTGTAGCCGGTGCGTCCGTGGAATGCCTCGCGAAGGTGCATGATCTGCATGCCGCGATCTTCCTTGTAGCCCTTCCTGAAGTTCTTCCTGACCTTCCAGTCGAAGGCCGCTTTCATGGCATTTTCGACGGCTACCGCGCCTCCCTCGACGAAGAACATGTGCTTGTTGAAGGGATGAGGAATGGCCACTCGCGAGAAGGTTTCGACGAACTCCGCCATCTGGGTCGTGTAGATGTCCGAGTTTGCCGGCTTGTTCAATGCCGCCGTGGCGATCTTCTCCCGGAACTCCGGATTGTCGAGTCTCGGATGGTTGTAGCCGATCGGGCAGGAGGCGAAGTTCGAAAAGAAATCGAGGAGCTTCCGCCCCTTACGGGCATCGAATACCCAGGAGCCTTTCGACTTTTCGAGGTCCATGACAATGTCGTAGCCGTCGGCCAGCATGTGCTGTGACAGAACATTGTGAACATCGGAGGGCTGAATGTGGACCTTCTGATCTCGGACGAAAGAAACGGGCATGAATCACCTCGAGTGAATGTTGGCGGATTTGCAGAGCAGGGCGAAGGCAGTTTTAACCGCAGGCTCAGGGCTGCGTCCGGCTCTACCGTGAGATTATAGCCGTCCGGGCGCTGAAACAGAACCCCCGGGGGAAGAGCAGGGCTTGCCATTCTGAGCGTAGCGAAGGATCCCCCTTGGGGTAAGTTCTGAGTTCTGAGCTCTGAGTTCTGAGTTCTGAGTTCTGAGTTCTGAGTGGGGCCCCCTACTGTGTACTGTCTACTGTGTACTGTCTGCTTCCCCAAGGATGAAGATTTTTCAGGCATCGCCTCGAGGCAGGGGATCCTTCGCTTCGCTCAGGATGACCGGAGCTTCACGTCTCGGCCGAATCGTCCCGGCTGCGGTTGCCCGCAGCAGATTGTCACCGGTCATGGTTTAGAATTCGCAGTTTGCCGTTGTTTTCAGGACGGCTTCATCACCATCAAGGAGAATCTTCAACATGAAAGACATCGTCATCCTCGGTGGCGCTCGCACGCCCATCGGGTCGTTTCAGGGCGCGCTTTCTGCGCTGCAGGCGCCGAAGCTTGGCTCTGTTGCGATTCAGGGCGCGCTGAAGACCGCCGGAGTTTCGGCCGACCAGATTCAGAACGTTTTGATGGGTAACGTCCTGCAGGGAGGAGTCGGTCAGGCTCCTGCGCGGCAGGCGGCGATTGCCGCCGGTATTCCCGTCAGCGCAGGTGCCGTCACGGTCAACAAGGTCTGCGGATCGGGTCTGCAGTCGGTAATGTTCGCGGCAAACGACATCCGGTCGGGAGACTACGACGTAGCCGTTGCCGGGGGCATGGAGTCGATGTCGAACGCCCCGTACATCATGCCTCAGGCGCGAGTTGGGTTCCGGATGGGCAACAACAAAGTCGTCGACCTGATGATCCACGATGGACTCTGGGATCCATATGGCGACAAGCACATGGGGAACTGCGCGGAATCCTGCGTGGCCAGGTACAGCTTCAGCCGTGAGGAGCAGGATGCCTTCGCGCTCGAGTCTTACAAGCGAGCTCAACATGCGGTTCAAAGCGGCAAGTTCAAGAAAGAAATCGCGGTTGTAGATATCGAGGGGAAGAAGGGCAAGTCCGTGATCGTCGATGATGAAGAGGCCTTCGCCGCTCCCCTCGAGAAGATGGCGTCACTCCGTCCGGCGTTCCAGAAGGATGGCAGCGTGACGGCGGCGAACTCCTCCAAGATCAGCGACGGCGCCGCCGCTCTGGTCGTTTCATCCGCCGAGTTTGCGCAGCAGAACGGTCTGTCGCCGCTCGCGCGCATCGTGGCCCACAGCACACATTCGCAGGAGCCGGAGTGGTTTACCACAGCACCCGCTGGCGCGATCTCAAACGTGCTGAAGAGGGCAGGGCTGTCGGTCGGTGACATCGATCTGTTCGAGGTGAACGAAGCGTTTGCAGCGGTCGCTCTGGCCACGATGAAGGACGCGGGAATTCCGGCGGACAAGCTCAACGTGAACGGGGGGGCCGTCGCTCTGGGCCATCCGATCGGCGCGAGCGGTGCGCGCATTCTCGTCACACTCCTGTACGCGCTGAAGGAGCGGGGTCTGAAGCGGGGACTCGCCTCGATCTGCAACGGAGGCGGCGAAGCGACCGCGATCATCGTCGAGCTGGCTTGAGAGGAGCACATACGTGATCAACAAAGTAGTCGCCTCAGCCGATGAAGCACTCGATGGCATCCGCGACGGGATGACACTCGTCGTCGGAGGCTTCGGTCTCTGCGGTATCCCCGAAAATCTCATCGCAGCTCTGGTGCGCACGAACGCAAAGCAGTTGATCTGCGTATCCAACAATGCCGGAGTCGATGACTGGGGCCTCGGGCTCCTGCTCCAGACGCGGCAGATCCGCAAGATGGTTTCGTCATACGTGGGCGAGAACGCCGAATTCGAGAGGCAGTTCCTTTCCGGAGAGCTGGAAGTCGAGTTCGTGCCGCAGGGGACGTTGGCGGAACGGATGCGGGCCGGCGGCGCTGGCATTCCGGCCTTCTACACGCCCGCAGGCTACGGGACGGTCGTGGCGGAAGGCAAAGACACTCGCGAGTTCGACGGGAAGCATTACGTCATGGAGCGGGGAATCGTCGGCGACTTCTCCCTCGTCGCAGCGTGGAAGGGTGATCGCCTCGGCAATCTCGTCTATCGCATGACTGCGCGCAATTTCAATCCGATGGCGGCTACCGCTGGCAAAGTCTGCGTTGCCGAAGTCGAAGAGCTCGTCGAGGTAGGGGAGCTCGATCCCGATCACGTGCACACGCCGGGCATCTTCGTGCACCGCGTCGTCGTCGCTCCCCGTGAGAAGCGGATCGAACAGAAGACCGTGACGAAATCATGAGCCTCATTCTGAATTCTGAATTCGCAATTCTGAATTCTCCGCAGGAGCCGACATGCCGCTGAATCGTGAACAGATCGTCCGCCGTGCCGCAACGGAGCTGCGCGATGGTTACTACGTCAACCTCGGGATCGGAATGCCGACGCTGGTCGCGAACAACATTCCGCCAGGGATGGATGTCATCCTGCAGTCGGAGAACGGAATCCTCGGACTCGGGCCGTTTCCAACGGAGGATCAGGTCGATCCTGATCTCATCAATGCCGGAAAGCAGACCGTCACGGTTCTTCCCGGCGCGTCGTACTTTTCATCGGCAGACTCGTTCTCGATGATTCGCGGCGGAAAGATCAATCTGTCGATCCTCGGCGCAATGCAGGTTTCCGAGCGCGGCGACATCGCGAACTGGATGGTTCCAGGCGCGATGGTCAAGGGCATGGGCGGCGCGATGGATCTCGTCGCCTCAGCTCAGCGCCTCATCGTCACGATGGAACACGTCACGAAGAAGGGCGGTAAGAAGATCCTGAAGGATTGCGACCTGCCGCTCACCGGGGTCGCCTGCGTGAACCGGATTATCACCGACTATTGCGTGATCGACGTAACCCCGCGCGGACTGCAACTCGTGGAGCTCGCGCCGGGAGTCACGGCGGAACAAGTGCAGGAGATGACCGAGCCGGAGCTGATCATCGAGGGCGAGATCCCGGAAATCGCAGTGTAGGAACGTGGCCGCGCAGGTTGTTTTCCCCTCTCCCCGTGTGAACGGGGAGAGGGGTCAGGGGAGAGGGGCCGCGCAGGCAATTCGAATGCGGCCGACTGGCAGGAGAATCGGCAAGCCCACAACGCCCCTCACCCGGCGCGCGACGCTCTCGGAAGTCCTGAACGTCTGCGTGGATTCCGCGCGCCACCCTCTCCCCGACTTCGCGGGGAGAGGGAGAGCACGACGGCGGTTCGGGGTGCTGAAGACTCAAAGGCGCTCTTCACCCTACGCGCGGAGCTCCGACTTCGCGGCTTCTTTCGGCTTGCGCCACATGTCGATGAAGAGCAGGACCATGCCGATGCAGATCGCGGAATCGGCGACGTTGAATGCGGGCCAGTGGTGCTCGCGTCCGCCGATGGTCACGTAGACGTCGAGGAAATCGACGACCGAGCCCCAGCGGAAACGGTCGATGAGATTTCCGATCGCTCCGCCAAGAATGAGATGCAGACCGACCTGCAGCAGCCTGTCTTCGATCTGTGTCTTCAGCGAGTAAATGACGACGATGAAGAAGACGATGATCGCGCCACCATTGAGTATGAGGGGGACCAGTGGCGAGTCGCTTCCCGCACCTATGCCGAATGCGGCGCCGGTATTGCGCACGTGAACGATCTGAAAGAAGTTCTCGATCACGGGGATGGCTGAGTGAAGGCGCACCTTCTGGATGATCAGGAGCTTGGTATACGCATCGAGGCCGATGACCACAAGCGCAAGGATGACGTAGGGGAGCCGCTTCAAGAGGCTGCTCCGGTGCCGGCGAGCTGACGCCTCTGGTCGATGAGCTTGTCGAGCTCGATGCGGAGGCGCCCCAGGATCTCGTCGTAGCGATAGTGTCCCAGTGACTCGGGGCCCTTTTTCAGATTCACAAAGCTCGGCGCGCACCACATGCCGAGGTCCGCGTCATCGGTTTCGCCGGGCCCGTTTACGCGGCATCCCATCACTGCAATCGTGATGTCGTGTTCCTTCGCGTAGGCGGTCATGGTCCGCACGTCCTCTGCAAGATCGATGAACGCTTCGTTCTCGACCCGGGAGCACGAAGGACAGCTGATGATGTTGAGGCCCGAATGGTCGAAGCGGGGAACGGAGCGAAACCGACCGGTGCTGATGTCGGTGAGAATCGAGCGGCCCACGGTGATCTCTTCACCCTTCCGCTCGAACGGAAGCGTGAGCGACACGCGGATCGTGTCGCCGATGCCGCGGCTGATGAGCTGCTCGAATGCAATTCTGGTCTTGATGATGCCATCCGGCGGCATTCCGGCCTCGGTCACCCCGAGGTGGAGTGGGACATCGGGGCGCATCTCGGAGAAGCGGATGTTGGCGTCGATGACTTTGTTGGGATCGGAGTCCTTGAGAGAGACGCAGTACTGATCGAACCCGAGATCATCCATGATCGCGCAGTGATCGGCAGCGGACTCGATCATCGGCGAGATCGAATCGGACTTGTCGTACTTTGCGAGCTTTGCGGGATCGACCGAGCCGCAGTTTACGCCGATGCGCATCGCACAGCCATGCTCGCGGGCAAGGTCGACCAGGTATTGCACCTTCTCTTCGACCGGCTTGTCGCGCTCGATGTGGTAGAGGTGGCCGGGGTTGTAGCGCAGCTTCTGAACGAAGGGCGCGACTTTCTCTGCGAGCCGGTAGTTCTCCTGGAGGTCGATGGCGAGATTCGCCGTCGTGTGCGCCCGGATTTCCTCGAGAGCCGTGACGTCCTTCGGGTTGTCGATGGCGATCCGGATGACGTCGGCACCGGCGGCTTCCAGCAGTTCGACCTGCCGGATCGTAGCCGGGATGTCCTGGGTGCGTGTGGCCGTCATCGACTGGACGGCAATCGGGTTGTCTGCGCCGATGCGGATGGATCCGATCCGGATCTCGCGTGTTGGTCGTTTCAAAGGGTGAGACTCCTCTGTGCGGTTAACGATCGAAACGGAGAAAGATTCCTGAGGGAAGGCTGCGAATGGCATCCCAACGTCATCCTTCGCTTCGCTCAGAGCTGTGAAGAAGCGATTCGCGAGTAACCTTCCCTATCCGGAGATCTGAAGGACTTGTCATCCCGAGCTTGGTCGGGTGGGGGGGGGGGGGGGGGGGGGGGTGGGGGGGGG
>JBGTDX010000024.1:0-2253 GCA_041748075.1 Thermoanaerobaculia bacterium
CGCGTGCACGTGGGGCTCGGCGTTGTTGAGAAGGTCGATAGTGTGACGGTGCAGTGGCCGGACGGCGTGCGGGAGCGCTTCGGCCCCTTCGAGGCGGACCAGATCGTGGAGCTGCGGCGCGGGGCTGGGGTTCGGGAGGCGCAACCGTGACGCACTCCTGGTCAGCGTATCGCGTCCCGGGAAGACCGTTTGCCAGCGGTACGCGTCGGCAGTAGGGTGCGTCGGGAAGGACTTCGGTCGTCTGGTCGAACGGGCAACCGTGACGCAGTCTTGCGAAAATTTGCAAGGGTTGGTCACGGATACCCTTGGAGGGTCCGCAGTCCAATTACAAGTTAGACGGCAGACACTCTGAATCATGATTGCTGCAACTGACCTTCGGTCGATCGCTCGCGCGCGACTTCGCGACGCTCGGGTCCTTCTCCGGGCAAGGCGATTCGACGGAGCGTTCTATCTGTGCGGCTACGCCGTCGAGGTTGCGCTTAAAGCGCGAATCTGTCGTACGCTGAAGTGGTCAGAGTTCCCCGAAGTGCCGAAGGATTTTGGGGGGCTTCAGTCGTTGAAGACTCATGACATCGAGGTATTGCTCCGACTCTCAGGCATCGAGGCCAGAATCAAGGCGAAGCACCTCGCGGAGTGGTCAACGGTCATGGACTGGAATCCGGAGAAACGGTACCAGCCGATCGGGAAACTGACGCAGCAACAAGCGACTGACATGGTGACATCGGTGAAGCGGCTACTGGAGGTTCTGTGATCACCAACGCAGCTTTGCGCAAAGCGATGCATGAAATCGCGAAAAAGAAGGGCGATTTTGTTCTCTTCGCGCGGTTCATGCGCTCGGACGCTCCAGGCACCTGGGACTTGGTCGTGTCTGCTCCATGGCTCGAGAAGGGAGAGCTCAAAGCCACGAGCGAACTTGTCGAGTTGCTCTCGGACTCGCTTGGAGAGGAGGCCCTTCATTTCTTCTCACGCATTGCGACGGTTGGGCAGGATCATCCGGCCGTCAAGTTCATCCTCACGAATCTCCCGGTTGACGACGGCGAACTTCGCGTTCGGAGCACCGACCTGTTCGACCTCCAGATCGACGACGCGGTCATCTTCAGAGCCATGGAGCCCCGCGCGGATCAGAATCGGCCGTCTAACAGAGCGTTGCACCCGACGGCCGGTGGATCAGGTCGCGGCCGCGGGTGAACGCTACCGTTATGCGGCACGTTCCTCCATGCAAAACGAAACCCGCTTGATTCCGAGGCACGCCGTCCCATGAATCGCCGCTCGTTTCTGGCTCTCGGCCTGGGCGCATTAATGAGTGTCGGCGCACGCATCTCCCGCGCCCAAGTACCATTCGCTGGCCGACGCCCCGGTGATGAGCGAAAGTTCTTGGGTATCAAGTTCTGCTGGTGCCCGCCTGGTAGCTATGTGATGGGCAGCCCGCCGGAGGAAGTGGAACGACGGCCTGGTGAAGATCAGGTCCACGTAACGCTCACGCGCGGCTTCTGGATGGCTAAGTATGAGGCGACACAGGGACAGTGGCTACGCGTGTTCGAACAACTACCCGGACCGCTCACAGCTGAACTTCCCGCTGGCGACGACTACCCGGTCGGAAATGTCAACTTCGCGGAGGCAGAGGCGTACTGCCAACGGCTGACGGCCCGGGCGCGGCACTTCGGAGTACTCCCGAGTGAATGGGAATTCCGCCTGCCGACCGAGGCACAGTGGGAATACGCGTGTCGAGCCGGAACTCGCACGGCTACCGCATTCGGTGAACGCCTCAGCAGCAAGCAGGCGAACTTCAAGGGCCGGCCGTATAACGGTGCAGAAGCTGGTCCGTCGCTGAACCGTGCAGCGCCGGTCGGGAGCTACGCAGCGAACGCCTGGGGTTTGCACGATATGCACGGCAACACCTTTGAGTGGTGCAGGGACTGGTACCACTCCCAGCTGCCAGGCGGTACCGATCCCGACCTGTACTTTGAGAAGGAGTCGGCAGCAAGAAATCGGGACGGCAGTGTCTCACGTGTGCGTCGTGGCGGCAGCTGGGCGGATGACGGATGGCCTTGTCGGTCAGCGTTTCGCGCGAGGTTTGAACCTGAGCGTCGCTACGACCATATTGGCTTCAGGCCCCCTGTGCCAATAATCGGTGAGACAACCTGCCCGTGGAGATTAGTGTAGGGGCGGGGAGGGTTTGATGGATGAATCGCATGCCAGCAGCTGTCGAAATGAACGTGGCCGAGGGGGCGGAGGCGGAGGGAGCCCGGAGGG
>JBGTDX010000025.1:0-7143 GCA_041748075.1 Thermoanaerobaculia bacterium
ACCTCCGGCGGTAGTACATGGTAGATTTGTCATCAGCGAGTTGCGAAGTGCCGACTCTTCCTCGAGGCAACTATGTACCATCGCGTGAGGTCCCTCGCCCCTCCCGCACACCCGCGCTTGCTCGGGGTGACAATTGGTTCATCCCTCGCCACGATGACATGCCTCGTCACTCTGACGCTTTCGATGACCCAGGGCCATTGGTATCAGACCCTTCCCGGTGAAATAGTATGATGCCCACTCGGCCCTTTACTACTGATGACCTCCTCTCTCGATCGCGGTGTGTCGCTTGCGCATTACCGGATTCTTTCCGCTCTCGGAGCGGGCGGAATGGGAGAGGTGTACGAAGCGCTCGATGAGCGGCTCGACCGCGCAGTCGCCCTGAAGGTGCTTCCGCCCGAGTTCGTGCAGAACGAGGAGCGAGTGCGGCGCTTCGTCCTCGAGGCGAAGTCGGCCTCGGGGCTCAACCATCCGCACATCGTCACGATCCACGACATCGGACACGCAGTGCCCGAGCAGAAGGACTCATCAACTCCTTCAACGCCCGGAAAGCCGGTCCACTACATAGCGATGGAGCTCGTGCGGGGACTTTCACTCCGCGACAAGATCCATGGCGAGAAGGCGCCGCTCAAAGAGCTCGTGCGCTGGCTTGCGCAAGTCGCCGAGGGGATGGCGAAGGCGCATGCAGCAGGAATCGTCCATCGCGATCTGAAGCCCGAGAACGTGATGATCAGCAACGATGGCTTCGCGAAGATTCTCGACTTCGGACTCGCGAAGCTGACCGAAGGGAAGACGCCTGTCGAAGGGGGCGCATCGATGGCGACCGCCGTGCGGAACACGCACGAAGGTGCCGTGATGGGGACGGTCGGTTACATGTCGCCCGAGCAGGTGCAGGGACGAGTCGTCGATGCCCGCTCGGACATCTTCTCGTTCGGCTGCATGCTGTACGAGGCGACCACGCGCGAGCGCGCGTTCGATGCCGACTCGCAGATCGAGACGATGCATCAGATCATCAACGCGTCGCCCGTTCCGGTTGCGGAGCTGAACCCGGACACCCCCGCAGAGCTTCGGAAGATGATCCGCCGATGCCTCGCGAAGGATCCCGAGAAGCGCTATCAGTCTATGAAGGATCTCTCGCTCGAGCTGTTCGACATGGTCGAGGACTTCGACGAGCTGTCGACGAGCGCATCGTCGCGATCGAGCTCCGGATCAGGGTCGGTCGTCGCGATCGCTCCGCGAAAGAGCTGGCCGGTCATCGCAATTGCTCTCGTGGTGATCGCTGCCGTCGCAGTCCTCGGCATGCTCACTCTCCGCAGGCAGGGTTCGGAAACGTCAGGGTCCGTCAGGGCCACATTCACACAGCTCACCGATTTCGGCGGGCCGGAAAGCCAGCCTGCACTTTCACCCGATGGTCAGAATCTCGCCTATGTGGCAAAGGCTTCGCCCACCTCCGGAAACGACATCTTTCTCATCCGCGTCGGTGGGAGAAATCCGATCAATCTGACGAAGGGCGGCTCCCCCGATGAAACCCAGCCGGCGTTCTCGCCCGACGGACAGTCGATCGCGTTTCGCTCAGAGCGTGCAGGCGGCGGCATCTACGTAATGGGAGCGACCGGCGAGTCCGTCCGGAGAATCTCTGACTTCGGGTACAACCCTTCCTGGTCGCCTGACGGAAAGAGAATCGTCGTTGCAACGGAGGGTGGGAACAATCCGGGGGCCCGGGCCAGCACCGCTGAGCTGTGGGTCGTCGAGGTTCAGACGGGCGAGAGGAAGAAAATCTACGACGGCGACGCGGTGATGCCGCGCTGGTCGCCGAACGGGCATCGAATTGCCTTCTGGGGACTGCCGATTCTCGACGCCGGGCAGCGCGACATTCTCACCATTCCTGCGGATGGAGGAGAGGCCGTGCCCGTCACGAACGATCCGCAGCTCGACTGGAGTCCCGCGTGGGCACCGGATGGAAAGTTTCTTTACTTCGCCAGCGATCGAGGCGGCAGCAAGAATCTCTGGCGGGCGCCGATCGATGAAAGCACCGGGGAGGTGACCGGCCCGTTGCAGGCTCTCACGACGCCCTCCGCCTCGAGTGGCGAGCTGACGATTGCGCGAACGGGAGGTCAGATCGCGTATTCAGCCTTCAATGTCCAGCTCAATGTGCACCGGATCGCGATCGATCCCTCTTCGATGAAGGTTGAGGGGACTGATGTTCCAGTCACGAGCGGCTCGACGCAGTTCTTCGAGCCCGAAGTCTCGCCGGACGGGTCGCTCGTCGTGATGCGAAATCTAGGCGGGCAGGAGGATCTCTACATTGTGAAGTCCGACGGCACCGATCTTCGTAAGATCACGGATGACGCACCGAAGGATCGCGGGGCGAAGTGGTCGCCCGACGGGAAACGGATCGCCTTCTACTCAGATCGCAACGGGCGGTACGAGATCTGGTCGATCGATGCTCAGGGAAGCAACCTCCAGCAAATGACGAAGACGACGGGAGATACATTCAACTACCCGTCGTGGTCACCGGACGGAAAGCGGCTTCTCGCCGTCAACTCAAAAAATACGTGCCTGTTCAACGTTGGAGGCGCGCTGCCCACCGGAGTTGCCGAGACGCTGCCCCCCGTCGAACCAGAACTCCTATTCGTAGCCAGGTCGTGGTCGTCCGACGGAAAGTGGCTTGCGGGCTTCGCGTGGCGTGATGAAAAGAAAACCCCCGGGACGTGGATCTACTCGCTTGAAGAGAAAACGTATTCGAAAGTATCAGAGCTCGGAGGAGTCGGAGAGGGAGGATTGGCGTGGATGCCCGACAGTCGCACGCTCATCATCTCCGACCGAGGAGGGCTCGTCGCCGTTGATCGGGTTACAGGCCAGACGAAGGAAGTCTTTCGTCCGGCCGGTTACGGTGCGAGCGACGCATCGGTGACCGCCGACGGGAAGACGATTTTTTTCAACGCAGCGCGCGTCGAAGGCGACATCTGGATGGCTACGATTGAGTAGCAGCGTATTCTCGAGGTATTCATGACAATTCAGGCAGGATCGCGTCTCGGGCCCTATGAGATCGTGAGCACTCTCGGCGCCGGTGGGATGGGAGAGGTATGGCGCGCCCGTGACACCCGGCTCGACCGCGATGTCGCGATCAAGTTCCTGCCCGAGAGCCTCGCGCATAGCGAGCAGTTCCTGCAGCGATTCGAGCGTGAAGCGAAAACCATCTCGTCGCTGAATCATCCGCATATCTGCACCCTTTACGACGTTGGCCACGAGACATCTCCGGCAGTTGGTTCGTCGTCGTCCCAGTCGAATCTTCACTATCTGGTGATGGAGCTGATCGAGGGGGAGGCGCTGGTCGACCGGCTCAAACGCGGACCTCTCCCCATTCACGAAGTGCTGCGCTTCGGTCGTCAGATTGCGTCGGCTCTCGATGCGGCACACCGTCGCGGCGTGATCCATCGCGATCTCAAACCGGGAAACGTGATGCTCACGAAGTCGGGAGCGAAGCTGCTTGACTTCGGACTTGCCAAAGCTTCCACGAAAGGTGGAGGAGTCATCGAGGGTCTGACGAATCTCCCGACTGCGGCACGGCCGCTCACGCAGGAAGGAATGATCCTCGGCACCTTCCAGTACATGGCCCCGGAGCAGCTCGAGGGGCTGGAAGCCGACGCGAGAACCGACATCTTCGCGCTGGGCACTCTTCTCTACGAGATGGCCAGCGGCCGACGCGCATTTCAGGGAGAGTCGAGAACGAGTCTGATCGCGGCCATCGTCTCCTCCCAGCCCGAGCCGATCACGACCATCACGCCGATGAGCCCTCCGGCGCTCGACCATGTGATCCGGCGATGCCTCGAGAAGGATCCAGACGACCGCTGGCAATCGGCTCATGACGTTGCGAGCGAGCTGCAATGGATCAGTGAGGCGGGATCACAGGCTGGTGTCGCGGGGCCGGTGGTGCTTCGGCGAAAGTCACGCGAGCGACTGGCGTGGGCTGTCGCCGCCGCGCTCCTTGCCGGGCTCGTTGCTCTCGGTGCCGGATACGTCGCTCGCGCGCCGCAACCAGGAAAGCTCGTCGTGGCAGGAATCGCTCCCCCTCCTGGCACATCTCTGGTGCCGTTCGATTTCCTCGGACTCGCGCTCTCTCCGGATGGGACGTCGCTCGCACTCGTCGCCATCGACGCGCGCGGACAACAGCGGATCTGGATCCGGCAACTCGGCTCCAGCGAGTCGAAGGCTGTCGCCGGTACCGAGGGGGCGTCGTATCCCTTCTGGTCCCCCGACGGACGTCACCTGGCGTTTTTCGCTGACCGAAAGCTCAAGCGTGTCGACCTCAGTGGAGGAGCTCCGCAGATTCTGGCTGAAGCACCATCCGGGCGCGGTGGGCACTGGGGAGAAAAAGATCAGATCCTCTTTGCTCCCAACATCAGATCCTCCATCTTCAGCGTCTCCGCGTCCGGCGGAGCGCCGGTGGCGGTCACGACCTATGACGGCGAGAGTGAAACGACTCATCGCTGGCCGGTCATGCTTCCGGGTGGCGAGCATTTCATCTACGTTTCCAGGCTGGGCGAAGGGGGGGCGGAGAGGGGACGCCTCATGCTCGCATCGCTGGGTGGAGGTGAAGCCAGGGTTCTGATCGAGGACTCCACCAACGCCATTTACGTGCCGGGCTTCCTTCTCCATGGGAAAGGCGAGAGCATCTTCGCTCAACGCTTCGATCTCGCCGAGTTGCAAGCGGTCGGACGTGGATTCCCGATCGTCGATCGGGACGTCAGCCTCTGGGAGCCGAAGAACCTGGCGATGTTCACAGCAGCCGACGACGGTACACTCCTCTACCTGCCGAACTCGGCGCGCCAGTCGGTGCTGCGGGTGTACGACCGGCAGGGACGTCCTCTCGAAGAGATTACCGGCCCGGAGTTTCAGAGGTCGGCGCGATTCTCACCGGACGGCAGCCGGGTCGCTGTCGCTCGACGCGAGTCCGTCGGAGGGCGTCACGATCTCTGGATTCACGATCTCTCGTTCCAGCGATCCGCGAGGATCACTTTCGGAGGCGAAGCGGAAGGCGATCTCGTGTGGTCACCGGATCAGAGCAAGATCGCCTTCGCCTGCTCGCCCAAAGGAGTCTTCGACATCTGCGTCCGTGATCTCGAGCGTCCGGGCGAAACCGAGATTCTCGTCGAGACACAGAACTGGACGACCCCAGGAAGCTGGAGTCCCGATGGCGGAAAGCTCTATTTCAGTGATCAGGATCCGAAGTGGAACGACGATCTTTTCGTCGCGGACCTGAACGGGACAGAAGCTCCGAAGCTGATCTTCAGGACGCCTTTCAGTGAGTCGACAGCGGTCGTGTCGCCAGACGGCGCGTGGCTGGCGTATGTCTCCGATGAGACCGGGATCTCCGAAGTGTTCGTCAGGGCGGCCAGCGGGGCGCCTGGCCAATGGCAGATCTCGAGGAGCGGCGGCTCGGTCGCCCGATGGTCCGGGGACGGACGTGATCTTTTCTTCGGCTCGGCCGACGGAAGCCTGATGGTGGCGCGGATAGAAAGCGTCGCTCCGATGAGGATCGGCCAACCGCAGCTGCTCTTTCAGCTGCCGGGCGAGCCGCACCGGGATGAGCCTGTTTTCGAGGATGTCTCAGCAGACGGCCAGCGCATTCTGCTGAACGTGCCGACGACGAATCGTTCTGCGGTCAGCCTGCAGGTCATTCTCAACTGGACGCGCCGGGTGCCCGCCGAGTAAGCAGTGCAGCGGGCAGCGGGCCCAGGACGAAATTAAATTGGGCGCCGGCCGGGGCAACGATCGAGGTCTGCACGACCGTGGGTGCTTCGCGCCGCCACGTCATCACGCCGGCCGTGATCGCAACAGCGAGGAGCGCGGTCGCCAGATGAAGCGACCAGGCGAAGCGCTCGCGCGTGCGACGCCGCGCCGCGATCGGAGCGGCAATCCCTGCCTCGGATCCGGCCTCCTCGATCCAGCGGAGCTGGAGGAGCAGGTCGTGGGCCGTTTGCCAGCGTTCGTCGGGATCCTTGGCCAGACAGACGCGGATGATCCGCTCGAGCGCAGGCGGAGTCAGCGGCTGCACTGCAGTGATCGGTGGAGGGTCGCGATCGACGATCGCGGCGATGAGGCTCGTTCGCGTCTTCCCTTCGAACGCTCTTCGCCCCGTCACCATCTCGTAGAGCATCGCTCCAAACGCGAAGATGTCGGTGCGGGCATCAGCCTCGGTTCCCTCGAGCTGCTCGGGCGCCATGTACTGGAACGTTCCCAGAATCGTCCCCTCTTCTGTCAGGCCGCGGTGATGCGTCGCCCCACTCATCGATGTGTCACCGGTTGCCGAGACGATCGGGCTCGACTTCGCAAGGCCGAAGTCGAGAAGCTTCGCCCCGGCCGGGGTCAGCATCACGTTCGCTGGCTTGAGATCGCGATGAATGATCCCGTGTCGATGCGCGTTCTCGAGGGCACCGGCGATCTCGATGGCAACGCGAAGTGCCTGCTCGAGCGGAAGCGCGCCCCGTTGCAGCCGTGCGGCGAGCGTTTCCCCCCGCAGCAACTCCATGACGAGATAGTGAATGGGATGCGATGCGCCAGACGACAGGCGCACAGAATCCGCACTCGTCACATGCTCGCGTTCCTCTCCACTCCCCGGTCGCGCCTCGATCACCGCTTCGCCGATGTCGAAGAGCTGGCAGATATTCGGATGGCTCAGCGATGAGATCGTCTTCGCTTCCCGCTCGAACCGGAGCTTGAACTGCGCATTGCCGGCAAACTCCGCGGGGAGCACTTTGATCGCGACTGAACGGTCCAGACGCGTGTCACGCGCGCTGTAGACTTCGCCCATGCCGCCCGCACCGATCGACGAGTTGATCTCGTACGGCCCGAGCCTGACACCTTGTTTGATCATGTTGTAAGGGAAGTATAGTGGGAAAGCGCCAGCGCTCAGGATGACAAGTCCTTCACGTCCGTCCTCCGAGTGTCAAAGTCAGCGCCATGCCCCTGAGTCCGCGTGGAGGAGTATCATGACGGCCCAACCACTCACAACTGACGGCAACTTCTCCCATGGACATCAAGAATGGCACTGCCTTCGGGCCGTATGAGATCGTTTCGCCGATCGGGGCTGGCGGAATGGGCGAGGTGTACCGCGCGCGCGATACGCGGCTCGACCGGCAGGTG
>JBGTDX010000026.1:0-7288 GCA_041748075.1 Thermoanaerobaculia bacterium
CTGCATGAGCAGGCCGGCCAGCACGCCGACGAAGATGTCGCGGCCAACCCGGGGATCGGACAGTCGGCCGGACAACAGTCGGGTCGAGCTGATCAGCGTGCGCGGCCAGCGGCGTCGGAGGTACGGCTCGAGCGCCAGGTAAACGGAGGCGTCTCGGGGTCGGAGCTTCAGCCCGGAGTCCGCCCCTGGAGGTGCAACCCGCGCCTTTTTATATTGATTGACGATCTCGATGTGTCGAGGCGACCTGGTCGGATCTCCGCTCAACAGCCTGAGCTTCAGTCAGGCGCCGAGACGTTTCAACGCGCACACGGCCCGGCCCACGAAGCCAGCGCAAACGGGCCAGTCTCGGTCCTCCTGGAATCGTGGAAACGGTTGTCTCGACAATGGGTCAGGGCGTGAGACTGCAAGATCGGATGTGAACTGAAGCTGCGAACATCCCTGTCGGATTTGCAACAGTTTTTAGCTCTTATGCACGTAGTCTCGCTCCTGGCGAAGCATCGACCAGATGACGCGGATCAGGTGACGGCCGAACGCTCGAACAGCCTGGTTGTGTGACTTGCCCTCGGCGCGCTTCTTGTCGTAGTAGATTTTCGATTCGGGCGTGTAGTCGATGTGGTGTCCAGCAGCGGTCATCATCGCGGCCCTTGCATGCGTGTTGACCTGACGCGTGTTCTTGGTGCCGACGTAATTGCCCGAGCTGTTGTCGAGGCGCGTCATGCCGACATAGGTGCGGATCATCACGATCCGACGCCGCACGAACGAGACAACGGGACTGCTGACTCAGACGTCACACAGGAGACCCCATCGATTAGCAGCGGCTAAACGCCGCATGGGATTCGCCCGCCCATATTGACAATGCCTGCTCATGGGCGACCCCAGGGGTTGGCTACCGTCATCCTCGTCGCACACCGCCGTATCCGGCCACCAGGTACGCATATCACTGTTCGTGACCGAGCTGAGCCTCGTCGAGCTCACTGCAGCCGGCGCACGACCTTGATCATCGGGTCCTGACTGATGTTGTCCGTGGTGGCTCCGTAGAGGATCGCACTGCCGGATTCGACCTCGAGCAGGATCGTGTCGCTGCCCTGCAGCTCCATCTCAACGAGTGCCGATGCAGGCGTCTGTGTGAAGAAAACCGGAGAGAAGCTCTTCGTCACACTCTTCACCGCGGTGCCGACGCTGGTGCGCACGGTGGCCGTGATCGTCGCGCCCTCCGAGAGTGTGCGGATGCCGATGTTGAACCGCGCCTTCGCCGGGTCGGGAGGTGCGATGAGGATTCCCTTGTCCCCGGCCGCCAGGGCGTCGCCGAGCGCCACCTGATCTTCGGTCATGCCAGTCGTCCCCCGTTCGCCGGCATCGTTGAAAATCCTCACGACGCTCAGCGGCAGAGGCCCTTCCTCGGAGATGATGTCGGCGCTTCCCAGACCCGAGAGGCTAATCGCGGGAAGCAGATCGTCCCACGAGACGGTCTGTCCCGGTTCCAGTACGTACGTCAGAGACGGATCCGCCATGCTTCCCGAGACTCCCTGTACGTGGTAGACGATCCGTCCACGGATCGCCGTGGTTCCGGGATTGTGGAGCTGGACGCCGGTTTTGAAGAACGAGCCGAGCGCTCCCGGCGTCGATCCGATGACCGGAAGGATCCGCATCTCGCCGCTCACCGAGTCGATCGCGCGGGCGAGTTGCAGGCTGGGGTCCTGTGTGATGTTGTCGGTCGTCGATCCGTAGACCACCGCGCTCCCCGCGTCGACCCGCAGCGCGATCGTGTCGTCGGCCTCGAGCGTCGTGCCGAGCAAATCGGTTGCGCTCCGCTGCTCGAAGAAATCGGGCGGCCACATCTTCGTCGTCGTGTGAGTCACCGTGCCGTCGCTCCCGCGTACGGTGATCGCCAGAGAGGCGCCGTCGCGGAGAGTCCGGATTCCGATGTTGAATCTCGATCGCGCCGTCGACGCGGGTGCGATCAATACGCCGGTCACTCCGGCGTGCAGAGCCTCGGCCTCCCCGACCGGCTCCTGCGACATCCCGGTCGTTCCGGCCTCCCCCGCGTCGTTGAAGATACGGACGACGCTCTCCGGCATCTCCCCGTCGGGTGTGAGCAGGTCGACCGATCCCAGCCCCGACTGGCTCATCGCCGGAAGGAGATCGGAGATTGCGATCGTTTCTCCCGGAGCGAGAAAGTAGTCGAAAAGTGGATCAGCATCGCTTCCGGAGTGTCCCTGCGGGTGAAAGACGAACCGTCCGCTGATCGTTTCGGCGTGAGGATTGTGAAGCTGAAACGAGGTCCTGAAGAATGAACCGAGCGCGCCGGGAGTCGACCCGACCACGGGAATCACGCGTCGCTCGCCACCAGGCTCTTCGCGCTGGACCGCGAACTTCGTGACGGTTGCGTCGCCAAGTCCACGGTGAGTGGTTTGTGCCGCACCAGGAGTCACCGGAAAATCGACCGACCGCGCCTGACCTGCCACATACGTGTTCCCGGCGTTGTCGACCGCGATGCCCCACAGACCATCCTGGGGACCCGTGGCCGGCGCACTCCCGCCGAGAAAAGTCGAGTAGAGAAGCTCGGATCCGTCACGAGCGAAGATGCTGACGAAGACATCGTCCCTGCCCGTTCGCGTCCGCGACACCGCGTCGGCCGTCGTCGGGAAGTCGGCCGAGGACGTGTTGCCCGTCACATGAATGTTTCCCAGACGATCGACCGCGAGCGCATTGGCCTGCTCGGAGTCGTCTCCGCCGAAAAAGGTGGAGAACACCATCCGGTCGCCTTCGGGCGCGAGCTTCGTCACGAAGGTGTCCGCGTCACCTCCTCCGTGCTCCGGCTGAAATGAGCCCACCGT
Source organism: Thermoanaerobaculia bacterium (assembly GCA_041748075.1). Classification (GTDB taxonomy): domain Bacteria; phylum Acidobacteriota; class Thermoanaerobaculia; order Gp7-AA8; family Gp7-AA8; genus JBGSYJ01. Next base: position 2,838 of record JBGTDX010000026.1, read on the forward strand.
CGTCGGAAAGTTCGTCGAGTACGTGAGACCCGTCAGGTAGGCGGCTCCGATGGAGTCCACTGCCACGGCGAAGGCAAACTCGCCGCTGAGCCCTCCAAAAAAAGTCGAATACACCAGCGCAGATCCGTTCGGATCGATCTTGCTGACGAAGACGTCGCCCAGCCGCTGGCCCCCCGTGCCTGCCCCCGCGAAGCTGGTCTGAAAGGCACCCTCGGTAATCGGGTAATCGGTCGACAGAGTGTGGCCGGTGATGTACGAGTTGCCCGCCGCATCGACGGCGAGTCCCAACAGGCCTTCCTCATCCGAGCCGCCGAGATAGGTCGCGAAGACGAGCGATGGCGGATCGCTCTGCAACTTTGCGACGAACGAATCCCTTGGCCCTCGCCGGGACGTCTGCAGCGCCCCGTCAGTGACGGGAAATGCCCCGGACCGCGTCCGTCCGGCGACGTAGACATTCCGAAGCGGATCGACCGCCACGGCAAGAGCGTTGTCCTGGGCTTCGCCACCAAGATAGGTCGAGAACAACAGCCGCGAGCCGTCGCTGCTGAGCTTCGTCACGAAGGCGTCGCTGGCGCCTCCTCCGAAGACCTGCTGCGGCGCTCCCTCGGTCACCGGGAAATCGACCGAAGAGGTCGACCCGGTCACGTAGACGTCTCCACGGGAGTCGATCGCCACCACGGCGCGCACCGCCTCGTCTCCGCTTCCTCCGAGAAACGTCGAAAAGAGAATCTGATCTCCAGCGGGGTTGAGCTTCGCGACAAAGACGTCGCGGCCACCGGTGATCGAGGATTGGACGCCGCCTCTGCTGGGGAAGTCCGGGGACTGAGTCGTGCCGACGATATAGGTGTTCCGGTCGACGTCGACAGCGATTCCGAACGCCGCCTCGTCGTTCGTGCCACCCAGGAACGTCGAATAGCCGAGGACCACGGGGTCGATGACCAGCTCTCTGGATCGATCGTATTCACCAACGACGAAACCGACAATGCTCTCTCCGATCATCCGGTAGCGGACAGCGACCTCGTCGCGGTTCCCGTCGCTCGTCTGCCAGGCGACGGGTCGCATCATGCGGATCGGATCTCCCGCCGTCCGGATCACCAGCTCACCTTCGTCGATTTCGACGCCTTCTGCGCCACCGAAGCGAAGTCGGATCGCGCGCGGATCACTTCCCGGGTGAACGATGAAATCGTACTCGAGCTCGCCGGACGGTCCGCTGTGGAACACCGCGTCGATCCCGCTGTAGACATCTCGATAGAGGACGCGGCGGTAGCTGGGAACGTTATTGCGCCACTCTGCCGGATCTCCCCCGATGAAATAGTTCGTCCTGTGCGCCAACGGGTCGATCCCTTCAATGAGAGGCTCTCTGCTGCCCCCGACGATATCCATCCGGATCGTTTCGATGTCCGGGCCCGCGGGCATCAGCACGGCTCCTCGTTCCTCGAGGGAGACCATTCCGGCACGGCCACGCGCGAGAAACCGGATCTCGTCGTTCCATTGCCCTTCGTTGGCCTCGAAGGCCAGCGGCAGTTGGGCCTCGCCATGGAGGGGAACAGTGGCTGAGGCGATCAGCAAGATGAGCAAAGCTGCGGTCCGTATTCGGCGGATCTGCATGGGAGGTTTCCTTCCTCTTGATCTCGAAGGTGGGGTCGTCTGATCTCGAAGGTGGGGTCGTCGTGTGGCGGCAGCAAGAGGCATGGCGGGGCAGACGGCCGAATGTCCCGATTTGTCCCCATTTGCCTGGGGCGGCCCGTGGACGCGGCCCCGGAGGTCACGTGTGCAGTAAGATTCCGAGAACGTGAACGAAGGATTCCCTGGTCTCGACCCTCAACAGACCCTGCGTCGAAGGCGGCTGGAGTCGTGGAAGGAGATTGCCGCCTACTTCGGCCGCGATGTCCGCACGGTGAAGCGGTGGGAAAAGGATGAAGCGCTTCCCGTTCACCGTCATCACCACAGGCAGCTGGCCAGGGTATACGCTTTCGTGGACGAGGTGGAGGCATGGCGACAGGAGCGTCAGCAGCCCGGAGCGCAGGTGGCGACCGCCCTGCCGGAGGACGCTCCTCGGCGACGCGTCTGGACCGGAGTGGCGGTGGTGCTTGCGCTCGTCGCCGCGGCTGCACTCTACTGGCTGAAGCCGCCGGCGACCGTTCCTTTCGGAGAGCGGGACTGGGCGCTGATTACGCAGTTCGAGAACCGGACGGGGGAGGCGGTTTTCGACGGGAGTGTCGAGTACGCACTCGAACGGGAGCTGGTCAACTCACGGTTCGTCAACGTCGTTCCGCTGGAGAGGGTGCACGACGCTCTGAGCCTCATGATGAAGCCCCTCGACACTCCGGTGGACCGCGATATCGGTCGCGAAGTATCTCTGCGTGACGGCGGGATCCGGGCGTTGATCGCCGGGAGAGTTGAAAAGCTCGGCGGAACGTATGTGATCAGCGCGGACCTCGTCGAGCCGGCGACCGGGGTTGCTTTCCGCAGTTTCAGCGAGAAAGCTACCGGTGAGGAGGAAGTAGTACGTGCGATCGCGCGCCTCTCCAGTCGCGTACGGCAAGGTCTGGGTGAACAGCTGTCGGCAGCGCGCAGGATCGAGATGCTCGAGAGCATGCCGCCGCGCGGCATGGAGAGAGTCTCCACACCCTCTCTCTATGCTCTCCATCTCTACTCGCAGGGGAACGCACTCATCCAGCAGCACAAGCCAGCCGAGGCATCCGCGTTGCTGCGAGAAGCGGTTCGGGAAGACGAAAATTTTGCGTCCGCCCACATCCTGCTGGCCCACGTTCTCTCGAACCTCGGACGGGATGACGAGGCGCGTCCGCACTTCCAGAAAGCGCTCGATCTGGCAGAAACGACCTCCGGCCGCGAACGGCTTTTCATCCTGGCGAGTTGCTATCAGAGGTTCCATCGGAATCCGGAGAAGGCGATCGAGACGCTCGAGATTCTGCTGCGCCTCTATCCGGATCACTACTGGGCCACCACGAACCTCGCTGTCGCCTATGAGAAGCAGAACCGCCCCCGACAGGCGCTTCCTCATACCGTACGCCGGGCCGATCTCAGACCCCATAACTTCAGTCACCAGTTGCGCGCGGCCCACGCGCTCACCGCCTGGAGCGAGCACGCGAGCGCCGAGGAATACGCCGAACGAGCGCGCAGGCTCGTCGACTTCGAACAGAACGATCCTTTGCGGTCATGGATGTCTGCCTGGGTGCGGCTCTTTACTGCACACTCGGAGTGGGCGAGAGGACGACTGAAGGAGGCGGTCGAGGAAGTCGACAGAGTCGCCGACGAGATCGAGGCCGCGCCAGCAGGAGATCGATCTCCCCTCCAGTGGCAGGTCGGGTCGTTCTACCTGACTCTCGGGAAGGAGCGCGCCGCGCGTGAGATGTTCGAGAGCATGGCCGGTGCACCGGACAATCTGGCGCTCGTGGCTCTCGGCCTCGACGATCAGACGACGATGAAACGGCAGTTACAGATCGCTCCTGCATCGCATCGCTCCGCGATCCTGTTCGCAAGAGCAGGACTGCCTGCTGAAGCCGAAAGAGCGCTCGGCCATCCGGAAAGAACCCGCCGCGTCCACTCGCCCTTTCTCCCCTACGTCTGGGAGGCGCTGGCGCGTGGGGAACTGGCGATGGCGCGGCGACAGCGATCGGAAGCGATTGCGCTTCTGCAGGATGTGATTCCGATGCTGCGGGGTTGGACGACGCCTTACTACTTTCTCGGCGTCGAGGCGTTGTCTCGGGCGTGGGAGGAGGAGGGGGACCAGGCGCGAAGCATCGACACACTCGAAGCCGCGGCACATCATGGAGTTGCATCCGTCTTTTGGGGGCCCGCTCCACTGTTCTGGATGAAGAACGAGCTGCGTCGCGCGGACCTCTACCGCGCGATGGGGCGCAAAGCCGACGCACAGAGAGTCGAAGCCGGCCTGCTGAAGTTGCTGACCGAGGCGGATCCCGATTTCGTCATTCGGCGAGAGCTGAAGCGGCGCGGAATCGCGCGACCGGCTTCTGGTCCATCCTCTGCCGATGTCCGTTGAACCTGTGCCGATTCCGTGGCGCTGATTCGTTCTGCTGGGGCCAATCTTGCCCTCGGCTGGAGAACCGAGGCAGCCTCGGAGCATGAGCGACGAGGGAAGGAAACACGCCACGTACGACGACGTCGCTGCCGCGCCGGAGGACGTCGTGGCAGAGATCGTCGAAGGCGATCTTCAATTGTCACCGTTGATCAGCGGCGGTAACGCGCTCGACGCGCCAGTTCTTGACCACGATCACGCTGGTGCTCTCCGCGCGGCGGGACATGACTCCGAGGATCGACGCTCGTCGGGTGCGACGCCTGAGGAGAGGTGGCTCAGTCCTCCAGAACCGCGTCCGCGAACAGCGGCTGCTTCCCGAGCGCCAGAAAGAATCCGGTTCCTATGAGGACGACCAGTGGCAACAGAAAGAGTAGGGTGTACGGGAAGAGCC
>JBGTDX010000027.1:0-6979 GCA_041748075.1 Thermoanaerobaculia bacterium
ATGTCCGCTGTAGATCTGCAGTACGCATCGTGGCTCGCCGATGTATACGCGCTACTCGGTGACGCGGAGGAGACAGCGGAATGGCTGCGGATCGCCATGTCACGCGGCTATCTCGCGTATCCATACCTGGCGCTGCACGACTGGTTCCTCGACGGAGTGCGTTCCACTCCGCAAGTGCGCGCCGTTCTGGAGGAGATTCGCGAGGGATGGGAGGGGGGGCGGTGAGGGTTAGGGTTTTGGGGCTACCGGAATGTTGAATGTTGAATGGGGGTGCGGCGCGGTGGTGGGTTGTGGCGTATGGGTTTCGTCTGGCGCCCCTACCGGGGCGCTTCCATTGATTTGATTGGTCGTGCAGTTCCGGCGGGTGCGCTTCGCTTCCCGCCGGCTACCCTCTGACGCGCCTCCGGCGCGGGGTTATCAAAGACATATGGGTTCTCTCCATCGTGGTGGAAGGAGCGACCGCCCGCTCCCTGGCCCGAGGGTCTGCCTAAACCCAAGTATCCTGACTTCGGTGTGAGGTTCTATGATTTCACGTGCTCCGGCTTCAAGGTGACGTCCGGCTGTGTCGGAGGACCGGCTCCGCCCGGAACGTGCTTGCTGGAGCTCGCGTTGGGAGAGTAGTCAGGAGTCAGGAGTCAGTAGTCAGTAGGTCCGCGCGAAACCGCCGGTGATTGCAACGAGACAAGGGCTCCTGTTGTGGCTGATGTGCCGCGCGCGAACTTCCGGAGCCCTCATCCGCCCTCGCTTTGCTCGGGCACCTTCTCCCTCGGGAGAATGCTCTGGCTTTTCCCCTCTCCCGAGGGAGAGGGGAATTGCGTCTTGTGGAATCACAATCGCCTCGATGGTCCGATCACCGTTGCCGTGGCACGCCTCGGGGCTGGTGAGGCGATCCCGCTCTATTTCTCCACGCTGCAGAAGCTGGAGTCGACGCCGCGCCCCGGCGCGGGGCGACGGCGACGGCTACGGAGTTCCTCACCCTGCGCATGGTGGCGTACGAACCAGCTGGTGGGCTCCGTATGTGGCATGATGCAGCCAGACATGACTCCCGAAATTTATCCGAACTCCCCACTTCAGGGGGTTGTGTTCGAGATTCGATTTCCAGGGGAACCGGCAGTCGAATGCCATCGGGACCAGTTTTTCGAAGATGTGCGAAAAGAGTTTCCCCAGGTTCTGGTGCCCAAACTGCAGGAGGGAGCCGCGGCGGCGCTGTCTCCTTATCACTTTCAATCGGCCGATGGCACGAAGGCACTACTGACGGCTTTGAATCTCTTTGCCTTTAGAACTTCGCAGTATCCGGGATACGCTGCGTTCAAGGATGAAGCCCTTCGATGGTGTCGATTGTTCGCAACCAGGTTTTCGATCGACAAGCTCAGCAGGACGGGCCTCAGGTACACTAACGTCATACCGTATCCACCCGGACAGGGATTTCCATTGCATCGGTTTCTTCAGATCCAGATGAGTTTGGGAGGAGGCACGATGGATAGGCTGGAGAATCTATACATCACCAGTCGCATGCCTGCCGCCAATGGAGCCCTCACGCTCAACGTTGGATCCATAAAAGGCGAGCAGGGAGAGGATGCAATCCTTCTCGACTTCGACTTCGCCCGCACCGAGGGACTGCGCTTCGCTGAAATTGAACGGCACCTCGATGAAAGCCATGATGAAACAAAACAGCTGTTCGAATCATTATTGACGCACGAGTATCGATCCTACATGCGTGGAGAGGAGCTACCGTGAGCGCCCTACTTTTAGACGATTACGAAAGCCGCGTCATAAAGCCCAGCGTGGACACTTACTCCGATCTGGTGCCGAAGCATTCATTTCCTCAGACGCTCCCTCTTTTCGAGTTTCGGGTTGGAAACCAGTTACGGGCATTACGCCGCCCGATCAAGTTACAAGTCGGATTCGAGGGCGATACGTTTTTCGTCGAGAACGAAAGCCTCGCGCTCTTCGGCCATGGGGCCACGCTGGAAGAAGCAGTAACGAACTTTCTTCATGACCTCGAGCACCTCTGGTCTCGATATCGAGCTCTAAGCGATGACGAGCTGACTGGTCACGGCCTGGAACTGAAGAAGCTGCTTCAATCGCTGTCGGAGTAAAGAGAGTGCCCTTTGATGCCCGCAAAGTCGCAGCTGCGCTGCTGAGCAAAGGCTTCCGAAAGGACCAGTCCCACCACACGTACTATCACCTCTACGTCGACGGAAAAGATGTAGGGGTGTTCACCAAGATTTCTCAGGGCGAGAAGGAGATTGGGACGCCTCTCGCAAAACGAATGCAGCGACAAATGAAACTTTCTTCATCCACGAACTTTCAGGATTTTGTGCAATGCCCGCTGACCTACGAGGTGTATATCGACATGCTACGCAAGGCAGGAGTTATCGACTAGCGACGTCTCGACTCGCGTGCGTCAGCGCATCAGAAGTTCGACTCTCGGCGGTCAGGGCCGGAACTCCGAGGCTCCCCGGACGAAAGACTCGTAGACGCTGGCAGCTGAGTGCACCTGCTCGAGAAGCTCCGTCATCGTCAGCTTGGAGTCATGGTCGGCGAATCTCTTGAACCGGCTGAAAACTTCCCTGGCGACGACTTCTCCGCCCGTGCGCGCGATGAGCCAGTGGTTGAGGAAGATGGATGACCGCGGATAGCGAAGCCGGCCGACGCTGACTTCAGTTTCCCAGAAGCCGGTCTCGAATTCTTTCCAGTGCTCCTGGTACGCCTTCTCGACATCGGTGTCTGCTTCGAGGAGACGCTGGAAGATGAAGTTCTTGATGAGGTCCGCCGCCGTGAGCTGCGCGCCTCGGGCATTCAGTGTCTCGAAAATCTCCTGCGCGTTCTCGTCGACGCCGAGGTCGATGACGACCATCTGGAGGTAATCGCGAACGACTCTTTCGATCGCCTCGGCACGGATGATGGGATCGAATCCATCGGACGTGAGCCATTCGCGCGCCTCATTGCTGAAGAATTGATGCGCCTGAGCGATCCGTTGGTTCGAAGTACTTTGCTTATCATCGGCCGAGGCGGGATCGCCTCCCATGGCTGTCCTGAAGGCGCGGCGGTCGCGATTGGTCGGCCAGACCTTGAACCGATCGTCCGGATTGGAGCGGAACGGCGCGGCGTTCTCGACGAGAGGCTCGATTCGCTGGGCTGGATGGATCGCATTCAGCGCGACGAGCTCAGAGCGCAAGGCGCTCAGCATAAGCTGGAGTGTGGTGAGACGCTGCTGGCCGTCGATGATGGTGCGCTGCTGCAGCTGCCCGATGGGGTTCTGCGCCTGTTCTCGAGCTGGCGGCACAGAACCTCAGACTTCTCTCGGCACTTCCAGATCGCTGACCAGTCCGCTTGAAGGTGGGACTCGAGCGCCCGAAGCGAAGTCCATTCGGTGAACTGTTTGAGCCCGAGACTCTACGAGCTGTGGAAGATGAGGAGAAAGTCCTCGAGCTTCTGACCGAGCACATCAGTCAGCAAACAGATGTGGCGCCGCTCGAACTGCTCGCGCGAGTAGTGTTGGAGCGTGGAAGCGACGAGACTGCTTCAGGCATCTTTACGTCGTACAATTCGTTTCTAGAAGCGTTGGGCAACGACAAAGTCCGGGATGAACTGGAAAATATCGCGTTTCACGAAGCATCAGAGAACAGCACGTACGATGGTCTGAGAGAACTCAGCAAGACCTTTCGAAGCTCCGTGAATACATTCTTCTTCGATGAGCATCCTCAACTCAAGAAACTGATTAGAGACTACGGAGTGTTTTGATGCGGCCGATCGGATTCTCAACGGGAGCACTGGCAAAGGGTGACTTTCGCAGGGGACTGACACTTCAGGACCGCGATGGAGTCGATGCGGTCGAGCTTTCCGCCTTGCGCGATCATGAGCTGGAGAGCTTGTGTGAAGCCGTACCGAGTCTGGACCTATCCCGATTTCAGTACGTCTCGTTTCATGCGCCGAGCAAACTGAAAGTTTTGCGTGAAGAACAAGTGGTCGAATCATTGAGACGCCTACCTGCCTCCTGGCCGATCATCGTTCACCCGGACATCATCAAAGACTCTCGGCTCTGGCAGGATCTCGGTTCGCGCCTCTGCCTCGAAAATATGGACGTCCGTAAGCCCACTGGCCGGACCGTTGAGGAGATGCGAAGTTTCTTTGAGTTATTTCCCGAGGCCTCGTTTTGCCTCGATGTGGGTCACGCAAGGCAGATCGATCCAACGATGACAGTTGCACTGATGATGTTGCGCGCCTTTGGGCCCCGCCTTCGTCAGCTGCACGTAAGCGAGGTGGGCTCGGATGGTGAGCACCTGCCAATTGGAATGCTCGCGTCGATTGCCTTCCGCCGTATCGCCTCGCATATCGGACCTGACATTCCGCTCATCATCGAGTCTGTCATTCCGGAAGAAGCAATTGAGCGGGAGCTTGTCAAGGTTTCGGAAGCGTTCGACGAGACGAAGCGCGAGTCTTTGAGCGCGTACGCGTACGCGTGATGAGAGCGCGGGCGCTCGTTTCTCTTTGAAGTTACTGAGCCCTCATCCGCCCTCGCTTCGCTCGGGCACCTTCTCCCTCGGGAGAAGGGTTGATTTTTCCCCTCTCCCGAGGGAGAGGGGTGGCGAGCGCCAGCGAGCCGGGGTGAGGGCTCAGGGAATGAAGACGCTTACGTCAACTTAGCCTCTCTCTAAACAGCTGTTTGATCTTGCGTGCGTGGCTTCAGTTAGCGATAATAGATATCGCGCTTTACTGCCTGAGTGCGCGGCTCTCCCCGGGTCATATAAGAGTAAAGTTTCCTCTTGCGAAAGCGTGAAAGCTACTATACAATGATGAAAGATTTAACTGAACTTAAGAATTACTCGCTTATCTAGGCTTAAAAATGAAAGGAGAACCACAAATGTCCGAACCCACACTCCGCTTCACCCCAGCTTCCGTCGACTGTCTCGAATGCGCCAACAACGCCCTTACCTACGCCGGTCTCGATCTCACCGATCCGTTTCTCATCGTCTCAGGCTCAGAGGGGAAGGTCGACCCCAGGCTGATCGAGAGCATCGTCTCTGCGAACAGCGAGAGCAAGATCTTCCTCATCATCTCGAGCCCGATCATCCGGAGCGGCGACGAGAAGGCTCATCACGAAGGCCCGGAGCTCAGCGACGACGAGCCTCTCACCGACGAGGCGCTTCGCGAAATCCTCGGGGTCGAGGACGGAGCCGACGAAGAAGACACCGAGTAGATCACTTGTATCCCGAGCGACCCGCAATTCCGCGGGCCCACCAACTGAGCGAGGCGTCGCCGCGGTGGTCCAAACGATACAAGCCCTTAAGGAGGGACAAATGAAACGCCAGAACACACTCGAAACCAGCCGCAGCAACCGCAGCAGGAAGTCAGCAACATCCACCCCATCCGTCAGCCACATGAAACCATCCCATCCCGTCCAACTCGTTCTCCCTGGCTTCGCAGTCTTCATCGCTCCTGACGCAACCGCCTCATCCGAAGGAGCAGCCCGATGACCATCCGCGCCGATTTCACGTTCACCTCGGAGTCTGTCTCCGCCGCACACCCTGACAAGCTGTGCGATCAGATCTCAGACGCGATCCTCGACCATCTGCTCTCCGAGGATCCCACGTCACGGACAGCAATAGAGACACTGGCCGTTGCAGATCACGTCACGATCGCCGGGGAGTTCCGCACGTCGGGAAACTTCACCAGCGAGGTTGCCGAGAAGATCGCGCGCAACGTCATCGAGGACGCCGGCTACACCGGTCTCGGCTCGAACTTCGACGCCCACACGTGCGAATTCAACATCCGGTTGACCGGCCAGAGCCCTGAGATTGCGGAGATGGCCGACGACGGTGGAGCGGGCGACCAGGGCCTGATGTTCGGCTACGCCCGCAACGACAATGACGCGCTCATGCCGATGCCGATCTGGATCGCCCACCGGCTGATCGAACGCATCGACACGCTGCGGCTGACGCGCGAACTGCCGTACCTTCGCCCCGACGGCAAGTCTCAGGTGACCATCCGCTACGCCAACGGCAGGCCGGTCGCTGTCACCCGACTTGTCGTAGCCGTTCCGCATGATCCATCAACCACGAAAGCGACCGTCGCGCAGGACCTGCGGAACGCTGCCGTCCTGCCGCTGCTCGACTCACTCGAGCTCGACCACTCCGAACTGCTGCGCGACGGCAACTACATCGTCAACGGCTCGGGCGACTGGACCTTCGGCGGCCCTGCCGCCGATGCCGGACTCACGGGTCGCAAGATCATCGTCGATACATACGGAGGTTTCGCCCGCCATGGCGGCGGTGCGTTCTCCGGAAAGGATGCGACGAAAGTCGACCGATCCGCGGCCTACATGGCGCGGTACGTGGCGAAGAACATCGTTGCCGCAGGCCTCGCGCGGGAATGCGAAATTCAGGTGGCGTACGCGATCGGCCTGCAGCAGCCGCTTGCGCTCGAGGTCAACACGTTCGGCACCGGATCACTGCCTGACGACCAGCTGCAGTCGATCATCCGGGACCGGTTCGACTTCTCGCCCCGCGGCATCATCGAGCGCCTGAATCTGCGCCAGCCGATCTTCCGGAAGACAGCCGCATATGGTCACTTCGGCCGGAACGAGTTTCCGTGGGAGAAGACCGACGCCACCGAGCTCCAGTCGGCCGTGCACGACATTTCGCTCGCGGAGGTGCGCGGATGAAAGGCGAAGGACTCGGCCACTTCAGCGTCACCGTCGACGGACGCGAGATCCGCGGACGAATCTACCAGCGCACTCCGAACGATCTTTCCGTACGCCTCCTGGGCCCGTGTCCGCTCTCGGCGACCGCGCACATCCCGACCTTCGCCATGCAGCACATGACATTCTGCGATTCCCTCGGCGACGAGCGCGCCCGCGAGCTGCTCGTCGAGCTCGACGCCATCGCGCAGATCATCTCCGCGAACCTCGATGCATGGACGGCGGACTGGCTTGCGCAGGAAGATGAACTGAAGACCATAGAGGATAAGATCAAAG
>JBGTDX010000028.1:0-42403 GCA_041748075.1 Thermoanaerobaculia bacterium
TCGCGGATCGCCTCGCGCGGGCCGCTGGCGCCATGTGCGGCCAGGGTGATGTGGCGGCGTGCGGTGCGGCGGCGGCCTTCTACGGAGAGCAGTGCCGGCTCGATGAGATGGCCTCGGCATATCGAAGCTTTCGAACCCATCGGTCTACCGCTGATCCATCGATCCGTGGAGAGCTCACGCTCCTGGTCGCAGACATGATCGGGCCCGCGGAAACGTATGTCGAAGGCGGCCCGGCGGATCGCGAGCGTGTCAGGCAGACGCTTTGCGGGGCCCGCTGACTCGACGCGGAGTTTCGTCCTCGCGCGCTGGACGCGCGATTTCAGTGTAGAGACCGAGATCCGCTGCAAGAACCGTCTGCGCCCGCCCCTCAATATCGATCTTCCGGAGGAGCTCCGCGTCCGGCGTTGCAAGCATGCCGAGCACGGGCTCGAGGCAATACGCTCTGCCAGCCCGAGGTGATCACCTGTTCCATCGTCGTCAAAGAATCTCGGCGTGCTCGGCGTCGGACCGACGCTCGCGATTCTGGGTGGAGCGTCTTTCCTGCTCTACCGGTGGGAAATGCGATTCTCACCTCTCAGTTAGCCCGACGGAATCGCGATTCCAGAGCCACCTGACGTACCATTCTGGTTCATGTCCGTTCCGGACTTCCAAACCCTCATGCTCCCGCTCCTGCGCTTTGCCGGGGATGGGCGAGAGCATTCCGTTGCGGAGGCCCGCACGGCTATCGCGTCTGACCTCAAGCTGACGTCCGACGAACTCGCACTGATGCTTCCAAGCGGTCGGGCGCCGTTGTTCGCAAATAGGCTTGCATGGGCAAAGCAATACCTTTTGGCCGCGGGTCTGATCGACACCTCGAAAAGGGCGCATTTCGTCATAACCTCGGATGGCACGGAGCTCCTGCGGAATCCACCAGCGCGGATCGACATCAAGTTCCTGGGGCGATACCCCGCCTTCGCAAAGTTCCGCACGAGAACGGTCAAGGCCTCCATCGGCGTGGTCACGATTCCCGAGGAAGAGGACGTCGCCGCAACCGATTCCGAAATTGCGGCTGCTCCCACCATTCACACCGAAATTCAGGCTGCACTGCTTAGACTCGGCGCAGAAATGGGCTATGACGTCTGGGTCGCACGCAACGACAGATCTCGAACGTTTGACGATAAACAGTTTGCGGCTTTTCCGCGAATACTGTCCACGTTGCCGGTTCAGTTCGACGAGGCGACAAAGCGGACTATCGAGCTTATCGACGTCCTCTGGCTGAAGGGCAAGGCAATCGTCGCCGCCTTTGAGGTTGAGAGTACGACTTCCATATACTCAGGCCTTCTCCGCATGTCGGATCTTGTCTCAATGCAGCCGAATATTAATCTCCCGCTCTATCTCGTTGCGCCTGACGAGCGCCGGGACAAGGTCTTTGCCGAAGTCAATCGTCCAACGTTTGCAGCCCTGCAACCTCCGCTCGCCGAACTGTGCCGCTACATCGGTTTTTCGACTCTACGAGAAGAGATTAAGAAGGTGGAACACGTCCTTCAGTATCTAAAGCCCGAATTTCTCGAAGAGCTCTCGGAAAGCTGCGAGCTTGGTGGCGAGTAAGGGTCCGCGGGCGAACTAGCGGTCAGTTCCCGGTAACCGAGAGGCCCTATCTCCAACTACCGGGCGGCCCGAGTCGGGAAAATGCTGAAGACGATCGATCGTTCGAATAGATCTCGAGCCAGCGAAGTGCAGCTTGCGGCTTATCGTCTGCGACGTCACCAGCTTCCTCGTAAGCCGGCTCGATCGCGAGCGGAGACCATGTGATGATCACTGGCGGAAGCGTTTCCTCAACTCCCCTTTCGCACACCGATTGGTTACACCGTCTCCGGCCTCGAGTTGTGCGACCGCGGTTCGAGCTTCACGCAGCAATTCGATCTCGGTCAGCAGGCGTTCGTAACCAGGGACATCCAGGACGACTACCGCCGGCTTGCCCCGCTGCGTGAGTACGAGTGGCCGGCCGCTGTCTCTCACCTGGTCAATTAACTCGGCAGCATTCGCGCGGAATTCGGAAACGGGCTTCACGTCGGTTTGGAGATTGATACGGGTCGGTTTGCTCATGGTACTCCCAAGTGTACTACAGAGCGTACATTTGGAAAATCACCCTGTAAGATCCGCGACTGCGAGAAGTCGAACCTCGACTTCCCGGCCGATGGTTGCGCGGCTGAACCGTCCTCCTGTCACTCCGAAGTCGAAACGGTCGACCTGAAATCGCGTCGAGAAGGCCGGGGTGCCTTGCGGCGTTCGCGACGGAACGACCACGATCGTGATCGGCTTCGTGATTCCGCGGATCGTCAGGATTCCATCGACGTCCATCGAGCCGTCGCCGCGCGAGCGAACACGACTGCTCACGAAACTGAGCTCGGGGTAACTGGACGCCAGAAAGTAGTCGCCTCCCTGCAGAGTGTCGTCCCGATCCGGTTCACCTGTCTCTACGGACTCGACCCGCGCGCTCCACCTGACGGCACTTCGCTCCGGGCGCTCGGCGTCATAGCGAATCCATCCCTGGAAATCGGTGAACCGTCCCTCTACTCGAATTCCAGGCAGTTTCGTCACGGCGAACTCGACATGGCTTCTGGTTCGATCCAGTTGCCATGCGCCGGAAGCGGTTGGCTTTGCCGGAAGCTCCGGCGCCTCCAGTAAAACTCGCAGTGCTACGACAACCAGCAGCGTGAAGATCACTCGTTCGCGCATCAGTTCCTCCGAATGAAGGACGCAGGAACATCCGATGTGTGAACTTGATCGGTTAGAAGATCGGCCGCAGGGCGTCACGCCAGTTGCGCTTCCAGTCCTTCGGCGATGGAAGCGGCAGCGCGCCCGTCCATCGCCAGACAGAGCGGTCATTCCACGCGATCGCTTCGCTCAACTCGTCGTCGGTCAGCACAGGTGCCAGCTCGTGCGCGCGCAGGAGCAGGCGTTCGCGTTCCTGCGGCATGCGCGTGGCGAGAAGAAGCAGCGTGAGGACATCGCGCGGTCTCGATGTACGGACGATCGTATCGATCGCATCCAGATTTTTATCAATCTCCGCCGTTCTCACCGCGTCATGAAATTCTGCAGCGGCATCCTTGAACACAGGCACACGCGGACGGGCATCCTGCACCATCACGCTGAGCGCACCCTCAGGCACCAGGGCCTCTCCGTACCGGTTCTCGAGCTGCACCCATCCCGAAAGCACTTCGAGCTCGGTCTGTTCATCACTTGCAGTTACAAGAAACTCGCAACCGAGGTCGATCACCTCGCCTGCGGGAGTCGAGATGAAGATGGAGAACGGAGGTGACCAGACGCGAACGCGCAATGTGCCGCGCTGCAGCGCAAGACGGTGGCGACCACCGCCTGTGTTCTGAAGCGTGACGTCGGCATCGCCGAGAACGCGCATCCATCCGAGGCGTGCAACCCGGACGATCGCCCACTCCGTCGGATCGGTCCGCAGGGTTTCACCGACAGACAACGTCTCGGGCACGGAACTCGACGCAGCGACCACTTTCCACTCCCTTCCTTCGGGCCACGTGAGGCGCCATCGCAGCGCGGCCGGAACTGCAATCATGAGAATCGCCGCGGTGGCGATCAGAGCCATCGCTCGCCGTCTCCATTTCGGCGCCGGACGAAACCGCGATGGCAGCGTCGCGACATCGAACGGTCGAGCGTCATGGTCGAACCGGAGCGACGCGAGTCTCCGCTCGATCTCGAGCCGGGAATCCGAGGAACCGGGCTCCCACAGCTCGCCTTCCATTCGATCGTTCCATTCGTTCATCGAGTCTCTCCCAGGCATTCCCGCAAGAGGCGCATGCCCCGCGACAGATTCACGCGAACCGAGTCGTGCGTAAGGCCGGTGGCTGCGGCAATCTCCGGCCCCGAGAGTCCTTCAACCAGCCGCATCGTGAGGGTCTCGCGGTATGCCTCGGGCATCGCCCGGATTGCAGCCAGAGCCTCGAGAGCCTGTGCCCGTGTTTCGGCGTCCGCGTCTACTCCGGCCGTGACCGGCAACTCGTCGTGCGGTTGCTCGCGACGGCGATGGTCGACTGCTCGGCGCCGGGCAATCGTACAGATCCATCCAGGAAATGCTGCAGGCTCGCGAAGATCCGGAAGCCGGGT
The DNA here is from genome assembly GCA_041748075.1 of Thermoanaerobaculia bacterium. Lineage (GTDB taxonomy): Bacteria > Acidobacteriota > Thermoanaerobaculia > Gp7-AA8 > Gp7-AA8 > JBGSYJ01. Next base: position 4,117 of record JBGTDX010000028.1, read on the forward strand.
CCATGCCTGCAGAAAGACTTCCTGAACGGCATCGTCCGCATGATCGGGCCCGAGCCGGGTGAGCAGGATTCCGTGAATGGCTCGGGCGAAGCTTCGGTACAGCGATGCGAACGCTTCGCGGTCGCCTCGCGAGGCGAGCCTTACCAGCTGATCGACCTCGACAGGCAGTGCGTTCAGAATTTCCTATCCTCATCGAGATTCAGTGCAATCTCGACCCTGGATATCTCCCCTTTCGCCGCCACCGCGGCTATCACAGCACCGCCCCGGTTTCGCACGCGCGCAGTCACGAGAGGATCGTCGTCGAACAGGAGATCTGATGTGAAATAACGGCGCCCGTCGCTTCGCTCGACTGTGAAGTGAACGTGTGCGGGCTCTCTTCCTCCCGGATACGCGGCAGGCCGTATCGTGTCGAAACGGAAGTTTCCGCGGGCGTCGGTTTTCGCCCAACCGCGTAGGCGCCACGAGTGAGGCCCTCTGCCAGGACGATCGTAAACGCCTTCGGCATCAGTCTGCCATGCGAAGACGATCGCATCGCGTACCGCCGCCTGCCCGTTTTCGGTCAGAACCCGCCCATCGATTCGGAGAGGTGCGCCCGGTTCTCCCGGCGGCGCAATCGATGAAGACGATGCAACAGTGCGCGGGCGTTCGCGCTGATGTGCTTCCCATGATCGAAGGAACTCTCGATCGACGGCGGCCAAGGAAACGGTGAGCAGGGCGAGTACAGCAATGCGCAGGTAGTTCATGGAGAGAAAGACGCGGTTCGAACAGAAGTGTGAACAACGACTCTCGAAGAATCAGGATTTCTGCGCAGGAAGCCCCTCGACCCGAGTCCCAATGACGTCACCTTAAAGGCCCGCGCAGGAACAAGTGTCATCCTGAGCGCAGCGAAGGATCCCCTTACTACTGGCTGTAATTCCAAGGATTGAGGGGATCCTTCGCTGCGCGCAGGCTGACACATAAAGTGGCTTCTAAGAAGTTGACGCCATTCGGCCCCGGGGCCGACCTCTACGCTTTGTTGGTAATGTTCGGCACCGCAACAGGCTTCTGCTCCATGTTGCAGTTGCCCTGAAACACTGCGCCTTCTTCGATGACGAGAGCCGGCGTGTCGAGGTCGCAGAAGACGCGACCGCTGCGATGGATCTCGATCTTCTGGTCGGCTTTGATTTTTCCCATCACGGTGCCGCTGATTGCGATCCGGCCGACGTGAATGTCGGCCTCGATCGAGGCGCTCTCTCCGACGATCAGTTCGTTCTTCGAGGTGATCTTGCCGTTGAACCGGCCATCGATCCGCATGGTGTCCTCGAACTCGAGCTCACCGCGATAGACCGAACCCCGGTCGAGAAATCCATTGAGATCGCCACTTTTCGGTTTCATCGTCTCCTCCCCTGTCCGCTCAACTCGTCGTAGAGCCGGATCAGATCGTCTTCGCCCGAGAAGCGGATTTGAATGATCCCGCCCCGTCGTCTACGCTCAATCGCAACCCGGGTGCGAAGTATACGCGTGAGCTTCTCTTCCGCATCCGCGGTGAACACATCCTTGGGCTTTGGTTCTTTCCTGGACGTGCGCGCGCCTCCCGATGCAAGCAGTTCCGTCTGCCGGACGTTGAGGTTGCGACGGACGACCCGTTCCGCGAGCACTTCCTGCTTTTTTGCCGAATCGACTGCCAGAAGAGCGCGCGCATGTCCCATCGACAACTCCCCGGCGGCGACACGCTTCTTGACCTTCTCCGGAAGCCGAAGCAGCCGCAGAAAGTTTGCGACGGTCGAGCGTTCCTTGCCGACCTTCTTCGAGATCTCCTCCTGTGTCAGGCCGAACTCCTGATGCAACTGTTCGTAGGCAACCGCCTCTTCCATCGGATTGAGATCCTCACGCTGAATGTTCTCGATCAGGGCAATCTGCAGGAGGTCTCCCTCGTGCGCGAGCTCCTTGATGACGACCGGAACCGTCGTCAGACCCGCCTTCTTTGCGGCACGAAATCGTCGTTCGCCCGCGATCAGCCGGAACTTGTCTCCCTGTCGTGTAACGAGCAGCGGCTGCACGATGCCATGTTCGCGAACACTCCGCGCCATCTCCTCGATGGACGCCTCGTTGAACGTCTTGCGCGGCTGATAGGGATTCGCAGTGATCTTCTCGATGGATACTTCTGCGAGTCCCGAGGACGTCGATTCCTGCTTCTGCGGAATCAGCGCGCCAAGTCCGCGCCCCAGCACTTTTTTTGCGCTCACACTCTCTCCGATACTGGCGCCTCGCGCCTGGAAATGAACTCTTTGGCGAGCTGAAGATAGGCCTCGCTGCCACGGGACCGGATGTCGTAGAGCAGGATCGGCTTGCCGAACGATGGCGCCTCGCCGAGCCGCACGTTCCGGGGGATGACGGTCTGATAGACCTTGTCCGGAAAATGTTCGCGGACCTCGGCGGCGACCTGTCGCGCAAGGTTGATCCGCTCGTCGTACATCGTCAGAACGATTCCCTCGATATCGAGCGAAGGATTGAGCTGTTCCCGGACGCGCTCGAGTGTGGCCATCAGCTGCGAGACTCCCTCGAGGGCGAAGTACTCGCACTGGAGCGGGATCAATACCGAGTCGGCTGCGGTAAGGCCATTGATCGTGAGAAGGCCGAGCGAGGGAGGCGAATCGATCAGAACGTAATCGTAGTCGTCCCGTACTGATTCGAGAGCGTCGCGGAGACGGAACTCCCGTCGCTCCTCATCGGAAAGGTCGAGCTCGGTTGCTACCAGATCGACCGATGAGGGGGCAAGATCCAGTCCGGGGAGCTCGGTATGGTTTATGATGTTTGAGAGATTAAGTCCTTTAATTAGAACAGGATACATAGAAAGATCGCTATCCTTCTCCAGGCCCATTCCCGAGGTGGCGTTCGCCTGCGGATCGAGGTCCACGACCAGGACACGCCTTTCGCATGCAGCCAGCGAGGCAGCAAGGTTGATTGCGGTGGTCGTCTTGCCCACCCCGCCCTTCTGGTTCGCCAGTGAGATGACTCTAGCCATGTTGTTCCACGTGGAACATCTTCATAATCACGAGATAGTTACTATCCCCTCTCGACAGCCGATGGACGGCGGCGGGCTCGAGCCCGGCGATGTCCGGCGCGTCTGCCGTGGACTGAAAAAGTGCGACCCTTCCCCCAGACCCTAACCTGGAAACCAGAAGAGGTAACCACGTTTCGGGATAGCCGACTGCGCGTGATGTGACCAGATCAAAGCGAAGGGAGGCTTCCAACTGAGGAACGACGTTGGCTAATCTATCACCGTAGACCAGGCAGTTCAATCCGCATTCCCTGACGGCCGTTTTCAGAAAGGCCCATTTCTTCTGGTCCGCCTCCACCAGATGGAATCGGAGTCGATCCCCGCCGAGGATCGCCAGGGGAATCGCAGGCAGCCCCCCTCCACTTCCGAAATCCAGCGCCTCGCCCGCGAGGTCCAGATGAGTCGCCGCTTCGACCGCCTCGGCTATATGCTCGTCAAGGTTCCGTCTCGCCTCAGGCCCGACGAGGTTCACCTTCGCCCCCCATTTGAGGAGCAGGTCTTTGTAGAGCTCGAGCTTCGCCGCTGTGTCGTCCATCGCCGGGCCGGCCATTATGCTTCAGGTGAATCCTCAGGATCGAGATCGCCGCCGACGTTACCCCACGCACCCGCGCCGCCTGCCCAAGCGAGGCCGGCCGGACGTACTCCAGCTTCTCGACGACCTCACGGGAGAGTCCCGGACGCCGGTAGGAGAAATCGGGAGGAATCGACATCGCCTCATCCCCCTCCATCTTCTCAGCCTCCCGCGCCTGCTTCTCGATGTACCCGGAATAGCGCGTCCGGCTCAGAACTCCATCCAGCTCCTCGGACGTCAGGCAGTTCAGCGCGCCGGCAAGGTCCGGGAAGCGTCGTGAAAAACCGGACGAGGAGACCATCGCGCGGGGATCGAGGTCGTGCCGCTGGAAAAGCCGGGCTACCGTGGTCGGCTCGTTGAGCGAGACGTCGAGTTTCTCGAGCCACGCGAGCGTCTCCCGATCCGGATGAACAGCAGCACTCTCCAGGCCCCGATTCGCCTCCGACATCCGCGCGACGCGGCGCTCCGCCCTTTCCAGGCGGTCTCCGTCCAGAATCCCGAGACGCTCGCCGATCGGCGTGAGGCGCTCGTAAACGGAGTCACAGCCCAGAAGAAGCCGGTGCTCCGCACGGGAGGTGAACATCCGGTACGGCTCCTCGGTACCAAGGGTGACGAGATCGTCGATCATGACGCCGATGTAGCCCTGATCCCGTCTGAGAATGAGGGGAGCTTCACCTCGTATGCGCAGAAGTGCATTGATGCCTGCCATCAGGCCCTGTGCGGCGGCTTCCTCGTATCCGGAGGTCCCGTTGATCTGCCCGGCGAGATACAACCCGTCGACGCCACGCACCTGGAGTGTAGCTTCGAGCTGCTCGGGGTTCACGAAGTCGTACTCGACGGCGTAGCCATAGCGGGCAATTCGAGCGTGCTCCATCCCGGGTAGAGAGCGGACGACACCCTCCTGAACATCCGGAGGGAGAGACGTGGAGATCCCGTTGAGGTAGAGCCAGGTCGTGGTCAGACCCTCGGGCTCGACGAAAATCTGGTGGCGTTCCTTGTCGGCAAATCGCACGACTTTGTCTTCGATCGACGGGCAGTAGCGGGGGCCGGCCGATTCGATCTGACCCGAGTACATGGGTGCCCTGTGAAGATTCTCTCTGATGAGCTCGTGGGTCGCTTCAGTCGTATAGGTCAGATGGCAGAGAACCTGAGGAAGTGTAATCTCCGTGGTGAGAATTGAGAACGGACGGGGCTCTTCGTCGCCGGGAGCCTCTTCCATGAGGCTGAAGTCGACGGAATCACGCTCGATCCGAGGGGGCGTCCCGGTCTTGAGCCGGCCGAGCTTCAGGCCGAATTCAAGGAGAGTCTGGGAGAGCGTGTCGGCCGAAGGCTCACCGAAGCGGCCACCGGCGGTCTTGACCTCTCCAGAATGCATGATTGCCCGCAGGAAGGTGCCGGTCGTAACGATCACAGCCGTGGCGGAAAGGTGGGTGCCGTCTGCAAGCTCGACTCCGTTCACGCGTCCTCCGGCATGGCCGATGGAGGCTACGGAGCCTTCGATCAAGGTGACGTTCCTTTCAGATTGCAGGAGCCCCAGGACCGCCGCGGCGTACAGATCGCGATCGCACTGAGCGCGCGGCCCATGGACCGCCGGACCCTTCGATCGATTGAGAACCTTGAACTGGATTCCCGAGGCATCCGCCGCCTCTCCCATGAGGCCCCCGAGGGCATCGATTTCCTTGACGAGATGGCCTTTTGCGAGTCCGCCGATGGCTGGATTGCAGGACATGCGACCGATCGCATCACGGATCAGGGTGATCAGTCCGACGCGGAGGCCGCCCCGTGCCGCGCTTCTGGCGGCTTCGGCGCCGGCATGTCCGCCGCCCACCACGATGATGTCGAAGGTCTGGCCCATACGTTCCACGTGGAACATCACTTACCGATGCAAAATTTTGCGAAGATCTCGTGCAGTACGTCCTGACGCGTGATCGCCCCGGTGAGCGCTCCCAGCGCGTTGGCTGCACGGTAGAGCTCCGCCGTCAGAATTTCTTCGTTCATGCCTTGCCTGGCTGCGTCGGAAGCACTCTCGAGCGCCGCTTCGCACTCTCCGATGGCCTCTCGCTGCCGTTCGTTCACGATCGTCGGTGAACCCTCGGCCGGCGCGAACCGGCCGGCCACTTCACGATCGAAAAGCTTCAGGAAGCGATCCACGCCGAGCCCTGTCGTCACCGAGAGCCCAAGCCCGCCCTCCGGCGCCGGAGCGAGATCCGTTTTCGTGAAGACCAGCAAGGCCTCCCCGTAACCGCGCAACTCATTCCGGTCGACCTCATCCATACCTCGAATCGAATCGACGAGATAGATCACGATGTCGGCGGCCGCCGCCGCTCGACGCGCTCGCTCGACGCCGATCGTCTCCACGGCGTCCTGGGACTCGCGCAGACCTGCTGTGTCGGTTATCGTCACCGGAAGTCCCCCGACCTCGATCGTCTCTCGCAGCAGATCACGAGTGGTTCCCGGAAGCTCCGTGACTATCGCCCGTTCCGAGCCACATAACATATTCATAAGGCTGGACTTACCTGCGTTCGGCTGTCCGAGAATCACAGCGAGTAGGCCTTCCCGGGTTGCTCGTCCCCGCTCGTAGGTAGAGCGGATCGAGCGGATGATGTCCAGGGTCGTCCCCAGTGTCTCGGCGACCTCAGCGGCCGTGATGAACTCGTAGCCTTCCTCCGCAAAGTCGAGCGCCGCTTCAAGCCTGGAGATCACGAACAGGAGGCGCTCTCGCAGTGTTCTGGTCTCCGAGCTCAGCGAGCCCTCCAGGTTGTCGAGCGATAACCGGGCCTGAAGCTTCGTGCGCGAGGCGATCAGGTCGTGGACCGACTCGGCCTGTACCAGGTCGAGCTTGCCGTTGAGCACGGCGCGTTCGGTGAACTCGCCAGGTTCGGCGATTCGTGCGCCCGACTCGACCGCCGCCCGGATCACGAGATCGACCAGAAGCGGGTTTCCGTGGAGCGTGAGCTCGGCCATGTCGTTCCCGGTAAACGAGCGCGGCGCGTGGTAGCAGGTGACCATCGCCTCGTCGATCAGTACTCCGCGATGGCGAATGGCGCGCAGGACCGCTCTCCTCTCGGGCGGCACGTCCGATTCAGTCAACGTATTGACGATATGCAGAGACTCCGGACCGTCCAGACGAACGATTGCAAGGGCCGATCGGACCTGGGAGGTCGCCGGCGCAACGATCGTGTCGAACAAACTCGATGTTGCCTCGCTGAAAAGTTCGTTCATGGTAAATGCGTGGCGTCGCCATGGTGCAGGGACGGCGGCGCAGTTTACTTACTCGTTGGCGGATGTCTTGCGCTCGACGATCGCGACACGTTTGTAGAAACCATCGCCCCGCGACTCGGTGGTCACCAGATCGTCATCTTCGAGTGCGAGATGAACGATCCTGCGTTCGACCGGACTCATGGCAGGCAGCAGTTGTTCTCCGTCACCCGAACGCACCCGTTCTGCGAGGTCGCGGGCGAGCTGGCCAAGCTGCTCGAGCCGCTGTTGCTTGAACCCTGCACAATCGAACTCGAACGGTTTCTCGGCGGATCGCCCGCCGAGTGCTTTGGTGGCCAGAACCTGCAGCGAGTCGAGCAACTCGCCGTCGCGCGCGATCAGTTCGACCGATGACGGGCCGTAGAAGTTCACGCGCACGACGTCCTGGTTCTCGCTCGTCCGAACCTCGAGGTCGAGACCCGAGAGCTCGATCACCCGCTGAATCCACTCGTGGGCGCGAAGCGCCTCGGGAGATTCAGGCTCCTGATCGGGGGCGTGCTCGAAAGCCTGCTCGCGAAGCTCGGGGGGTATCGTCGTGGCAAAACGCTGCCCTCCGCCATCCCTGGATTCGTGACGGCCTCGCCCGGATCGGCCTGCCCTGTCCCGTTGACCCCGCCGTGGTCTTTCGCGGTCGCCTCTCGACTCCCGCGCAGAGCTTCTCGGCGGAGGCGCATCGGCCGTCGGGGCCTCAGCGATCTCCGCTTCGATCACCACGCGTCTGGTTCCACCCAGGAACCCTCGCTTTTCCAGAACGACGTGGTACGAGACTCGGAATCGGTCCACTCCGAGAGCTTCAGCCGCGTTGCCGATTGCCTCTTCGAGATTCTTTCCCTCGAACCGTTGGCCGCTCATACGCGCTCCTTGTTCGCCTGCATCACTTCGAGACTTCGAGAGGATGGTCTTTCCAGTAGCGATTCATGATTGCCTGTTGTGCGATCGTCAAGACATTCTGAACGAGCCAGTAGAGCACCAGCCCGCTCGGAAAATCCTTGAAGATGAACCCGAACACGAGCGGAAGGACCATGAAGATCCTGCGTTGCATGGGATCGAGCGTCGTTGGCGTCATCCATTGCTGGATGAACATCGTCGCAGTCATGAGAATCGGCGTGATGTAGTAAGGATCCGGAGCCGAAAGGTCCCGGATCCAGCCGATGAATTCCGCGCCGCGTAACTCGATGGCATTGGACAGGAGTCCGTAGAACGCCCAGAGAATGGGAAGCTGAAGCAGGATCGGAAGGCATCCACTCATCGGGTTGATGCCTTCCTGCTGATAGAGCTTCATCATCTCGACGTTCATCTTCTGTCGCTGTTCTGCGTCTGTTTTCGCCTTCTTGTACTTGTCCTTGAGAGCGTTGACCTTCGGCTGTACGCTCTGCATCTTCTTCATCGAGACGATGGCTTTGTGCTGGAGCGGATAGAGAAGCAGTTTGATGACGACGGTCAGAGCCACGATCGCCCAGCCGTAGTTTCCGATGTACGAGTAGAACCAGATCAGAGCCGTCAGCAGAAAGCGGCCGATCAGGCCGAACCATCCGAACTTGAGAGTCTTTTCCAGCCCGTAGGCTTCCAGGATGTCCGCCTGCTTCGGTCCGAAGAAGGCGTTGCCCGCCACGCGACCGCCGAGCGAGTTCACCGCCGCGTAGATCTCGCGACGGCCCTGCTCGATGTTTGGTCCGGTCGGTACGAGCACGGATCGGAGGATGGTGTTTCCACCGACGGCAGGTTTGATCGCGACGAGGAAATAGTTGTCTTCGATTCCTATGAATGCCACTCGCTCCTGAAACACGGCCAACGGAGGCGCTTTCTCTCTCGCCAGCACATCGAGAGAATCGTCGATCTGGGTGACACCGTTCCCGGTAGTCAGGAACTGCGTGTCCTGGGACGCCGCATCGCTCGTCCGGATTCCAGGTCCGATCGCAACGCGGTATGGCACTTCCGTACCGGTGAGCCTCACATCGAAGTCGAACTGATAGGCGGGTCCGAGCCGGAAAACCTTCCGGATCTCCTCGCCTCGCTCGGATTGATAGCGATACGTGAGGGTCGTCACCCGGCGCTCGACCATCTCCTCGACCAGGTAAAGCGACGTGTTGGCGAGTCGCGTGAGTCTGCCATCCGCGGTTTCCAGGGCAAACGGAAAGTCAGAGTTGGAGCGGGGGCGCGCCTTGACCAGATCCACGAGAGATCCGTCATCGTTGCGGTAATCCTTGAGCCGGAACGAGAGCAGCTGTGCTCCTCGATTCGAGAAGCGGGCTATGTAGAGCGGCGTCTCGACAACATTCTCCTGAACCATCGCGGCCTGAATGGCAGCAGCCGATGGAGCGGCCTGGGGTGAGGTTTCCGCTGTGGTGACCGGAACCGGTGGCGGAGATTGCAGTTGAGGACTGGGCGTATCATCCAGGGCGCGGACGGCCGGTTCGGCTGCTTCCTTCGACTCGACCCTCGGCTGCGCGAGCTGCGGGAAAAATCTCGGAGCCAGGGCTCCCCAGGCCCACAGAAACGCAATCGAGATCAGCACTGCAACGAAAATTCGTTTTTCCATGCTACGGGACAGGGTCCCAACCTCCTGGATTGAACGGATGGCAGCGGAAGAGGCGCCTTGCAGCGAGCCAGCCCCCTTTTAGCACACCGTGCCGCGAGACAGCATCGAACGCGTAGACCGAGCAGGTGGGCTCGAAACGACACATCGGGGGCAGTAGCGGCGAGATGAATCTCTTGTACGAGCGGAGAAGAATGAGAATGATCGCACGCATTTTCGAGAGTCTGCCCGGCGCTTCAGGGCCGCGAACCCGCTGACCGCCGCAACAGCCTCGTCAGGTCGGCCGAGAATTCCGCAAACGTCACTGAGGCTGCGGTTGGTTTGACGTTGATGACGAGGTCGATGCCAAGCGGATCCAGCCCGGCAGCCGTGCGCATCGTCCTGAAAACTTCTCTGCACCACCGGCGAAGTCGGTTCCTGACGTGCGCCTTTCCGGCTTTCTTCGTAACCGTAATACCCAATCGGGGATGCCCCAGTTCGTTTGGTCGAACGAACAGCACGGAATGGCGGCCGAAATCCTTCCCGCCTGTTTCATAAATCGCAAGAAAGTCTCGCCGTTTTGCGATCCTCTGCTCCCGCGGGAGAGTCTGCATGGTCGGAATGGCGAGCGGGAGTGTCATCATCCTGAACAAAACTGAGAATGCGAGGTAGGGGGTACGTCTGCTCCTGAGGAAAATCTCCCTGGCTCAGGATGACGTCCGCCAGGGAGATTCGACCAGAACGAGGATCTTCCGGTCGCGGTCGTCCCGGCGACTAGACTGCCAGGCGCTTGCGACCCTTCCGGCGGCGAGCCGAGAGAATCGCGCGGCCGGTCCTGGTGCGCATCCGGACGAGAAATCCGTGCGTACGCTTGCGACGGCGATTGTTCGGCTGAAATGTACGTTTCATGTCGTAAGTCCTAACCCTTTGAAAAGAAAGCGGTGAGTATAGCGAGGCGCCAATCGGGGGTCAATGGACACCCTGCCAGACCGGCCAAACGCGCTGCCGGGAAGGCCTATTCCAGAGAGCGGTTCGTTCCCTTCCAGAAAGCTCTCGAGATTCCTTGAAGAGGACAATTCGCTATGCTAGACTCGCAACCCCTTTTCCCAATATTTATTTTCCACAATTGTGGAAATCTTGTGGAATATCAGAGGGATACGATTTCCACCCCCGGCCATGAATCTCTGGAATCAAGTCCTCCACAAGCTCGAAGAGTCGATCGATAAAACCGAGTTCCGAACCTGGTTCGAGCCGACTTCATTTCTCTCCGAAAAAGGCGAGTCGATCGACGTGCGCGTGCCCGACACGAGCTTCGTCGATCAGATATCCCGCTACAGTCAGCACATTCGTACCATCCTGATGGACCTGTCCGCAGATCGCAAAAAAATTCACTTCGTCGCCGATGCCCCGTCGATCGATACCGGGCCTGCGGCGGCTTCTGCTCCGGCCATTCGCGACTTCCCCCGCTCGACGTTCAATCCGAAATACCGCTTTGGAGCGTTCGTCGTGGGAAACTCCAACCAGCTGGCCTACGCCGCGTCGCTGTCGATCGCCGAGAACCCGAGTGGCTCGTTCAACCCCTTGTTCCTCTACGGCGGCGCCGGGCTGGGCAAAACACATCTCATCCAGGCGATCGGTCAGAAAATCCAGGAAGACAACCGTTCGATGAACGTGGTCTACATGTCGGCGGACGCCTTCGTAACCGAGCTCATCACCTCGATCCGCTACGACAAGATGGCATCCTTCCGGGAGCGATACCGGTCAGTCGACGCGCTGCTGCTCGACGACATCCAGTTTCTCGCGGGCAAGGAGCGCACCCAGGAAGAATTCTTTCATACGTTCAACGCGCTCTACGAGGCGCAGAAACAGATCGTCTTCACTTCCGACGCTCCGCCCAAGGAAATTCCGACGCTGGAGGAGCGGCTCCGCTCTCGCTTCGAATGGGGCCTGACCGCCGACATTCAGCCTCCCGATCTCGAGACCAAGGTCGCTATTCTCAGGAAGAAGGCTGAAGAGAAGAAGGTGCAGATCACCGATGAGGTCGCGCTGTTCATCGCGGAGCGGGTTCGCTCGAACGTCCGTGAGCTGGAAGGCCTGATGAACCGGGTCACTGCATTCGCTTCGCTCACCGGCCACCGGATCGATCTCGACCTTGCCAGGGAAGCCCTCCGCGACCTGCTGTCGAAAGAGAACAAACCGATCACCCCGGCAGAGATCGTCAAGGTGGTCGCGACCCATTACGGCATCAAAGTCACCGATCTCAAGTCCAAGTCGAATGCCCGCCCCGTCGCTTATCCACGTCAGATTGCGATGTACCTGTGCAAGCTGCTGACGGATCTCTCATACCCTGAGATTGGTAAGATCTTCAACAACAAGCATCATTCGACGGTGATCTACTCGGTCGAGAAAATCGAGAAGCTCAAGCAGGATGATCCCGCGATCGCCAACACGCTCGAGATGCTCGCGCGCCAGTTCCGGTGATGCCGCCTCAGGTTGCTATAAGCGGCAGTCCTTCGGTCGCAGAATAGCCTGAGGATAAGCTGAGGATAAAAAACGCCGATTCTGATTGCGCGCTTTCGCTGTGGAAAACGGAGCTTCCTATCCGCTCGATTTCCGCCGCGTTATGCACAGAACCGAATGGAGAAGACTGCTATACTTTCGAAGCATTTGAGCAACGTCCAGACCTTTTCCGCCGGCACCAGTTACTACTGCTACTCAAATAAATAAGAAATAGTTTTCAGAGGAAGACGACATGGAGATTACCGTCGCAAAAGCTGACCTTCAGAAGGAGCTCCAGCTTTGCCAGGGAGTTGTCGAGAAGCGATCGACGATTCCGATTCTGTCCAATGTGCTGCTCAAAGCAGACGGCGGCACGTTGCAGATCGCGGCGACAGACCTCGATGTGACGATTCTCAGCTCCTGCCCGGCGAATGTGAAAACACCAGGGGGCGTGACGATCGAAGCGAAGCGTTTTTTTGACATCGTCCGTTCACTCCCCGAGGAGGATGTGAAGATCGCATTACAGGAAAATGATTCGCTGCAGATCGAGTCGGGCTCGGCGAAGTTCCGGCTCATGAGCCTCCCTTCCGAAGACTATCCAACGCTTCCGACAGTGGATGTCACACAGGGATACCCCATCGATCTCGCGAATCTCAAGACGATGGTCGAGAAAGTCATCTTCGCCATCACACATGAAGAAACGCGGTTCCAGCTGAACGGTGCTCTGCTCAAACTGCATGCCGACAAGCTCGAGATGGTAGCCACGGATGGACACAGGATGGCGCTTGTGAACTTCGCGTACGCGGGAGAGAAGCCGGCAGGAGACGAGCTGAAGATCCTGATCCCGAGGAAGGCGCTGCACGAGTTGTTGCGCCTCGAAGCGGATGACAGCGGCACGGTGATGTTCGGAACTTCCGAGAATCACATTTTCTTCGTTGCCGGCGCCCGGAGGCTGCTGGCCAGAATGATCGATGTGAATTTTCCGAACTACATGGAAGTCATCGCGCGGGACAACGACCGCAAAGTCATGGTCGACCGGGATCGGCTGCTCTCAACGATCCGCAGGGTTTCGCTCGTAGCGAATGAAAGAACCAGGGCGGTGCGGTTCGACTTTGCTCCCGGCAAGCTGACAGTTTCGTCGACGAATCCCGAGCTCGGCGACGCCCGGGAGACAGTGCCCATCGAATACGCCGGCGCACCGTTCTTTGTCGGACTCAACGCCGCCTACCTGACGGACTTTCTCAACGTGCTCGAGACGAATGCCGTGACCCTGGAGCTCAAAGACGAGAACAGCCAGTGCATAGGACGGCCTTTCGAAGGCGAGAACGTGCCGTACGACTACGTCTACGTCGTCATGCCGATGCGAATCGGATGATCTCGCCAAACGACCATGAGTCTGGTGAGATGACCCTTTACACCGGGTCTCGATTCGGAACGTGATCCTCCGAACACTCGAAGCGCGCAATTTCCGAAACCTGGAAGAAGCGCCGGTTGCATTTCATCCCGATGCGAACCTCATCGTTGGTGACAACGGGCAGGGCAAGACGAACCTTCTCGAGGCGATTTACTTTCTGGCCACCACCCGGTCCTTCAGAACGGCGAGAACGACAAACCTGATACGCCTGGGTGCACCGTCTCTCTTCGTGCGGGGAACGATCGAAGAACGGGATCTGCAGCGCGTACTCTCGATCGGAATTGAAGCTGCGAGCGAACGTCGGCGCGAGTTGCGGATAAACGAAGAGAAGGTCCAGGTACACCGCTACGCGTCCGTCCTTCATCTGTTCGCCTACTCGGCATCGAGGCTCGAGATCGTGCGCGGGGGACCGGAGGAGCGAAGGCGGTTTCTCGATCGCGGGATCGCCACGATTCAGCCCGGATATCTCAAAGAGTTGACCCGTTACGGGCGAGCACTCCAGCAGCGGAACGCTCTGCTCCAGAAGATCTCGACGGGAGAAGCTTCACCGAAGCTTCTCGATGCGTGGGACCAGGAGCTGGTGACGGCCGCTATGCCTGTCGTCGAGGCCCGGGCGCGCTACACGACTTCCCTCGTCGATGAGTTCCGGCGCGTGGTCTCTGCTCACGACTACCACGTGAAGAACATCGAGATCAACTACCAGCCGTCCGGTTTCGATCCGGGATGCGACCCGGCGGAAGCGCTCAGAGAGCTTGGAAAGAACCGCCCCAGAGAGCTGGCAGCCGGCTTCACGGTCGTCGGCCCGCACCGGGATACCTTGGCCTTCGAGGTGGAGGGAAGACCGGCTGCAGACCTCCTGTCGAGTGGAGAGATCAAGATGACGGTGCTCTTTCTGAAGTTCGCGAAAATCGCAATTTATCGAGCGTTGCTGGAGGCTCGTCCGCTGTTCCTTCTCGACGACATCGACGCGGAGCTCGATCTGAAAATCATGGAGCGGCTGCTTCGCTACGTCGAGGGTAGCGTTCAAATCTTCGCTACGAGTGCCAAGCCGAGTGTTTTCCGTGACTTACTTATCGGTCCACATGAGACAATCGCTCTCCAATCAGGAGCTGTGACACGCTTCGGTACGCAGTGAGCCGAGACGCATATCTGAGGGGCATCAGAACAGAATTTACTGATATAATTTGGTGTTCCTTTAACCGGGGATATCTCTGCCTCAGAAGGCTGGACTAGAGCCTCCGGGCGTGGGGATGACAGGGCAGCTTCGGATGAGCCCCTTCGACGATTCGTAAACCTTCAAAACACTGCCGGCAGACAGGTGAAATCCCGCAACGGGTGTGCCTGCAGAAAGAATTGGATGACAAGCGAATACACAGCTGAAGACATCAAAGTTCTCAAGGGCCTCGACGCGGTACGAAAGCGTCCCGGAATGTACATCGGAGATACCGATGACATAACCGGACTTCACCACATGGTCTACGAGGTCGTCGACAACGCGATCGACGAAGCCCTCGCAGGCTATGCGAACAAAGTGCTCGTCACCATCCACCCGGATGGCTCGGTCACGGTAGAAGACAACGGCCGCGGTATCCCCGTCGACATTCACAAGGAAGAGGGCAGGTCCGCAGCGGAAGTCATCATGACGGAGCTGCACGCGGGCGGAAAGTTCGACAACAATTCGTACAAGGTTTCAGGCGGCCTGCATGGCGTCGGCGTTTCAGTCGTAAACTTTCTGTCCGAATCACTCGAGCTCGAAATTCACCGTGACGGGTCGATCTGGCGTCAGAGTTACCGTCGCGGTGTTCCCGTCGCGCCGATCGAGATCGAGGGCAAGACCGTCACGAGGGGAACAAAAGTCACCTTCAAGCCAGACCCCGATATTTTCTCGATCCTGGAGATGAACTTCGAAACGCTCTCCCAGCGGTTGCGGGAGCTTTCGTTTCTCAATTCCGGAGTCAACATCCAGATCCGTGATGAGAGAACGGAAAAGGAGCACGTGTTCTGCTACGAAGGAGGAATCGTCTCGTTCGTCCAGGACCTGAACAAGAACAAGACGCCATTGCACACACCTCCGATCTTCATCACGGACGAAAAGGACGGAGAGCGGGTCGAGATCGCCCTTCAGTGGAACGAGGGCTACACGGAGAACATTTACACGTTCACGAACACGATCAAGAACGGGGACGGCGGCACGCATCTTGTGGGCTTCAAGGGCGCGCTGACCCGCACGGTGAACAAGTACGCCACGGAGAACGGACTGCTCGCGAAGTTGAAGATGAGTCTCGAAGGTGATGACGTCCGGGAAGGGCTGACCGCCGTCGTTTCGGTCAAGATTCGCGATCCGAAGTTCTCCTCCCAGACCAAAGAGAAGCTCGTCTCGTCGCATGTGAAAACATGGGTCGAGCAGGTGGTGAACGAGCGATTCAGCGAGTACATGGGGGAGAATCCGAAGGAGGCGAAACGGATCCTCGAGAAGGTCGTCGAAGCAGCCCGGGCGCGCGAAGCCGCGCGCAAGGCGCGGGATCTGACGCGGCGCAAAGGGGCGCTCGATTCTGCCGCACTGCCGGGCAAGCTGGCTGATTGCCAGGAACGGGATCCCAGGTTCTGCGAGATCTATTTCGTCGAGGGCGATTCGGCAGGAGGCTCAGCGAAACAGGGTCGCGACCGCCGCTTTCAGGCCATCCTTCCGCTCAAGGGAAAGATCCTGAACGTCGAAAAAGCCCGTCTCGACAAGATGCTGTCTTCCGAGGAAATCCGGACGATGATCACGGCGCTCGGAACCGGAATCGGAACGGACGATTTCGACGTGGCGAAGCTTCGCTACCACAAGATCATCATCATGACGGACGCCGATGTCGACGGCTCTCACATACGGACCCTGATTCTCACCTTCTTCTTTCGCTACATGAAGGAAGTGATCGAGCGAGGCCACCTCTACATCGCGCAGCCGCCGCTGTTCCGTGTGAGTCAGGGCAAAAAAGATACGTACATCAAGGACGAACCTGAGCTCTCGCGCTTTCTCATCAACCGGATTGCCGAGAGCCTCGAGATCAGGCCCGAAGGCGGAAGCGGAATCACGGGAGACAGCCTGATCGCGATGATGCAGAAGGTCGAAGAACACATCGAGCACCTGCAGAAGCTCGGAATGAAGGGCTTTCCGCGAGAAGCCCTCGAGATTCTGCTTTCGGAGAACGTCACGGACAAGACCGCTCTGGTGGACACGAGATTGAAGTCCGCGGAACAGGCGATGATCAACGCGGGATTCGAGGACGTCAGCATCATCCGGGACGAAGAGAAGGACACCGCGATGCTGCAGTTCGTTTCCGGCCGCAACGGAAGCACGCGGCGCCTTTCAGTCAACGCCGAGTTCGTGAATCTTTTCGAATTTCGCCAGTTGGTGCTGACGCATCAGTTCGTCACGGGATTCGGTATCCCGCCGTTCACGATTCTGCATGGCGGCGAAGTGACGAAAGTTGCCAGCTCTCTCGAGGAGCTCGTCGAGCAGGTTCACGAACTGGCCAAGAAGGGTCTTGCAATCTCTCGCTACAAAGGCCTCGGTGAAATGAACCCGGAACAGTTGTGGGAGACGACGATGAATCCGGAGACGCGCCGGCTTCTGAACGTGCGGATCGAGGATGGAATCGAAGCAGAGAATACATTCACGGTTCTCATGGGCGATCAGGTCGAACCCCGCCGCGCGTTCATCCAGGAAAACGCTCTCGATGTGAAGAACCTCGATGTCTGATGGAAGTCTGAATGCCCGCCTGCGTGTCATCCTGAGCGCAGCGAAGGATCCCCTGCCTCGAGGCGATTCCGTAGGGCTTCATGGGATCCTTCGCTTCGTCAGGATGACACCAGTGCCTCCTCAACGGCTGATCGCAATACCTGCTAACACCCGATAGGAAAAAGAAACACGATGTCCGATTACGTACCGCCGACTGAAGTGAAATATCCCGTCAACATCGAAGACGAGATGAAGAAGTCTTATCTCGATTACGCGATGTCCGTGATCATCGGGCGGGCGCTGCCCGACGTGCGCGACGGGCTCAAGCCTGTGCATCGCAGGATCCTTTACGGGATGTACGAGCAGGGGAACACTTCAGGCAAGGCCTACAAAAAATCGGCGCGTATCGTCGGCGACGTAATGGGCAAGTTTCATCCCCATGGCGACAGCGCGATCTACGACTCGATCGTCCGGATGGCACAGGACTTTTCCATGCGCTACAGGCTCGTCGACGGCCAGGGCAACTTCGGCTCGCTGGACGGCGACAACCCCGCAGCGATGCGCTATACGGAAGTGCGTCTCACCAAGCTCGCGGAAGAGTTGTTGAAAGATGACATCGACAAGGAAACGGTCGACTGGCATCCGAACTACGACGGCTCGCTCGTCGAACCGGCGGTTCTTCCGGCGAAGTATCCGAACCTTCTCGTCAACGGCTCTTCCGGAATCGCGGTCGGCATGGCGACCAACATCCCTCCCCACAACCTCTCGGAGGTGGTCGACGCCTGTCTCAAGGTCATCGAGAATCCCGACGTGAGCGTGACGGAGTTGATGACCGTCATGCCGGGTCCGGATTTTCCGACCGCAGGATTCATCCATGGTCTCGAGGGCATCCGGCAGGCGTATGACACAGGCCGCGGAATCATTCAGGTCCGCGCGCGCGCGGTCATCGAAACACAGAAGAAGAATTCCGACCGCCAGTCGATCGTGATCAACGAGATCCCATTCATGACGAACAAAGCGAGGCTGATCGAAAAGATCGCCGAGCTCGTTCGTGAGAAGCGGATTGATGGAATCTCGGACCTCCGCGATGAGTCCGACCGGGACGGAATCCGCGTCGTCGTCGAGCTCAAGAAGGGCGAGGTGGGCGAAGTCGTTCTGAACAACCTCTACAAGCTCACCCAGATGCAGACGACGTTCGGGATCATTTTTCTCGCTATCGTCGACAATCAGCCGCGCGTGCTGAGGCTCCCCGAGCTTCTCAGGCACTTCATCGATCACCGTAAAGACGTAGTCGTCCGAAGAACGAGATTCGACCTGCGGAAGGCGGAAGAGCGGGCACACATTCTCGAAGGCCTGGTCAAGGCGCTCGACCACATCGAGGAGATCATCAATCTGATCCGCACGAGCGAAAATCCGGCCGCGGCCAAGGAGCAGTTGATCGCGCAGTTTGCATTCAGCGCGCTGCAGGCCCAGGCGATCCTCGAGATGCGCCTTCAGCGACTCACAGGACTCGAGAGAGACAAGATCGTCACCGAGTACCAGGACGTTCTCGCGACGATTCGGCGGCTCGAGGACATCCTGGCCTCGGAGAAGCTGGTGCTCGGGATCATTTCCGACGAGCTCATGGAAATCAAGCGGCAGTTCGGCGACAAGCGCCGCACTGAAATCATTGCGGCAACCCGCGACATCAGCATCGAGGACATGATCGTCGAAGAAGACATGGTCATCACGGTGTCTCGCGGCGGTTACATCAAGCGTTCCGCGCTCTCGCTCTACCGCGAGCAGCACCGAGGCGGCAAGGGCAAACTCGGCATGGCGCCGAAGGAAGAGGACATCGTCGAGCACCTCTTCGTTGCTTCGACGCACTCCTACATCCTGGTCTTCACGGATCGCGGCCGCCTTCACTGGCTGAAAGTCCACGAGATCCCGCAGATCGGCTCCGCCGCGCGCGGCAAGGCGATCGTCAACCTGATCGATGTCGAGCCGGACGAGAACGTTCGCGCGTTGCTTTCGGTCAAGGAATTCGACGAGTCACGGTACGTCGTCATGCTCACGCGCGCAGGCAAGATCAAGAAGACCGCGCTCAAGGCATTCTCGAATGTCCGCGCAGCCGGAATCATCGCCATCGACATCAACGAAGGCGACGATCTGCACAGCGTCGATCTGAGCGACGGCGATTCACAGATCTTTATCGGCACACACCTCGGCATGGCGATTCGCTTTCACGAATCCGACGTCCGTCCCATGGGACGGGGTGCTGCCGGCGTCAAAGCCATCAATCTCCGCAAGGGAGATGAAGTCGTCGAGCTCGACATTCTGGAAAACGACACGGTCGGAGACGCCCTCACCATCACGGAGGGCGGCTTCGGCAAGCGGACAGCTGTCACGGAGTACCGGCTTCAGACCAGAGGCGGCATCGGTGTTTCGAATATTCGAATCACGGAAAAGAACGGCAAGGTCGCGGCAGTCAAGTACGTGCGTGACGAGGACCAGGTTCTACTCATCACGAGTCACGGGAAGATGATCCGGGTCCGCTGCTCGAGTATCCGGAGTATCGGCCGCGCGACGCAGGGCGTCCGGGTGATCAATCTCGATGAAGGCGATTCAGTGGTGGCCGCCGTGAAGCTCGTCGACCCGCAGGACGACGAACTGCAGGACATCGAGACTGCGGATGTGGTGTCCGGCGATGAACCTGAAGCAATTGTCGAGGGTGAGGACAGCGCCGAGATGGAGATCGAACCCGAGGATCCGGATACGATTCACTGATGTGGCGGGGCATTCCGTTGCTCTGCCCGTCACTCCGAATGACTCACCTGGCGTTGAAATACTACGACTGAGGAGCGGGCTCCGCGGAACCGCCCGAATCGGAGCTCTCGATCGCCCCGCTCTCGGCCTGGATATTCTCCCTCCAGCGCTGCGCTTTCATCCTCTCGAAGATGCCCCCCGCGTGGCCGGCAGGAATCCAGCTGTTCCCGCCACACTTGGGGCAGCGATTACGGAAGGCGACGTTCTTTCCGCAATCGGGGCAGATGATCACCAGCGAGTGCGAAAGCTCGAACTTCTGTTCCCCTTCTTCATCCAGACTGTTGAGAAAAGCGCTCAGATTCTGAAAGGTTTCTTCGAGAGACATACTGGACGACTCCTGGTACGGCAGGCGCCGAAAAGTGCATACGCTATGCCATGGGCAGGAAAAGTTGTGAGTTGTGAGTTCTGAGTTGTGAGGAGACCGGCCCGTTCAGGATGGGCGGGTGGGTCTCACAACTCAGAACTCAGAACTCACAACTCTCCTCCTCACACTCTCATGATATCGAACTGCTCGTGATGCAGGTTGTCATCCGGCTTGAAGACGAGATGGAGATTCTGGGTTCGCTCGACCTCTTCGAAAATCGGAACGCCCTCATGCTGGATTGCGGAGTAGATCTCGGGATTCACCCGAACAATGATTTCCTGGTCGCTCATGTCTCCCAGTTTGATCAATTGCCGCCAGAGCTCGAGAATGACGGTCATGTTGGACTTGATCCGACCGCTCCCGCCGCAATAAGGGCAGCCCTGAGTCAATGACCGCTCGAGGCTCTGGCGCACGCGCTTCCGGGTCATTTCCACGAGACCGAACTCGGAGATCTGCAGAATCTTGGTCTTCGATCTGTCCTTACGGATTTCCTCTTCGAGAGCAGTGAACACTTCGGCTCTGTTGTCGAGGTTTTCCATGTCGATGAAATCGAGGACGATGATTCCTCCGAGGTCGCGTAGCCGGATCTGGCGAATGATCTCGCGAATCGCCTCCATGTTCGTGCGGAAGACTGTTTCCTCGAGATTTTTTTTGCCGACGTACTTTCCCGTATTCACGTCGATCGCGACGAGAGCTTCGGTCTGGTTGATGACGATGTGACCGCCGGACTTGAGCCAGACCTTGGACTTGAGCGCCCGTTCGATCTCAGGCTCGATTCCGAACTCGTCGAAAATCGGGTCGTCGCGCCGGTAGAGACGGACGCGCGAGACGAGGTTCGGCTGGATTGTGTCGAGGAACTCGACGATCCGCTGATACTCTTCGACCGAATCGACCCATACGGTCTTGAACTCAGGCGAGAGAACGTCCCGGATCGTTCGCAGCACCAGATCCAGGTCCTGGTGGATCGCGTGGGCAGCCGAGGTCCGGTCGGCCCGCCGCTTGATCTGGTCCCAGAGGTCCGTCAGGTACTTCAGGTCGGCGGAAAACTCTTCTTCCTGGCGATGCTCACCGGCGGTTCGTACGATGAATCCGCCCGGGCCGGTCCTGACTTTCTCGAGAACTTCCTTGAGACGAAGCCGCTCCTCCTCGTTCTCGATCCGGCGTGAAACACCGATGTGCGAGACCGTCGGCATGTAGACGAGGAACCGTCCGGGAAGTGTGATGTGCGTGGTGATCCGCGCGCCTTTTCCGGCGATGGAGTCCTTGGCCACCTGGACCAGGATCTCCTGACCCTCCCGCAGCAGATCGGCGATCGAGGTTTCGGGGCGGGGAGAGGCGTTCTCGTCGAAGTTGATGTCTTCGCTTTCAGCCTCGTACTCCTCCATGTCTTCGATCACGTCCGATACGTAGAGAAACGCGTCGCGGTCAATTCCGAGATCGACGAAGGCCGACTGCATTCCGGGGAGCACTTTGGTGACGCGGCCCTTGTAGATGTTCCCGACGACTGTCCGGCGCCGGTTGCGCTCAACCCAGAGCTCGACGACCTGGCCTTCGTCCAGCACGGCGATCCTCGACTCATGTCGGGCGGCATTGATGACGATCTCTCGCGACACGGAGGGAGATTGTACATGGGTAGATGAAGGGTGAAGGGTGAAGGGTGAAGAGTGAAGGGTGAAGGGTGAAGAGTGAAGAGTGAAGGGTGAAGGGTGAAGGGGGTGAAGGGTGAGGGGTGGCGGCTTTCACTCTTCACCCTTCACTCTTCACCCTTTTTCCTTCATCCTTCAAAAATGTCGTTGCCGATTTACTTCTCGGGGTCGATCAGTGGCGGACGGGGAGATGCTGCGCTCTATGCGAGGATCGTCGCACATCTTCGTGATCGCGGCTTCCACGTCCAGGGTGGGCAGGTGACCAACGAAGGTCTCCCTGAGGGAGGCGAGAGCCTGCCCGACGAGGCGATCTTCCGGCGGGACATGGAATGGCTCGAGGAGGTTGCACGGGAAGGAGGTGCGGTGGTCGCCGAGGTTTCGACCCCGTCCCTCGGGGTGGGCTACGAGATCGCGGTGGCGCGGTACCGTCTCGGTATGCCGGTCATCTGCCTTTATCGCGAAGGGCCTTCACGGCGGTGCTCGGCGATGATTGCGGGAGATCCCGGTATATCCCTGATCCGATATTCGGAAGAGACGTTCGGAGCGATGCTGAAGTCGCTGGAGAGTATCCTGAGCGGTCTGAGCAGCGGCAGACAACCCCAGGCCGACCCTTGACGGCCGGAGTTCCGCCGCAGACCGGGAGCGAATAAAAAGCAGAGGCGCCCGGTTTTGTCCGTCCATTGCGCCTTGACGCCGCGGGGGGCGTTTGTTACTTTGCGGCGCCTCTTCTGTTCCGGCATAGCTCAGTTGGTAGAGCAACGGACTGTTAATCCGTGGGTCGCTGGTTCGAGTCCAGCTGCCGGAGCCATTTCTTCCTGCCATTCCGTTCTGTAGACGATTCGCATGAGGCATTCGCGGAGACGACTTGCAGCGTCGTAAAATGATCCCGATGCCCGAGGACAGTCTTGGTTTGCCCGACGTGCCCACCGTCAGAAAGAAGTCTCCCGGTGATCCTCTTCGGGCTCTTCCGTTGCTCTCGGCCATCCCGGCACATGGAGAAACGGCGAAGCAGTCGTTTCACCTGAGTGTGCTGGTTCCCGTCTACAACGAGAGGCATGTGGTGGAGGCGAGCCTTCGCAGGCTGCTGGCGCTCAAACACGAGATCATCGCGTCGCTGGAAGTCATCGTCGTCGATGACTGCAGCTCGGACGGATCGCTGGAGATTCTCGAGCGGATTGCCGCGGCGGATCCGAGGGTCACTCTTCTCCGTCACGAGCGCAATCAGGGCAAGGGAGCGGCGTTGCGGACCGCGATCGCCCGTGCGAGCGGCGACATCACGATCATCCACGATGCGGACCTCGAATACGACCCGTCCGACATCCCCTCACTGCTGGTTCCGTTTGCGAAGGAAGGCGCCGATGCTGTGTTCGGCTCGCGCTACCTCTCGTCGATGTACCGGCGTGCGCTCATGCACCGCCACACCCTGATCAATCGCTTCCTCACGTCAACGAGCAACTGGATCACCGACCTCAATCTGACGGACATGGAGACCTGCTACAAAGCCATCAATACGACGCTTCTCAAATCGATCCCCATCCGGAGCAGCGACTTCCGGTTCGAAGTCGAGATCACGTTCAAGCTCGCAAAGCGGAGAGCGCGTATCTTCGAGGCCCCCATCCGTTATCTCCCTCGAACGCAGGAGGAAGGCAAGAAGATCCGTCCGCGCGACGGGGCGCTCGCGCTCGCGGCGATGTTCCGCTACTGGTTCGTCGACGACCTTTACAAGCAGGATGAGTACGGCTCACACATCCTGACAGAGCTCGAAAGAGCGCGGCGGTTCAATCTATGGATGGGTCAGACTCTTCGACCCTATGTTGGCGATCGCGTTCTGGAGATCGGCGCGGGAATCGGGAACCTCACCGCGCAGTTCATTCCGCGCGATCTTTATGTGGTCTCCGACATCAATCCTCACTATCTCGATTACCTGAGGTCGTACTCGTTCGGCAAGCCATACCTGCGCGTGAGAAAAGTTGATGCGGGCGCGGCGGAAGATTTCATCGGTCTCGAGGAACAGTTCGACACGGTACTGATGATTAATGTGCTCGAGCATCTCGAGGGTCGCGACCAGGCTTTGCGGAACGTCTGGTCGGCGCTCGAGCCGGGCGGCAAAGCGGTCATACTCGTCCCGCAGCATCCGAACCTCCAAGGCTCGCTCGACCACGTGCTCGAGCACAAGCTGCGCTATTCAGAATCCGGTCTGCGGGATACGATCGAAAAGAACGGCTTCCATGTCGAAAAGATGTTCGACTTCAACCGTGTGTCAGTACCTGGCTGGTGGCTGAACGGCAAGGTGCTGAAGCGAAGCACCTTTTCGCGGGTTCAGTTGAAGATTCTGAACACGATCATGCCGGCGGTGAAACGAGTGGATCGGATGTTCCCCTGGTCAGGGTTGAGTCTGATCGTGATCGCGGTCAAGGAGGATCCGGCGCTTTCAACGGACGGGGCATCTCCTGATGTCCGATGACGGCTGATCCATGCCGAGCAACCTAACGGCGGGGTGCGCCGGTGAAGGGGTGATGAACCACCGTGTCATGCTGAGCGAGGCCACGTCATCCTGAGCGAAGCGAAGGATCTCTGCTTGCGATGCTCGATCCTCTTCAGGAGATTCAGCAAGAAAGGAAAAAAACTCTACATTTCAAAAATAGTAGTAACACCCCCCTCAAAGGACTTATAGTGTATTTAACAAAGTCGGCGAAGGACTAACTTGAGAATCTCGGGGAATACGGATTTAGTTCAAGTTAGCCCGAATTGATAACAGAAGCGGTCACACGACAAAGGCAAAACCTCGGTGACGAGGTGACGCAAAGCCAACGGGCCTGAAGTTCTCAGGAGGCCGGGCTACCGAACGTGAAGAAGAGCATCAGCCCTTCAATCCTCAATGGTTGAGGACGTTCCCCAAGTGTGTGAGAGAGAGTGGCCGCGGGAGAAACGTCCAATGAGAGTTGTCGCTCTGGCAGTACCTTCGCGAGCATCGTTCGCGAAGCGTGTCTTTCTGCTCATCACCTTCAGTATCGTCTTGTTGCTTGCTGCAGGCGCCGCTTTCGGTACCTCGGTCATTCCAACGACGGACCGCGCCCTTTACTCCAGCGCAGATGTCGTCGTTCACGGGGTGGTTCAGTCCTCCGAGGTACGCGAGGCGCTCGATGGAAGCCCCGAAACGGTAACCGTCATCGAGCCCATCGAAGTGCTGAAAGGTGGAGTCCCCGGAGTATTGACTCTTCGGCAGGCTGGAGGAACGCTTCCAGACGGAAAGTTCTTCAAGCTCTGGGGTCGTCCGGAGTACGTCCCTGGACGGGAGGTCGTGGTGTTCGCGATCTCACGCCCTGACGGAAACTATCAGACTTCCGAGTTGCTGCTCGGCAAGTTCGAGGTCTGGAAGGATGGCAAGAACCGACTCTTCGCCGTTGCCGACCTTTCGAGGGGCGCAATGGAAGGTGTGAACCTGATCGATCTCCGGCCGCGCTCGAACCGCTCGCGATCTGGCACGGATCTGAACAGTCTCGATGGACCGAGGGACCTTGAAAAGTTTCTTGAGTTCCTCAGGCTGGGAGCACGGCCCAGGGACGTAGCTGGCAACGTGTCGCTGAGCGACATGAGCCCGGTCTCTCATCCGGTGGAAGAGAGAATCACGCCACTATGGGCTCCGATCAGCGGCCTGTGGCGCTACAACAACGGCGCGAACGCAGGCTGGACGCTCGACGGAACCGCAAACATGACCGGCGGGGGCACAGCCGAGGCGCAGCGAGCTCTGGCTACATGGACAAATGAGCCGAACTCAACGATCAATCAGTACATCGGTGGAACGAACATGATCCACCTCAACGCCCTGAGCAGTCCGTGCGGTTGGTCCACACCGCTTCCCTCCACACTGGGAGTGGTCGGTTGTGGCGGTCCGAAGGGGAGCGGTAGCCACACATGGCGTAACGAAACCTATGGAACGATCGTTGGCGGCGAAGTTTGGCTTCGTGCCTATAGCACCTTCGACCAGTTGAGCTCAGTCGTGACGGAGTCGATCATCCTTCATGAATTGGGTCACACGCTCGGTCTCGGTCATTCGGATCAGGCGGCTTCCCCGCACGACACCTGCCGAGGGGATGAGAGCACGGCCATCATGCGCTCCTCGGTTCAGAGTCGTACGACGCTGGGCACCGATGACGTCGATGCGGTTCGATGGCTGTATGGCGATGGCGGGAAATCGTGCACGCCTCCACCGACAGTGCGTCAGAAAACGCCGGCGGATTTCAACGGGGATCGGATTTCGGATGTGGTGATCTACCGGGCAGGAGCATGGTTGTGGCCTGTGACTGGAGCGGGAGTGTGGACGGGGCAGCCGTCTGCGAACTGTATCCCGGCGCCGGGAGATTTCGACGGAGATGGACGGACGGATCTGGCGTTGTTCTGCGGGGGTGCATGGCATTTCTACCGAGCAGACGGAACGTATCTGAAAGGGATCTGGACGGGTGGAGTCGCAGGAGAAGTTCCGGTACCGGCGGATTACAACGGAGATGGCAAAGATGAAGTGGTGGTGTTCAGGCGAGGTGCGTGGCTGGCGTATGACTACGCGACCGGAGCCCCGACATGGTCGGTGTGGACGGGGCCGGGAGCTGCGGGAGAGATACCGCTTGCGATGGATTACAACGGAGACGGGCGGGCAGAACTGAGCGTGTATGTTGGTGGAGCGTGGCACTTTTATCGAGCGGACGGGTCGTACCTGAAGGGGATCTGGACGGGTGGGGTGTCGGGAGACATTCCGGTGCCGGGAGACTACAGCGGGAACGGAGTTGAAGAGGTCGTGGTGTTCCGTGGCGGGGCGTGGCTATTCTACGATTTCAATACCGGAGCCCAGTACAAAGGGGTCTGGACGGGAGCGACTTCGTTCAATGGCGATCCGCTCCAGCCGGCACCCATGGATTACGACGGAGATGGCGCGCTCGAGTTTGCGGTACTCGCCGGAGGTCCATGGCACACGTATAACGACAACGGCACGTACCGTAGCGGTGTCTGGACCGGTGGAGTCAGGGGCGACAAGGCGATCTCGCGGCGCCAGACTCGGTGAACTAGACGGCAAAGAGTTAACAAGGGGTGGTCAGTCGTTTGGCTGACCACCCCTTTTCTGTTTGCGGGCAAAGCGGGCCTGAAAACGGCATGACATCTTCCGGGATCTCCTCCCCTTGGATGTTAGAATGCGGGTACGACTCTTTGTCGCAGCGAGGTGTATTTTCATGAAGATCATTGCCGTCCTTCTATTGCTGGTGATATCGACACTCGCACCAGCGTCTTTTGCTGCAGATGGCTTCCCGCCCGTACGGCCAAAGCTTGTGGTCTCGGGCCTCAGTTCGCCGGTTGGTATCGTGAACGCAGGCGACGGATCGGGACGACTGTTCATCGTGGAGCGTGGCGGCCGGATAAGAATCTGGAACGGAAGCCAGATCCTTGCGACAGACTTCCTGAACGTCGCTACGCTGATCAGTTGCTGCGGAGAGCAGGGTCTTTTAGGCCTCGTTTTTCATCCCGCCTACGAGAGCAATGGCCTCTTTTTCATTAACTATACCGAAGCGGTAACGGGCGACACCGTCGTTGCGCGCTACTCGGTCTCCGCGAACCCGAATGTCGCAAACACTTCCGGAACCGAGATTCTCAAGATCGATCAGCCAGCAGGAAATCACAACGCCGGCGACATGCACTTTGGCCCCGATGGTTTTCTTTACATCGCGTCCGGAGATGGCGGCGGCGCAGCAATTGATTCGGGGAACCGTGCTCAGAACCTCGGCGAGCTTCTTGGGAAGATCCTTCGAATCAACGTAAACACGACCACCTATTCGATCCCGTCGACCAATCCATTCGTGGGCACCGCGGGTGCGCGAGGCGAGATATGGGCGTACGGCCTGCGCAATCCATGGCGCTTCAGCTTCGATCCCACCACCGGTGACATGTTCATCGGGGACGTTGGAGAGTCATCCCGTGAAGAGATCAATTATCGGCCAGGCTCGTCGACGGGAGGGGAAAACTACGGCTGGGGCCGTATGGAGGGCACGCTCTGCTTCAATCCCCCGACCAACTGCAACGACGGATCGCTGGTACTTCCGATACTCGACTATGAACGGTCGCTCGGAGTCTCGGTAACTGGGGGGTACGTATATCGAGGCAGCAGAAATCCGCGGCTCGGCGGACTTTATCTGTTCGGCGATTTCGTCAGCGGTCGGATCTGGGGTGCGCGGCAGACTGCAGGCATATGGTCATGGGGTGAGTTGTTCGATTCGGACCACCTGATCTCTTCATTCGGTGAGGACGAGGGTGGCGAGATCTATCTCGCTCATCTCGGCGGTTCAATCTACCGGCTCGTCTCGAAAATGATTCCTGCTGACTTCAACGGAACCGGCGTCTCCGAACCCACTGTCTACAGGAATGGCGCCTGGCTGAAGTTCGGAGGGAGCTCGAGCGTGTGGACAGGACAATCTAGCGCACAATGCATTCCCGCGCCAGGAGACTACGACGGAGATGGCGTTGTGGACCTCTCGATGCTGTGCAGTGGAGCGTGGCATTTCTTCAACCCCGACGGCACCTATCGAAAGGGCATCTGGACGGGAGGACTTCCGGGAGACCGCCCTGCTCCGGCGGATTACGATGGCGACGGTGCGGATGAGGTTGTCGTTTTCAGCGATGGTGCCTGGCGCTTCTATGATTACCAGACCGGAGCCCTCACGAACGCAGTCTGGACCGGTCCAGGAAGTGGGAGCGTCGCGGTGCCGATGGACCACGATGGAGACGGCAGGGCTGAGCTCAGCGCCTACTCCGCTGGCGCCTGGCATTTCTTCAACGAGAACGGGTCGTATTTGAAAGGTGTATGGACCGGAGGGGTTCCAGGTGATGTGCCCGTTCCTGGCGACTACGACGGAGATGGTATCGAACAGGTCGTGATTTACCGAAACGGCGCATGGCTTTTTTTCGATTTCGATTCGGGCGCCTACGTCAGGGGAGTCTGGACCGGTGCAACATCATTCAACGGTGAGCCGCTGCAACCGGCGCCACTCGATCGGGACGGAGACGGCGCCCTGGAGTTCGGCGTTCTGGCAGGCGGGCCCTGGCATTTCTATCAGAGCGACGGCGCGTACGAAAGCGGCATCTGGACTGGCGGTGTAGCCGGTGACCAGGCGATCTCCCGGCGCCAGCATGTGAATCCATAGAAGCTCTCGCTCAGAAGGGGGGAGGGTGTGAAAGTGTGGGCTTGTTTCGTGGTTGCACTCATTCTCGCCGTCTCGGCGGAGGGTCAACCGGTTCGAGGTGGATCGCTGCCAGAGCCCCTTCCGATCTTTCCTGCGAACAACTGGTGGAACACAGACGTATCCGCAGCTCCGGTTGACGCGAACAGCGCGAGCTTCATCAACTTCATTGGTACGACGCGGGCGCTGCATCCTGATTTCGGTGGTGATGCGGGCGGGTCTGACATCTACGGTATGCCGTACATTGTCGTTCGTGCCACTCAGCCTCTCGTCCCCGTGGTTTTCGACTACGCCTCCGAGAGCGACTATGCGGCGCCCGGACGCCCCCCCGGCTATCCCATTCCGGAAGAGGCGAAGACTCAAACGAAATGGATCGAGGGTGGGCGCGCCGGTAACGACTCAACCGCATTTGGCGATCGACACATGTTGATCGTTGATCGCGACCATCGTCTTCTCTATGAGCTCTACGCTCTGCGATGGAACACGGCTGCTTCTCGATGGGAGGCTGGTTCGGGGGCCATCTTCCCCCTCGATGCGAATCTCCGACGACCAGATAGATGGACGAGCGCTGACGCTGCCGGACTCGCGATCCTCCCCGGCCTGGTGAGGTATGACGAGGTATACGGAAGCGGGCCTATCCGCCACGCATTCCGCTTTACCGTTCGCGCCACGAACGGGTACGTATTTCCGGCATCGCATAGGGCCGGCTCGACCAACGGAGCGCTTCCGATGGGAGCACGGTTACGTCTGAAAGCCAGTAAGAACATCTCGGGACTCTCCGAACCTCTACAGAGAGTCTTTCAGGCAATGAAAACGTACGGACTCATCGTCGCCGACAACGGTTCCGACATGTACATAACCGGTACGTACGACACACGCTGGAACAACGACATCCTGAATCCGGCGTTCCGTTCGCTCAAAGCTGAAGACTTCGAGGTCGTGCAGCTCGGATGGCGCCCTCCCTTCCGTGGGGCGACAGCAGACTTCGATCGCGATGAAGTGTCCGACACTGTCGTATACAGAAATGGAGCCTGGCTGTCGTTTCCAGCGGCTACCGGAGTCTGGACTGGGCAGTCGAGCAGCTCATGCGTTCCGGCACCTGGGGACTTTGATGGCAACGGGACCACCGAATACTCACTGCTCTGCGACGGAGCCTGGCACTTCTTCAGGAGCGACGGAACATATCTCAAAGGTATCTGGACCGGTGGAGTTGCCGGAGATCTCCCGGCCGTCGCCGATTACGACGGCGACGGCAGCGATGATGTTGTGGTGTACAGAGCTGGCGCCTGGATCGCGTACGACTTCGCCACTCACGCTCAGACATGGTCCGTCTGGACGGGAGGAGGAGCGAACAGTGTTCCCGCGCCTATGGATCACGATGGAGATGGGCGAGCCGACCTGACGGTGCATGCCGGAGGTGCGTGGCATTTTTTCAACCGCGACGGAAGCTACCTCAAGGGAATCTGGACTGGCGCGATCCCTGGAGACATTCCAGTGCCAGGCGACTACAACGGCGACGGGCGGGAAGAACCTGTGATCTTTCGTGGCGGTGCCTGGCTGTTTTTTGATCTCTCCACCGGCGCAAACACGCGGGGAGTCTGGACTGGCGCCACGTCATTCAACGGAGCTGCGTTGCAGCCCGCACCGATTGACTACGACGGCGATGGCGCTCTCGAGTTCACGATCTGGGCAGGAGGTCCGTGGCATTTCTACAAAGATGACGGGACCTATCTCAGGGGAATCTGGACAGGCGGCGTCTCCGGTGATCTGGCTATCTCGCGTAGAACGATTGGCGGGAGATGAATACGGCCAGAAACTTCCCCCTGAGACGGATTAGAGATAATGGCTCCGGGCTGGGATGCACAGAGTGTTGCATGAAAACGGCTCGGGAGAGTCGGTTGGAGCGACTGAGAGATGAAAAGCTGGAGTGAATTGAATCCCCAGTCAGACACACGGACAATTCCCATACCGCCCCTTGAGATGAGGCAGCTGGTTGGCCCCGAAGATCCGGCTGCCTTCGATAACCCTACCGGCGGGCTTGTTTTTCCGTTTCTGGAAGAGTCGGCGTACGAGTCGGTTTTCGATTTTGCCTGCGGCTGCGGCCGCATCGCGCGTCAACTGCTCCAGCAGAATCCCCGGCCGCGCAAGTACGTAGGTCTGGACATCCATCGGAGAATGATCGAATGGAATCAAAGAAATCTGAGCTCAGTCGATCCTAATTTTGAATTTCACCATCACGATGTGTTCAACCTGGGACACGCGCCCGAAAACACGAGACGGCTGACGGCTCCTTTCGAAGTGCCCGATGCGTCGTTCACCCTGGTAGTTGCCTGGTCGATATTCACGCATCTCTACGAAGTCCAGGTTCTTCACTACCTTCGTGAAATCGCCCGCATCATGCGGCCCGAAGGCCAGCTGCTATCGACCTGGTTTCTTTTCGACAAGCGTGAGTTTCCCATGATGCAGGCGTTTCAGAATACGTTGTTCATCAACGAGATCGATCCTACCAATGCGACGATTTTCGACAGGCAGTGGCTTCTTGAAGCTATTCGGGAAACAGGTTTCTCGATCATCGAAGCGGTGCCTCCGTCGATTCGCGGCTACCAGTGGCGGATCCGGATGGTCCACAGGAAGGAAAGCGAAGCTCAGCCCTTCCAGTTTCCCGTCGATGACGCCCCATACGGCTCGATGCCGCCGCCGCTGCTTCCAACGCCGGGATGATCAGCCGGGAAGTTCAGGATTGTGACCGGCGGAGATTGCCGACCTGTCCATGTTCCCTGGCGGACTTGCGGGAAGACGTGCTGCTTCCGGGCGCGAAGAGTCTGGCAAGCTCACGCCCGATGCGCGCGCTCGCGGCCTCGAGTCCGTAAAGGCCTGAAACCCGTTCGAATCCTGCCTGCGCTCGACGGGAGCTCTCTTCCGGATCTTCGATCACACGCAGCATGGCGGTGGACGCACTGTCGATGTCCGGTTCTGCCCACAGTGCGCCCGACGGATAAGGGTGGTAGTCGTGCCCGAGGCGGATCAGATCGAAGTCCACAGGAAACCCTGTCGTCGTATCGAGAAAGTCGGTCACGCCACCATAATTCGTAGCGACCACTGGTTTCCGCAGATATAGCGCTTCGATCGGCGGCAGTCCCAGCCCCTCGGACCGATGCAAGGAGATATAGGCGTCTGAACAGGCGAGAAGCGCTTCAACATCCGACCGGCTGATCCCGTCGGTGTGAACGATTACCCGAGACGTGGCTCGTTCCCTGAGCTTTCGTAGGAGTTCCGGATTGTGAGAGGCCTGATTCACGTGGATGATCAGCCCGATGTCCCTTTTGGTTCTGGACGCCGCGAGGTTGAAGGCGTCGATGACGGCAACAGGATTCTTTCTCTCCGGGATCGAGAAGACATCAAAAGCGAAGAAGAAGTAGAAGCGCTTCGTATCCATCCCGAACTTCGACCGAGGTGCTGCCTGCGCCACAGGCGGGAGGACACAGGGCGGGACATAACGGACCGGAATCGTGGAAAGAGCTTCGTAGCTTCTCTGGCAGAAGCGGCTTGGAGCCCACAGTTCGTCGAGATAATCGAATCTGTCTGCGAACTGCAGAGGAAAATATGACAGCTCCCAGAACCAGTATCCGATCTTGTACGAAGAGGCCGTTGTTGCGGTGGGCAGCATTCTCAGCGCCCTGGGAGTTTCGTCTGCGTTGACGTGCATGAGAGTGACGTCGAACGGAGCCCCCGACGGTTGGAGAACCCTCCCGTCGAATATGCGTGCCCAGGGATCAGCATCGAGGGGTACCCGCGCCGTTGGTATGCCCGCCTGCTCGAGGGCCTGAGCAGTACCGCGCGCAACCTGCCCGACGCCGCTGGCGGTGTCGAAGTATCCAGCCAGGTTCACGCCGTTCTGAGGCATTCCCGTCATGAACTCGAGAACCTCGCCGCGACGATGAGTCGAAGCGACTTTATGCGCCTCGCTCCGATTTCGCATCAAAGGATGATTTCCGTCCAGAGAACGAGCTCTCAGAGGGAGAGTACGTGATGCAGGGCGAGCGCCTCGTCGTCGAAGGCGGGAGATAGCAAGATCAACGCGTTCTCTCAACGAGAGGCTGCGTACGATCGGCCGCACAAGGTCCGGATGAAGGTGGTACTCGTCACGAGCCGAGGTTACGAACCAATGAGTGAAAGCACTCTGATCTTTTCCAACAGGATCAGGAAAGGCTGCCTGAACGTCATCCCGAACTTCATACAGTTTCATTCCTAAACGCGTCACCAGTGGTGAGGGGCGCACAGTGGGCACAGGGTCATTCAGCCAGCCGATTGACTCTCCGGGGGCGCTCAGGCTCAGAGTTCGTAGAGGTTCTTCCTCCATATCGATTGCTCTATGGAAAGGGTGGCTGACCGGAATCTCATGCGACGAAAACCCTGAAGCGCGGCCAGGGCGCTTATACAGGCTTTGGAGCATGACCTCGGTTAGACCGCTGCGGTCGTCATCTGAAGTCTGCAGCAGCCAATCGACATATCTGTGCAGATCGGTTGCCCATACATCCGGGAAGTTCTGAATGAGATCAGGTCGCTCCTCCCACAGGGAGAGCACGGCTCGATTCAGGCGACCGCGGCTGAACTCTACCGGTTGGCTCAGCCACGCAAGAAAGCTTTCGCTGTCTGTGTCATCAAACGGGTTAGGCCAGCGGATGCCGTAGGGATCGATCTTCTGAAGCGATCTTCGAATGAAATTCGGAACCTTGATGCCCGATCTGTCGAAGCGCTCAAAACCATACGGCGTGCTGCGCACCTCGTCGTGGCCTGCTGCGGCGACAAGGTCCCGGTACTCGTTGAACAGCGGCATGATCTCCGGATGGCTGCTGGAGCTCACCCGGCTCTGATATCTGCTGATCGCCTCGAGGTGATCAAATACGATCCCGCTGAAATGAAAGAAACCGGCACGCTCGCCATTGACGAACCAGCCCTCATTCTTCTTTTCCAGTCTTCTGTGAGGCAGGTTCCAATATGCGATGTTGTAAGCAGGGCTGCGCTCGATGTCGACCGAGGGAAGGAAGCCCGGCGCGAGATCCATCCATTTCTGGTCGACGAACAGGCCGTTGTGAATGTCGTGAAGGCAGAAACGGTACAGGCGGTCCTGCCACCACTCGAGAAACTCGGACGTCGAATCATCGAGCCGCAGTCCGAGAAACCCCAGGTTGTACGTCCCGGACATCTGGATGATCCGCTCGGACGGTCTCCACGCATCGTCGAGGCCCCGGGTGATGTGAGGAATCAGGATTGCGGAGTGGCTTTCCAGCGACTTGGCAAGTCTATCGAGTGAGCTCAGTACGAGTATGTCGGGATCGAAGTAGAGCGCGCGATCGAGACCGAACTGATCTCTGATGTGCGCCAGGAGATACGGCTTGACCGCAGTGTTCAGCTCCATGATTCCGTAGCGGAAGGCGAAATTGAAGAACGCCGGGATCGGAAGTTCCTGCGCGAAGATGGTGCGGAAAGGAAGATCCTGATAGCGAATTCTCGGAGACGGCCGGTCGACGATGCATACATACACCTCGGCCCCTGGGTGATGCTCCTTGTAGGACTCGGCAAAGACTCGAGCCATCGCAAGATAGTTGTTTGAAACGATCGTGCAGGCAGGAAGATGTGTCATTTATAAAATCGCCGCCCCAAAACTCTCACCCTGGATAGAATACTAGAAAGAGCTGCCATTTGTACGACGATTTGGGAATCAGGAGCCGATCGAATGTTGCGTCCGATCCCATCCGCTTCAGACGAAGACCTCGACGCCCGGATGGTGTTCCTTGTACGACTCGGCAAACAGGCGAGCCATCCCCAAGGTAGTTGTTCGAGACAATCGTGCAGGCGGAAAGATGACGCATCTTTAAGTATGGTTTCAAGCTGCCCAAGGCCGCCAGTACATCAGCAAGTTGGAACGTCCGGCCAATCTCGCCCACCTCGAGTCGCCAGAGCACAGCTGCTTTGATGAGGAGTTAGCGGCCACTTTTCCCAAGTGCAACCTGAATCCGTTCCCACCGTTCCTCGTCCTGCCGTTTCCAGGATGATACGCGACTCTCCAGCGAGGCGCGAGTTCCACCCCGTCCCTGCCACAAGCTCGCGGTCGTATCGCTCAACCCTCCCTCTACTGCCTCCTGATCTGAGATAACCCAATGGTCGAGTCCGCCATGCGCCAGGGATCCTGTCAGCTTGATCTGCGTGTACCGATCTGTCCAGATTCCCAGGCTCGGGACGCATCCGGAGACTCCAAATACCAGGGGGTGATAACGGCTACTGACAATCAGATCTGCATTTGCTGCAATACCAGCAGCTTCCTCAGCCGTGGGCGTACGGAGAAGACGGAACGGAACCGACATTCCGCGCGCAAGAACGGCTCCGACATCACGATCCGTTGGTGGATCTCCATTCTGAATGCTCCCGTTATGATGCGGAACAAATACCAGCATTCGATGGGTCAGCCGTGAAATTTCTTCGAACTGTCGAATGTATTTCGATGCGGAGGGCCCGTCGCTATATCCCATGGACATGTGAGGGTGCAGCGTGATCGCTACATACTTTCTCCGAGGAAGACGCTTCATGCCACTCGAGTGCCGGGCGATGAAGAACGCATCGTCGAGTTGATAGAAGAGTTTGGTTTCGGATATGCCCATGGCTATGGCCAGTGCCAGAGAATCCCTCTCTCTCACACCAACGAAAGCAGCTTGACGTAGCTGTTCCGAAAGAAGCAGGTTCTCATTCTCGGTCAAAGCCGGTCCGAGAGTCTGCCCGGAGACAATGACAGGCTTTCCGAATGCCGCAGCTGTTCTCATCAGCGCAACACGTTCATATAAGTGCTCGGGCCAGCTTGAGCTGAGATTTCCACCGCCGGAGATGAACAGAGCATCGGACCCCCGGATGCTGGCAAATACCTTCGAAGCACGTTCATCGGGCTCTCGAGCACTGCCATTGAGAAACGAGCTGATTCGATGGAGACGCTCGTCCCGAAGTTCCTGGTCGCTCGCCCCGATTGCAAAACCAAAAGGGAGCAGCGACGCCGCGTCGTATGTCTCACTCGACCAGTCTGGATCGCGAGAAAGAATTGTGATCTCAACAGAAGGGTAGGTGCGTCGAAGGCCCGCTATGTTTGCACTGAGCATTGCCTCATCGCCGACATGATAGGAGTTCCATCCACCTACGTCTCCGATCATCGTTATTCGCATTTATCCCCCTGGAGAGAAGATGAGACTTTTTAAGCTACTTAGTCGAATGAAATTCTGATTTGTGATGCGCTGGGAAAGCGCGGATTGACGAGTAAAAACCGATACACATCTGGTCCGCAGCGCGAGGTAGTTATTGGAGACGATCGTGCACGCGGGAGGATAGATCATCCTGTGAGGGAGCTTTGCTCATATCATGGCAACAGGTCAAGCAGGAGAGAGCGAAGCTGCTGCCGTCAGATTTCTGCCTCGAGGCGCACAATCGAAGCGACAACTTCCAGACCAGGCCGATGCACGACGTCCCTTTTGGTCATTGTAGCTCTCACTGACTCCGGCGCGTCGCTGTCGAGCTTTCACGTTGCCCGTTAGACGTAGTCGCCAGGGCAACGTCAATTGCCCCGGCGTGCGCCTCGCCGACGCGGCGGTGGTGGCGCTTCCTCGGGCTGACAGCGCGAATCGCCGGGGCAGAGGATCCCCTGTCGAATTGCGTATCTGTCCGCTATATAAAGATTGCCGCGGTTATCAACAGCGATCCCAGCTGGTTCGACGAACAGCGTTTCCGATGCAGAGCCGTTGGTTGTTCCGACTACCTCGACGGTCCCTGCGAGGGTGGTCACAACACCTGCGGGAGTGATTCTGCGGATCACGCTGTTGAGGGCGTCGATAACATAGACGTTTCCGGCACTGTCGAGCGCCACACGCGTGGGAGAGTTGAAACGCGCCGCCGCGCCAGTGCCGTTCGCGCTGCCGAACTCGCCCGCTGCGCCTGCGAGAGTGCTGACGACACCCAGGGGAGTGATTTTGCGGATCGTGGAGTTGAAGTCGTCGGCCACGTAGACGTTTCCGGCACTGTCGACCGCCACGTCCGATGGAGAGTCGAAACGCGCCGCCGCGCCCGTGCCGTCAGCGCTGCCAAACTGGCCCGGCGCGCCTGCGATGGTGGTGACGGTACCCTGGGGAGTGATTCTTCGAATCGTGCGGTTGCCTTCGTCGGCCACGTAGATGTTTCCGCCACTGTCGAGCGCCAGACCCGAGGGACCGGTGAAACGCGCAGCCGCGCCCGTGCCGTCGGCGCTGCCGGCCAGGCCCGTCGCACCTGCAAGGGTGGTGACGGCTCCTGTCGGAGAGATTTTGCGGATCGTGTGGTTGCTCCCGTCGGCCACGTAGACGTTTCCGGCACTGTCGAGCGCCACATCCTGGGGAAAGTTGAAACGCGCTGCCGTGCCAGTGCCGTCCGCGCTGCCGTCCAGACCCGCCGCACCTGCGAGGGTGGTGACGGCTCCTGTCGGAGAGATTTTGCGGATTGTGTGGTTGCGTAAGTCGGCCACGTAGATGTTTCCGGCACTGTCGAGCGCCATACCGAGGGGAAGGTCGAAACGCGCCGCCGTGCCAATGCCGTCCGCGCTGCCGAACTGGCCCGGCGCGCCTGCGAGAGTGGTGACGACGCCTGCTGGAGAGATTTTGCGGATCGTGTGGTTGCCTAAGTCAGCCACGTAGATGTTTCCGGCACTGTCGAGGGTAACACCCGAGGGAAATTCGAAACGCGCCGCCGTGCCAGTGCCGTCCGCGCTGCCCTCCTGGCCCGGCGCGCCTGCGAGGGTGGTGACGACGCCTGCTGGAGAGATTTTGCGGATCGTGTGGTTGCCTGAGTCGGCCACGTAGATGTTGCCGGCACTGTCAAGCGCCACACCGGAGGGAGAGTTGAAACGCGCGGCCGTGCCGGTGCCGTCGGCGCTGCCTCTCTGGCCCGCCGCGCCTGCGAGAGTGGTCACCTCACCTGCTGGAGTGATTTTGCGGATCGTTGAGTTGAGTGTCTCGGCCACATAGATGTTGTTGGCACTGTCGAGCGCCACGCCCGAGGGGAAGAAGAAACGCGCGGCCGTGCCGGTGCCGTCGGCGCTGCCGAACTGGCCCGCCGCGCCCGCGAGGGTGGTGACGACGCCTGTTGAAGAGATTTTGCGGATCGTGGCGTTGCCCAGGTCGGCCACGTAGATATTTCCGGCACCGTCGAGCGCCACACTCCAGG
>JBGTDX010000029.1:0-4870 GCA_041748075.1 Thermoanaerobaculia bacterium
AGCCCCCGTCCCTCGGCCGACGGTTGAGTGTGCGTGACGGGCGTGGCGCAGGCGGCGAGTGCCACCAGCGCCGCGACCAGGGGCAGCGAGATCAGCGTGCAGCGCATAAGGCCAGCCATCTGACTTCTGTTGCCATCGTGCTGTTTCTCCTCATCTCGACTCCCCTAATGCTTGGCAGAATTGTCTTTCTCATGTTCATAGCTGCAAAAGCCGGCAAGAATGCTCGGCAGTATTGCCTTTTTAATGTTCATGGCTGTTACCTCAGCAGGAGTGACGTAAGTGTCGTGTTGATCATGGTTGTTCTCCGGACGTGTTGCAGGGGCGGTAACGTCCTTCACTGTTTTCCCTCGAGTTGCAGCGTTACGCTCTCCAGCTTTCCCCGGTAGGCGGCCAGACTCTCGTGCTCCTGCTGTTCCGCAAGCTCGACGGCACGCTCGTAATTGCGCCGCGCATCCTCCAGCCGGCCGGCCGCTCGGTACGCATCAGCGAGACTGTCGTAGGGGTTCGCCGCCTGGGGGTACGCCTCCACGTTCATCTCAAACACTGCAATGGCATCCGCGACGCGCTCTTGACGCAGGAGCCGGTAGCCGAGCGCGTTGAGGATGCCCTCT
This sequence comes from Thermoanaerobaculia bacterium, assembly GCA_041748075.1. Taxonomy (GTDB): domain Bacteria; phylum Acidobacteriota; class Thermoanaerobaculia; order Gp7-AA8; family Gp7-AA8; genus JBGSYJ01. The sequence continues at coordinate 612 of JBGTDX010000029.1, forward strand.
CCCAACCGGACGGATTCGGGCCGAGAGGCGAGGAGGTCGCGGTGGAACGCTCTGGCGGCCTCGCTCCCTTCGGCCTCGAGCCTCTCAAGGACGACCTCATCGATGGAGACGCGTTTGCGCTCCGCCTCGGCGTCCGCGCGCACCTTTGCCGGGTCGGCGCGCTCTAACGAAGCTAACAACTCGTCGCCCACGAAAATGGTGTATCCGGTCGCTTCGCCCTCCTCGACTTCGAACGTAGTCTTGACGACCGTTCCGACCGCTTCGAGGTGGTCACCTCCGTATCGAGCATGAACGAATCGGTGGTCGCCGATCGGCGCGAGGTGGATGTACATGTCCGTCGCAATGCCGAGCACCCCAAAGCGGGAGTGGAGATGGCCGCTCTCCTCCCACACATGCCCGACGAACTCGGGTGCCTCCGCCCCACCCGGAGCCCGGCCCCGGTACATCCCGACATAACGAGCTCGTTCCTCCGGCGAGAGTTCGACCGTTTCGAGGCCCGCTTCGTCTGCCCAGACCAGACTGAAGCCGGGGTGCTCGAAGAGCCCGGACATGGCAAGCCTGTTCCGTAGCGCACGGAGGTGCGAGCCCCCGCGCGAGTGGGTGAGGAAGATCACGACGGCGTTGGCCTCCGGAAAGGCGATCGCCAGCGTGCCATCGCCTCCCCCGTGGTAGAACACTGACGGCATCCCCTCGTCGCCGGAAGTCTGTTCGAGGAACCACCCGTAGCCATAGGCGAGGTTGCCGCCGATGAGGGCGTGGGGATCGAGCGCCTCGTCGACCGTTTGCGCCGAGAGCAGCCGCACCCCTTCCCACTCGCCCCCGTTCATCCACATTCCCATGAACTCGGCGTAGTCCATGGCCGTCGAGAATATGCCCCACGCAGCCGGGTAGAAGCTCCACCACGGCCAGTTGTACTGCGGGTCGTACCGCAAAGCGTCTTCGTTCCAGCGGTACCACTCGTTCACCCGCGAACGCCACGCGGGGTCGTCCAAATACGCCGTTGACGTGTCGTGGAGCTGGAGGGGCCCGATGATCCGCTCCTCCGTGAACGTCTCGATGGAAAGCCCGGAGACGCTCTTGACAACGTACCCAGCTGCCCCGAAGCCGAAATCGGTGTACTCGTACTGGCCGAATGTCCCAGTGGGACCCCTCGACGCCCAGTCTTCGACCCAGTCGCTGAGGGAGTCGTGAGCCCCGACCAATTCCAGCGACCGGAATCCACTGGTGTGCGAGAGCAAGTGCCTGATCGTGGTGCGCTCGTCGCCCGCAAAACCCGCGATGTAACGGCTCACCGGGTCGTCGATTAAGAGCTTGCCCGCTTCCTCCAGCATGAGCACAGCCATTGCCGTGAATGGTTTCGACATGGACTTGATCGACCAGATCGAATCGCGCTCCACGGGTATCTTCCGCTCACGGTCGCTCCACCCGTAGGCCTCATGGAAGACAGCCTTTCCGTCCTTGATGATGAGAAGCTCGCCCCCGACGAAATCGCCGTTCGCCACCCACTCGACGATCTCGTAGCCGAGCCGGTCCAGCTTCTCCGTCGAGAGGCCGACCTCCTCGGGCTGCGCGTATGGAAAGGCCGGAGACTCGATGCCGGGGAGAGTGCGGGTGCGTGGCACCTCCTGCTCAACGACTTTTGGTACTGGCTCCGCTGCCTGATTCGGTGTGGGCGCCGAACTGCAGGCAGCAAGCGCCACCATGGAAAAGCCGGCAAGAATGCTCGGCAGAATTGTCTTTCTCACGCTCATGGCTGCTACCTCTCTGGTGCGAGAATTGATTGTGTTCCATCAGGTACGTCAATCTCATCCACGGATCCGACATCGGTGATCCGGTTTCCTGTAATGACGACGGTCATGCCCGGATTGGCAGTACCCTCCCGGACGTCGATGAGCGTGACGGGGCTGAGAACCAGCGGCTGCGCCAGAGCGATGGCAGGTGTCGCGGCAAAGAGCAGTACTGCCGTGCCGAACAGGCGCATGACTCCTCTCCCCGTCATCGTCGCGTCACCGGCGATCTCACCGCGATGCACTCGATCTCGACTTTCGCATGCATGGCGAGATCCTTGGCGGCGAGTGCGGATCGGGCCGGCCGACGGTCTTTTCTGAAGAAGGTCTTGTAGACGGCGTTCATCGAGACCCAGTCCGACATGTCGGTGAGGATGACCGTGCACTTGACGATGTTGTCCATCGTCGCATCGACTTCTGCAAGGCTGGCTCTGATGTTTTCCATCGCCTGCTTCGTTTCCGCCTGGATCCCACCCGGAACAATCTCGAAATCAGCCCCCATGCCGACGGCACCGGAGAGGTAGATCGTGTCTCCGGCAATCACCATCCGGGAGAAGTGAGGGTCCTCCCAATCGGGATACTGGATGTATTGAGGCTCCTCTGCAGAAAGAGCGGACGGCGAAAGGACGAGCACGGCTAAGGCAACCGCTACGATGAAGCTGTGAATGGTTTGCATGGACTTCCCTCCTGTTTCCGCAGTGAGTGCCGGATTCACTGTTGGCGCAGCAGCTCCGGCCAGTTCAGGATCAGACTCAGTGGTGGACTGTTTTCCGTGTCCGCGGCCTGGCTGACGAGGATGCGCTCGCCATCGGGATGGAGGTTGAACGGTCCGTTCACGTTCGCCTCGAACAGCAGGCGGGGACGCTGCGCCCGGAAGCCGTCACTGACGCTCACCTCGACCGCCATGATCCGGTTCGCCGGCTCCAGGTAGACGATCTCACGGCCATCAGGAGACCAGCGGGGAAAGACACCGCCGCCAGTCGAGACCTGCCATCGCCCCTTCCCGCTGATCGTCGTGACGAAAATCTCCGGCTGCTCATCACCAACGGCGTAGACGACCCATTTGCCGTCGGGGGAGAAGTGGCCCATCATCTCATTCTCCCGGGTGCTCAGCAGGTCCTCGGAGGTGCCGGTGGCGAGAGACAGCAGGCGCAGATCGGACATCGTCTGTCCGCCCAGTTCCTGAAACACGATTCTGTCTCCTTCGGGGTGCCAGTCCCAAGGGGTCCCATCCTCGGCAAGGTCGAGCAGCTCTTCCGCTTCGCCTGCGCCCGAGGACCGCTTCCGGTACAGGCCGTTTCCCTTCTGGCGGTCGCGCATCGATGCGAATACGATCCACTCGTCATCCGGCGACCATATCGGGACGAAATCCGGGGCCGGATGAAATGTCAGCCGGGTCGCCACGTCCCGCTCCAGATCTCTGATCCAGATGTCTCCCTGACTTCCATACACCACGCGCCCGCCGTCGTTGGAGAGTCGAGGGACCTGCATCTCCTGCACCGGGCCCTCATCCTCGAGTCGCCTTCCCTGACGGTCGAACCACACGAGCTGCGAATTGCCTGCAGATTGCTGTCCCTTCTGATAGACCAGAGTACCTTCGGCCGACACCGAAAAGACTGCCTGCTCCTGAGGACCGTACTCCACCGCCCCCACCAGGGGGACCGGATCGCCGGAAACGGACATCGTCTTCGCGTTGAACCGCTGCGCCAGAAGCGTCCTCTCCCGCGCGAAGAGCAGGTGCCCGCTCGGCGCGTACGCCATCGAGGAGTTCGCCTGCACGATGCGCGTTCGATCGCCCGACGCGAGATTCACGGCCTCGATCGTGCTCTCGTCGTTCGGACTGCCACCCTCGGCGGTCTGCGCCAGGAAGAGCAGATTCTTTCCTCCGGGGAGAAAGTGCGGCCAGCGGTGACTGATCTCACCACGCTCCTCGTCCAGACGGGTCAGTTCCACAGGCGTCCCGCCTGACGCGGAAACCCGGTAAAGACCCTTGCGGAACTCGCCATTGAAGACGATCGTGCCGTCCTCGGCCCAGGTTCCGCCCCGCGGGCTCGGGGCCGCAGAGATCGTCTGCGCAGGGCCCCCGGTAAGCGCCACCCTCTTGAGCTGACCGTCGGCGAAAAATCCGATGTGACGCCCGTCTGGTGACCAGAATGGGAGACCGCCGCCCTCGGTGCCTGGAATCTGCCGTGCCGCGTCACTGCCGACTGGGCGAAGCCAGAGGGAACCGCGATACTTCTCATCCAGTGCAGCAAACGCGATCTGTGATCCATCCGGAGAGAGAGCGAGTCCCCACACCGGATCGAGCTGCCAGCCCTCCGGCGCTGAGATCTCCGCTCGCACCACGTGCGAATCGTCGCGTTGCGTTGTCGCCCAGAGGACGGCAAAGACGACAGCAGCCATCACCGCGAGAGCTGCAACCCACCACGCCAGCCGCTCGCGACTCCTGCGACGCTTCGCCACCGGCGCCGC
>JBGTDX010000030.1:0-17333 GCA_041748075.1 Thermoanaerobaculia bacterium
GTTCGAGAACGCCCTGCGTCGTTTCAAAAGGAAGTGCGAAAAGTCGGGAATTCTCTCTGAGCTGAAGAAGCGTCAGCACTATGAAAAGCCGAGCACCAAGCGAAAGCGGAAAGCAATCGCGGCTCGCAAGAAAGTGCTTCGAAAGCTTGCTGAAGAACGACGTTCCGCTTATTGACATCCTGACTGACACGTTTTCGGGTATCGCAACACAAGGGGCTCTCCGAGCCCCTTTTTTTATGCCGGCATCTTCCTGATTTCATGGATATCCAACTCAAGTCGCTCGAGCTCGATCGCGTTCTCTCGCTGATCGCTCTGAACGCGCGAACCGGGCTTGGGCGGGCCATGGTCATGCTCAGACGTCCCGCCGATTCGCTGGCCGCCGCCGAACAGGCGCAGGGCAAGCTCGCCGAGATGGTCCGCCTCTACCATCGCGACGGGCCCCTTCCATTCGGGGGCATCGTCGAAGTCAGCGCGCTCTTTGATTCCGACTCGGTACTCGAGCTCAGTGATTCGTGGATCGTACTCCGTGCTGCCCGCGGCACCCAGGCTCTCCGCGAAGCTCTCACCCGTGGAGCCGATCCCCTTCCCCTGCTCGAGGAAGTTGCGACCGGCATCGCAGACCTCGGCGCAGTGATCTCGAGCGTGGGCAGATTTTTCACGAGCGACGGAAAACTTCGGGAGGAGGCCTCGGCTGAGCTTCGCTCAATACGGAGCCGCATGCAGGCGCGCCGCGCTGCAATTCAGAAAACATTGAACGACCTGATGAACCGCCAGGCCGATGCGATTCAGGAACCGCTGATTACTCTCCGGGGCGATCGCTACTGCATTCCCGTCCGCAGCGACCACCGCAACGCCGTTCCCGGAATACTTCATGAGCGTTCCGGCTCGGGCGCATCCATGTTCATCGAGCCCCTGCCCGTGGTCGAAATGAACAATGATCTGGCCGAGCTCCTCATTCAGGAGAGAGAGGAGATCGCACGGATTACCCGTCACATCGCAAGGCTTCTTCTCGAGTCGGCGGACGACATCGAACGCTCGGTCGAGGTCGCCTCAGAGCTCGACGCAATCCAGGCGTGCGCAGTGACGTACATAGAACTCGAGTGCACGCGCCCACGCTTGAGTGAAGGTCGTGAGCTCCATCTCATTGATGGCAGGCATCCCCTGCTCGATCAGCGTCTGGCCGGACTTCGAGCGACGGCCTTCGGTGAAACCGACAGTGGATCGGTCGTACCGGTGACCTTCGAGCTCTCCGACGGGCGGACCGCTCTTCTCGTGAGCGGCCCGAACGCTGGTGGAAAAACCGTCACTCTCAAGACAGCAGGCCTTCTCACGGCGATGGCTGCAAGCGGCCTCCCTGTTCCGGCTGCCGAAGGAACCGTGCTTCCGGTGGTCGACGGATTCCACGTACTCGTTGGTGATGACCAGGATGTACTCGAGCATCTCTCGACGTTCTCGGCCTACCTCAGCAGACTCCGGAAAGTGCTGGCCGAAGCGACACCCCGATCGCTGGTGCTCCTCGACGAGCTCGGCTCCGGAACGGATCCGGAGGAAGGTTCCGCGCTCGCAGCTTCGGTCATCGATCACCTGCTCTCGGTCGGTTGCCTCATGATCGTCACGACGCATCTATCCGCGCTGAAGAGTTTTGCGATTGCAGATGAGCGCATTACGAACGCATCGATGGAGTTCGACGCGGCCACCGGAGGGCCGACGTTCCGAATGATCGTCGGTGTTCCGGGTCGCAGCCGCGCCATCGAGGTCGCGGAACGGATGGGCCTTCCGCGAGCCGTGACGGACTCTGCAAGGGAGCGGCTGGGGGATCGCTACGGTGCGATCGACAACCTGCTTGCGAATCTACAGGAGACTCTGGCCGACGTCGTCCGTGAACGTGAGGAGTTGCGGCATGCCCGCCTCGAGGCAACGCGGAACCTCGAGCAGATTCGTTCCGAGCGCGAGCAAGTCCAGGCCGAAAGAAAGAAGCTGTCGAAGTCCTATCGGGACGAGATCGTCAAACTGAAGGACGAGGTGACGCGCCGGCTGCAGATGGAGCTGCGCTCACTCCGCGAGAGCTCCGCTCAGAAGCTGGACGCCGGAGACGCTTACGAAAGAGTCGTCGCTCCGCTATCGCGATTTCCCGAGCTCTCCCCTCCATCGGGTCCGATCAGAATAGGAGATCGGGTCGAACACAGACGTTTCGGAATGACCGGCCAGGTGACCGCGATCGACGGAACCAGGGCGCGCCTCTCGGTCGGAGGCAAGAGCGTGCAGGCTGAGCTGGAAGATCTGTTTCCTGTCGAAGGAACGCCTGCCGAAAAGAAAAAACAGAAGCGTGCGGTCGCATCGTCGTCTGCCGAAGCGTCGGAGTCGTCCGAGCCCCAGATTTCTTCCGAGCTCAATCTGATTGGTCAGCGGGTCGACGACGCCCTTGACGAGTCGGACCGTTTTCTCGACCGGAGCCTGATGGAAGGACGAGGGGCAGTGCGTCTGATTCACGGGTTCGGGACCGGGGCGCTTCGGACGGCCCTGCGCGAGCATCTCACAAACCATCCGGCCGTGCGATCGTGGCGCAAGGGAAACGAGCGCGAAGGTGGCGACGGAGCGACGATCGCCCTGCTCGATATCTGATTCGCATACACTTCGAAGGAGCGATCTCACTTTGGCATTTATCGATCTCAACGACGCAATCATCGCCCAGGTCCGGCAGTCGGCAGACCTGGTGGAGTTCGTCAGCCAGGTCACGCCGCTCAAGCCTGCCGGGAAGAGCCATAAAGGTCTCTGTCCATTCCATCGCGAGAAGACTCCGTCGTTTCAGGTTGATCGGGATAAGGGCCTGTTCTATTGCTTCGGCTGCGGGACGGGCGGTGACATTTTCAAATTTCTCATCCTGACCGAGCGGTTCACCTTTCCCGAAGCCGTCGAGCATGTCGCCAACCGAGTCGGCATCAAGCTTCCGACGAAGAAGCGCACCGGGAAAGATGATGAAAGGGAAGACGTCCTGGGCGCGCTCGAACAAGCCGCCGCGGGATTCCACCAGGCCATGAGCTGGACGCCGAACGCGGCCGACTCCTACCTCCGCAAGCGAAACATCAGCACTGAGATCCGGGAAAAGTACGGCTTCGGATATGCTCCGGACTCGTGGGACTTCCTGCTCTCGCGACTGGGTGGCAAGTACTCCATCCAGCAACTCGAAGCCGCAGGCCTGGTCCTTCCGCGGAAGGGTGGCGGCGGCCACTACGACCGGTTCAGAAACCGCCTGATGATTCCGATTCACTCGGACGCCGGTTCGCTCATTGGCTTCGGCGGCCGTACCCTAGACGGCAGCGATCCCAAGTATCTGAACTCGCCGGAATCCGTGGTCTTCAACAAATCCAACCTGCTCTACAACCTCCATCGTGCAAAAGATGCGATTCGCCGAAGCACACGCGCGATCCTCGTCGAAGGATACTTCGACGCCATCGCGCTGGATCACGCGGGCGTGCCGGGAGTCGTTGCGTCGATGGGGACCTCCCTCACGCCGGGCCAGGCCTCGCTGCTCAGAAGGTACGCCCGGCGGGTCGTCATCGCGTACGATGGAGACGACGCCGGACGGAGCGCGGCACTTCGGGGAGCTCCAATCCTCCTTTCCGCCGGTTTGTCGGTGGACATCCTGGACGTGGGAAGGGGAAACGACCCCGACACTCTGATCCAGAAGGAAGGCCTTCAGGCTTTCATGGATGCGCTCGCTGGCGTGCAGGACGTATTTTCCTTTGCCCTGGGGGAATGGGTGTCGAATCCATCCGGGCTCTCGACTCAGGAAAAGAGCGCACATCTCGAGGCGTTCGTGCCGCTGCTGGGCGCCGTGGCCGACCCCGTGACGCGGAATGATGCGGCCCAGCGCGTGGCCGACGGGCTGCGCCTGGAGTTCGAGACCATCTGGTCCCGCGTGCGCACCAGGGGGACCCGGACAGCGGAGCGTCAGACGTCGGCTCCGATCTCCACAGGCGAGCGGCAACTCCTCGGAGCATTGCTCCAGGGAAAACTGCCATCGGCGTATTTTGGAAAGCTGCAGGACGATTTTTTTGAGGATCCGTCATGCAAAACGATCTTCGGGGTTGTAAATCAGCGAATTTCCGAGGGGCAAGCCCTTGATTTTTCAGAGATTGCGACCCAACTTAGGAGTGAAGCCGACCTCACGAGGCTGTCCGAGCTCGCTCTGAGCGACGATTCGGATGGCTACGACCTCAAGGCTCTGGAGAACACGATCCGCTTAATGGAACGCCGCCTTCTCGACCGCCGGCTCAGGGAAATTCAAATCGGGATACAGGAGGCGACTCTCCACGGTGACCTCCAGAGGGAACACTCGCTTCTCATGCAGAAGAATGAGCTCTCGAAACAGCTGCACGCGCTGAAATAATTATTGTCCTCCTATGCTTACGTGGGTGTCCTCTTCAGATGTCCTGGCTGGCCGGCCGAGCGCGTCTCGACCGTCGAGCCAGGGCCTTGGAAAAGGTCCGCAGATCGAAACCGCCGTCGAAGGGGCGTTTACACGCGCTACCGCACGCGAAGGAGCGAATGAACGATGACACGTCTACGAACGCCGAGTCTCGACCTGGAATCCATCGATGAGGGGGTCGGCGATTTGAGCGTAGAAGAAAAGTACGTCGAGGTTAAGCAGTTGATTGTCATCGGCAAGGAGAAAGGGTTTCTTCTCTACGATGAGATCTACGAAACACTACCGGAAGAGGTTACGAGCCTGCCGGAGGAGCTCGACGAAATTTACATCCGCTTCAACGATCTCGGCATCGAAGTCGTGGACGACACAGACAAAATCCCGACTCCGAAGGAAATCACAATCGACGGAGCTGTCGAGGACAAGGAAGTCGACCAGCGGGAAGAAGTTCAGGCCGACATCGTCGCAGCTGCGGCGGGCGTGATCGACAAGACCAATGACCCCGTGCGGATGTATCTGCGCGAAATGGGGACGGTCAAGCTCCTGGACCGCGAGGGAGAGGTCGAGATCGCCAAGCGAATCGAAAAGGGCGAGCGAAGGGTCTACAAAGCTCTGTCGCAGAACCGGATCATTCTCGAGGAGATCCTCAAGATCAACGAGAGCGCAAAGAAGGATCCGAAGGTCATCAAGGAAATGGTCAATCTGGCCAACGATGACGACGAGGATGCCGAGCAGTTCGAGGCGCGCATTGCCAGCAGCACGGATAGCAAAATCGCCGAGATCATGGGGATCTTCGAGCAGATTGCCAAGCTCGACAAGAAAATCAAAGAAGCGAAGGTCACGCCGAAGAACATCGAGAAGGCCAAAGTGGATCTGGCCAACCTGATGCGCCGCGTCGACTTCACACCCCAGACGCGCAACCGGATGATCAACAAGCTCCGCGATATCGACAGCGACCTTGCGCAGGCCTCGGCTATGATCCGCAAGGATGAGCAGTCCCTCAAGCGGGAGAAAGACAAGACCCGCAAAGACTTCTACAAGCGGCGCGTCGGCAAATATCAGGAGAAGCTGCAGGAGCTCGAGGGCACCTTCGGTACCTCTCACGATGACATCAAAAGGACCATCCGGGAGATCAGGCAGGGCGAGGAAGAGGCGGATCAGGCCAAGCAGGAGCTCATCGTCGCGAACCTCCGTCTCGTGGTCTCCATCGCCAAGAAATACACCAACCGGGGACTCCAGTTTCTCGACCTCATTCAGGAAGGCAACATCGGTCTCATGAAGGCCGTCGAGAAGTTCGAATACCGGCGCGGTTACAAGTTCTCCACCTACGCGACCTGGTGGATCCGTCAGGCCATCACCCGCGCGATCGCGGATCAGGCACGGACCATTCGAATCCCGGTCCACATGATCGAGACCATCAACAAGCTGACCCGCACATCACGCTCGCTCGTTCAGGAACTCGGCAGAGAACCGGCAGCGGAGGAGATCGCCAAGCGGATGGACATGCCGGTGTCGAAAGTTCGCAAGATCATGAAGATCGCCCAGGAGCCGATCTCCCTCGAGACGCCGATCGGCGAAGAGGAAGATTCGCATCTGGGGGATTTCATCGAGGATCGTGGCGTGGTGTCCCCCATCGATCATGTGATCGTGGCGAACCTCAAGGAGCAGACTGGAAAGGTTCTGCGCACGTTGACGCCTCGCGAGGAGCAGGTGCTCAAGATGCGATTCGGTGTCGGAGACGGCTCCGAGCACACACTCGAAGAGGTCGGTCGTTCTTTCAATGTGACGCGCGAGCGAATTCGCCAGATCGAATCCAAAGCGCTGAGAAAGCTGCGTCATCCGTCGCGCTCGAAGAAGCTTCGTCCTTTTCTCGACTCGACGTTTTAAGTCTCGACGACACCCAAGAGGCCGCGGCGATTGCCGCGGCCTTTCTCGTGTCCGGTTGACACACCCCGTCGCATCTTCCACAATACTTCCCAGATGATCTACGCCGCCGCCAGCAGCTCTTACTATTACGCGACCCCACATCCGGGCCGTGTGCGCTGCTGACGACTCCACACACAAATTCAAACCATCAGTTCGAGGGCCCGTGAGACAAAACTCACGGGCCTTTTTGTTTTTATCCGGAAAGGACAGGCCCGATGCAGATAGCAGACTCCGGTACTCATGCTCGCGAAGACTTCATCATCGAACAGAACTGGTCAGCGTACTCAGCCGAGGAGCACAATGTGTGGCAGTTGTTGTTCGAACGCCGCATGGCTCAGCTTCGCACGGTTGGAAGTCGCGCATATCTGGACGGTGCGGAGGCCATTGGGCTGGCCCCGAACACGGTTCCCGACCTTCGTTCGATCAACGCCAGGCTCGGCACGCGGACGGGCTGGGCCGCCGTGCCGGTCAGCGGGTTCATCCCGGCCTCGGATTTTTTCCAGTTTCTTGCGGAACGGCGGTTCCCGACAACCGTCACCGTTCGGTCTCGCGATCGGATGGACTACGTGCCCGAGCCCGATATCTTCCATGACGTGTTCGGGCACGTGCCTCTCCATTCGATCGGCATTTTTGCCGACTTTCTCGAACGATTCGGTCGCGTTGCGGCCGCGGCGAAAACGCCGGAGCAGGTCGAGAGGATGGCGCGTCTTTTCTGGTTCACCGTAGAGTTCGGTCTGATCCGGGAGGAGGGCCAGACGCGGGTATACGGGAGCGGCCTCATCTCATCCCAGGCCGACTGTCTCCATGCCCTAGGGGATGCCTGTGAACGGCGCGAGTTTTCCCTGGACGGGGTCACCTCACAGTCCTTTCTGATAGATCAACTCCAGCCGGTGCTTTTTGTCATCGATTCGTTCGAACAGCTGTTCGAAGCGATTGAGCGGGCGTGAGGAAGCCTCGGGCTGATCTTAGAGAAATTCGTTGCAATAATTCCGGACAAAACCTATCATCAAAACAAGCATGAACAACTCCTCTCGCAGTGCAATAAACAGCCGTGAGAATCGTTAGCTAGACAAGGAGCGGCACAGGCCGCTCGATGTTCTTTTTCAACCGATTTCAGGTTCCCGCTCCTCCCTTCCACCACAGGGCGAGAAGGGGCGGCCGATCCGGTCCACGATGTTGCGCGGTGGGTCATGCTTCCGCGGAGCATGGCGCTTGTCGTGGGTCCGCCGGAAATTCATGGGGAGGAGGTACGTCGTTCGATGGATTGTTCTAGTAAAACTCAGGGGTCTAGTTCGTAGACCTTACCCCGATGAGGGCGCCGGCAACGGCGCCCTTTTTATTTTGGGATTGCAATTTCCTTCCTCGCCAGGATGCCGTCCGCATCCGCGTTAGAACGGGTAGTAGTACTGCCATGCAAATAAAGGAGTCGTCGGGACGCGCACAGTGAAAAAAATTTTCATTCTTGCGCGTTCCAGATGAACTTGCTCCAAGTTTCTGCGTTATTAGGTGTTAGCCGATCGCCCTCTTTTCAGTTCCCCAGATCCGCGTCACGGGGGCGAGACCTCCCTCGACAATAGATCAAATATTGGCATGTTTGAGGCAGAACGGGAATATCGGCAACAACAACCGTTACTGCTTCGAAAAGGCAAATCCACCGTGAGGTGGCCCACGCAAAGCCAGGGGATCTGAGGGACAGACAGCCCGGCCGCCGAAAAGCAACAACCTGATTGCTCTGATCAAGGCAAAACCATCGCGAGGTGGTGGCGCAAAGCCAGGGATCTCGCCCAGAGACCGCCCAGCCGCCGGAGTGCAGGAGATTGCACAGATGGCAAGCGCTACGAAAGGCCAGAGAGTGGCCTCTTCCCGTCCTCCCACGGTTCCACTCGAATCACCCTCTGCGTGAGCACCACTGACGCCGCAACAGTGGACTCACGCTCCCCCACCACTCAGGGGCGGCTCCGAATTCAGAGTCGCCAATCATCGACCCTTTTCATTCAATCGAGGACTCGGCCATGACAAAAAATCTGAAGTACATCGCCAGCATCAAAGGCTACGTCGTAGCCCTTGCAGTCATGCTCATGTTTATCCCTCCCGTTTCTGCACAAACGACAAATCAACCAATCGACGAAAATGCAGCGACCTCCATTCCCGGAGTTCGGATGCGAACGGACGTCATCCTCGTCGAGCCAAACGATGTGTCTCCGCAAGAGAACCCGGGCGACGGTGCCCCGCAGCGTCGCTATCTTTATCAGCAGGTCGATCCCTGCCGCATGATCAGCACCCGGGAGTCCGATCAGCTCGAGCCGCCGTACGGCCCACGTGGCGAAACAGGCTCAGTCAAACCCAGCGGCGCGTTCCGCGGCGTGAACGATCCTCGGACTTATACAGTTACCGGCCTCCTGATTGCCTCGAATCCCTGCTCGAACGTTATTCCGCTCGAGGCGATCGGCCTCACCGTCCGCGTGGGCGTTCACAATCCGGCCCGTGAAGGACGGGTCGTTCTGGTGCCAGGCTTCGAGCTCGCACTTCCCCAGGGTGCACGGCCGGCACTCTCATTCCCGCAGCCGCGTCCCAATGAAGCCGGTTTCTATCTCCGGGATACCGCAGTATTGATCGAGGACGGCCGAGGAGATGGGAACAAGGAGCTTACGGTCATCGCTGATACGTTCGGTGACCGAACCGACGTCACGATCGACGTCCTCGGCTATTTTCTGCCCGATGTAGAGGGCGGAGCCGGTGGAGCTGGAATCTCCGGAGCGACGGTCACGATCGTCGAGGGAGCAACGCCGTCAGCCGAACTGCAGCCTGACGGAACGATCCACTTCATTCTGCCAGCCGGAGTGCAGGGGGCAGCCGGAGAACAGGGCCCGCAGGGTCTTCAGGGGGAACAGGGTCCCCAGGGACTTCAGGGTCCGATTGGCGACCAGGGTCCTCAGGGTATCCAGGGTCTGCAGGGCGACAAGGGTCCTCAAGGCGACAAGGGTCCTCTAGGCGATCAGGGTCCCCAGGGCGATCAGGGTCCCCAGGGCGATCAGGGTCTCCAGGGCGAACTCGGTCCTCAGGGCCTCCAGGGTCCGCAGGGCGACAAGGGTCCCCAGGGCGACAAGGGTCTAATCGGTAATCAGGGTCCTCAGGGCCTCCAGGGTCCGCAGGGCGACAAGGGTCCCCAGGGCGACAAGGGTCTGATCGGTAATCAGGGTCCTCAGGGCGACAAGGGTCCCCAGGGCGACAAGGGTCTGATCGGTGATCAGGGTCCTCAGGGCGACAAGGGTCTGATCGGTGATCAGGGTCCCGAGGGCGACAAGGGTCTGATCGGTGATCAGGGTCCCGAGGGCGACAAGGGTCTGATCGGTGATCAGGGTCCCCAGGGTCCCCAGGGCGACAAAGGTCCTCTGGGCGATCAGGGGCCGATGGGTCCGATGGGTCCAACCGGACCCCAGGGCGCTGCCGGCCCGTCCATCTGCGTGATGAGAGACTGTGCGGAGTCAGCCAATACATTCGAAGGCTTCCGTGCATGCATCCTCGCGGCAACCACCGCTTGCGAGCTCGCACCACCGCCACCCCCCGCGGATTCCGCATGCACGCGCACGCAGGGATACTGGAAGAACCACGCGTCTGAGTGGCCGGTGAACAGCCTCGCACTCGGGAATGTGATTTACACCCAGGCGGAGCTGCTCGCGATCCTCGACACACCGGTAGATGGCAACGGGCTCATCTCGCTCGCCCACCAGCTGATCGCAGCGAGGCTCAATGTGGCTGCCGGAACCGAGCCGATCCTCGCAATCGCTCAGGCGGATGCGCTGATCGGAGACCTCAGGGTCGGCGTCGACTGGCTTGCGACGTCCGAGACCTCGAGCGTGGAGTCCGTCCTCGATGCATACAACAACGGTGCAATCGGACCGGGAAGCTGCGGCTGATCCAGCGCCATAGAGACACTTTTCGATCGCGCGGCCGAAAGGCCGCGCGATTTTTGTTGTTTTTTGGAAAGGATCTGTTTATAATTCCTCGAAAATAAACGCGACCACCACGCGATAAAGGCAAAATCCCGGCGACGGGATGACGCAAAGCCAACGGGTCTGAATCGTTCAGACGGCTGGGCTACCGAACGTGAAGAGTAGTTCTCTTCTCCCCTCCGGCGCGAGGAACGTTCCAAAAAAGGCAGTGGTCGCCATGGAGCGTTTCAATGCGTGTCCCGTCAGTCAGAGCGGCCAGCCGGATTCCCGCCTCGGAGCAGCGACGCCGCAGCGCGTGCGTCAGGCTCGTCACGGGCTCCTCGATCGGCTATTCCGCTTTCGGTCCGCGACGCTTCCCTCTCCACGGCTCCATTGGCGCCTCCCTCCCTGGTGATGTATTTCTCTGCCGCACTTTGAGACCCATAGTTACCGCCCGGCTCAAAGCCGAGGTGGCAGTCAATAACGACTTTTCTGATGTGGAGAGCAGTGACGAACTGATTCAATCATAGAGCAACGCGATCACCACGCGATAAAGGCAAAATCCCGGCGACGGGATGACGCAAAGCCTCGGGTCTGATGGAAGTCAGATGGCTGGGTTACCGAACGTGAAGAGTTCAACTCTTCGTTTCCTCACGGAGGACGTTCCTTAAAGCGGTGGTCGCTGTAAGGAGCGTCCCATGCGCCCGTGTGGAAGTAGATCGACCCGTTTTGGATTTTTCAGTATCAGCAGACAGGCTCTCCCTTTCCTCTTTCTGAGCCTGCTGACCTCGCCTCTGATGGCCACCACAATCGTGGCTCCATCCGATGACGAGCTGATCGCCAAGTCCTCTCTGATCATCACCGGCACCGTGCTCTCGTCGAACACTGTCGAAAGCTCCGGAAAGCTCTTCACTGAAACGACTTTGGAAGTCGCTTCGGTGATCGCGGGGACGGCGGACGGCGTCGTGACGGTCAGGCACGGCGGCGGACGGACGGAATCCCGCGCACGGGTAGTGTTCGGCAGCCCCGAGTTCGTCCGGGGTGAAAAAGTCATGCTCTTCCTGAGCGAAGCCGAGGACGGAACATACGTCACGAACGACCTGTTTCTGGGCAAGTTCAGCGAGCGCAAAACCGTCGATGGCGGTCGCGTATGGTACCGCTCAGCAGATTCGACTGGAACGACGCTTCTCGATGGCAACCTCCGAAAGACTCACTCCACGAAAGAGCTTCAGCGGCACGCCGGAGCATTCGAAGCCTTTGTGCGGGATCGCGCTGCCGGCGGGAATCCATCCAGCGAATACTTTCTGGTGAATCCCGTACTAGAGCCGACGGAATCTCTTTCATTTGCGACGCTCGCTGAACACGATATTCACCGCTGGTTTCGATTCGATGATGGCGGCGAGGTCGAGTGGAATCCGGTCGGAGAGCAGGGCGGGTATGATCGCGGGGGCGTTCGTGAGCTCGAGAAAGCCCTCCGCGTCTGGAGCGATTATCCGGCGACCAGAATCCGGTTTTCTGTCGGAGCTCCAGTGGAAAAGACCGTTCCGGCTTCAGCCCGGAACGAGATCAACGAGATCCTCTTCAACGATCCCTTCAACGAGATCTTCGGCCGCTGGAACGGGCAGTCGGGAGTCCTTGCTCAGGCGGAATATCACGCTGTAAAGGTGAACCGGGCCTGGAGCGCGCCTTTCGACGCCGGTCAGGATCATCCTGCAAAAACATATCCGGAGGTCTGGGAGATCGTCGAAGGCAACATCGTCATCCAGGACGGAGTCTCGCCGTTCAACCGGATCGGCGACGTGATGCTGGCGCAGATCATCGCGCATGAGCTCGGACACGCTCTCGGACTCGCCCACTCGCGGGACTCTGACGCGCTGATGTCTTCCACGATCGACGGAACTGGAGCTTACCTCCGTGAGGATGATCAACTGGCTGTGCGCTGGCTCTACCCTGTCACCCCGGCAACCGCGCCGTTGCCTGCTCCCGAGCTGACCCCCGTTACCGTGGATTTCGCCGTTTCCAAGGAATTCGCGGAAGTTGCTGAATCGCTGCAGCTCGTCGACCTTTCCAAAGGCTCACCGGTGAAATGGGAATGGTCGTTTGGGGACGGTCGGACTTCGACCGAGAAAAATCCGGTGCATCACTATGAAAGTCCTGGCACGTACCTCGTCACCCTTTCAGCTTCCAACGGGTCTTTCACGAGCAGCAGAAGCCGTTCTGTCGTCGTGACGACCGAGCCGCAGGTTCACTCGCTGATCCCTGTAGCAACTCAGACTAATGGGGCCGGCGGAACGAAGTGGCGAACCGAGCTGGCGCTGTTCAACTCGGGCGAGCAGGAGACCGTGGTAACGCTCGTGTACATTTCCCAGGCGGGAGAGTCCTGGCTCACCACGACCGTGGCGCTTTCTGCCGGCGAGTCCGTGAGTTATGACAATGCACTGCCGGAGCTCTTCGGAGTCGAATCAGGACTCGGGGCCATCGAGGTGAGCACGAATCTGACCCAGGATCCGGAGTCCATCCGAATCTCCAGCCGTACCTTCACGGGCGCTGATGACGGAACTTACGGACAGTCCGTACCTCGTCTGCTTGCCCCCGATTCTCTGAACTACATCACGGGAATCGAGTCCAATGCATCGTTCCGCACGAATGTCGGACTCGTGAATCGGAGTCTGAGCTCCATCTCGGCTGAGGTGTCGCTACTCACGTCGAGCGGAACAGTGATCGAAACCGTAACCCTCGAGATCGACGGCCGAAGTTTTCGCCAGCTGCCACTGTCGGTTCTCTTCCCGAAGGTTGCCGGACTCTCTGAAGAAGCCCTCTCTCTGAGAATCGAAGCTTCGCGGGGCGGTGCCCTCTCCTCGTACGCCTCCGTCGTTGACAATCTTTCGAACGATCCATTCCTCGTTCCGGGTACCCCGATAGGAAGGCGTAACGTCATCGTCCCCGGTGTCGCTCACACAGCAGGTGCGGGCGGAACGTTCTGGAGAACCGATATTACATTATTCAACCCCTCGAATCAGGCAATGGATGTTGAGCTCGGAATGCTCGGCAGCGATCAGCGGCGCAGCGTCGCAATTGAACCGGGTCATACGACCGCGATCCGAGACGTGGTGAAGTGGCTGGATACGAATGCCACACAGGGAGCTCTGAAGGTCACGAGTATCAGTGAGGCAGGCCCCGTGATCTCGGCCCGAACCTACACGAGCAACCAGGAGGACGCAACGTTCGGGCAATGGGTGCAGCAGTCCGATCCGACAACATGGGGCGAAACAGCATCGATCACAGGCGTCAAATCGAACGCGCGCTTTCGAACCAACGCAGGGATCGTGAACTCCACGAGGACCGGAACCTGGGTTGATCTGAGCCTGAGCAGCGGCGGAAGAACGGCTTCGGCCCGCATCTTCATGGAAGCTCAGACTCAGTCTCAGTTTGCACTGGAGTCTCAATTCGCGGGCTTCCAGATCGACTCCGGCGCAACCCTGCTTGCCCGTTCAGAAGAAGGGATCCCCATCATCATCTACGGCTCGGTCGTGGACAATCTTTCCGGGGACCCGACCTTTCTGTCTGGTCGCTGAGGCAGCGGATCGCCTTCGTGACCAGGGTCACAAACTTCCAACGACTCGTTCGTCATAGTGATTGACAGGTTCAGAGAGTTACTGTACTTTCTATCGTCTATCGCATCTTAGCCGTTGGATCCAGCTTCGAAAAGGCATAGCCATCGCGAGATGGTGACGCAAAGCCCAGGGGTCTCCCCGAGACAGCCCGGCCGCCGAAAAGCACAGACCGCGATTTCGTAAGGGCAAAACCGCCGTGAGGCGGTGACGCAAAGCCGAGGATCTCCGCCCGGAGACAGCCTGGCCGCCAGTCGCACAGAGGTTGTGCAAAAATGGCGTGTGCCCCTGAATCTCGCGAGATCACCGGACGACCACCTCCACTGTAGCCTCCACCTTTCTCTCACGAATACCGGTCTAATTGACCGGTATCCGAAAACCCAGGACCGAGGAAAGGCCAGACAGGTGACCTCTGACCGGGCACTTTCTCCCTTCCTTACTAAAAGGACCCAGCCATGAAACTTCGGAAGCGTCAGATTTCCCTTTTTGCTGCCTGTCTCATGATCGTGAACTCCTTGGCAATCGCACAGGCCCCAATCGCGATCGATGAAAATGCAGCAACGTCGATCCCCGGCGTCCGCCTCAAAACAGATCTGCTCCTCGAGGGGACGGTCAATCCCGATGAATTCTCCGATCAGCAGGTGAAGTTCACCCGTCCACTTTTCCAGCAGGTGGATCCATGCCGCATGATCAGCACGAGAAACTCCGATCAGATCGTCGAGCCCTACGGTCCTCGTCCGGCGCTGGGGACAGGTGGTCCAGTCGCTCTTCACGAGGCGTTTTCTGCCGGAGAGTTCCGCACATTCCAGGTAACGGGATTGCTGCCCGACACAGGGCTCTCTACCTCCAGCAACCCCTGCTCGAACTTCGTTCCGGAGGAGGCCATCGGTCTGGCTCTGCGCATCAGCGTGCACAACCCGTCCAGTGATGGCCGCATCCTTCTGTTCCCCGGCATCCCGGGATTCTCTTTTCCGGAACCTCTCCGGCCAGCGCTTGCGTTCGGCGGCCGGCCCAATCAGGCAGCCTCCTTCCTGGAAGACGTCGCGACCCTGATCGGAAAAGGAAGCCTTGCCTTCCCCGGGAACAACGGCACTCTCAGCGTGAAGGCCGACTTCACTGGCAACAACCGTCTCGACGTGACAATCGACCTGCTTGGCTACTTCCTTCCGGATGAAGAAGGCGGAGGCGCCGCAGGCCCAGCGGGCGAGACCGGAGCGACAGGAGCAACCGGGGCCACGGGTGAGACCGGAGCGGCAGGAGCCACAGGCGATACAGGTGCAACCGGCGCGACTGGGCCAACCGGCGCAACTGGTAGCACAGGAGCAACAGGTGCCATGGGCGCGACTGGCGACACTGGTGCCACGGGTGCGACGGGCGACACTGGTGAAACAGGTGCAACCGGCGCGACCGGCGCGACCGGCGCAACAGGTGCGACCGGCGCGACTGGCGACACTGGTGCAACAGGTGCAACCGGTGCTACTGGTGAAGCAGGTGCAACGGGTGCAACGGGCGCCACCGGCGCTACTGGCGCAACGGGCGCGACCGGAGATGACGGAGAGCCAGGCACATGCGCAGGTCAGTGCAACACCGGAATCTTAGCCGTCGGCAAGGCCCAGTGCTCAGAGAGCGGGTTCGTAAACGTGTCCGTACCAGGCATCATCGGCGGTCTTCACCATGTCTTTCTCACGTATGTCGGACTTGGAGCTAGCGGTGACTGGATCGAGCTTATCGCCGTAGACTACGGTGGTGGCAACCTGACCGTGCAGTGCGAGCCCAACCGGGGCTTCAATTACCTTGTCATTCAACAGTTTCCGTAACTGGCTACCATGGCGGCACACTCGAGCCGGACCGATGGGTCCGGCTCGAGTTGTCTCTGCTCCACAAGGCACCTCGCCAGCGAACGACTGGCTTGAGAAACGGTCCTGAAAAATAATTCTTGCATTCCCGCAAAACACCTGTATTCTTGAAACAGTAAATCGGACCAGCTCCGAAAACTCCCAAGCTTCGAAAAGGCAAAACCATCGCGAGATGGTGACGCAAAGTTAGGGATCTCCCAGAGACAGCCCGGCCGCCGAAAAGCACAAGACAGCGATTTCGTAAGGGCAAAGCCACCGTGAGGTGGCGACGCAAAGCTGAGGGTCTCCTCCCCGGAGATAGCCTGGCCGCCAATCGCACAAAGGATTGTGCAATATGGCGCGCCCTGACGAATCTGCCTTTCCGATTACCGGCCTTCCTCCTCCGTAGGAAAAGCCACTTTCCCATCCATAGCTCCTCCCAGCGGCTGCTTCAGGCCTCAAACCTCGAATGTATCGAGCCGGTTGATGTCTGTCCGTTTAAAAGATAAAGGAAAAACCCATGAGAAACTCCCGACGTCAAATTTCACTCCTTGCAGTACTGCTGATGTTCGTGAACACGTTCGCGCTGGCGCAGTCGCCCATCGCGATAGACGAAAATTCGGCGGCCTCCATTCCGGGTGTGCGGGTCAAGACCTCCCTCCTGCTCGATGGAACCGTTTCACCCGAAACATTTTCGAGCCCCGGCGTCAGCGCCCCGCTGCCCGAGGGCTATGAGCGTCCTCTTTACCAGCAGGTTGACCCCTGCAGAATGATCAGCACGCGCACAGCCGATCAGATCGTCGAGCCCTACGGACCGAAACCCTCGGTCGGCAACGGTGGTCCGGTCGCGCAGCACCAGGCATTTTCGGCGAACGAGTTCCGCAGCTACTCGGTAACCGGACTGCTGCCCGACACAGGGCTGTCGACGTCCTCGAACCCCTGCTCGAACTCGGTTCCTGCCGAAGCAATCGGACTGGCCGTTCGCGTCAGCGTTCATAATCCATCGACCGACGGGCGCATCCTTCTCTTCCCGGGTAACCCCGGACCAGCATTCCCCGAGCCCAGCCGTCCGGCGCTGAGCTTCGGCGGCCGGCCGAATCAGGCGGCCTCCTTCCAGGAAGATATTGCAACGCTGATCGGAAAAGGCAGCCTCCTCCTGCCCGATAACGGCACGCTGAGCATCAAAGCGAGCTTCTCCGGCAACCAGAGACTCGACATCACAGTCGATCTCCTCGGCTACTTCCTGGCCGATGAAACGGAAGGGCTTCAGGGCCCCGCCGGCGCAGACGGACAGGACGGAACCGGAATCTCGAGCGTGCTTGCCACGACCGGCATGCCGGGTTCCGACGCGATTGCGAGTTTCGACGCGAGTACGGAAACACTACAGCTGACGATTCCCAGAGGCGACCAGGGTCTTCAGGGCGAAGCCGGCCCCACGGGATCTCAGGGCATCCAGGGTGAAACCGGCGCACAGGGCGAGCAGGGCATCCAGGGTGAAACTGGCGCACAGGGCGAGCAGGGCATCCAGGGTGAGACCGGCGCACGGGGCGAGCAGGGCATCCAGGGTGAGACCGGCGCACAGGGCGAGCAGGGCATCCAGGGT
>JBGTDX010000031.1:0-7186 GCA_041748075.1 Thermoanaerobaculia bacterium
CGAGTGTCGGAGTGTCAGCGCGCCGGGTGCGGGGTAGCCCATGGGGATCTCGCGATGCTTTACATCGTTGCCCCTCACCCGGCGCGCTTGAATTCGCCCGGTTCGACTGCTCGGAATGACCGCGCGCCACCCTTTCCCCGAATATTCATCCTTCGATCGAACGATACCCTGGCGGGGAGAGGGAAAGGGATCCCGGGTGTGGCGCGCCTCGTACCCCATTCGGGGGATGCGCAGCGATCCATCGACGTCCATATTCACCGGATGTCATTCTTCAGATCCGACGAGCTGCCGCCCATGAATCTTGGGGGATTTCTCGGAGATGTTCTGGACCACTTTGCAATCGGCGTGGTGATCCTCGATCGCACGCGCCGGATCCGACACATGAACGCCGCCGCCGAACGGATGTTCGAGAAACGCGATGGGCTCGAAGTCCGCGAACAATACGTCGGCACGACGGACCCCTCGGACCAGGACGAGCTCGAGCGTCTGGTCATCCGGGCACTGCGGATTCAGGAGCGGTGGCGCAGGGCCTGCGCGGGACTGCTCACGATCCGTCGACAGAACTGCGAGCGGCCGCTGCACCTCTGCGTCGCGCGCGTGCGGTCCGGCTCTCAGCCCGCCGAGCCTGCGGCCGCATTGCTCATCAGCGACGAGGGTACCAGCGAGCGCCACAGCGCGACTCTTCTGAGTGCGCTGTACGGCCTGACGACATCCGAGTCTCGCCTCGCCGCCGAGCTTTTCAAAGGAAAGTCGATGGAAGAGGCTGCCGCCGCGCTGGAGATCTCCGTTCTCACCGCGCGCTCGCACCTGAAAAAGATCTTCGCAAAGACCGGAACCAATCGCCAGAGCCAGCTCCTCTGGCTCCTCGCCAGCGGCCTCGGCGCGCTCGATCTCGATTTCTAGTGCGCAGAGGACCTACCTGTGCCGATGTGGAAGAACGATCCGTGACGTCTTCTGTTCGGGTGGTGTGATTCCAGCTCGGACTCCCTAGAATTTTTCGATTCCGTCCGTCTTGCGTAGGAACGCTTTGCGGAACACGTCCGACCTGCTCACGCCCCCGGAGGTTTTGGCCATTCGTCAACTTTCAGCAAAGATCGCAAACGTACCCCAAACGGGGGATGCGGCGGGGAACGCAGTGGTCTAGATTGGAGCCTCGCCGGATCAATTCGAGGAGAGGGTGGTGGGGCGCGTGGCGTGGACCGCAGGCTGCGACAGCTCTCAGATCAGGTTTTCAGCGTCTGGATTGTGTCGTCTTTTCTTAGACAGGAGTTTTCGAATGTTCGCTGCGAGGCCAGACGTTCCTTTGAATCGCTCATTCATCGCATCGCTCGCCCTCGGCATCATGTTCCTTCTCGCTGCTGGTTCTGCGAAGGCTCAGATACCAGCTATAGAGCGAAATGCACTACTCGCGCTGTACAACGCCACCAATGGTGCCAGCTGGTTGAATAGGACCGGATGGACGGGAGCCGCCGGAACGGAATGCACATGGTTCGGAGTGACTTGCGATGCAGGGCAGACGACAGTCATCGCGCTTGCACTTGCTCAGAATAATCTGGTCGGAACCATTCCGTCAGAAATAGGAAATCTTTCTGGTCTGACGTTCCTCTATCTCTGGGAAAACCAGCTCAGCGGTCCGATTCCTTCTGCGATCGGCAGTCTCTCGCTTCTGACAGAGCTCTCGTTATCTCGCAATCAACTAACGGGATCAATTCCTTCGACGCTCGGCAATCTCTCATCCTTGAAAATTCTATATCTCTGGCAAAATCAGTTGACGGGCTCGATTCCGCAGGAGTTAGGGAGTCTATCCGAACTAATTGAACTATCTCTGTCGCAGAACCAACTGAGTGGTTCGATTCCTGGTACTCTCGGCCAGCTTTCCGCCTTACAGGAGCTCCGTCTCTGGGAGAATCAACTAACGGGGCCTATACCCCCTGAGCTTGGGAACCTTTTTTCGCTGAGGCATCTCGACCTTTCAATCAATCAGCTGAGTGGGTCTATCCCCTCACAACTTGGGAACGCTTCTTTCCTTCGTCACCTTGGTCTTTTCAGGAACGGACTGACTGGCCCAATTCCGTCATCCATTGGGAACCTGACCCAACTGGAAAGACTCTACCTGTCACGGAACGAACTGAGCGGAGCAATCCCTGCTGAGCTCGGGAACCTTTCTGCTCTCAGGGAACTCTATCTTTCCACCAACGGGTTATCCGGCCCGATCCCCGCGGAGTTAGGAAATCTGTCTCTGCTAACGGACCTTTTCCTATCCCGCAACGCGCTGTCTGGATCAATTCCCGTGGAGTTGGGCAACCTTAGCAATCTAACGGCCTTGGGCGTATCCTCGAATCAGCTTACGGGCGATCTGCCGTCTAGTCTCTCCAACCTAACAGCGATTTCTGATCTGAGACTCGATTACAACGGTTTCGGCGCAAGCAATTCGGCCGTAGAAGCTTGGGCTGATAGCCGCAACCCAGGATGGGACTTGACGCAGACGGTCCCGCCGGCGAACGTCAACGTCCCCGATGTGACCTTCCAATCAGCAACCCTGTCGTGGACTCCGATCCAGTACACGAGCGACTCAGGCAGCTACTACGTGTACGTCGCGACCTCTTCCGGAGGGCCGTACACCCTCTCTGGAGCGACCACCTTAAATAAGTCAGCCACAGGGTCGACTGTGTCCGGACTTGCACCAAGGACCACCTACTACTTCGTGGTTGTCACGACCACGTTGCCTCATGGATCCAACTCGAACCAGGTCACGAGTGAATTTAGCGCCGAGGTCTCCGCGACCACATCCGGGTTAAACCCGACGATCGTGTCGGTCACTCCGAATTCTGGTTCGGTTGCCGGGGGCACATTCGTCACGATCACCGGATCGCGTTTCGTCGCTGGCGCAACTGTAACGTTCGCGGGCGTGCCAGCCTCGGGCGTGACCGTGACTAGCGCCACCTCGATCACTGCGACGACCCCTGCAAACGCGGCGGGCCCAGCACATGTGACCGTTACGAACCCTGATCTTCAGAGCAGAACGCTGCCGGACGGGTTCACCTATACGATCAGCACACCGGCCGTCACGTCGGTAACGCCTTCCACCGGCCCCACGAGTGGCGGGACCGCGGTCACGATCTCCGGCACTGGTTTCCAGTCAGGCGCCACGGTCTCCTTCGGAGGCACGCCAGGCACCGGCGTGAACGTCGTCAACTCGACGCAGATCTCTGCAATCACGCCCTCCGGATCGGCCGGTTCGGTCACGGTCAACGTCACGAATCCTGACTCAGGCAGCGGCTCGTTGCCGGGCGGCTTTACGTATTGCGCGGTGGCATCCATTACGGGCGAGCCACAGGATCAGTCGTCCGCGAACGGTGTGGTGACATTGACCGTTGCGGCAAACGGGAATGCGCCGTTGTCGTATCAGTGGTATCGCGGCTCAACAGGTAACACGTCGAACCTGATCAGCGGCGCCACCGCGGCAACCTTTCAGACGCCGGCGTTCGCTGTCGGGGAGGACTCGGCGAACTACTGGGTCCGGGTGAGTAACTCATGTGGGCAGGATGACAGCCGCACCGTCACAGTATCCCGCAGCTGTGTCGGAGCCTCGATCACGGGTGAACCGCAGGACGCATCATCCAGCGAGGGAGCGGCGAATCTCTCGGTGTCTGCCGGCGGCACTGCGCCTTTGAGCTATCAGTGGTATGCCGGGTCCTCAGGAAACACGGGCAGTCCGCTCCCGGGTGCAACTTCGAGTAACTTCACGACGCCGGCGTTCGCCCCCGGCGCGGACTCCGCGACCTACTGGGTGCGCGTAACGAACAGGTGCGGCTCGGACGACAGCAGAACGGTGACGGTGACCCGTGCTTGCGCGACCCCGTCGATCTCCCAGCAACCCGTGGGCAGCCAGTCGGCGGACGGTCGTATCACTCTCGGTGTTACCGCAACAGGAACTGCCCCTCTGTCGTATCAGTGGTACCGCGGCACATCCGGCAACACAGCCGAGCCGATGGCCGGTGCCACATCTGCATCGTTTCAGACACCCGCTTTCACGGGAGGTCAGACGAGCGCCAGCTACTGGGTACGCGTGAGCAACGCGTGCGGCCAAATCAACAGCGCAACGGCGACGATCACGCAGAGTTGTGTCGCACCGAGGATCACGGCCGAGCCTCGGGACGCTGCAGCCCCGGGAGGCATCGTCACTTTGAGTGTAACGGCGAGCGGCACAGCGCCGCTGCAATACCAGTGGTACCGCGGGGTCTCAGGGGATCTATCCAACCCCATTGGCGGCGCGACAGCGTCCTCCTTTCTCACCCCTGCGTTCCAGTCCGGAGAGTCGACGGCGACGTACTGGGTGCGCGTGACGAACAGCTGCGGACAGGATGACAGCCGCACGGTCGTCGTCAGTCTCGAGGATCCGTGCGCGTCGATTCCGCTCAGCGGCGCCGGCTTCACCTTCAGGGGCGAGGCGTCCGGATGCGCTCCGGATGCGCTCAATTGCGTCGCGGGCGAGCAGATCCGCTTCACGTCAGGGCTCCTCTTCGACGGCCCGGCTTCCTGTCTCGACAGCGTCAACGCCCGGAGTACGTATCAGTGGAGCTTCGGGGACGGCACCGGCTCGAGCGACAGGAATCCCTCGAAGAGTTTCTCCGGCCCCGGTCCTTACACCGTTACCCTGTCGGTAACGCAATCGAGTGTCCAGCGCCAGGCGACGCGGCTGATCGAGTTCGCCCCTCGCGTCGTCGTCACGGAATTCCCCGAAGCGATCGTCGGGTCGACATCCGGTGGCGACACCACTCTGTATACAGTGCGCAACATCGGCGGCTCGCAGACGACCGTGAATCTCACCAGGCAGGGAACGTTTTTCGCGCAGACTCCGGAGACCTTCGATCTCGCGCCTGGAGCATCGCAACGGATCACGATCACGACCCTCCCGATTTCCCAGGGACGACATGACGGCAGATCGGTGGTCTCCGGTGTAGGAGTGCCGCCGGGAACGTCGGTAGGCGTGATCTTCCTTGCGGAGAATGCCCCCATAGGAGATGTCATCGGCGTCGCCGTGACCAGCCGCGTCGATGTGAGCTCTCCTGTCGGCGCCTCGAGCGTTGACGATACGGCTACATTCACGAACACCGGGTCGGCCACGTTGACGGGTGTCGTCAGCTCGGATGTTTCCTGGCTGACTCCGTCGCCGGAGGTGATCACGATCGAGCCGGGCCGCGAGGTCGACGTTCCCTTCACGATCGACCCGACCCTCCGGCCTGACGGTGGTGATGCCGGGACGTTCAACGCGAGGCTTACTCTGGTGTACAGGCTGGGCACTGAACAGTCAGGCAAGAGCGGTGGACCGGGGACGCCTTTCGCCGGCACCGGGTCCGGCTCGACATCGGCGGTGGTCTCGCATACTGCGACTGCGGCGACGCCCGCCGGACAGGTACCTCCACTCGTGGAGGGCGAGGTGGCCATCTTCCTTCCCGGAGTTGCGCATGTGCAGGGAAGCGTCGGCACGTTCATCTCGGACGTGACGCTGACGAGTCTTCTCAAGTCGGTGAAGATCGAAGGGCTGCGACTGCACTTCCGGCCAGCCGGAGGAACCGTATTCAGGTCGCTTCCGTCATTCGATCTCTCGGCTGAGTCATCGAGGACGTACGCCGACATCGCACGGAGTATCTTCGAGAACACGACTGCCGTCGGGTCGATGCAACTCCGCGGCAACGATGCACGCTCGGTTGCAGTGAGCGCGAGTGTGTTCAACTCGAGTAACCCCGCCGGAACGTACGGGACGACGATCCCTGCGTTCCGCTCCGACCGCTCCGCGGGGGCGAATGAGAAGATTTTTCTCACCGGCCTGACGAGTACGGAGACGACGCATACGAACCTCTACCTCCAGGAAGCGACCGGCTTGCCGGCGTCGGCCACGATCCAGTTCTTCAACGAGCAAGGAGTGGCAATCGCCAGCCGGGAGGAATCGCTCGCTGGATTCGGTCTGCTGCCACTCAACAGCTCGGTGCCGGCGGGAGGTGTGTCCGCCGTCATTACGACGAAAGGCGATTCTGCAGGTCGCGTTCTGGCGTATGCGACACCGGTCGACAAGAGGAGCGGTGACACGTGGGCGGTAGCGGACTGGCCGAGGCAGTACGGATATCAAGCGACCGGCCCGATGCTGATTCCGGTGGCGGGAGCGCTCCGCGGGGCGAATGACACCTATTTCCGGACGGACGTCGCGATCATGAACAGCGGCGAGAGCTCCGGTTCCGGCACGATGCGCTTTCACTCGCGCACCGGGTCGGTCAGCGAACAGAACATCGAGCTCCAGACCTCGCAGTCGAGGATCATCAACGATGTGCTGGTGAGCATCTTCGGCATCTCCGGAGACGATGCCGGCTACATCACATTCACTCCTACGAGCGGAAACTTCGCGATCACCAGCCGGACGTATACGACGGTTGCCGGAGAGCCTGCGACGTTCGGGTCGGGAGTGCCGACCCTGGCGCTGGATTCGGGCATCCGGCTTGGTGGTGAAACAAGACGGATGGGCGGAATCAACGATGCGGCGGCTGCGACGGTGTCCGCTCGGCGGCCGAACACCTTCAGGACGAATCTGATTCTGGTCGAGACGGCGGGCGAAGCGGTCACCGTCCGCGCGACACTTCGATACATCTCCGGTAATCAGAGAATTGCTGCGCAGGCGATCAGATCTGCCAGCTTCCCGCTGGGTGCGCGGCAGTTCCTGCAGATCAATCAAATCTCGTACGCAATCCTTGGAGATCTTCGAAGCCCGCTCGGCGACCTGAGCAATATGCAGCTCGAGTTCGAAGTGGTCGGAGGAAACGGAGCAGCCGTAGTGCTCACCTCGACGCTCGACAACGGAACAGGAGATTCGATTCTGCGTGTGGATTGAAGCGGTACAGAGTCGGTTGAGAGTTCCTTGTGGAGGTCTCCTCCTCGAAGGACCGGGGATCAGAGCTCAGTCCGGCGACGGCGTGATCACGCGAAGAGAGTGGCGTGGGAACGATCGATCATTCCAGAACCACGACCGCACTCGCGACGGCGTGCTCTCGGGTAGTGAAGTGAGGCCGGGCGGAAAGCGGAACTGAACCAGCAAAGATGAGGAAGGGCAGCTGACGCTGCCCTTCCTCGGAGTGGATTGCTACGGATTGAACCGCAAGAGTGAGAAATCGAGATCGAACGGATTCCCTGCCGT
>JBGTDX010000032.1:0-45229 GCA_041748075.1 Thermoanaerobaculia bacterium
GCGGTTTCCGGCGGCGGCTCAGACCCCCGCTCCAGAAGCTCGCCTGCGCGCACGCCAGGCTGGACCGGCGCGGTCATCTTGCTCAGACCGATGATCTCGCCATCGCACGTTCGATCGGGCTCGGTGCCTGCGATGAAAGCCTGCTGGACGACCCGGCCACACGGGCCCATGCCCCTCCGTCCGCTCGTCAGCTCCATCGGGACGACAACCATTCCTGGCGGCTGCGGAAACTCTTTGCTCTCCTCACCCACGAGCTTCAGGTCCACCAACTGCCGGTAGAGATCCGTCCAGATCGGCAACGCGACGGCCGCCCCGGTAGAACCTCCCCCGAGGGAACGGCTGGGATCGTCGTATCCAACCCAGACCCCGATCGAATACTGCGGAGTAAAGCCGACAAACCATGAGTCCGTGAAACCGTTCGTCGTCCCGGTCTTACCGGCGACCGCCCCCGGAAGTGAATTCGCGGCGTAGGCCGTTCCCCGATCGACGGGGCCCTGCAAAGCCCAGCTCATCAGATAGGCCGTCTGTGCGGACGTTGCCTCGGAAAGCTCCGCGTAATGATCCTCGAGAACTTTGTCGGTAGCGTCACTGATTCGACGAATCAGTCGCGGTTTCACATAGACACCCTGATTCGGAAAGACGTTGTAGGCAGCCGTCATTTCCAGCGGAGAGATGCCTGCGGCGCCGAGCGCCAGTGAAGGATAGGGATCCAGTTGAGACGTTACGCCGAGCCGTCGCGTGAAGTCGACGACGTTCCGGACGCCCACCATGTTCAAGGTCTTTACAGCGGGGACGTTGATGGAGAGCTCGAGCGCTCGCTGAAGCGTGACCAACCCCGAGTAGGTTCCGTCATAGTTCCGCGGTGAGTAGGGCGTCGTTCCGACCTGCATGGTGAAGGGTGCGTCGATGATTGTGTCCGCGGGCGTGAGTCCCTTCTCGAATGCGGCGCCATAGACGAACGGCTTGAACGCGGACCCTGTCTGGCGCACCGATTGAACCGCCCGGTTGAACTTCGACGCATCGAACTCGTAGCCCCCTACCATCGCCCGGACTTCTCCGGACTTAACATCCAGGACGACCAGGGCGCCCTGTACCTGTGGGCGCTGATCGAGCTCCCATGTGACCTTTTCAGATTTCGCATCCGTGGTCCGGCGGACGTGAATCAGATCGCCTCGCTTCAGGCTCCCGGTCATGTCCTTTCTGCGCGTCCATGCGTACGAGTCCGAGCCGAGGCTGATCGTCTCCCCTGCGATACGTGCCTGCACCTGTTTGCGCTCGACGGCAAGGACCACGGCGGGCACCAGCTCTCCATCACCGATCGGTTTGCCCCACGCCGGATCTTTGTACTCTTCCGGTTCCAGCCCCTCATCCAGGAGATTACGGGCCGGCTTCCTGAAGCCGCGACGCTTATCGAAGCGATGCAGGCCGCGCTCGAGTGCGGCCTCGGCAGCCTTTTGAATCTCGAGGTCGAGAGTCGTCCAGACGACCAGACCATTCCTGTAGAGATCTTCCGTCCCGAACTTCTTTTCGAGATATTGCCTCACCTGCTCGGAGAAGTACGCACCCACCAGCGGGGCTTCTTCCTTCCAATTGCCAAGAACGATCGGCGTCCTGACTGCGCTCTCGTACTCTGCCTGAGAGATGAACTTCTCCTCGAGCATCCGGCGAAGTACGTGGTTTCGCCGCCGGAGTGCATTTTCCGGATGGTTGATCGGCGAGTAATACTCGGGACGTCGTCCGATCGCCGCGAGCACCGCGGCTTCCGGAATCGTGACGTCCTTCGCATGCTTGCCGAAATAGAGTCTGGAGGCTGCTTCGACCCCGTAGGCGCCGTGCCAGAAGTAGTTCTGGTTCGCGTACATCTCGAAGATCTGGTCCTTGGTGAGGTTTTTCTCGATCTCGATCGCAAGGAACATCTCGTTGATCTTGCGGGTCCAGCTCTTCTCGGGTGTCAGAAAGAGCTGCTTGGCAAGCTGTTGTGTGATGGTGGAGGCGCCTTCCACTTTACTTCTCGCGATCAGATTTGCGCGGGCGGCCCGAAGCATTCCCTTCGGATCAACACCGCCGTGCTTATAGAAGCTCGCGTCTTCCGTCGCGATGATGGCGTTGATCAGCGCGGGAGCCATTTCGCTCTTCGGGATGATGATCCGTCGCTGGATGGCGTATTCAGCCAGGATCTTGCGGTCATGAGTGTAAAGGCGTGTGATGACCCCCGGGCTGTAGGTATCGAGGCTCTCTACGAGCGGAATTCGGATCATCCGCGCGAAGAGAAATCCACCGGGAATGCCGAGTACCAGGGCAAGGAAAAGCAGGATCAGTCGCGAGCGGTTGCGTCGGGGCCGCAGCCGCCGCGGAGGTTTCGCATCGAGTCCGGCAACAGGCTTCGAATCGGGCCTGGCAACAGGTTTCTCAAAATCGGTCATCTGGAAACAGTTTAACAAAGTGGTGAAAGAGGGAAATTGCAGTGGGTCATTTCGTATCCTGAGAGAGCCCTGCCGCTCAGGTTCTCTCACCCGGAGCAGACTCCGCCGCAACAAACCTCACGATGTACGATTCACCGATGCGGGATAAAATGCCTGCGATGGCGGAAATGCAGGGTACCGCGAGGCGGAAGGGCCGCTCTCCGGAGTGGAGCCGGATGGTGGCGGCCGGAGTCAAACACAGCGGAGTCTGGGCGACGTGGCTTCACCTGGTGAAATCACGAGACGCTCATTCCGACGACCTTTCGCTCCGCGGCTATTGCGAGATTCTACGCAACCAGATCGTACGCGAGCTCGTCGTCCGTACCGGGAGCGGAGTGGCCGTGCCGACCCTCTCGAAAGCATTCACCGAGGACTACTCGCGATTTTCGCTCAACGCTCAGGAAGGCTACCTCGTCTCGCTCATCGATGGACAGATGAGCGTCGAACAGCTTCTGAAAGTTACCCCGTTCGATCCCTTCTCGACGCTCTTTACCGTCGCAAAACTTCTTTACGTCGGAGCAATCGAGCTTCCCGAATGAGCACACTCTACGCGACGCTTCTCGACCGGCTGAGCATGCCGGTCGCCGTCGTCACGGCGACGGGAGACATCGCCTACCGCAACAGCGCTTTCGATCAGGCCTTTGGCGGCGACGGCGACGACTGGTTGCGAAGCGCGGCGGTGACCCTCGGCGGGGAGCGTGGCTGGCTCCATGGATTTTTCGCCCAGGACCAGGAACACCACACTGTCGAGATCGAGCTCAACGGCCGGATGTTCCGGATCGAAAAGGTCATGGCGGATCCGCTCGACGTGCCGAGCGCCGCGCTCATTCTCGAAGACGTCACCCTCCACGCAGAAGCCGAGCAGGCGAAATCCGATTTCACTTCGATGATCGTCCATGACCTTCGCGGTCCGTTGTCTGGTATTCAGGCAGCTCTGGAGTTCGTGCTGAGCGAGAGTCAACGGTTCGGGCCGATGCACGAGGATCTCCTCAAGGAGGCTTCGCTCGAGTCAACCCGGATGATGGGCCTGATCAGCGAGATCCTCGACTTCTCGAAAATTCAATCCGGCAGGTTCGAGGTGGAGTACCAGACCGTGATGCTCCCCAGCATCCTGAAGCGGTCAATCAAAAGCCTTCAGGCGGTTGCGGGTCGGGACGGTGTGCAGCTATTCTCGGCACACGGATCGGATCTTCCGGCAATCGAGGGGAGTCCCGAGAAACTGACGCAGGCGATCATCAACCTGATCAGCAACGCACTCAAGTTCACCCCTTCGGGGGGTGTCGTGTCGGTAGGCTGCCAGGTGATCCCCGAGGCAGTGAAACCCGATCACGTAGTGATTACTGTGACCGACACGGGAGTGGGAATCGCCGAAGATGAGCTCGGGAAGATCTTCGACCGTTACGAGCAGTCTGCCACCCGTTCCGTACGGGGTGAGAGCGGCACGGGTCTGGGTCTCTACATCGTGCAGGAGATCGTCGAAGCCCACGGCGGGACTCTCGACGTGGCCAGCGTTTCGGGCCTCGGGACCAGCATGGTGATGCGGCTTCCCATTCACCAGCCGACCTGGCAACTGGGTGAGAATCTGCCGGGGTGATCGTGCGCTCGCCTCACCGTATCGATGAGTCATCCTGAGCGAGGCGAAGGATGTTCTTGCGGGGATCGGGCATGGCAGCATGATCCGTCGCTGCGCTCGGGATGACACGATGGCCAGCTGCCTGCGGTGACTCTCTATCCCGCCAAGGCCCGCTCAGCCGCCAGGTGCAATTCTTCTCTGCTGATGTCCTCGACGACGACGCAGTGACCGATATCGCGGGGCAGGACCATCACACGTTTACCTCCGCCGAACTTCTTGTCGTGCTCCGTTGCGCGGAGGATGTCGGCAACGTCGGCCGGAGGGGGGTCCCCGGCGTGCAGGTCGCGAACCGCCTCATCGATCCGCGCTGCTACACCTTTGTCGAGCAGGCTGCGTGCAACGGCGACCGCGTTCGCACCGATCATTCCGTATCCCACCGCTGCACCGTGCGTAATTCCTTCGTAGTTCATCGCCGCCTCGATGCCGTGTCCGATCGTGTGACCGTAGTTCAGGAGTCTGCGCTGATCGGACTCTCTGGCATCTGCCGATACGATTCCGGCCTTCACGGCGACTGCACGCTGGACGACGACCTCCAGCATCTCGAGCTGCCGCCGGGAGATCGAATCCCGTTCGAGCTCGATGAGGTCGAACAGGCTCGTATCCCCGATCACACCGGCCTTGAGCGCTTCCAGCGCGCCGGAACAGAGCTCCTGCTCGGACAGAGAGTCGAGGAAACCGACATCCGCGATGACCGCGATCGGCGGGTGAAAGCTGCCGAGCAGGTTCTTGCCCATCGGATGATTGACCGCCGTCTTTCCTCCGATACTGCTGTCGACCTGCGCCAGCAACGTCGTCGGCACGTGAACGACGTCGATGCCTCGCAGATAGACCGACGCGGCGAATCCGGCGGCGTCTCCGAGCGCTCCTCCACCGACCGCGATGAGCACGCCGTCGCGCCGGACGCCACGCGAAATCAACCCGCCTGCGAGCTCTTCGATCGAAGCGAGGGACTTGGCCTGCTCTCCATCCGGAAGCAGAAGAGGCTCGCCGGCGAAGGCAACCGCTTCGAGCCTCTCCGCTGCAATGCGAGCGACCTGGGGTGTCGTCACGAGGTATGCCGGACGGATCCCGGCAATGTCGTCCATCACCGAGCGGACGTCAGCCAGTGCGTCCTTTCCGATGAAGACCGGATAGGAGGCGTGACCATGGCGGATGACGGTATACGGTTCCATCAGTCCCGACGTTGTTTCAACGCCAGGCCCAGCTCATTGAGCTGAGCCGGATCGACGGGAGATGGTGCAGCCGTCATCAGGTCCTGTGCGGACGTCGTCTTCGGAAATGCGATCACATCACGGATCGAGCCGGCTCCCGCCATCATCATGATGATGCGGTCGAGCCCCAGCGCCACACCGCCATGAGGGGGGGCTCCGTAGCGGAACGCATCGAGCAGAAATCCGAAGCGATCCATTGCTTCATCCGCATCGATTCCCAGTGCTGTAAACATCGTCTGCTGCATCTGCGTGTCGTTGATCCGAATGCTGCCTCCCCCGAGCTCCAGACCGTTGAGCACGACGTCGTAAGCACGCGCGAGCGCGTTCTCCCGATCATTCCCGATGGACGATGGGTCTCCCGCCGGAGAGGTGAACGGATGATGTCTCGCGAAATACCGCCCGGTCTCATCGTCGAATTCGAATAGAGGGAAATCTGTGATCCAGAGAAAGTTCCAGAGGCCCTCCGGAATCAGATTCTCTTCCCGGGCGACGCGAAGCCGGAGGTTAGCGAGTGCATCCGGAACGATCGTCTTTCGGCCGGCCACGATCAGAAGCATGTCGCCGGCTCTCGCCTCGGCGGCTTCGCGAAACTTCTCGAAGGATGCATCATCGAGAAACTTCTTCATGGACGAGCTTTTCTGCTCGTCGAACTTGATCCAGATCAGACCTCCGGCACGGAACTGCTTCGCGTACGCGGTCAGATCATCGATACGCTTCCTGGACAACGCAGCGCCACCCGGCACGACGATTCCCCGTACGAGCCCGCCGGACGAGAGCGCATCCCGGAACGGTGGAAAGTCGATCGTCGACCCCGCGGCGGCCAGGTCGATGAGCTCCATGCCGAAGCGCGTGTCGGGACGGTCGATTCCGTAGCGATCCAGCGCCTCGGCCCACGTCATCCGCGGAAAGGGAGTTTTCACTTCGACGCCCGCCGCCGGAAAAATCGCCTCGAAGAGTCCCTCGATCAGCGAGTAGATGAACTCCTCGTCGATGAATGAAGCCTCGATGTCGATCTGCGTGAACTCGGGTTGCCGGTCGCTGCGCAGATCCTCGTCACGAAAACACTTGGCCATCTGGTAGTAACGCTCCAGCCCGGAGACCATCAGCAACTGTTTGAACAATTGCGGCGACTGCGGGAGCGCGTAGAACTGCCCGCGATTGACCCGGCTCGGCACGAGAAAATCACGCGCACCTTCCGGCGTCGACTTCGTGAGAATCGGCGTCTCGACTTCGAGAAAGCCGTTTCTGTGCAGGTAATCCCGCACGAGAAAGCTGACTCTGTCGCGAAGGATGAGATTCTTCGTGAGCTCCGGACGGCGGAGGTCGAGATAGCGATACTGCAACCGGAGCTCCTCGGACACACTCGTGTCGTCCTCGATCGCGAACGGCGGAGTCTCCGCGCGATTCAGGATCACGATCTCCTCGGCAACGACCTCGACGTCACCTGTGCCGAGCTTCGGGTTCCTCCGATCTTCCGCACGCTCGGCAACCATCCCGGTCACCTGCACGACGTACTCCGACCGAAGTTCCTTGGCCGCAGCGACGACGTCCGCCGACGTCACGCGGTTCTGATCGACGACGATCTGGCAGAGACCCGTGCGATCTCGCAAGTCGATGAAGATCAGCTCACCGAAGTCGCGCTGCTTGTGTACCCAACCGGCCAGCGTTATCCGTTTTCCGGCATCTTCCCGACGCGGCGACCCTGCGCCGAGGCGGTCATTCAGTCTGTTCTGCGTCATCAAGTCTCTTCTCGTGTTTCCGATAGGTAGATGTCTTTGTATTCGAGATAGTGCCTGTGAAACCTGCCCAGGTAGACGAGATCTTCCTCCGTGAGCGAGCGTTTGATCTTCGCCGGAAACCCCAGGACCAGGCTCCGAGGAGGAACCTGCATACCCTCGGTGACGAGAGCGCCCGCCCCGATGATGCACTCTTCGCCAATGACAGCACCGTCCAGTATGCGCGATCCCATCCCGACCAGACTTCCACGGCCAACCGTGCATCCGTGGACGATCGCTCCATGTCCGACCGTGACTTCGTCCCCGAGAATGGTCGGCCAGGTTCCGGTAGTCACATGAAGCGTACAGTTGTCCTGGATATTCGTCCGCGCCCCGATCCGTATCGGAAACATGTCGCCGCGGAGAACGGTGCCGTACCAGATCGAAGAGTCGTCGCCGATCTCGATATCGCCGATTAGCGCGGCGGTCTCGGCGACGTATACGCGCGCCCCGAGCTGCGGGGTCTTGCCCTGGAAGGTGCGGATAAGCATGGCACGGGAGAGTATCAGAAGTGGTCAGCTGCCCAGTAGTGGCGGCAGAGGTCCGCGAAGGTGTGTGAGTCAAATGTCATGCTGAGCGAAGCGAAGGATGACAACTCATCAGCCTCAGGGAAAACCGCGCCTGCGGCCGGTGGGCTGTGAGAAGGCCGGAGGTGTGATCGGGGCTGGAGCCGCCTTCACTTCCACACGGGCGAAGCCGGTCTCTTTCGAGATCTCGTCCATGACGCCGACGGAGATCCTGTCGCCGGTGCCGCGGATATTCACCGAGATCTCATAGGTGAAGTGCGATGCCTGCGCCTTTGCGAACTGAGCGGCGGGGATCGAGAAGGACTGCGTCTTGCGAATCACATCGCTGTAATCTCCGCTCTGATCGGCGGCGACGATGAAGACGGAGAAACGGCCGACGTGCTCGTCCCCCTGAGGGAAGGCCGTGAGTCTCGATATTGGAATGCGAATTCTGAGCGGAATGGACTTTTTCCCCATCCTCAGTTCGTTGACCCGCTCCTTTTCCACCGAGATCCCGAGGTCGTTCCGGTCGGAAAGATTGAAAAGATTTGCCAGTGAGAAGTCTTCCATCTGCGACTCCCACGACTTTTCTTCCACCGACTTGCGCACACGGACCCTCAGCCCCGGTCTGGTCGTGCGAACGTTGATGGCACGCGTGCGATCTCTGCCATTCGAGGCCTCGATGCGATAGCCGAGTGAGTAATACGACTCCAGATCCTCGACGATCTGAGGCAGGATTTTCTCCACCTCGATCGGTCCCGCGGCGAGCAGACCTCCGGTTTCATTCGCAATCCTCGAGAGCGCGCTCAGTTCATTATCGAGAATCATGTAGTTCCTCGATTGCGCGGTGCCGCTCTCGAATTCGGCGCTCGCTTCAGGCTTGAAGATGCCTGTCGGGTGGAGCGGGTAGATCGTGACACCGTGTGAGTTGGCGGTCCGTATCAACCGTGCCACGATCGACGATGTATTGAACTCCATCGCGCCGGTAGGAGGACCGTCCGTGGTTCCCCCTCTCGGAATGAAGTACTCCATGCCTGCCAGGCGCGAGAAGCTTTCGCTGGCCAGCAGCATGATCTTTCGTCCTTCCAGACCGCCAACGCTCGCGATCAGCGAGTTGATCGCAGCGACGCGATTTCTCATTCTGGCTCGCGCGACCTGTGCCTCCTGGCGCCTCGAGGTATCCATGTGACCCTGAACGTCGGCTTCCGATGCCTCCGGGTTCATCCGAAAGAACTGCTCGGCCTGCTCGAGATCTTTCAGCTCATCACGCCCGCGCCGCTCGGCCCCGCGGACCGATGCGATCTTGTCGATCTCCTTTTCGATCGTTCTCAGATCGCTGGTGAAGTGCAGCGGAACCTTCATGCTGTGGTCATACGTGGCAATCATGACTTCGTCGCCCGGACGGACGGACTCGCGAACGAATGATTTGATCGCGTCGAACCACGGGCCGCGGTGCTGGCGCGACATGGCAAACTGGTCGATGCAGAGGATGATCTTTCGCGGCGTGGAGGGTGCGAGCTGGGCTTCGAGGGCAGACGCAGTCGCCTTGTCCGGCGCAATCGCCATGGCGGTGAGAGCCCCTGCGCGTCCTCGGTATTCACTGAAATTGGCAATCGGCTGAGGCTTTCCGTCCTGAAGGAGCTCAAAATCCGATGCAGTCAGGCCCTGAACGCGCCTGCCCTCGCGGTCGACGACGATCACGTCGACGTTCATGATTCTCACTTCAATCGACTCGGTGAGTACCGGCTCGGGTTCCTGCGCCGTCGCCTGAAATGTGAGAACCGCGAGACTGACAATCGCCAGCCGTCTACCTGTCGTCATGAGGAAGCTCCCGGGAACACTTACATAAGAATAACCTGCCGGCGGGGCCACGGTTGGAACACTCTCGTTAAATCCTCAGTGGCCTGCTCGAGGAATGACACCCATGAGTCATCGTGAGCGCAAGTGGCCTGACACGCAATGGTCGGCCACTCTCCGACGCGCCGGTTCATTGTTTGCCACACTGGTGAGGACGCTGCTCTGCGAGCTCAGGAGGAGACGTCGGTCCGTTCGGCGCCGGGGCGTTCTGTAGAAGCCTTCCGCTCGAGCAGGAGAAAGCTGTACGGGTATTCATTTTTGTCGTCCGCTTCGTGATCCTCGCGCGACACGACCCTCCACGCGCCCATCTCGATCTCCGGAAACAGGACGTCCCCCTCGACATCGGCGTGCACGAGCGTGAGATGCAGCCTGTGTGCGATCGGAAGCGTTAGCCGGAAGATCTCCGCGCCTCCGAGAACAAGGACTTCTTCCTCTCCGCGTGCCGTTTCGAGGGCCTCTTCGACAGACCGGACCACGGTCACGCCCTCGGGGGCAGTCTTCCAGCTCCGGCTGACGACGATGAACGTTCTACCGCGAAGCGGTCGGCCGATCGAATCGTACGTTTTTCGCCCCATGATCACGTGATGCCCCATCGTCAGCGCCTTGAACCGTTTCAAGTCGCTGGACAGACGCCAGGGAAGCTGGTTGTCGCGGCCAATCACCCGATTGCGCGCCATCGCGACGATCAGCGTGATCTTCATACGGCGATCGGCGCTTTGATCGATGGATGCGGATCGTAGTCTTCCACGATGAAGTCCTCGTACCGGAAATCGAAGATCGAGGTCACATCGGGATTGATGCGCATCCTCGGCAGCGGCTTTGGATCGCGTGTGAGCTGAAGCGCGGCCTGCTCGAGATGGTTGCTGTAGAGGTGCGCGTCGCCGAGGGTGTGGATGAACTCGCCAGCTTCCAGCTTTGTGACCTGCGCGACCATCAGCAGCAGCAGCGCATAGGAAGCGATATTAAAGGGAACCCCGAGAAAAACATCGGCGCTGCGCTGATACAGCTGGCAGGAGAGCTTCCCATCCCCGACCCAGAACTGGAAAAGCGCATGGCAGGGCGGGAGCTTCATGTGCGGAATGTCGGCAACGTTCCATGCGCTGACCATCAGCCGCCTCGAATCGGGATTCCGCCGGATCTGCTCGATGACCTGGGAGATCTGGTCGACGTGCGAACCGTCCGGTGCAGGCCACGATCGCCACTGATGTCCATAAACCGGCCCCAGCTCCCCGTTCTCGTCGGCCCATTCGTCCCAGATCGTCACGCCGTTGTCCCGCAGGTACTGGACGTTCGTGCTTCCAGAAAGGAACCAGAGCAGCTCGTGAATGATCGAGCGGAGATGCAGCTTTTTCGTGGTGAGGAGTGGGAAGCCGGCAGCCAGGTCGAATCGCATCTGATACCCGAACGTGCTGAGCGTTCCCGTTCCCGTCCGGTCCGACTTCGACACGCCCGTGTCGACGATGTGCCGGAGGAGATCGAGGTAGGCCTGCATGGTCAGATGATGCCACAACCGCGTGCCATCCTTCGCCCTCGCCCCGGCGAGGCGCCGGACGCGCTAGGATTCCACCCGATGTCCGAAACCGTCGAGCAATCGCCCGGAGTCGGCCTGTATCCGGCCACACCGCTCATCCGTCGTCTCGGGGTAGATCGCAATCGCCGCCGAGTCGTTGAAAATGTCGACCAGGAGTTGCATGTATCCTTCGAAGGACCGGACGCCTGCCACCTCGAGGGGGCGATCCTGCGCGATGAAGTCGTAGTGCGACTGCTCGGCGTAGAATCCAACCGCCAGTGCGTCGGTGAACACCGACAGCTCGTCATCCCCGACGGACAGGGTCAACTCTTCGCGAGCGAATGACCAGGGTCTGCTGAGCGGAATCTCCACCGTGGCCCCAGGGCCGAAATCGAGCGATCCCGCGACCACCGGCACGCCGTCGACGAGCCACTCGTAGGCGACGCCCTCTAAACGGACCTCGGAGCTGTTCTTCACGTACGCGATCCATGTGACCGAAGCGTTCTCGGCCGGCCAACCGTCCCGCGCAGGATCGGTGCTGTCCCACACGTAGTCAATTGCCGGGGATCGATGGATCCATCCGATCTCGAGATCGCCGCCAGCCAACGTTCTCGAACGCAGACGGCACTTGCGTCCACTGGCCGAATCGCGGACACTCTCTCGACTGATGCGCTTTCACGACGGGCTCCTTCACATCGGCGATCTTCCCGCCACCGACCTGGTCTACCGCTACGGCTCTCCGCTCTACGTCTACGACGCCGCCGTCCTGCGCCGTCAGACCGCACGCTTAATCGGAGCACTCGAGCACCTTCCTTTCAAACCGTTCTACGCGATCAAGGCGAACGACAACCTCGCCATCCTCCGAATGCTCAGGCAGGCAGGCTTCGGATGCGATGCGGTATCCCCGGGCGAGGTGTTTCTCGCGAGGACGGCCGGCTTCGATGGTTCCGAGATCTGGTTCACATGCTCGAACGTCTCCGACGACGATCTGCTCGCTCTCGCAGATCCCACGATCGTCATCAACGTCAACTCGATGTCGGAGATCGACCGCTGCATCCGGCTCCGGCTGCTCAACAGAATCGCGATCCGGGTGAATCCGGACGTCGGGGCGGGCCATCACCGCGACGTCGTCACTGCCGGCCTTGGGGTGAAGTTCGGTGTCGACCTTGCCGAACTCGACGATGCCCGCGGTACCGCTGAAGCCGGCGGCCTTACCGTCGTCGGACTTCATGCACACATCGGTTCGGGGGTCGCAACCACGGAGCCTCTGCTCGAGTCAGCAAGGATGCTCGTGGAGCTTTCCAAGGACTTCCCTTACCTCAGATGGGTCAATTTCGGCGGCGGGATCTCAGTGCCTTACAAGCCCGGCGAGGACGATTTTCCGATCGAGGAGTACGGGCGCGGTCTGTCGAAGATTGCCGGCGAAACGCTTCGCTCTCGCGGCATCCGCGCCATCCTCGAGCCTGGACGTTACATATCGGCGCAGTCGGGGGTGCTGCTCGCCCGCGTTACTTCGAAACGGGTCAGCGCCGGTCACGAGTGGATCGGTTGCGATACCGGAATGAACCACCTGGCGCGTCCTTCCCGCTATGGGAGCTATCACCACATTCTGAACGCATCGGAGGGCTCCGATTCCGATCTGAGAGAGAACGCCGTCGTTCCGCGTCCGGACGGCTACGAGGCGATCGTCGCCGGCAACATCTGCGAATCAGGTGACGTCTTTACCAAGGGCGACCTCGGGCCGGAGCTCCGATCGATGCCCCCGGTGAAAGAAGGCGATCTGCTCGCATTCTGCGATGCGGGGGCCTACGGATTTTCCATGGCGTCTCATTACAATGCACGGCTGCTTCCGGCCGAAGTGCTCGTCGATGGCTCAGAGGCGACGGTGATCAGAAAGCGACAGCATTACTCCGATCTTCTGCGGGGACAGAGACAATGAGCATCAGAACGGTGGATTCCGCATTCGCAGAGCGGGCCCTCAGCCAATCAATGGACCATCGATCGAGATTCCAGATTATGCAGACTCGCCTCTTCGTCCTCGTCCTCACGTTTTCAATTCTCTTCACGACAGGATGTGCCTCTGTACCTCCAGCCGCCGTTCGCGACACGAACGGTTTCGACCTGATGGTCGTCAATGCGCGAATCATCGACGGGACCGGCGCACCATGGTTCCGTGGTGATGTCGGAGTGCGCGGTGACACGATCGTCTTCGTTGGCGATTTGTCGGATGCCACCGCGTCCACCGTCATCGACGCCCGCGGCCATGTTCTCTCGCCCGGTTTCATCGACCTGCTCGGGTGGGACCATGGTTCGGTGCTCGTCGACCCGAGACTGGAAGGCAAGATCCGGCAGGGTGTGACGACCGAGGCGACCGGAGAAGGGAATTCTCCAGGCCCGTTCACGGAAGCGATAGTCCGTGAGAGGAACGCCGCAGATCCCACCGGAAGGCAGATCACATGGAGAACACTCGGCGACTTCATGCAGGTCGTCGAAAGAGGTGGTACCGCGCTCAATTTCGCGTTCTTCGTCGGCGCAACGAACCCTCGATCGATGGTGCTCGGCCAGATCAACCGGCAGCCGACCGAAGAAGAGATGCAGCAGATGGAGGCGATCGTCGACGAGGCGATGCGCGAGGGCGCCATCGGCCTTTCCACTTCGCTGATCTACATTCCGGCGCTTTACTCGACGACAGAGGAGATCATCCGGCTCGCGAAAGTAGCCGCGAAGTACGAAGGGGTCTACTTCAGCCACATCCGGGACGAGGGGGACTTCATCGAAGCCACGCTGGAGGAAGCATTCCGGATCGGTGAAGAAGCCCGCATTCCGGTGAACATCTGGCATCTGAAAGTCTCGAAGCCGGCAAACTGGGGGAAGATGAAGTCGGTGGTCGAACAGATCGAAGAGGCTAGGAAGCGGGGGATCGACGTCGCCGCAAACGTCTATCCGTACATCGCCTCGTCTACGGGCCTGACGACGCGCGTTCCGAACTGGGCTCTCGAAGGAGGGTATGGAGCGTTCCGCGAGCGCCTCCGCGATCCGGAGCAGCGGGCGCGCATCGGCGCCGAGATGCGCACGATCATGGATACGCTGGGAGGCCCCTCGCGCGTGCTCGTCTCGCGTATTCCGAATCCCGAGCTTTCCCGCTACGAACGGAAGCGAGTCGACGAGATCGCATCGATGATGAACGTCCAGCCGGTCGAGGCGATGCTGCAACTCTTCGAAGCGAGCCGCTACTCGCCGAGCGGAATCTTCTTCTCGATGAATGAAGACGACCTTCAGCTCGCGTTGCGCCAGCCCTGGGTTTCGGCGGGATCGGATGCCGGTGCCGTCGTGGGAGAAGGCGTCAAGGCAGGCGCGCATCCCCGGGCGTACGGCACCTTTCCCAGAATCGTGGGGCACTACGTCCGCGACCATCAGCTGTTCACCCTCGAAGAGGCCGTGCGCAAGCTCACGTCACAGGCGGCTGCGCGCATACAGCTGCAGGATCGCGGCATCATCCGCGTCGGAATGAAGGCCGACATGATCGTCTTCGATCCGGCGACCATCCGCGATGTGTCCACCTATGAAGAGCCACACCACTTCTCGCAGGGGATTTCCGACGTGATCGTCAACGGGATTCCGGTACTTCACGGCGGAACGATGACCACAGCTCTTCCGGGCCGGGTTCTGCGTGGACGCGGCTGGGACGGTACACTTCGCAGTACGACGGGCAACTGAGAACGAAGCAGAACAGGACGCCGGAGTTCCGGCTCCCGAGAAGGAGTGTGAGAATTTGAGCTCTACCGAGAACTCTCCCGATCGTCTGATTCGTGCAGTCGGGTTCTGGGGCCTCGTTGCCCTCTGCATCAACGGAGTGGTCGGAAGCGGCGTTTATCTGCTTCCTTCGGAATCCTACAAGTTTCTCGGACCCTTCTCTCTGTGGGCACCGCTGCTCTTCGCGATTCCCGTCTTCATTCTCGTGCTCTGCTTTGCGGAAGCATCGAGTCATTTCAGCGAGCCGGGCGGCGCGTATCTCTACGCTCGCACGGCTTTTGGCGATTTCATCGGCTTCGAGACCGGCTGGATGAACATGCTCGCCCGCGTGACTTCGCTCGCTTCGCTCTCGAACGGTTTCGTCGTCTCGCTCGCCCGCCTGTTTCCGGAGGCCGGGACGGGACTCGCGCGGGCGCTGCTCATCAGCGGTGCGCTGGTGCTCTTCGCGACGATCCACATCCTCGGAATCAAGTTCGGAGCCCGGACGATCTACTTTTTCACGATCGGCAAGCTCGTTCCTCTCCTCATCTTCATCGTCGTTGCGCTGATCGCGTT
Source organism: Thermoanaerobaculia bacterium (assembly GCA_041748075.1). Lineage (GTDB taxonomy): Bacteria > Acidobacteriota > Thermoanaerobaculia > Gp7-AA8 > Gp7-AA8 > JBGSYJ01. Next base: position 15,263 of record JBGTDX010000032.1, read on the forward strand.
CCGGACGAACCCGTTCCCGATGTCCTTCACCCTTCCCGGCGCCGAGGCGAACTGGCGTGAAGCCGCATTCCTCCTGCTGTTTGCATATGCCGGATTCGAGAACCTGGGCATTCCTGCCGGTGAGTACAAGAACCCTCGCAGGGAGCTTCCGTTCGCGCTGCTCACCGGCATCCTGGCGATCGCCGCGGTCTACTCGCTCGCGCAGCTCGCTGCGATGTCAGCGCTCCCCGACCTGTCGGCCACCGACACGCCGATCGCCGACGCTGCAGCGATGATCATGGGCCCGCTCGGTGCCACGCTCATCACCGTTGGAGCCATCATCTCGATCCTCGGCACGAACCTCGGCACCATGCTCGAAGGGTCGCGAATGATGTACACCATGGGTCTGAATCATCCCCCGTACACATTCCTTTCGAAGATTCACGACCGCTTCCGGACTCCTTACGTCTCCATCGCCGTGCTCGCCGCGATCGCGATACCGATCGCGATTCAGGGATCCTTCGTGAAGCTGGCCCTGTTGTCGGCGACCGCACGACTGACGACCTACCTTTTTACGTGTGCCGCGGTTCCCCGGCTCCGGAAGATTTCCGGATCGCGGGGCTTCCGGGCGCCCGGCGGTCTGCTCGTCCCGATACTCGGAGTGCTGATCTCTTTGACGCTGTTCAGCATCATGACCAGGGAACGGCTGATCGCGGCCACGATCGCCCTGGTCGTCGGCGCGATTCTCTTCGGCATCGCCCGTGCGTCCAGCAGGCCACCGAGGAAGCCGATCGCCGAGTGATCTGACTACGCGAACAGCCAGTAACAGATGGCAACCGAGGAGACGACGGCGACCAGGTCGGCAATGAGGGCGGCCGGAACGGCGTGGCGGGTCTTCTTGACCCCGATGGCGCCGAAATAGACTGCGAGCACGTAGAACGTCGTCTCGGAGCTTCCGTACATCGTTGCCGATATTCGTCCAAGCAGAGAGTCGGGACCGTAGGTCGTCACCATGTCGGTCATCAGCGCCAGCGAGCCGCTTCCGGTCAGAGAGCGGAACACCGCGAGGGGGAACACTTCCGGCGGGAAGCCGACGGCGGTGAGAATTGGACGCAGTCCTTCGGTCAGCAGATCCATCGCGCCCGATGCGCGAAACATCCCGATCGCCACGAGGATCGCCACTAAAAAGGGGATGATTCTCACGGCAACATTGAAGCCTTCCTTCGCACCGTCGACGAAGGTCTCGTACACCTTGACTCCCCGCAGCAATCCGTACAGGGGGATGCCGACCAGCATGACCGGAATGGCCCAGAGCGAAATCAGGTCAACGAGCTCACGCATCGCGGTCTGCCTCCTCATTGCTCACGACGTCAGTGCTGTCGTGTTTCTCCATCGCCGGCCGGTATGGAAAGAATGGCTGAAGCAGCTTCGTCGCAACAACGGCTGCGATCGATCCGATGGTGGTGGCCAGCAGTGTCGACCCGATGATCACCGTCGGCTCTGTCGACCCGGCAGCCGCCATTACGGCGATGGTTGTGGCGGGGATGAGCTGAATCGCCGCGGTGTTGATCGCCATGAACATGACCATGGCGTTCGAAGCGGTCTCCTTCTCCGGGTTGATTGTCTGAAGCTCCTCCATCGCCTTGATACCGAGAGGGGTCGCGGCGTTGGACAGACCGAGCATGTTTGCGGAGATGTTCATGATCATCGCGCCCATGGCGGGATGATCGCGTGGAACCTCGGGGAAGATCAGCCTGGTGATTGGTGCGATAACACGCGCAAGGATCGCAATGAGTCCTGCTTTCTCCGCGATCTTCATGATCCCGAGCCAGAGGGCCATGATTCCCACGAGCCCGATGGAGATCTCGACGGCAGTTCTGGCCGAGCTGATCGCGCCGTCAGTGACTTCTGCGGCCGTACCTTTGAATGCGGCGACGACCAGCGCTGCAGCCATCAGGGCGAACCAGATGTAGTTCAGCATGTTTTCTCCTGCGAGAGAGTGTGGAACCGGTAAATGTCAGGATGGTTATTGTGGCAAGGAATGAACCATCGTGTCATCTTGAGCGGGCAAATTGATTGCTCACCGGGTGTGGCGAACAAAAACCGAGTTCGTCAGACCTGGCCGAATCACTCGCTGCCGCGAAGGGGCCAGTCCAGCTCTCCGAGAAAGCGCTCGTCCTCGCGCCACTGCTCATGCACTGCGATGTGGATATCGAGAAATACCTTCGTCCCAAGGATCGCTTCGATCTCCTGCCGTGCTTCGGTACCGATCCGTTTGACCATGTCGCCGCCCTTGCCGATGACGATCGGTTTCTGCGACTCACGCTCAACGAAGATCGACGCGTAGATCTTGATCAGTCCCGTCTCTTCATCTTCTTCCCAGCGTTCGATCGCGACCGCCGTCGTGTAAGGAAGTTCCTGCGACGTGTGGTGAAGCAGCTTCTCCCGAATGAGCTCCGCCGCGAAAAAACGCTCCGGCTGCGTAGTGTAGTCATCCTGAGGGTAGCGGGCTTCGCCCTCTGGAAGTTTGCTGAACAGAAGGCTTTTGAGGATGTCGACACCGTCGCCCGTGGACGCCGATATCGGAACGATGTCCTGGAACAGATTCATTTCACCGTACTTCTGAAGAACCGGCAGAAGCTTTTCCTTCTTCAACAGATCAATTTTGTTGAGGATGGCGATGCGGAGCGTCTCATGATCTTCGCTGTTCCGGAGCATCTGAACGACGAACTCATCGCCGTGTCCGAACTCCTGTGAGACATCGATCACGGCGCAGACGACGTCGGATTCGGTGATTGCGGATCTGACGTGCTCCATCATCCGCATATTCATTCTGTGCAACGGTTTGTGAATGCCGGGCGTATCGAGAAAAGCGATCTGTCCCCGTGGCTCGTTCAGAATCCCTACGATTCGGTTGCGCGTGGTCTGCGGCTTGTTCGAGACGATCGAGATCTTTTGCTCGAGCATGTGGTTCAGAAGAGTCGACTTTCCCGCATTCGGCCGGCCGACCAGAGCGACGACTCCGAACTTCGTCGTGCCGGGGTCGCTCGCCGGGGCTTCCTCATCGTAATCATTACTCACTGCGCCGGCTCCTCTTCTGACTGGTATCGGCATCGAAGTCCGGGTCGCGGCTCACCAGAACGCTGTAGATGCGCTTTCTGTCCGCCTGCTTGACTTCAAAAACCAGTCCATACTTAGCGAGCGTCTCGCCTATCTTGGGCACCCTTCCAAGGTGTGTGAAGATGAGTCCTGCAACGGTTTCGTAGTCGTCTCCCGTGGCATCCACGTCGAAAAGCTCGTCGAGTCGCTCCACCCGCACCATACCGCTCACCAGATAGACCTCCTGGCTCAGGGTCGTGATCGACTCCTCGTCGTCTTCGTGCTCGTCGGCGATCTCGCCCACGATCTCTTCGATGACGTCTTCGATCGTGATCAGTCCCGCCGTTCCACCGTATTCGTCCATCACGATCGCAATCTGCAGATGTTCCTTCTGAAACTCTCCGAGCAGCTCCGAGACCTTCTTCGACTCCGCTACGAAGTAGGCCGGGCGTACGAGCTCGGAAACCGGTTTCAGCTGCTGCTGGACGAGCGCGTCGAAAACGTCCTTGACATGAACAATTCCGAGGATCTTGTCGAGACTCTGTTCGTAGACCGGGATTCGCGAGTACTTCGATTCGTTGAAGAGCACGGCCAGCTCGTCGAGCGATCGGGAGATATCGAATCCCAGGATGTCGATCCTGGGAGTCATGAGCTCGAAGGCGACCTTGTCTCCGAAGTCGACGATCGACTGGAGCAGTTTTCCCTCTCCCTTCTCGAGAATACCCTCTTCTTCCCCGACATCGATGTAGGCCTGAATCTGCTCTTCGCTCACTTCTTCTTCGTCAGGCTCCCTGTCCCGGTCTTCGATCGAGCGGTGGATCATGGCGCGGAGCGGAAAGGCAATGGGCCAGAGAAAGAGGTAGATCGCAGAGGAAGCGCTGAACAGCGGCTTGAAGAGACGCTCGGCGAGGTCGTCCGAAAGCATGGAGAACACCATTTTCCAGGCCACGATGGCGACCGTCCAGATCAAAAAGGAACTCCAGACCGCGCTGAACGGACCGTAGTGCCAGAGCGCGGTGATCGTCGAGCCCAGCCCGGCTGCCAGAAATACCTGGAGCAGCGCTCCCGTGATGGGATTCGCGTCCTGCAGGTTCAGCCGGTACCACGACGCAGGTCCGTTCGATGCCGACGTGGTAACTCGACGGAGGAACACAGGGCTCAGCCTCCAGAGCAGGTACCTGGTGGCGTCCAGTATGAAGAACAGGACGCAGCAGAGCACCGCGGCGAGGGCGGACAACGAGATGGAGAGACTACTGCCCATGTCGCGAGATGGACGCGAGTGATTCCACGGGTGCGGTCTTGTCGTCCTGACAGCGTTGTGTGATCGAGCTCATCGAGTGTGCAAAAACGGCTCTTATGGTACCAGTTTGCCCGCCCTGGCCGGAGTCACGAGAAGAAAACCGCGACGATTGCCGCAAAGATCGTCACCCTGAACACCCCGCCGGCCATACAGTGAAGCCGGTCAAACCGCTCCGGATCCCCGCTCCTCGCATCCGCAATCGCTTTTTCGAGAAACAGAATCTCCCAGGCCACTCCGGCGGCCATCACCGAGATCGCTCCCCAACGTATCAGAATCCAGAGCCCCTTGTTTCCGGCAGTCGCATCCCCTTCCCAGACCAGAAACCGGACGGCGGCCGCTGCAATGATGAGCACGACGGCCACAGCTCGAACCCTGGCGTACTTCCGGAGGATGCCTCCGAACATCTCGCCAGCCGCGGGCCGTGAGTCCATGCCCCGGAACAGCGAAGGCGCCACGATCGCCCCCAAAACGATTCCGCCGCCGATCCAGAGTGCCAGACCGAGATTCCAGGCGAGCGACACTCCCATGTAGCCCCAGTTCGGCATTGGGCGTATTGTATAGCTAGGAAGGTTGGATCCTTCCTGCCCGACACCATGCTCATACCTTCACTGATCTTCGCGATTGCTGCTGCGGCGCCCTGCTCGCAGACCCTGACGCTGCGAACCGGCCACGAGATCGTCGCCTGTGGTCCCGTGCAGACGACCGGGTCACAGACGATTTTCAACGGCGAGGATGGAAAACTCTATTCGCTCCCGTCTGACGAGATTGCGGAGATCCGAAGCGGTTCGAGCGTCGATGCAGATCCCTCCGGCGCATCCGGTGACCTCGCGGGCGTGAACCGTCCTCTGAGCGTCTCAGAGACCGAGAAGGCCCGTCTGCTCGCTCACCTGGCCCGGAGTCGCGGTGTCCCGAGGGCTGCCCCTCCTCCGCTTCCCGAACCTCCTCCCTCCGATCGAGAGATCGACGTGTCGGGGGCGAGCGATGAACGCTTCTGGCGGGAGCGATCCCGAGCTGTCGACGAACGGGTGCGCCAGGCTCGCGAGGAACTCGATCTCCTGTTGCGCCGCGAGCGGAAGCTCGAGAGCGAGCTCCTCGGCCTCAGAGCCCTGGGATTCAAGGACCACCAGTTCAGCTATCAGATTCTGCAGTTACAGTTCACGCGGGACTCGAAGGACCGCGCGCGCCTGGAGATCGTTCGCGCCGAGCGGGAGCAGCTCCAGTTCCGCGAAGACGCCCGGAAGGAAGGGATTCTGCCGGGCTGGCTTCGTTGATTGCGGATCCGGGATCGCCCGCCCGTCCATGGGCTTTTTCGAAATCGCTCAACAAAACGCGAGCGAAGCAAAGTCCGCAATCTCAAACCGGAAGCCTTCTACCAGCCGCCGAGCCGGATCACTTTCTGAATCCGCTTGAGGATCCGTTCCTTCTTGAGCCCGCGCAGGTAATCGATGAACAGGGCTCCGTTCAGGTGATCGATCTCATGGCAGACGGCCCGCGCCATCAGGCCCTCCGCTTCCATCTCCTGCTCATTCCCCTCGCGGTCGAGGTACTTCACGCGAAGCCATTCGGGACGTGTGACGAGCTCGACGAAGTCGGGGATCGAGAGGCAGCCTTCCTCTTCTGTAATCTCCCCTTCCGTCTCGACGATCTCGGGATTGATAAAGACGTGGAGTTGCGCCGGATCCTCGCCGACACTAAGGTCGATGAGCATCAGGCGCTTTGATACGCCGACCTGATTTGCCGCAAGGCCGACGCCCGGGGCTGCGTACATCGTGTCGACCATGTCGTCGATGAGTACATGCAGCTCGGGCGTGATCTCCGTAACCTCCGTGGCGCGCTCCCTCAGGACGGGATCACCATACTTGCAGATTGGAAGGACGGCCATGCAAACTCCTTGTCGCGCTCAGTAGCGGAGACGCTTGATTTCAGCTTTGGCGGCATTCGCGGCCGTGGAATACGGATACCGGTTAATGAGACCCTCCAGCGTCCGCTGCGCGAGAGCCAGATCTCCGAGTTTCGCCTGCGCCAGTCCCAGCTGGAGAACCGCGTCGGGAGCCTTGTTCTGGTTCGAGTAATCAGTCTCGATGCGCCGGTACTGTTCAATCGCCTCGCGGTACCGTCCTGAAACGAAGTAGGTTTCCCCGATCCAGTACAACGCGTTATCTGCGAGCTCGCCGTTGGGGTCGGCGTCGAAGACCTGCTGAAAGAGTTCGCGCGAATCGTTGATCTGCCCTTTTCCGAAAAGTACGAGAGCATCACGATAGCGGTCGGGTGCCGAAGTCGCCGACAGGGCCGGACGTGTCTGCTGAGTGGGCGGTGTGGGCACACGCGCCTGCGTTTGAGCAGGCTGCCGGACCGGCTGCCGGACCGGCTGAGGTTCCGCGGTCCCCCTCGCGGCCTGCCGGACCTCCGGCTCGCCCGATTCCATTTTCTTGATCCTTGCGTTGAGTACCTCGACCTGGTCGATCAGCTCCGACACGAGGACCTGCAGCTCCGACACCCTGGGGTCGGTCGTGGGTACGGTGGCTACACGTGAAGGAATCGGCTCGTCGACGGTGTCGCGTGCCGTGCCGCAGCCCAACGCGGCAAGAAGCAACAAGGCAACTGCAGCGTTTCTCATGCCTGTGAGTCCTGCAGCCTTTCTTTCGCGCGATTGGCAAAATCACTCTCGGGGAATTCGGCGACGACGCGTTCGAAGTAAAGCCGCGCCTCCCCGTTCCTTCCGAGCGACTCGAGCGCACGGCCGAGGTCGTAGAAGGTCGCGTCCCGCTCGGCGTAGCCGGGATACGTGTCGACAATTCCATTCAGCCTGGAGATGGCAGCCTCGAAGTTGCGCCGCTGCATGTAGAAGCGGGCGACGATGTGCTCGTGCTTTGCCAGGCGATCCAGCGCCAGCTGAAGCCTCTCCTCGGCTTCCGGCCGGTGCTTGCTGTTCGGATAGGCTGCCAGCATGTCGCGAAACCTCTCGACCGCTTCCCGTGTCTTGGTCTGGTCCCTGTCGGGACGTTCTATCTGTTCGAACGAGACGTTCGCGATCTGTAACATCGCGTAGTCGGCAAATTCGCTTCCAGGATACCGGTTGATGAAGTCGCGGTACTTGTACTGGGCCTCGACGAGGTTCAACAGTCCGCGCTGGCCGAAATAGGTATCCGCAACCCGCAGAAGGCTTCGCCGTCCGAGCGGATCGTTCGGGTAGTTCTCGTAGACGTGGGTATAGAACTTGCGGGCTCGCTGAAATTTCTTCGTCTCGTACAGGGCCTCTCCGCGCTCGAAGGCCTCCTCTTTGGAAAGGTTTACCAGTTCCGGATCCACTACCGGGACGTAGTCGCCCCGTCCCCCACGGCAGCTTGCAAAGGCCAGCACCAGGGTCAGAACCGTCATCGCAATCAGGTAACGTCTCAACATTCCTCCGTTCACGCCTCTGTAGACGTTGCAGCCACTCTCAACGTTCGAATGGCTTCAACCCGATCGGGCAGGCCGAAAATTGCCGATCCGGCCACCAGAATGCTCGCTCCGGCCAGTACGACGGCCCGAGCCGTTCCTGGATCGATCCCCCCATCCACCTCGATCGGCGTCCGCAGACCCCGGCTCTCGAGCATTCCCGCGATACGGCGAATCTTGTCCACGGCCGGACGGATGAACTTCTGACCGCCGAATCCGGGATTCACCGACATGACCAGAATGTAGTCGCAGAACTCGATCGCGTCCGCAAGGAGGTCGGCGGATGTCGCGGGATTGATTGCGATGCCGGCGAGCGCGCCTCCCGCCCGGATCATGCTCAACGCACGCTCGAGATGTGGTTCAGTCTCGATGTGAATTGAGATCATATTTGCCCCGGCATCGAGGAAGCGGTCGATGTAGCGCTGGGGCTCGGCGATCATCAGATGGCAGTCAAACGGAAGGGAAGTCACCTTGCGGGCCGCGCTGACCAGGGCCGGACCGAACGTGATGTTCGGAACGAAGTGACCATCCATGACGTCGAGATGCACCAGATCTGCGCCTCCCTCTTCAATTTGACGCAGGTCGTTACCGAGATGGGCGAAGTCTGCCGAAAGAATGGATGGAGCTATCCGGATCTCGCTCATTGGGCCATGACTCCTTCCTCCTGCTGCCTTGTGACTACCAGCGTGATCGCGTCTCCAGCTCTCACGGGTGAGCCCGGCAGAGGAAACTGGCGGATGATCGTTCCGTCCTGAATTCCAGGATACGTCTCATAGCGGATATTCGTCACGGTGAGATTCCGAGCATCGAACGCGGACGTGACCCGTGAAATCGATCGATTGATGACATCTGGCATGACATACGCCGGCGATGGGACTGCGAATCCCACGAGGAGGGATACGGGCGTCTGTCCTTCCACAACGGTTTCGGCCGGAGGGTCTGAAGCGACAACTCCCGGACGGACACTGGGCATGTATGAGAGCGTTCCCATCTGAAGATTCCGTTGACTGAATCGAAGCAGGGCGGTCCGCGCCGACTCGCCGGTCAGATCCGGTACCCGGAGCACCAGAGGGCCCAGGCTCTGTCCAACGATGACCCGCGTGCCTCGTTTCACGTAGCTTCCAGGATCACGGTTCTGCCAGGCAACCGCGCCGAAGGGAACCTGGTCGGCATTTCGATCCATCCTGTTATCGACCTCGAGCATCAGGCCCGCGTCCGAGGCTTCGGCGCGAGCATCCGCAAGGGTCAGACCGATCAGATCGGGGGCGGGAATCGAACGGCCGCGAACGAAGAGACGGAACGAGAAGAAGGAACTGATCCCGAAGAGAACGATGAACAGAACCGCGAACAGAGAGGTGCTCAGACACCCGCGCATGCTCATCGAGGCCGTCGTTCCCGTTCGCGCTCGGCGTCGTACTCGGTCTGGTCAAAGCGTCGCTCATCCCCGCGCGCGATGAAAAGCGGGATCAGTGCTTCGTGCCACACATCCTCCACCCGTTGAGCAAAGACGAACCGCAGTCCTTCCTGAATCTCCGGCGGCACGTCGGTGAGATCCTTACGATTCCCTTCGGGAAGAACGACCGTGGCGATGTTCGCGCGCTGCGCAGCCATGACCTTTTCCTTGATGCCGCCCACGGACAGCACTTTGCCTCGCAGCGTGATCTCTCCGCTCATGGCGACATCATGCCGCACCGGACGCTCTCCGCAAACTGAAGCGATGGTCGTGGCAATGGCGACTCCCGCCGAGGGGCCGTCCTTCGGAATGGAACCTGCGGGGAAATGGATGTGAATGTCAAAGTCGCTGAACATCTTGTCGTCGATTCCCAGCTCGGAGGACTTACTCCGGACATACGAGTACGCGGCGGTGACTGACTCGCGCATCACGTCGCCGAGCTGTCCTGTGACGATGGTGCGGCCGCTTCCGCTCATCCTGGTCGCCTCGATGAACATGATCTCGCCTCCGACCGCGGTCCACGCGAGGCCGGTTGCGACCCCCACTTCCGGCTGTCGCTCGGCGAACTCATGTTCATGGGTCGGAAGCCCCAGGTACTCATCGACGTCATCGGTGACGAGAGTGTAGGCGGGCGGCATCGCCTCGCCTTCAGCCAGAAGCGCAACCCGCCGGGCCACCTTGCGCATGACGGTGGCGAGCCTCTGCGTGAGGCGACGCACCCCTGCTTCTCCCGTGTAGTCCCGGATGATCCGCAGAATGGCCTGATCGTCGAACGTCAAAAGGTTCGAGTCGAGGCCATGTTCGTCGAGGAGGTCCGGAATCAGATGCCTCTTCGCGATCTCCAGTTTCTCCCTCTCTGTGTAGCCAGAGAGTCGAATTACTTCCATGCGATCGCGCAACGGTCCGGGAATCATCTCGAGCATGTTCGCTGTCGCGACAAACAGCGTATGAGACAAGTCGAAGGGAATCTCGAGATAGCGATCGACGAATGTGTGATTCTGCTCGGGGTCGAGGACCTCGAGCAGCGCCGACGCGGGATCTCCCCGGAAGTCCTTACCGATCTTGTCGATCTCGTCGATCATGATGAGCGGATTGTTCACCCCCACCTGGATGTAGCTCTGAATCAGCTTGCCGGGCATCGCTCCGATGTAGGTTTTTCTGTGTCCGCGGATCTCTGATTCGTCGGTGACGCCACCAACCGACATCCGGACGAACTTCCTTCCGAGCGCGTCGGCGATGGCCTGCCCGAGAGAGGTCTTGCCGACACCCGGAGGGCCTGCAAAACAGAGGATCGGACCCTTGAGGTTTCCTTTCAGCTTGAGAACAGCGAGAAACTCCAGAACCCGTTCCTTGACCTTCCCGAGTCCGTAATGCTTCTCATCGAGCACTTCCTCTGCAACGGCGAGGTCGAGCTTGTCCTCGGTCCTTTCAGACCACGGCAACTCGAATACGATGTCGAGATGTCCCTTGATCACGGAATAGTCTGAGGAGGCGGGAGAAAGGATGGCCAGCCGGTTGACTTCCTTCCGGAGCTGTTCCTTGACTTCAACCGCGACAGGCAGAACCTCGATCTTTTCCCGGAAGGCTTCCGCTTCCCGTTCGGCCGGATTCGTGTCTCCGAGCTCATCCTGAATTACGCGCAACTGTTCGCGAAGGTAGATCTCCCGATCGCGGCGATTGATGGATGACTGGATCTGCCGGTGAAGCTCCTGATCAACGCTCGCCTTGCCCAGATCCCTTTGCATGTAGTGGATCAGCTTCTCGATCCGCTCGATCGGGTTGACGGTTTCCAGCAGCCGCTGCTTTTCGTCCAGGTCGAGGTTCACAAACGTCGACATGAGATCCGCGAACAGATCGGGACCTTCGTGCACGTTCATCTTCAGAATGTTCAGCAGCTCATTCGAGTATCTGTTGTCGCTCTGAACGAGCTTTTCGAAAATCGAAAGAGCTTTGTCGACGAGCGCCCCCACCTTTGCGTTCTTCGGAACCGGCGTCGGCGGTACTTCCCGAAGACGAGCCTCGAAGTGCGGTTCGTACTGGAGCATCTGCACCATCTCGACCCGCTGCCTTCCCTGCAGAAACAGCTGATAGCGGTCGGCCGACAGCGGCAGCCTCTGAACGATCGCGGCTACGACCCCGATGTGCGAGAGGTCTTTCGGCCGCGGGTTTTCCTTGTCGCCGCTCTTCTGGCAGAACGCGGCCACCAGATTCTGATCTTCGGGCAAGCTTCTGAGAAGCCGGACATTCCGTTCGATTCCGACCTGCAGCGAGAGCACGCCGCCGGGGAACAGTACGGAAGACACCAGCGGAATGACTGGAAGCCGGCTCGGTACCTCGAGCTCGAGCCAGTCGGCGATCTGTTCGCTCTCGGTTCTGGGTTTGGATGACTGTGGCATCAGGTGTTCCGCACCGAGTTTATACTGCGACAAAGCTCACGCGCGGGCATAAATATTGTAGAAAATACGTAATTCCTCACGCAATCAGACTTCATCATTGCAAGATCGATGAACGAACCCAATACATCCGAGCTGCTGGCAGACCCCGCCTACAAAAAGGTGGATCTGCACTGCCATAGCCGCTTTTCGATCTTCAAGTACTTCCGTAAAGCGAACACAAGGGACTGCTACAACCCTCCCGAAGACGTCTACCGCATCGCCCGGGAACGCGGCATGTCCTACGTCACTCTGTCAGACCACGATTCGATCGATGGCGCGCTCTATCTTCTCAACAAGTATCCCGATCTCGACGATTTCTTCATTTCCGAAGAAGTGGAAACGTATTTTCCCGAGACAGGCCAGCGAGTCCATATCGGCGCCTACAACATCACCGAGGAGCAGCACCGGGAGATCCAGAGACTCCGGCGCGACATTCGCGAGCTGGTTCCCTACATGAAGTCCGAGAACATGATCTTTGGCGTAAACCACCTGTTTCAGAACTACAGGATGAAGAACGTCGCCGCCAACTATATCCGCGAGATGATCGAGATGTTCGACGTCTTCGAGGTCCTCAACGGTGCCATGGCGTCGTTTCACAACAAGATGGTCCATCAGCTCGTAACGACCGTCCGAGAGCAGGGAAGGCAGATCTCGATGGTCGGCGGTTCGGACGCACACACACTCAAGCACGTGGCCAAGGTCTACACCGTCTCAAAGGCCGATTCGATGCAGGAGTTCCTCGAGAATGTCCGTACCGGGAGCTGCTTCGCATGGGGAGAGGAAATGCGATTCCGGGACCTCGTGTCGGACATTTACCTGCTTCTGCTCGCCTACAACGGCGAGTTCCGGAGCGACTTCAGATCTACGGAGTACACGAGCACCGAGAAGACCGTGCAGCTCGTAACGCGTCTGGCGAGTATTCCGACCGCCATTTCCGGACTACCAGCGGCCATCACATCTCTGAACTATCTGAAGCAGATCGTCGTGACGCGCGGGATCGCGGCTCGATTCCCGAAACTGGTCGAGCAGTTCAAACGCGAAGACGAGGAAGCTCAGAAGTTGAAGGACAGGCCGCCGACGTAACGGCGCTCGAGCGGAGCGGTGGCATCAGCTTCAGCTCCCGGTGCGAATGAGCCCAGCCGGGCCAGCTCCATACCGACCAGCACCCGAATGTCCAGGGGCAGGTGCAGCGACTGGCCCATCGTTACATTCATCCGCTCGGTCTGAAGGACCAGCTCCAGTGGCAGGGGATGAGGCTGTTCGATCTGGCGGTAGGACAAATGGATCGACGTACCCGTGGGGCGGTAGTGGCTCTGCAGATCGCCGATCAAATAGAACTTTTCGCTGCGGTTCGCCCTGGGGTCTTCCGCTTCAGCGGTTCCAGCGCTCGTGGAAACGTCTACGACGAAATACTTTCCGACGCTTCGGCTGTACGCCAGGGTCAGGTCCCGCCGCTCGTCGCCGGGCTCGAGGTAGAGACCGTCGATCAACTGGTCGACACTCTGATCAAAAACGATGCGGACGAGCGAGTCGACGGCTGCGATGGTCCCCACAGCCGAGAACGCCCCGGCCGAGCTTCCTTCCGAATGCAACGCGACGGAATAGCGATATTTCGGTGAGGCATGACCGGTCTGAGTCCAGAAGATCAGGCTGGGAACATCGAACGCGGCATCCCGATCATCATGAACCTTGTATGCCCCCGAAAGAATCAGCGAGCTCTTCTCACCAAATTTCCATTCAGCAGCCGTTTCGGGTGCCCATTCGCTGCCTTGCTCACCTACGCGCGTGTGCATTCCGTAATGCAGGACAATCGCCCTGCCGGGTGCGAACTGCCCGTTGGCCGAGAGGTTGGCCGTCCGATAGGGCACCGCGGCGGCGCTCTGCGCAACGTAGCTTTCCTGGCCCAGACTCACGGAGATGCCGAGTTTCGAGCGGGAGGACTCCATCAGCACCTTGTTGCCCGAGAGCTCGAAAAGCTCCGAGGCGGCCTGATCATGGAAGACGTTTTCCTGCGTCAGGTACCGCACCTGCACCTTCGAGCCGGGACGGCTCCATTCGAAATTGTGGGACTGGATTCCCGCTCCCTCACCGTAGAACGGCAGGCTGCTCTCAGGGGAACGCCACGAGCTCCGGCTCGAGGCGAGACGGTACGTACCATCTCCGGGACCCGCAAGCAGCTCCATCACCACACCGGCCGACTCCGCAAGCGGGAGGTCACCCTCCGCGCCGAGACTCAGGTCGCTCATTTTGTTTACATTACCCTTGAAATCGAGAATCCATCCTCCACCTACCGGTCCCCGAAGCCCCACGGCGGTCTGGGCAAGGCTGGCATTCGAGACCTCGGCGTCGACACTCGCAACCGAAACCATGCTGGCTTCAAAACGGGGAAGCGGCGCAGGTTCCGCTGCAAGAGGTCCCATCACAGCGTCGATGTCACGCAGAATGTCTTTCGGGAGCGAGCTTCTCATCGCCCAGATTTCGTCCCTCTGCGTTTTCGACAGGGCCGCTTCATTCTGGAGCTTGAACGCTAAAGCGTGCTGCCCCGAACCCGGCATGACCGTGGCAAATGCGGGAGCGAATCCACGCTTGACCGCGATGATCCGGTAAACGCCCGCCTGCATCGGCGGAAGCCTGAACGAGCCATCACGCGCGGAGACCGTCTGCGTGGCGTAGAAGGTGGAGAGATTCAAAGCGACAACTAGTACGTCTTCCACCGGTCTTGCCGCATTCGTGACGCTCCCGAGCACCTGAACGATGTCGCTCAGTTTTACGTCGGGACGAACGTCGCGGGCGGTCAGGGCCAGCAGGGTTGCGAGCGCGACTACTTTGATCTGGCGCTGCATGGTTTAATCCTGACTTCCGGTCGAGTCTAGATCCGGCTTCGACCCGGAGTCAAGTCATCAGCTGTTAACCTTTCGGATCAAACAGATGTTCCCCTTCTCCCCTGCCCCCGCCGGGCAGGCAGTAAACAGTGGAGCTCGGTTACCTGGCTGCTCCGAATCCCGCGAGGACGCGGCGGCTCGGTCGTCCACAACCCACAAGCGGTCTCATCCCCCCACCCGATGGACGCGCATCACGTTCGTGCGGGCACGTTCGTAAAGAGGCGAGCCCATCAGGATCACGATCCGGTTTCCCTCCTCGACCATCCCGTGACGCACGAGGTGGGCCTCGGCCTGGGCGACGATCTGTTCGTGATACTCGCCGGGGGACTCCAGAACCCAGGGCATCACGCCCCACAGGATATTCATTCTCCGCGCAATTGCCGCCCGAGAGGTCAGGGCAATGATGGGCGCCCTGGGGGTGAACTTCGACATCAGCCGCGCGGTGAAGCCACTCTGAGTGAATACGACGATATAGCGGGCATCGATCTGTTCCGCCGTGTAATTGGTCGCGCCGGCGAGTGCATCGGTGAACTCGTCGGTTTCCAGCGAATCATGAAAGGGATCCCGGTCGGAGTGAACGTGGAGCTGTGGATTCTGCTCCGCGGCGATGACGATCCGGGACATCATCTCGACAGATTCGACCGGATAGGCTCCGGAGGCCGTCTCTGCCGAGAGCATCACTGCATCCGAACCGTCGAAGATCGCATTGGCCACATCCGAGGCCTCGGCCCGCGTCGGTCGCGAGTTGGCGGTCATCGATTCGAGCATCTGCGTAGCGGTGATGGCAAACCGCCCCCAGTAGCTGGCCTGTTTGAGAATGCGCTTCTGGATGATGGGAACGATCTCGGGCGGGAGCTCGACCCCCAGGTCTCCCCGCGCAACCATTACCCCGTCGCTCACCTGCAGAATCGAGTCGAGCGATTCGATAGCCTGAGCTTTCTCCAGTTTCGCGATGATCGCGACGTCCTGGCCTCCCTGTTCGTCGAGCAGTCGCCGAAGCTCCTCGATGTCTTCGCGCCGGCGAATGAAGGAAGCCGCCACGTAGTCGATTCCATGGGCCACGGCGAAGCGAAGATCGTCCCGGTCCTTCTCCGTGATTGCAGGGATCGACAGCTCCGTATCCGGGAAATTCATTCCCTTCCGGGACGAGATCGGTCCCCCGTGCACGACCCGGGTGCGCACGCGAGCCCCGTCCTCCACGCTCAGGACCATCAGCTCGACCAGACCGTCGTTGATCATGATCCGATGACCCGGCTTGACCTCGTTCGGAAGCGCGGAAAAGGGTGTGGAGACCTGCAGCGAATCACCCGCGACCGGTTCCGTCGTAATGAGAAAGGCGGCACCGGTATCGAGGTGGACGATGCCTTCGACGTCTCCGATGCGGATTTTGGGTCCCTGAATATCCCCGATGATCGGAATGAACGCGTTGGCGGCAATCGCCTCGTCCCGGATGATCGCGATCATTTCCACGTGCTGTTCGTGCGAACCGTGGGAGAAGTTGAGCCGGAACACGTTGACGCCGGCACGCAGCAGGCGGCGCACCATCTCTCTCGAATTCGATGCCGGCCCGAGAGTCGCAACGATCTTTGTCCGTCTATCCATCACCTGTACGGCATCGCGGCCCGGTAACCATTCGGCCATGCCGGTCAGGCGCCCGCCACTGTCGCCTGCTGAAGGCTGCGGCCGACGACCGCGGCGATCTGCTCGACCTGACGCACAAGGACTTCGAGCTCCGAAGGAAGAATAGCCTGCGCCCCATCAGACAGGGCCTCTTCAGGTTTGTGATGCACTTCGATCAGGAGGCCGTCGGCGCCCGCCGCGACCGCAGCACGCGACATAGGCAGGACCTTGTTCCGCTTTCCGGTTCCGTGGCTGGGATCGGCGAGAATGGGGAGGTGGCTGATGCGCTTGATCGCCGGGATTACCGACAGGTCGAGGGTATTGCGTGTGAAGTCGGTGAAGGTCCTCACGCCGCGCTCGCAGAGCATCACGTTGTAATTTCCTTCCGACATGAGGTACTCGGCGGAGAGGAGAAACTCTTCGAGCGTTGCGGACAGGCCTCGCTTGAGGAGAACCGGTTTGTCGGTCTTTCCGGCACTTCGCAACAGCGAGAAGTTCTGCATGTTCCGCGCGCCGATCTGGATCACATCGGCGTACTGGGTGACCAGACGCAGACTCTCTTCGTCAACGGCCTCGGTAATGGTCGGAAGGTCGAACTCCAGGCTGACCTGAGCGAGAATCTCGAGGCCCTTTTCTCCAAGGCCCTGAAAGGAGTACGGAGAGGTCCTGGGTTTGTAGGCGCCCGCACGAAGGAGCTGGCACCCCGAGCGCCTCACGCCCTCAGCGATCGCGCGCATCTGGTCGAGACTCTCGACGGCGCAGGGACCGCCCACGACCACGACTCCCACCCCTCCGACGTCTACACCGCGGACGTTGACGACGGTGTCGTCGGGCCGCACTTCCCGGCTGACGAGCTTGTATGCGTGTGATACGGGAATGATTTCCTTGACGCCGGCGAGGTTCTCGAACACCCGCGGATCGATGGGCGAACGGTTGCCCGTAATGCCGATTGCCGTGCGCTGAGCGCCGGGAATGATGTGAGGTTTGAAGCCAAGGCGGCTGACATGCTGAACTACGAGGTCGATCTGCTCGGGCTGAGCATGCGCCTCCATGACGATGAGCATCTGGATGACCCTTCCTGGTGAGGGGTGGAATCGTGGGTTCCCGCCCCCTGTTCGCGCTCAGTATAATCTCGAAATCGACTTGTAAACGCCGTCTTGGAGCCCCTGTCATGAAAAAGAGTCTCTGGCTGTCTCTTCTGCCGCTGTTCCTTGCATCTCAACTCTCGGCCGCGTACGTCGTCGTCCTGAAGGATGGGACGCAGTACAAGGCAAAGCAGCGGTGGACCGTCAAGGCAGGCAAGGCACTTCTGGAGCTCGAGTCGGGAAGTGTTCTGCAACTGGACCCGAACATGATCGACGTCGAGAAAACCAACGAGGTCAACAAGCTCGGACTCGGCAATGTGAAGATTCTCGGACAGGAAACCCGCCCGGGGTCCACGCAGACGGATACGTCGCTCGGATCTACACTAAAGCTTCGAAAGCCTCCGGCCACGAACCCGGATCCCCCCTCCCCCCGCTCCACGCCGACACCCGCGGCCACAAGCGGTGGTGGGCTCGGCTTTGAGGTGATCTCGAAATTCGAGGCTGCCTATGAAAATGTGGGCATCTTCGAGCACAGAGTCGTATCCGATGGGCCAGGCAAGCTTCGTGTCGAGCTCATTGCAGACAACGAAGACAGGGTGTTCGGTGCCATTACGGCGACAGCGTTCTTCATGATCGGGGTCCCCCGCTCGACCGGCACAGCCATCGACACGGTCGAGCTCTTCATGCGGACGACCACCGGTATGCCCGCCGGGCGCTTTCAGATGACCCCCGCCGATGCGGAAGCCATCAATGGCAAAAGACTGACGCCAGCGGGGTACTTCGTGCACAGGGTTCTTTATTGAGAACTCAGATCAACCGCCGGGCCTTTCCGTAACGAGAGTCAGATCGGCATCCGACGCATAGACGACGGCGTACCTGAAGTGTCTCGTCTGAGGATCGATGACCGAGGTTTCGCCCTCACCCAGCACCAGCGAGTCCGTCAAGGCGGCCGGATCCAGATCGCTGAGGCTTGCCAGATAGCGAACCCGAACGAGCCGGGTATCACCCGGCGAGGTTTCGAGGCGCGGCCGGCCGGCGACCGGGACCCCGAAATCGAACAGCGTTGCTTCGGCGGGGCGCACAGTGGCGATCACGACGCCGCCCACGGTCCGTATCTCCGGCAGCCCGGACTCGAGGACGGAACGCGAAACGGGGTAACTGACGAACCGCTCGTCCCCGTACGTCACCCCGGGAGTTACGTGGGGGTAGTCCCACTTCCCTGCGGGAGGCCTTCCGAGAACCAGAGGTGACGCGGCCTCGAGTTCCGCCGGATTCCGCAGGAGAATCTCCTCGTGAAAGACCGGAAATATCTGCCAGTCCGGGCCGCTGACGATCGCATTGCTCAGCGTCGGAGCGAGGTCGACCGAGACGAGAAGCCCTCCTACTCCGTCGCCGCTGCGTACCGATACGACGAGGCGGTTCACTCCGGTGTGCGCGTACTGCGTGGCGTCAAAGATATCCAGGGTGACCGGGTCCCGCGATCCGCCGCCGATCTCGCGCCCATTGAAGAACAGCGTGTATGCCGGCCCCGCAGCAATCTTGATCCGGACGAAATCGCGTTGTTCGGAAAGCTCGAACGAACGGACTGCGAAGAACGCAACCGGCGTGCGCGACGAGAAGCGGTGCTGCTGCCAGATCCACCGCGCCTGGCCCGTGTGATTCTCAAACCGATCGAAGAAGAACGCGTGGACATGTAGTGCAAGCCCGATCGCGCAGCCGATCACGGTCAGAGCAGCAAGGCCCCGGAGGATATAACGATAGTTCCCCACCGTGCGATCATAGAATGCGTTCATGAAGGCCGTCATCGTCATTCCTTCGCGCTGGAGCTCGACGCGTTTTCCGGGAAAGCCGCTCGCCCTGATCGCAGGCCGTTCCCTGATCGAACGAGTCTACGCCCGCGCTGCAACCTCCCGCCTCGCTTCGGCAGTGTACGTCGCCAGCGATGACGATCGCATTATCGAACACGTCCGGGGATTTGGAGGCAAGGTGGTATGGACCTCTCCGGATCTCGCGACCGGCACCGACCGCATCGCCGCCGCGATGATTGACATTCACGAACTCGAAGGGACCAGCTTCGATCAGGTCATCAACGTGCAGGGAGATGAGCCCCTGATCGACATCGAGTCGCTCGACCGCATCATCGAGGCACTTCGGAGAGACAGGATCGATATCGCCACGCTCTGCTGCTCGATCACGAACGACGAAGAGTACCTGAGCCCCGATGTAGTCAAGGTCGTCGTGGACGGCCGCGGAGACGCCCTCTATTTTTCACGCTCCCCGATTCCCCACGGTGACGCTGGCGCCGCCAGACGCCACATCGGGCTCTACGGTTACCAGTGCGCCGTACTGCGCGCCTTCACCGCTCTGCCGAAAAGCCGTCTCGAGGAGCTCGAGCGCCTCGAACAGTTGCGAGCTTTGGAGAACGGCTATAAAATCCGTGTACTGGAGACGCTGGCGCCGCACCTCGGCGTCGACAGACCTGAGGATGTTCAACGGATCGAGGATGAGCTTGCCCGCCTGCAGAGGGCGCCGACGGAGATGTGAGTGAGGGCTCCCCTCACAGGCAGGATCTCCCTCCTCTCCCGACTCCCCTCTCCAGCTCCAGACGCAACGACGGATCACTCTGAATCGCGTGATTTCCCGCCCTGCATGAGCGGGTTCCACCCGTCCGCTGTTCTTAAACTACCCGCAACGAGCATCAGGCGTCTCATGACATTCAAAGGGAGCGATCGATGAGCACCAAGTACATATTCGTCACTGGAGGGGTGGTTTCCTCGCTCGGAAAAGGGATCGCGGCTTCGTCGATCGGTGCGCTGCTCGAGGCCCGGGGATTCCGGGTGACCATGCAGAAGTTCGACCCCTACATCAACGTCGATCCGGGAACCATGTCCCCGTTCCAGCACGGGGAAGTATTTGTCACAGACGACGGCGCGGAAACGGATCTCGACCTCGGTCACTACGAACGCTTCACGAGTATGACGGCAACGCGAAAAAACAACTTCACCACCGGACGCATCTACTCGAAGGTCATCGAAAAGGAGCGCCGCGGAGACTACCTCGGAAAGACCGTTCAGGTGATTCCTCACATCACCGACGAGATCAAGAAATGCATCCGCGAAGTTTCCGACGATGCCGACGTGGTCATCGTCGAGATCGGCGGCACCGTCGGCGACATCGAATCCCTTCCCTTCCTCGAGGCAATCCGCCAGTTCCGGCAGGAGGCCGGACGCGGGAACGCGATCAATGTTCACCTGACTCTGGTTCCATACATCAAGGCATCGGGAGAGCTCAAGACCAAGCCGACGCAGCACTCTGTCAAGGAGCTGCGCGAGATCGGTATTCAGCCGGACATTCTCCTCTGCCGGTCGGAACGGCCGATTCCGGAGGAGATGAAGGAGAAAATCGCCCTTTTCTGTAACGTCGAGCAGGAAGCAGTCATCTCGGCGCTCGATGTCGACTTCATCTACCAGGTTCCTCTCGCCCTCTCCCGCGAAGGGCTCGACGAGATTCTGCTCGACAAGCTGCATCTGCCGCACGAGGAGCTCGGCGATCTTTCGATGTGGGAGGAGATCGTCCGCAAGCTCCGGCACCCCGAATCCGAAGTGAAGATCGGCTTCGTCGGCAAGTACGTGGAATTCGGCGATTCCTACAAGTCGCTCAACGAAGCGTTAATGCACGGCGGAATTGCAAACAGCGCCCGCGTGAAGATCGTCTACATCGACTCGGTGAGCTTCGAGAACGACGGGTATCACAGCGAGATCGGACAGGTCGACGGCATTCTCGTCGGACCCGGTTTCGGCGAACGAGGCGTCGAAGGCATGTTGCGCGCGATCCGTTATGCGCGCGAAAAAAAGATCCCGTTCTTCGGCATCTGCCTCGGCATGCAGTGCGCCACCATCGAGTTCGCGCGGAATGTCGCCGGAATGGTCGGCGCCAATTCCACGGAGTTCGACGACGACGCACCCTACAAGGTCATCTACAAGCTTCGGGATCTGATCGGTGTCGACGCACTCGGCGGCACGATGCGTCTGGGAAAATATCCGTGCAGGCTCCTGGAGGGCTCCACCGCCCGCGAGGCGTACGGGACCGAGCTGGTCGAAGAACGCCATCGCCACCGGTACGAAGTGAATCCGGAGTACCTGCCGCAAATCACAGGCAGCGGCCTGGTGGTCAGCGGTGTATCACCGGATGGCAAGTTCGTCGAGATGGTCGAATTGAAGGATCACCCCTGGTTCGTCGGATGCCAGTTCCATCCGGAGTATCGCTCCAAGCCGACGGCCCCTCACCCGCTGTTTCGCTCCTTCATCGCGGCGGCGAAGGAGTACCGGAAGATACGCACCTCGGTGCCCGAAACATCGATGTCTGAGGTCGAGCAGCATTCATGACCACGCACGCGATCGCGATCACGCCGGAAATCAATCTCGGGGGCGACCACGAGCCTCTGTTCATCGCCGGACCCTGCGTGATCGAATCGCGCGATCACACACTGCGGATGGCCGACGCGATGCTGGCGCTTCGCGACGAAATGCAAGTGAACCTCGTTTTCAAAGCATCCTTCGACAAGGCAAACCGCTCATCGATTTCTTCGTTCCGCGGCCCGGGTCTCGACGAGGGCCTGGCGATACTCTCGGACGTGAAGCGTACGACAGGACTCCCGGTCCTGTCTGATATCCACGATGCCTCTCAGGCTCCGGCTGCCGGCGAAGTGCTCGACATCATCCAGATCCCCGCCTTTCTCTGCCGCCAGACGGACCTGATCGCTGCTGCAGCGGCGACAGGACGCGCCGTCGGCGTGAAGAAGGGCCAGTTCCTCTCTCCCGAGGAGACGCAGAACATTCTCGAGAAGGGACGAGAGGCCGGCAACGACCGGATATTCATCACCGAGCGGGGAACCTCGTTCGGCTACCAGAATCTCGTTGTCGACATGCGCTCGTTTCCGATCATGAGAAGCTTTGGCGCACCCGTCGTCTACGACATTACACATTCGATGCAGAAGCCTGGTGCGGAGGGCAAGCAGACCGGAGGGACTCCGCAGTTCGCGCGTCCTCTCGCCCGCGCCGCGGCGGCGGCGGGTGTCGACGGATTCTTCATGGAAGTACACGACAACCCGTCCGCGGCGCTCTCGGACCGATCCACGCAATTGAATGTCGACACTGCGAGGCAGATCATCCGGGAAGTGCTGGCAATTCGCAGCGCGCTGCAACCGATCTCGGATTGAGCGCATCTCTGTGTCTCTGCGCGTTTCTGTCGTACTCTGGACTCACGCATGGCAAACGCGGATGAGCAACGGAGATCGTCGGCCCTCAGCTTCACGCTCTTCTGGCTGATCGCCGCCGTTCTCGCCGCGACTTTTCTCTCCCGCTTCGTGCTCATTCCTCTTCTCGCGCTGCGACTGGGAGTCCCCCTTCTTCTCGCCTGCGCCGTTCTCGTGGCGATAGCAGGAACAGGCGCATTCGCGTTGCGCATCTTCGAGCGTCTCGCAGGCGTGGCATCCCCTGCGCGGTCGCTCGCTTTCTACATTGTGACCGGCTATCCCCTGTTCGGCGTTCTCTGTTTCCTCGCAGGTCTGCTCTCGACGTCCCGAGTGGTGCTGTCGATCCTGTTGCTCGTCACGATCGTGCTCGCGGCGAGAATTCTGCGGCCTCTCATGCCGTCCGCCGTGTCGTTCTCCCCAGGACCTGCCGCTGCCGCAGGTCTGATGCTGATCACGGCGGCGATCCTGCCGGTTCTCGGAATGGCCCAGCTGCCGGCCTCGACCCTGGACGAGCTCGCCTATCACCTGGCGGTGCCGCAGGCCTGGGTCGTTGAGGGACGAGTCGTCGAGCTGCCGCTCCTTTCCCAGTCGTATTTTCCGATGGGCACCGAGTCTGCCGACCTTCCTCTCCTCGCGATTCTCGGAACGGATGGAGCGGCCGCGTCGCACTTTCTGCATCTCTTCGTCGCGATCGCCACCATGTTTCTCATTCACGAGTGGTTGCGCGGAAGGGTGAGTCATGCGGCCTCGCTCCTTTCGCTTGCGGCGATGGTGACCTGTCCCGCGCTGCTGATCACAGCCGGATTGTCGTGGAACGACTGGGCGGTCACCGGAACGGCCGTCGCGCTCCTGATCACGCTCGAGGGTCATTCTCGCGAAGCGACCCGCGGATACGGCGCGGCCGTGGCAGTTGCACTCGCCGCTGGAATGCTCACCAAGTACACGTTCTACCCCGTCGCCGCCGGACTCGTGCTCGCATGCATCATCGCGTCCCCTGAAGCGAAGGGGCGGATCCGCGAGCAACTTCCCATCTTCGCAGCAGGCGTCCTGGCCGGTTCCGTGTTCCTCATCCGAAATCTGTTCCTGACCGGAAATCCATTCGCACCGTTTCTACAGGATCATGCGCCCTCGGTGTCTCACTATCGCGAGGCGGGCAGCATGCTCGCGAAGGCTGCCAACTACGTCTTTGACGGAACCCTGATCGACGAGTCTCTCGGCGTGACACTCCTGATTCTCGCCTCGGCCGCGATTCCGGCCTGGGGATCACTGCGCCAGGAACGTTTTCTGATGTGGAGCTGGAGCATCACCCTTGCCACGGGAGCCGGCGTATACGCGCTCGGTCCCTCGTCGAGAGTCCTCCTGCCATGGCTGGTACTTCTGGCCATGATCGGCTCGATCGCTCTGGAGAGAACTCTGAGCGAAGGCATTCACCGCCGTGTGGTGCGCATCGTCCTGGTGGTTCTCTGTTCAGCGCAACTCCTGCTCGTATGGTTTTACGCCGCAAGACTCGATCCCTTCTCCACGCTGAGCGGCAGGGACACCGACGAGAGTTACCTGGCGCGGCATCGTGAGTCTTACGCCGCGTCGCAGGTCGCGAACCGGATTCTCGAGGGTGATTCGAAAACGCTCGCCGTGGGCTTGCACGAGCTCTACTGGTTCACGGTTCCGGTGCGAGGCGGCGGCAACCTCGACGGTCCCCGCGTCGCGGCGTACCTCGAGGCTCCGTCGGCAGAGCTTCTTATCGCCCAACTCCGGAGGGACGGCTTCACTCACGTGCTGCTCTATCCCGCGGGGATGCGAGAGGCTGCGGCTGCCTCGACGCGAAGGCGCGATGAGCGGGAGATCTACCTCCCGCCCTCGACCTTCGCGAATCTGCGGACCGTCACGAACGAGCACGCGACGATCATCGCCTCAGAGCATGGCGCGATGGTGTTCGCGTTGAAGTGAGTCCACACGGAAGTGATCAGGACAGGAGCGGGTGAGACGGATGCTTGACACACGCCACTAAACGCTGACCGGCTCGCTGTGTGAGACGCCCGCATCCCGACGCAGAGCGTCCACTCGATCCGTGCGCTCCCAGGTGAACTCCGGCTCGGTGCGCCCGAAGTGTCCGAACGCTGCGGTCTTCCGGAAAATCGGCCTGCGCAGGTCGAGCGACTCTATGATGCCCCGGGGCGTCATGTCGAAGTTGTTTCGCACGATCTCGGAAATCCTGTCGTCGCTGATACGTCCCGTGCCGAAGCTCTCGACGTAGACCGAGACCGGCTCGGCGACTCCAATGGCGTACGCAAGCTGGACCTCGACTTCGTCCGCGAGCTCCGCTGCAACGAGGTTCTTCGCAATGTAGCGCGCCATGTAGGAGGCCGAACGATCGACCTTCGTGGGATCCTTCCCCGAGAAGGCTCCGCCCCCATGACGGCCACGGCCGCCGTAGGTGTCGACGATGATCTTCCGGCCGGTCAGGCCGGTGTCACCCTGCGGCCCTCCGATGACGAACCGCCCGGTCGGATTGATATGGAACTTCGTATTCTCATCGATCAGCTCCGCCGGCACGACCTGTTTGATGACCGATTCGATGATGCCTTCGTGGAGGTCACGGTTGCTGACCGCGGGCGAGTGCTGAGTCGAGATCACGACGGCTTCTGCGCGGATGGGGCGCTTGCCTTCGTACTCGATGGTGACCTGCGATTTACCGTCGGGACGGAGAAAATCGAGCTCATTCGATTTCCGTACTTCCGATAGTCTCCGCACGAGCTTATGGGCGAGCATGATCGGCAGCGGCATGAGCTCGGGAGTCTCACGGACGGCGAAGCCGAACATGAGGCCCTGATCTCCCGCGCCCCCCGTGTCGACGCCCTGCGCGATGTCGACGGACTGCGGATCGATCGACGAAACGACCGCGCACGTGTCGCTGTCGAACCCATATTTCGCGCGCGTATATCCGATGTCGCGGATCGTCGAGCGGACAATCGAAGGAAAATCGACATATGTCTGCGTCGTGATTTCGCCTGAGATCATCGCGAGACCGGTCGTCACGAGAGTTTCGCAGGCAACACGGCCCATCGGATCGGCTCCCAGTACCGCGTCGAGTATCGCGTCGGAAATCTGGTCGGCGATCTTGTCTGGATGCCCGTCGGTGACGGACTCCGAGGTGAACAGGTGCTTTCGTTCTGCTGCCATTCGGGAAATGCTCCTTGAGGAAGATTGCCCGGAAAGGGCGATTGAAGATCGTAACAGAGCGGCGGAGAGGGGTAAAGGGGGAAGAGTGAAGGGTGAAGGGCGAAGAGTGAAATTGTTCCTTCACCCTTCACTCTTCACCCTTCACTCTTCACCGGGCAGCCCTCTTGCACTCGCGTCCGCTCATGCTGAACGTTGCGCATCTCGGACGTTACAAAGACCTTGCCTTTCTATTGACCCGTTATGGGCTCAAAGACTTCCGGGTGGATGTCGACCCTCTGGCAGAACCTCCATCTCCTGTCGAAGACCAACCGATCGAGCCCGACGTGAAAGAGCGCGCAGAAGCGTTTGCCGCGCGCCTCAAGGAGATGGGCTCGACCTTCGTGAAGTTCGGCCAGCTGCTCTCCACGCGTCCCGACCTGGTGCCTGCCGAATATGTGGTGGCTCTCGAGAGCCTTCAGGACGATGTCGAGCCCTTCTCGTTCGCCGAGGTCGAGAAGATCGTGGAGGACGAACTGCAGGCGAGAATCTCGAAAGTTTTTCAGGAGTTCGAGGCGACCCCTCTCGCAGCGGCTTCTCTGGGCCAGGCGCATCGCGCAATTCTTCGCGATGGACGCGAGGTCGTCGTGAAGGTACAGCGTCCAGGCGTTCGGGAGATCGTCCAGCAGGACCTCAAGGTCTTCGGCGAGATCGCGACGGCTCTCGAGAATCACACTGCGATCGGACGAAAGATGAATCTGTTAGCGACGGTCGAGGACCTTCGCAGAACCCTGATGAGCGAGCTCGATTATCTGCAGGAGGCACGCAACGCTGCGATCCTCAGGAGAAACCTCGCTGAGTTCGAGGAGCTTCACATCCCGGCGACCATCGACGACCTGACTACATCGAAGGTGCTGACCACTGAACTCGTTCATGGAAAGAAAGTCTCGAAACTCACCCCGTTGGGATTGATCGAGAACGACTACGCCCAGCTCGCAGTGGTCCTCACCAGGGCCTATCTGGAACAGATCTGCGTCGACGGCATCTGGCACAGCGATCCCCACCCGGGCAATGTCTTTCTTCGCGACGATCAGATCGTCCTTCTCGATTTCGGAATGGTTTCGCGGATCGGTTCCGAGATGCAGGACAACGTCATCAAGCTGCTTCTCGGTATCACCGGCAACCGCGGACGGGAAGTTGCGGAGGTCTGCATCCGGATGGGGCGGGAACAGGATGGCTTCGACAAGGAAGCTTTCATTCGGGACATCAACGGGATGGTGACGCGGTATCACGATGCGGAGCTGAAGCGGACGAACACGGGACAGCTCATCTTCCAGGTGATCGCCGTGGCGAACGACAACGAGCTTCAGATACCGAGCGAGCTCGCCATGCTCGCCAAGACGCTGCTTCATCTCGACGGCATTACCCGCAGGCTGGATCCGGACTTCAATCCCCAGGAAGTCATTCAGGAGTACTCGCAGGAGCTCATCGCGCACAAGGTGCGGCAGCGGCTCAGCCCGAAAAACTATTACAGCGCAATGCTGGATCTCAACCAGCTCGCCCTCGATTTACCTGCGCGGTCCCGCGAGATTCTCGACAAAGTCGCGGAAGGCAGGATGGGGGTCCACGTTCACCTCTCGGAGATGAACCACCTGCTCAAAGGCATGCAGCGAATCGCCAATCGGATCACCGTTGGCCTGGTGATCGCGGCCCTTCTGGTCGCCTCTGCTCTGATCATGCAGGTCCCGACTTCGGACCGCTGGGCCGGGTATCCGGTCCTGGCCGTCGGCGGCTATGTCATCGCCGCAGCCATGGGGATCTATCTGGTCGTATCGATCTTTCTGAAAGACCGGCGCGACCAGAAGCTGATCAGGAAGTGAATCCGAAGCTCTAGTAGATGTAGACGATCGTCCCGACCTTCGCGTGCTGATAGAAAAGCTTCATCATGCGGTCGTCGAGACGGATGCAGCCGTGCGATACCTTCTTACCGATCGACTTCGGGTCGTCGGTGCCGTGAATGAGGATTCCGTCTCCGAGATCGAGAGCGTACTTGCCCATCTTTCCCGGAACGAGACGACTCGGTGAGTTCATCGGAGGAATCTTCCGTCCCTCTTCGACGAATGCCCAGTCCGGCTTGGTCCAGACCGGATTGACGATTTTCCGCTGCACGGGAACCCGCCCGAGAGGCGTGCGGAAAAGCCACTGACGGTTGCCTTTGACCAGGAGCTTGCCGCTTCCCGTCGCCGCCGGCGCCTTCGCGACGAGCTCGCCGTCTTTGAACAGATAGGCGATGCTCTTCTGTGCGTCCACGGTGATCAGCGTCTCCACATTCGGCGCGTCGGGGGGGAGACCTTCGATCATTCCCGCACACTCCTCCTCGCTCCACCAGCGACATGGATTCTGCTCTGGCGACTGCCAGCCCGAAACTTCCCGCTTCGGAGCTCCGTCAACAGAATCGGCGCCCTGCGCGAGCCCTCCGGTGAGGAAGACCAGCGTAAGCGAGAGGATTGAGGTTCTGAACCACACGTTGCACGACCTTTCGCGGAGACATCTCCGCCGCTTCAGCTGCTTGCGAAATATGGACCAGGGGGTAACTGCCGACGAGGCGGATCAGGATTGAAAAACATGAGTTTACCTTCACGGAATTGGCCCCGGGATCTCGTCGTTCCTCTTTCAGCTTTCATCTTTTGTCTGTTAATGTCATTGCGGTTGTAATCCGGCCCCGTAGCTCAGTAGGATAGAGCGAGAGTTTCCTAAACTTTAGGTCGCAGGTTCGACTCCTGCCGGGGCCACCAACATTTTAACTCAAACCGAAGGATGGGGAGCCGGAAGCAGGCGCCTCAAAGGTGGCAGATCTTGCAACTGTGGGAAGCATTTCAACACACGGGATGGGTGGGCAAGGCTGTTTTCTTCATCCTGATTCTTTTTTCGGTTCTTTCCTGGGCGGCAATCCTGGTGGTCGGGTGGCGGTTTCATCGCGCCTCCGAGGCATCGCGCAAGTTTCTGGGAGTGTTCCGGCAGAGCCGGCGTCTGATCGACGTGCAGGTGGCCACCCCGCACATGCCACACTCTCCCCTGGTGGGTTTGTTCAAGGCGGGCTACGCGGAGATCGATGCCCAGATCTCCCACGATCCGTCGGGGCAGAAATCCAACCGGATCAAATCGCTCGACTCGGTGGAGCGGGCGCTTTTCCGGGCTTCCCGCGTCGAGACGGTGCGCCTGAGCCGAAGTCTTCCCTTCCTTGCCACG
The DNA here is from genome assembly GCA_041748075.1 of Thermoanaerobaculia bacterium. Lineage (GTDB taxonomy): Bacteria > Acidobacteriota > Thermoanaerobaculia > Gp7-AA8 > Gp7-AA8 > JBGSYJ01. The sequence continues at coordinate 44,213 of JBGTDX010000032.1, forward strand.
ACGGCTTCAGCCACGCCGTTCATCGGACTGTTCGGCACGGTGTGGGGAATCATGATCGCCTTCGAGACCATCGGCACGACGGGCTCGACTTCGATCACGGCAGTGGCACCGGGCATCAGTGAGGCGCTCATCAATACGGCCGCCGGTCTGTTCGCAGCGATTCCAGCGCTCCTCGCTTATAACCATTTCATCCAGCGGCTCCGGCAGGCCCGAGGGGAGATGGAGGACTTCACCCTCGAGCTGTTGAATCTCACGGAGAGAAACTTCACGTGATTGCGGTTACTTTGAAGGCGGAAACGGAGTCTAATCTTTGAAGTCGACAGGACACAGTAGAAAGTGAAAAAGCTTCAGAGTGGCCGTTCTTCTGCTGTCGGCCGCGTATTGTCTACTTTGTGAACAACTGGAACAACACGAACTCTATGGCACTCAGACCAGGATCCCTCGACGACGATCTCGAAACGATGTCGCAGATCAACGTGACGCCTCTGGTGGACGTCATGCTCGTGCTGTTGATCATCTTCATGATCACCGCGCCGATGCTGACCCAGGGGCTGATCGTGGAACTGCCCCCGGCGGAAGGCCGGAGCTTCGAAGCGGAGGCCGTTCAGCCCTCGACGATCTCGATCACGCGTGAAGGTGAGGTTCATGTCGATGGAATCTCCGTCGGCACGGAGGATCTGGATCTGAGTCTCGGGACGATGCTGCGGGGAAAAAAAGTGAAGCGCGCGCTGCTCGAGGCGGACCAGAGCGTTCCGTACGGGCAGGTCGTCACCGTAGTGGACATCATGAATCGGGCGGGCGTGGAACAACTCGGTATGGTCACGCGTCCGCTGGAGAAGGCGAATGCAGGACCGCGTCGCTGAGGTTCTTCTCGAAAGAGAATCGCTCGGCCAGTTGAATCCGGCCGGCCTGCTCATCTCGATCGCCTTTCATGCGCTCGTTTTCTTTTTCCTGATTTTCTCCCCCCATCGTACGGCGACTACGATCGAGCGTCCGCGAGTGATCACCATGCGCCTG
>JBGTDX010000033.1:0-8463 GCA_041748075.1 Thermoanaerobaculia bacterium
GCTCCGCGTTCGAGGTCTATGACCCGGCGACCGACACGTGGGGAAAGCTTCCGGACCTGCCGACCCAGCGCAACCACCTGGCCATGGTCGCGATCGACGGGAAGATCATCGTCGCCGGCGGTCGCACCGGCCCGGGCGCGATGGCCGAGCGAGTCGACGTGGTCGAAATTTACGATCCCAAGACCCGCTCATGGAGCAAAGGCGCCCCCCTTCCGGCGCCGCGCGGTGGAATCACCGGCGCCGCTTACGCCGGTTGCATGTTCGTTTTCGGCGGCGAGGGCGAGCGGACGCACGTGCTGGGTTTGACGCCCACCGCTTATGGCTATGATCCCCGCGCCGACCGCTGGACCAGGCTGCCGGATCTCCCAATCGCCGTCCACGGGCTCAAGGGCAGCGGGGTGATCGGCGGCCGGATATTCCTGCCGGGCGGCGGGATCACGCTTGGCGGAAATTCCGGCACCAATGCAATGCAGGTCTACCGGCCCACGATGAGCTGCGAGTGAGGCCTGGCGTTCCTGCGGTTAACCGACGCGAAACGCACGCCGAATAGTACAGAGCTGGAGACACCGCACACGCGCGCGAAAGAGTAACGCACTCGGAGCCAGTGCAGCGCGGAGTTAGACACGATTCTATTGATACTGTCGAGCTCTTCGGTGTGAACCAGGTGTTCGAGGACGACAGCACGATCCCGGCGCCAGCCCGCTGAACAACGACCTGGTCAGGCGCGTGCAGATCAACGCCGCCTCGAGCCGTTGAAGGAGCCGCGCCGCCTCATCGGCCCGCAGCGGGAGCGGATCGCAGCGAGTGAACGTGAGCCTGCCCGCCAGTAGCCGCATGATGCGGCGCCTCGTCATAGTGGCGCGCTAGAACGTCGTGGTCGCCAAAGTCGCCCTGCGGATTTCGCCAGACGGTGTGAATGTGGTTCCCGCCGTCCTCCGTGTTGTCGTACTCGATCAGCACCGTCGGACCGTGAATGCGGTAGTAGTGCCGCTGCCCCGGCTGCTACGAAAACAATTGTTGAACAGATACGGGCTGGCAGACAGAATCCCAACCTAGCTGATCAGAAAAGTCAGCAACACAGCGAAGCGTCGCCTGTCGGTGGCAGAGGCTAAACGCTCGCTTCAGTGGCAGAGGTGGCGTGTGCGCCGGTATGGAATAGATAGAGGCTGCTACGCGTGCTCGACTTACTGCTTACTGGCGACAGAAGGTGATTCCTAAGGTGGGCGCGGCTCAATCTTCTAAACGTGATCTCTCCCACAAAGAGAGTACGAGCTTGAACACGAACACCTGTGCCTATTCTCAAGATCGGTTGATCAATCACATCCTGCAAGGGGCCGCGACCATGTTTTCATCCACGGCGACGCACCGCGTGCATGCGATCTTCTAATGACATCTTCATCTATCGGTTTGACCCCGCACATCACGTTTTATAGAGTGGGAGCTCAGCCCGACAACCAGGAGGTCCCATGAATCACTGGACGAAGTTCATTCTCACATTTTTCCTCGCAGTCACAATCGTTGCCTGCGGCGAGAAAAGCGAGTTGACGACGGCGGACGAGATCCCGACTGCAGAAGAGATCGAACGGACGATCCTCCAGGCCGTCGAGGAAGAGACTGGAGCGAAGCCATCCACGGACACCAAACCCTGCGAAGTACTCGACGACAGAATCATCCGGGCATCGTTCGACATCGGCCCGGATGTCCAGCTGACGAGAATACCGTCGAAAAGCTCGCCGCATCCCTACTGCGGGGTCAGCTGGCCGAAGCCGAACGCCGCTGAGCTTCAGAAGAACCAGGCAGCCGCAGTGTCCGATTACATGAAGCGGAAGTTGAAGGGTGAGGATGTGAAGATGCAGCACTTCCGGACGGAGAACCAGGTGAGCCTGACGCTTTATGAACCGCAATTCGACTCTCCGCAAAAGGCGCTCGCCTCGTTCGATCTGGCGATGAAGCGCCTCTCGGACGGGATCACCGCTTCCCACAAGGACGTCGAGATGACTTTTCAGGCGGACGTCACGCCGGTGGAAGGCATCGGAAGCAAGGCAATGTGGGCGCCTAAGCTGCGCCAGCTCAGCGTGGTGGATCGCATCAGGATCTTCCACGTGACCGTCAATACGGGGGCCGAGCTGGACGAAGAGCTGGAGAAAGCCAAGGGGCTCGCAAGCGAAATCGCCCGGGCGCTCTGAGACGGTTCCATCTTCTCGCGGATGGGAAAGACGGCCGACTGAAGCTCTGATACCCCACTGTGGCCATTGGGGTCAGACCCGAAATATGAAAAATTTGAACGGTCAACGAGCCGAGTTTTTCATTCTTCGGGTCTGATACACATCTAGCAGGCAAGGACCGTCGCGATGTCTACCATCGGATTTTGAGGAGATTTTCGATGAGTAGCTCCCAGAGCGGTTCAACTCTTTTCTCGTCGCTAGCAGGCCCTGTGGGAAAGTGGTAAACGCGCCGTTTGCGTTTTCCACTTTTCCATAGGGCGGTTCCCGTTTTGCAGGAGTAGGATGTGGAAGATGGGGGTGTGGCTCATGGGGTCCGCAGTCGCTTGTCGACCTGCTCGGCTCTGCCATCATCCCCTCGATACAGGCCGACGAGAGGCCGCGACGGCCGACGCGTTGCAGCACGCGGATGCGGCGGTCTCCGGCGGCCCGCGCGCGTACCGCGTCCGCGGTGCCGTCCTGCGAGTCGTCGTCGACCACGACGATCTCCCAGACGAGATCCTGCAGCACCCGCTCGAGCCGGTCGATGAGTTCGAGCACGTTCTCCCGCTCGTTCAGCGTAGGAACGATGACGGCGAGCTCGAGCTGCTCTCCGGAAGTATTCGCGTCACGCAAGCGATGGCTATTCTGGCAGAACGCGAAGCATTCCGTGCATCTAGCTCTATACTATTCGGCGTGTGGTTCGCGCCGGGGAACCGCAGGAAGGTCAGGCGGCACAGTCGACGAAACAAACGCGGAGGTAGAGGGCATGTCAGCGAAAGACACGGAGCCCCGATTCGATCAGACGAAGGCGGAAGCGTTCGCTGGAAAGGTGCTAGCCGCGCTGAACAACGGTGCCCTGTGTTTGATGGTCTCCATCGGCCACCGCACCGAACTGTTCGACGTCATGAGCCTGTTGCCACCGGCGCGCTCGGAAGAAATCGCAGCCCGGGCTGGATTGAACGAGCGCTACGTCCGAGAGTGGCTCGGAGCGATGGTGACCGGTGGCGTGGTGGACTTCGATCCATCTAGCCAACTTTATTCGTTGCCGGCGGAACATGCAGCGTTTCTGACACGGGCAGCGGTAGCCGACAATATGGCGGTATTCGGACAATACATCGGCGTGATGGGTTGTGTAGAAGACGACATCGTCGAATGCTTCGAGAAGGGCGGCGGCGTACCGTACGAGAAGTTTCCGCGTTTTCACGAGCTGATGGCCGAAGACAGCGGTCAGTCGGTGCTGTCATCGCTCGAGTCGCACGTCCTGCCGCTCGCGCCGGGATTGACGGAGCGGCTCGCGCAGGGCATCCGCGTGCTCGATGCTGGATGCGGCCGGGGCCGCATTCTCATGCGGCTTGCTGAACTCTACCCGCGAAGCCGCTTCGTCGGCATGGATCTCTCGCGTGAAGCCACCGGCTACGCACGCGACAAGGCGACGGAATACGGTCTGACGAACGTCGAGTTCCTTGCCGTCGATCTCAGCGCTTTTGACGCCAACGCCGAACCTGAGGCGTTCGATTTCGTGACGACCTTCGATGCGATACACGACCAAGCCCAGCCGCTCAAAGTGCTCGAGGGCATTTATCGAACCTTGAAATCCGACGGCGTGTATCTCATGCAGGACATCAGTGGTACCAGCCACGTGCACAAGGACATCGAACATCCGATCGGTACGTTCCTCTACACCATCTCGTGCATGCATTGCATGACGGTGTCGCTGGCGCAAGGCGGGGAAGGTCTGGGCGCCATGTGGGGTGAAGAAAAGACTCGCGAATATCTGCAGAAGGCGGGGTTTCGGTCCATCACGACGCACCGTCTTGCGCATGACATTCAGAACAACTGGTACGTTGTGACGAAGTGAGCGGCTGTGCCATGATTGGAATACCGCCCAACATGATTGCAGCGGACAGCTCCGGGTCCGGACATCGGCGGACAGTCTTTGTGCTCGGAGCTTCAGTCCATATCCACCGGACAGTCTTTGGGGAAGGGCGAGAAGAGAAGCTCAGAGCGAGAAGAGAAATTCGACATGCGCGACGTATGGCAAAGCGCCGACTCGTATGAGGCATACATCGGTCGCTGGAGCCGAGAAGTCGCGCGCAACTTCGTTGCAGATCTATCAGTGGCAAAAGGAAGTGTGTGGCTCGAGGTTGGTTGTGGCTCCGGCGCACTGACATCATCAATCCTATTAGTCGCCGATCCCGCGCGCGTTGTTGCCTCAGATCGCTCCGTAGAGTTTGTGAACCAGTCTCGTCGACTCGTCACCGACAGTCGCGCGGTCTTTGTCGGTGGTGACGCTGCTCGTCTACCGTTCGGAGAAAAAATCGCAAACGCCGCCGTGTCAGGGCTGGTGCTCAACTTCGTTCCTGAGCCACAGAGCGCCTTCCGCGAGATGCTCCGCTGCGTTCGAGCAGGCGGCGTAGTCGCAGCCTACGTGTGGGATTACAGCGAAGGCATGCAGGTGATCAGACTATTCTGGGATGCAGCCATCGCACTTTATCCAGGCGCTACCGCTTTGGATGAGTCGAATCGATTCCCTCTCTGCAGACCCGAAGCACTCGAACAGCTCTTTCGTTCCGCGGGAGCGGCGCAGGTGCGGATAACCTCGATAACGATTCCAATGCATTTCAAGAACTTTGAAGATCTCTGGTCACCGTTTCTCGGTGGTCAAGGGCCGGCGCCGACCTTCGCGATGAGCCTGCCCGAAGAACAACGTACCGAGCTGCGCGAGCGGTTTCGAAGTCTCATTCCAATGAACGCGGACGGCTCTATAGAATTGTCAGCTAAAGCATGGGTTGCGAGTTGTACCGCGTGAAGCCGAACTGGAGATGGGATTTTTTGGGGGTCAGACCCAATGGCTGAAACTACTTTCGAGGTGTGCGAGGATACTCGTTCATGAACATCGTCCGCATCGAATCCGACGAGGAGATTCTTTCCACGCGTGAGGTCACGCTGCAGCTCCGGCCGCACATCCGGTCTGACGATTACCTTCCGACCGTCCGCCGCATGATGGAGTCCGACGGCTACCGGCTTGCCGCGGCGAGCGACGGGGAGTCCGCCGGGTACCGCCTGATGTCAGAACTCAATCGTCGAGCATCGGTACCAGGAACGCTGGTTTGTTCCCGAGCGATGCCACGAATCCATAGCCCATCATTGCAGCAAGGAGAATCAGACAGATCACCGATCGGCTGAAGTACCAGGCAGATGGATCGAGGGTCAACGGTGCAGCTTCGATGATATTGAATGTGAAAAACGCAATTGCAGCAGGGAGAATCCCGAAACGGGTCAGAAGAAATATGACTACTGCCGCCGCCGCTCCAGTCATCACGAACTCGACCAGTGGAGCCTGACCACCCAGCGCTCCGACGGTCAGGACCAGCCACACCCCGAGCACCGCTGCCCATCGCCTCCGCACCAACATGAGCAGTACGAGAAGCATCAGCATCAGACTCAGGGCGAACCAGATTCCCTCACCCACGTAGAGGAGCCAGCTGTATAACAGGTGCCGCAGTCCGGTCAGCGGTGACGTCCATCGGGCAATCGGTGAGAGTGCGGGTTGACCGAAGAGCTTGGGCGCGTGGATGGTCGCCATGAAGATCAGCTCGATCAGGATGCCGCCGCAGGTTCCGATCGCGAGGTCACGACCGATCATCGGATCGCGGAACCGTCCGCTGAAAAGACGCGTCCATCCAATCAGCGTATGGGGCCAGCGTCGCCGAACGAACGGCTCCAGCGCGAGATAGCCCACCCAGACGGTGGCCGCGCCGAGCAGCGCCCAGGCGAGACCGTTCTCGATCAGCTCTCTCTCTGCACCCGCGTCGCTCACGTGATCCATGCGCAGAAGGTGGCGGGCGACTCCGACAGCGAGGACGACCATGGCCAGCCGATTCGCACCGCGGCGATCCCCGCGACTCCTTCGAAGATTTCGCCGCGCGAGCAGAACGGCAACGACGAGAATCACGGCCGTACTGATGTTGTAAATCTGATCGCCAAGATGACGCGAAGCTCCGGGATCGGCAGGTGCGTCCGAAACCCAGGGACCCTTGATGCGAAACCACACCGGTTTTCCGAAAGAGCTCCCCGCTTCGATGCGCACTTTTGTCTCCGGCTGCCCCCGGAAGTGGCCCTCCCATGCGAATTTCTCGTCGGCATCCACCGGAGCGGCCCATCGAACTGGAACGCGCTCGAGTCCTTCGATGTCCCCGCCGGCGAGGGTGAAGAATTTCGACCAGTCGACCGGCTGTGCATTCTGCATATCCGCGGCGGCGAGTCGGGGGGGGACTGCTTCGAATCCGAGCAGGCGCCCGCGCACATCGAGGTGCACGCGCGTCATTCCCGGGAGGATCATCGGAGGGTTGCCCGGAGTGGTACGCCCTTCTGACCCTTGCGATACCAGGAGGTGGAGACTCTCACGATAGATGAAGACGAAAACTCCCGGACGGAGGCGATCGAGCGAGCTCCATCGATCGACCGACGACTTGTCGCGGATCAACGCTTCGTAAAAATCCTGGTCCCGATCGAAGAAGTACGCACTGTCGCGTGCTCCGCTTCCATATCCAGCCTCGGCAAGAACCGATCGGGCGCGCTCGGCGAGCGCCTCCGGAGGGATCGGCAGCGGAACGAGCCGGAAGAGCATCGTCTTTCCGAACAGACCGAGAACCGCCGCCGTCCCGAGGATCGACGCGAGGAGAATCGACCACGCGATCGGAGCACGAACGTCGCCCACCTCTCCCGCGGCCGCAACCATCTGCGGCGAAGGAGTCTCGCCGGCGTCGAGAGCGGCCTGCAGCGGATCGCCTCCCGGAAGGGCCGCGATCACCGAATGAATCGACGGAGGACGTGCGCCCGGATCTTCCGCGACGCAGCGTGTGATCACGCGATGCACGGCGGGATCGATCTCGCGCGTCTCGCTCGAGACGCTCAGGTTTTTCACGGACGAGCGGCGCGACACCACGTCCGCGGACGTCTGCCCATCGAACAGTCGCTTGCCGGTAAAAATCTCGTAGAGAACCAGTCCGAGCGCGTAGAGATCCGACTTCTGTGTGACGCTGCCGCCCGTGAGCTGCTCGGGAGCCATGTACGCGGGAGTCCCGGCGATCTCCCTGCGATTCGCGAGATCCTCGGCGACCACGGCGAGTCCGAAATCAGTGATGCGGGCCTGCCCTCGCCCATCGATCATGATGTTCGCTGGTTTGAGGTCGCGATGAATGATCCCGAGACCATGGGCCGCAGCCAGGCCTGCGCAGACTTCGCGCGCGATGTCGAGGGCCTTGGCGGGCGGAAGTTTCCCGATGCGTCGCAGCAATGATGAGAGGTCCTCGCCATCCACGTACTCCATCGCGAGAAAGTGATTGCCGTTCCATTCACCGACGTCGTACATGCGGCAGACGTTGGGATGCGAGACCTGTCGCCCGAGTCGAACCTCGCTGTAGAGCCGTTCGAGCTGCACCGGATCCGCCTTCAGCGTGTGAGGAAGGAACTTGAGTGCGACAGTCTGGCCGAGCTTCGTGTCCTCGGCGCGATAGACTTCACCCATTCCACCCGTACCGAGCAAAGAGACGATGCGATAGCGATCGTCGAGCATCGTGCCGGGTGTGAACCGCGGCTCATCGCGAGGCGTCCGCACGGACGGCGACATCATCGCCGTTGGGTCGTCCGCAGGGTCCTTCTCGTCGGCCATGGTAGCGACAGTATAGAGTCCGCGCGGTAAAGTCCGGCGGAGCTTCCGATCGAATGTGCGCGAGCAGACACACAAGCACCGCGGACGCCGTGCGCAGGGGCGAGGCCGAGTCCCCGGGGCCAGGTCGCCTTTTGGGGTCGCAGCTTCATTCAGAGCGTGTTCACACGTCAAAGGCTCCTCAATATTGAGTCCCGAACAAGGGACGGCGGCCATACCGCTTCGTCGCGCGCGGGTTCCCGTCCGGTCGAGCTTCAGGATTCACCAAAAGTGCCGTCGCAGGCCTGCTGGACACGGAAGCGCACTTCAATCGCGCAAGGCTCCGCCACCTGTGAAAGCAGCAGATTTCGTGGCTTGATCGATCGCGGCTACGCGAGGGCAAGCCGCGCAGCCGCGACGAACTGCTCGAGCCGCTTGTCCGCCCGCAGCAGCTTCTCGCATTCCGCCGCCAGCTGCGTGATCCGGCTGCAGCTCTTCAGATGCAGCGTCCGCGCGATCACGCGGAGCCTTCGCCGGCCTTCATACACCCCGAGCCATGCAGCAATCATTCGCGCCAGCCCGCCTCTGCCTCGCCGGATCTCTTTCGGC
>JBGTDX010000034.1:0-4001 GCA_041748075.1 Thermoanaerobaculia bacterium
TGCTCGCGAACATTCTCAGGGTTTGATGACCTCGGTTTCTGGATGAAATTTTGCCCAGATCGCCCAGTAGACGGTCTTCGCCGAGATGCGCCCGAGACGCCGTCCCTCGAGCGGTCCGGCGATCGCTCTGCCGGTGTCCAGTGACCAGACCGAGCCGGTCTCGAGATCGCGCATCCGGGCGCCATCAGCAGGCTCGAATGTGAGAGAACGATTGCCCTGACGCCGGTCGAAGGCGGCGGTGCGGGTGACAACGATTGGCCGGTCGAATGCCGTGGTCAGCAGGATCGGACGCTGACGGAGCGCGGAGATCGGGACGGCTGCAAAGCGGCCATCATGCTCGAGACCGAGAACGAGCTCCTTTCCCGGCAGACGTGCGTCGGAATTCTGCGACCCGCGAACCCCGATCATGCCCGGATCATCGAAGTATCGATCGTACGTCGAGCCGGAGAGGCGGGGCTTGACGAGTACCAGTGTGTCCGGATGGCGGCGCTTCCATTCGGCCCACGTCATCTGCTGGGATGGAAACTCCTCGAGTCGCTTCCCTTTCATCGGACCGGCGACCGCCCGGCCGTTGACCAGGCTCCAGAGCGAGCGCGTCGCACGGTCGTACATCACCAGGGAATCACGCCACAGCATCCCCGAAACGCCGAGCGTGGTAGGACTATCTTCGATTTCCGGTCGGGCGTACACGACGCCCGTATGCGCGAGTGGTCACCAGGTGACAGCGAGCGGCTGCAAGGCGATCGTGTCGTTGACGATCTCATGGCGATCGAGATGCCAGGTGGAGTACGCCCTGGCCTCTCCGTCGACGATGACACCGATGACCGGCTCGTCGTCGTCCATGAACGTCGCGTCGGCCGCGCGAACGAACTCCGGCTCGTCGATGGCGGGGATGGCGTCGGGAGCGAGCAGCGTGTGAACAGGATCGTTTCCAACCTGGGTGATGTGTGGCAGTCCGTCGCTCGTCTTCGGCTCCGGCATATGGTCGAGGTCAGGCGTCGCGCAGGCAAAAGCCGTCAGTGTCAGAACGAGGAGAGCGAGCATGAGACGAGGCATCGAACCTCGCAGATGATCGGAATCGACTCTCATACTAGATAGAACGAACGTGCTGCCCTGACGATTGCACTCGCGCGGCATTCCATTCCCCTCTCCCCGTGTGAACGGGGAGAGGGGTCAGGGGTGGGTCAGGGGAGAGGGGCCGCGCAGGCAATTCGAATGCAGCCGACCGGCAGGAGAAGCTGCAAGCCCCAACGCCCCTCTCCCGGCGCGCGACGATCTCGCAAGTTCTCAACGTCTGCGCGGATGCTGCGCGCCACCCTCTCCCCGACTTCGCGGGGAGAGGGAGAGCACGACGGCGGCCGCATTCCTTCCTCTCCCCACGCGCCTGCTGCTTATGCCGAACGATGCCTGAGACTCACGCATCCCTCACACAGCGGAAGCCTACGTTGTTGAAGCCGCGTGAGATCGGGCTCTTGCCGCGAAACCCGGGACGATAGGCACCGCAGTAGCTCGGGGAGCAGAACCACGACGCCCCGCGGGCGACACGCATCTCCGGCGCGCCCACCGGATCGTACGGATCTTCGGTCCACTCCCAGACGTTTCCGATCATGTCGTAGATACCGAGGTCGTTCGATTTGAATGATCCCGTGGGCGCTGTGTAGAAAAATCCATCGACCAGCTCGTTCCGCCTCGGCCAGGTTCCCTGCCAGACGTTGGCAGATCCATCCTTCGAGGGATTCCGATGTCGGGAGGTGGGGCTGCCAGCCGATACACCGGCGCGGGCGGCGACCTCCCACTCGGCTTCGGTCGGCAATCGCTTGCCCGCCCACGCGGCATACGCGCGTGCATCCTCCCAGGAGACGAGAACGACGGGATGGTCGAGCGCATCGTCGATCGAGCTTCCCGGACCGAGCGGCTCTCGCCAGCTTGCACCACGAAGATACTCCCAGTCCGATGCGCCGGATCGATAACCCCACCCTCCACCTTGCTGTTCCGCGGTAGTTCGGAAGCCGGTCGCATCGATGAACTCGCCGAACTGGCGGTTGGTGACCTCGTGCGTATCGATAAAGAAGGGTTGGATGACGACTTCGCGCAATGGCGCGTCAGCGGCCGCGTGATCGGAGTCGTCTCCGATCCTGTACGTGCCGCCGGGGACCATGACCATCTCACCAGGGCGCGCAGCGCCCGTACCGCCGCCCCACGCCAGCCCTTCGCTGTCCGCAGGGGTGGAGCTCCGCTCCAGCCAATAGCCGGTTGCTCCGAGAAGGAAGACTGCACCGGCGAATACGGCGGCGAGGCGGACTGGGGGAGAGAGCTTCATCCGGTTACCCGCGGCCTGTATACGAACGCCAGCACGAGGGCGAAGACGAGATGATTGATGAGGCTGATCATCGACTGATACGGTGATCCTCCGGATCCGCCGCATGGATTGCACGGATTTCCGGCACTGGTGGAGCAGGGATTCGATTTGGCTTTCGCGGTGCACGGATTGGATGCGGCTTTCGTCGCGCATGGGTTGCAGGGATTGTCAGGGTGTGCTGTCGAAGAACTCGACATGGCCGCGCATGGATTGCATGGGTTCCCTGCGGCCTTTGTCGGCTGGCAAGGGTTGGCCGCTACTTCAGCGCAGGGATTTCCCGCTGCGACTGCGCCACCCGAGATGGCGCCGTGCTTCATGCACGGATTCATGGCGGTGGCGCATGGGTTGGCCGCTGCACACGGATTCGCGGCGCATGGGTTCCCGGCACCACCTCCGCCCATCATTTGCATCATGATCGGCATGGTGGCGAGGGCGACCGCGGTAATGGCGAGACCGTACACGATTCCCTTCAGGAGCGGGTTCCACGCGCGCACCGGTCCGAACAGCCGCGCATAGATCACACCCCAGAGGAGGCCGACCATCAGATGGAACATCCCTCCGGCGAGATACTGTGCGCCGACGCTCGCGTCCTGTCCCAGCATCGTCGAACCGAGCATCTTCATGATGTTCGTTCCGAACAGTGCCATCGTGATTGTGATCGCGACCGTCGCGATCAATCCGGCGATCAGTGCCGAGCTCCAGTGGATCTGCTTCGGGCTCACGGATGTGGTTTCAGTCATTCTTCCTCCCTGGCACGCGTACATGCCTCAGACGCTCTACGATCCGGGTGCGAATTTGATTGCGCCGATTTCGCTGAACTGACTGGACAGCAGGCCGGGCATTCGGTAAGAACAGGACATGCATCGATGTCTCGCAGCCGCCCGAGCCTCTCGGAATCGTCGCCGGGCGACTCTCACGGCGCTCATCGTCGGTCCAATCCTCGCCGTGATCAACCAGACCGAAACGATCTGGATGCTGTTCTCAGGAGGAGCGGTGGAAAACCTTGCCATCCTGCGAATCTCGCTGACGTTCGCCGTTCCTTTTGTCGTGTCACTCACCTCTGCGGCCCTGGCGGACGCGCAGCGGCGAGAGCTATCGTGAGAGCAGCGCAAGGGGATTGATCACGAGGTCAGCGAAAAACGTCGCGACCCGCTCTCCGAGTTTCCTGACCGATGAACACGTACGTTTTCGTGTGGGTCGCGATCGTCTCGAAGGATCTCGGATGGAGACTTTCGTAGCTTCAGAGAGATGGTTCGCCTCGTATCTCTGCAAGCCTCTCCTCGGAAGTCGTGAGGTCCGCTCCGGGTGCTTCCTGATGGAGCCGGAATCGAAAGGTGGTTCCCCCGGAAGCGCTGCTTTCGACCACGATTTCCGAGCCCTGAAGCTGAAGAATGCGTCGCACGATCGCGAGTCCGAGACCTGCACGGCCGTGGTCGTTTGAAGACTCCGAACTGTAAAAGCGGTCGAAGATCTGCGGGAGCTCCTCCGGCGGGATTCCCGGACCGGTGTCGCGGATCCGGATCTCCACATCGCCGCCATCACTTTCCACGGCGACGTCCACGACCCCCCGAACCGTCGCTGCGTATCGAATCGCATTATCGAGCAGATTTTCGAGCACCCGCTCGATCAGATCCGCATCGGC
>JBGTDX010000035.1:0-5198 GCA_041748075.1 Thermoanaerobaculia bacterium
TCACGAGGCGCATGCGGCTGCCGTCCTCAGCCATCCCAACGTCTCGACGATCCATGAAGTCGGCGAAGCGGACGGCACGATCTTCATCGCGATGGAGCTCATCGAGGGAAAGACCCTCTCGCAGCTTCGCGAAGGGAGAACGTGCGAGGTCGATGAAGTGATCGATATCGCGATCCAAACCGCCGACGCACTCGACGAGGCGCACTCCCGCGGCCTCGTTCATCGCGATATCAAGTCGGCCAATATCATGGTCACCCCGCGCGGCCACGTGAAAGTGCTCGATTTCGGTCTCGCGAAACTCGCGGCCGATGTCGATGTGCAGGACGAAGATACGCGGATCAAAACGAGTCCCGGTCTCATCATCGGCACGCCGTACTACATGAGTCCCGAACAGGCGCTGGGGCGCACGCTCGACCACCGCAGCGATCTGTTCAGCCTCGGGATCGTTCTCTACGAGCTGATTGCCGGACGACTGCCGTTCGAAGGCGCGACGACGACGGAGACGATCCAGAAGATTACGAACTCGGAGCCGGATCCGATCGCCCGCTTCAACTATTCGGCTCCTCCCGAGCTGGAGCGGATCGTCCGGAAGCTTCTCGAAAAGGATCCGGCCCGGAGATATCAGTCGGCACGCGACCTGTTCGTCGACCTCAAGAATCTCAAGCGCGACTCGAGCTCCGGTGAGATCGCGAAGCCGGTGCAGCCGAAGGATGGGAAGCGAAAGACGGCCCTGGTGGTCGCTGCGCTCGTCGGCGTCCTGGCGCTGGTCATCACGGCGGCGGTGCTGCTCAAGGGCTCCCGAACCGGATCTGCGGCGATGGACACCATCGACTCGATCGCCGTGCTGCCGTTCGTGAACGTCGCGAACGATCCCGAGACCGAATACCTCAGCGACGGAATCTCGGAGAGCATCATCAACAATCTCGCCGGCATCTCGACGCTGCGAGTCATACCGCGCAGCACGGTGTTCCGATACAAGGGAAAGGACACGACCCTTGCAGAAATCGCGAGCGATCTCGACGTGCGCGCGATCGTTTCGGGGCGTGTGCTGCAGCGCGGTGACGTGCTGAATGTGCAGGCAGAGCTGATCGACACGAGGACGAACGCCCAGATCTGGGGAGCGCGTTACGAGCGCAAACTCACCGAGGCGCTGGCGCTGCAGAACGAGATTTCGGATGAGATCTCGGCCCGTCTCCGGCCGGCCGGTGCAACTGGCGATCGCACTGCAGCGTCCCCGATGACCGATAACGCCGAGGCGTACCAACTCTATCTCAAAGGACGTTACCACTGGAACAAGCGCACGGCGGAGTCGATCGAAAAAGCCCTCGGCTTCTTTCAGCATGCAGTGGCGAACGACCCGGACTTCGCCCTGGCTCACGTCGGAGTGGCAGACAGCTATCTGCTGATGGAACAATACTCCGATCGCCCCGCCCCCGAAGTCACCGACAAAGCCGAAGTCGCGATCCGGCGTGCCATCGCCCTGAACGAAGGGATGGCCGAAGCGCATGCCTCTCTTGGAGCGATCCACCAGAACCGCCGGGAGTGGGACAAGTCGGAGACCTCATTCCGCCGCTCAATCCAGCTGGACCCCGACTACCCGACAGCCCGGCACTGGTACAGCTTAATGCTGCGGTTCAGCGGCAGGTTCGACGAGGCGTACGAGCAGATTCTCGTGGCGCAGCGTCTCGATCCGCTGTCGATGATCATCGGCGGGAACGTCGTCGGCGTCCTTACCTCGTTGGGCCGCGACGACGAAGCGCTCGAGACAGCAGAGAGGTACATGGAGATCGACCCGAATTTTCCACAGCTGCTCGGCATTCTGAGCAGGCTCTACTCGCAGCGTGGTCGACATCCTGAAGCCATCGCAACAGCCCGGCGAGCCGTCGAGCTGTCAGGCGGAACTGCCGAACAGACCGCATTTCTCGCGATGGCCCATGCGGAAGCGGGACAGCGGGAGGCTGCGGAGGAGCTCCGCAAACAGCTCGAAAGCCGCGTGATGCGCGGGGAGGGCGATCCCTATCACCTCGCGTACGTCTACCTCGCGCTGGGTGACCGCGACAAGGCGATCGAAGCCATTAGCCGGTCCGTCGAATTGGGAAGCGGAATGGTCACCTTCATGAACGCAGATTCTCGCCTGGCGAGTCTGCGGAACGATCCCCGCTTCATCGCCATGGCGGAACGCACGCGCCGTCCCTGAAGTAGCGGCGGATTCCGATCCGCCGTTCTTCGGGGTCGTCTCGAAACTTGCGCGTTTTGGGGCGACGACTCGGGATGAATGCCCCACAAGTCGTACCGCACTACGACCTGGGACGAGGGACATCGGAATGTCCCTCTACTTAATCCACCAGCGCGTTCTTCATCGCGTCGCATGCGTCGGCGCATTTCCGGCAGGCCTCCGCACAGATCCGGCAGTGCTCCATGCCGTCAGCATGGCGATCACATTCGTCGGCGCAAGAGCGGCAGGCCTTCGCACACGCTTCGAGCTGCGCGCGGAGGACGCCACGGTCCTGCTCACCGGGTCGTGAGATAAGCCGTGCAGTGAGGGAACAGATCTCCGCACAGTCGAGGTTCGTGCGGATGCAGCCGCGGAGCTCGGAGGCATTCGGCTCCTCGAGGCAAGCGTCGGCACAGGTCGTACAGACATAGCTGCATTCCGCTGCCGCGCTCACCAGCGCGAAGGCAACCTCGCCTGCGTCACTCGCCGGATTCGGATGCGAAGAGAACATCTTTCTTAGACGATCCATGGTGTTTCCCCTTTCGTTTCAGCATCTGATTCTCACAACGATGCAAGCAGGGAACCAGAGCCCGCAAAGTCCATCCGCGAAGTAGCGGCGGATTCCGATCCGCCGTCCTCGGGGTCGTCACGAACTGTTCTGGAGCGACGACCCGGAATGAATGCTTCAGAAGTCGTACCGCTCGACTCCCGGAAACGCGGGACATCGGAATGTCCCGCTACTTGCCGCGAGCATTGGACAGCGAACCCGCCCGTCTTCGTGATACGTTGAGCGCATCTTTGAGATGACAGAGCCAGTACGCGCTCGCAACGGGGATCAGATGATCGGCCAGACCGTTTCGCATTACCACGTCACAGGAAAGCTGGGCAGCGGCGGCATGGGCGTCGTGTACGAGGCCGAAGACACGCAGCTGGGGCGGCGCGTCGCGCTGAAGTTCCTTCCTCCGGCGCTGGCGCAGGATCCCCAGACGCTCGAGCGTTTCCAACGCGAAGCGCGCGCGGCATCGGCGCTCAACCACCCGGGCATCTGCACCGTTTACTCGATCGAGAAGCACGAGACCGAGTACTTCATCGTGATGGAGCTTCTCGAGGGAGAAACTCTATCGGATCGAGTTGAGCGTGGGCCGATCGAGCTGAGCGAGTTGCTGGATCTCGCGATCCAGCTCGCGGACGCCCTCGACTCTGCGCACTCGAAAGGCATCGTGCATCGCGATCTCAAGCCTGCGAACATCTTCGTGAACGACCGAGGTCAGGTGAAGATCCTCGACTTCGGTCTGGCGAAGATCGAGATCAAGGGTTCCGATGGACGCGATCCGGAAGCGGAGACCGCCGTCCAGCGCCAGAGTCTCACCCAGGCCGGCACGACGCTCGGCACGACGTACTACATGTCGCCGGAACAGGCGCGCGGCCAGCTCACCGATTCACGCACGGATCTGTTCTCGCTCGGCGCCGTCCTTTACCAGATGGCGACCGGCGCGCTTCCGTTCCAGGGCGAAACCTCTGCAGTCGTCTTTGACTCGGTCCTCAACCGCGATCCGATTCCGCTGACGCAGATCAACGTTGCGCTGCCCGCGCAGCTCGAGAGGATCATCGGACGTGCCCTCGAGAAGGACAAGAATCTGCGGTACCAGTCGGCCACGGACCTCCGTACTGAGCTTCTCCGCCTCAAGCGCGACCTCGACTCGTCGGGAAGCCGGCGCATCGCGGATCTCGGCGACTCGCGAGGTGACTCGCGAGGCGACTCCGGCGTCCAGCGTGAGAAATCGATCGCCGTTCTCTACTTCGAGAACCTCAGCGGCGTGAATGAAGACGAGTACTTCCGCGACGGCATCACCGAAGACATCATCACCGAGCTGACGAAGATCAAGGGGCTGAAGAGCTTCTCGCGGCCGACGGTACTGCCGTATCGGGACAAGCCGGCGACTCCGGCTCAGATCGGACAGCAACTCGGCGCGGCATACGTCCTCGCGGGATCGCTTCGCCGCGCCGGCAATCGTCTGCGCATCAGCACGCAGCTGATCGACACGCAGACGGGGTTTCCGATCTGGGTCGAGCGGTATGACCGCGAAATGGCGGACGTGTTCGAGGTGCAGGACGAGATCGCCCGGAAGATCGCCGAAGCGCTGCGCATCACACTCTCGCCGCAGGAGCAGCAGGCCATCTCGGCGAAACCAACGGACGACCTTCAGGCCTACGATCTTTTTCTCCGCGGCCGAAGCTATGCGCGACGAAGGACGCGTCAGGATCTGGAATTCGCGCTGCAGATGTACGAGAACGCCGTCGGAATCGATCCTTCGTTTGCACTCGCCTATGCAGGGATCGCGTACGTCTGCGCGCTTTACCATTCGGACTACGATCGCACCTCGAAGTGGACGGAGAAAGCGCTTACCGCGTCGAAGCGCGCAAGTGAGCTCGGCGCGTCCTTACCGGAAGTCCAGCTCGCGCAGGCCTGGATCTGCTACATCGAGGGCCGTCACGATGACGCACAGGCGCTCGTGCGGGGAGCCATCGAGGCCAAGCCGGACTGCGAAGGCGCCTACTATCTCCTCGGGCGATCGCTGTTTGCCTCGGGCCACTATCGTGAGATCGGCGAAATGGCGGAGCGCGCCGTCGAAGCGTCGGGCGACGACTACAGCGTCTTCGTCCCGATCATGAACGCTCTCTTTGCCCTGGGCGGCGACAAGCATGCGAGCTTTCTCCAGCGTGCCATCCTCGCCCTCGAGGCGCAGGTTCTGAAAGTCCCGGAGGATGCGCGGGCGCGCTCCCTCCTAGCAAGCTACTACGCCCGGGCGGAACGTGCTGAAGACGCCACGCGCGAGATGAAGTTCGCAGTCACGCTGCGGCCGACCGATCCGTCGATGGCATACAACGCTGCATGCACGTACGCACAACTCGGGGCGAAGTCCGATTCGATGGCCTCACTTCGGAGATCGTGGGAACTGGGATATCGGGACGCCGCGTGGGT